>NZ_LZMD01000081.1 GCF_001668575.1 Mycobacterium sp. 1164985.4
GCGGCGCTCATCGGGGTGCCCGGCCTCGCGCTGTATCAGATCGCGCGGCTGCTTGGCATGAACGCCAACGTCGAGCCGGCCGAGCTGTACGACACCTGGTGGCGGATACCGGTCCTGCTGTTGACCGCGTTTGCGAACGGGTGGGCCGAAGAGGTGATCGCCGTCGGCTACCTGATCACCCGACTCCGGCAGTTGCGGGTGAGCCCGGCGACGGCCGTCGTCGCCACCAGCGCACTGCGCGGCCTCTACCACCTCTACCAGGGCTTCGGCGCCGGCCTTGGCAACCTGGCGATGGGCGTGGTGTTCGGCTACGTCTATCTGCGCACCGGCCGGCTGTGGCCGCTGATCGTCGCGCACGCGCTGATCGACGCTGTGGCGTTCGTCGGTTATGCGCTCGCCGCAGGTCATCTGGGCTGGTTGCGGTGAACAATCGCGCTCGCGACGTAGATTCTGATGGGTGACCGACAACCGGCAACCGCCCCGCGGGTTCGAGCCGCCGCCGCGGCCGCGCCGGGAGCCGTCACAAGTGATCCGCCGAGACCCCAACTACCGGCCGCCTCCGCCGAACCAGCCCGCCCCGCCGATGCCGCCGGGACCCCCACCGAGGCCGCCGTCGGGTGGTCGACCCGCACCGCCGCCGCGCAGGCCACCACCGCCCCGCAGGCCACCACCGCCTCCCCCGCCGATGAGCGCCAGGCCGGCCGCCGAGCGCAGACCGGCCCCACCGCGCATGCCGATACCGCCCCCGGCCGCACCTGCGCCACCGAAGCCGAAGCGCACTCGGCGCAAACGGCATTGGGGACGTCTGTTGTTGGTCGTCCTGATGTTGGCCGTCGCGGGCGTGGTGGCGGGCGGGCTCTGGGTCGACTCGTCGCTGCAGCGCATCACCGCGCTCGTCGACTACCCTGACCGTCCCGCGTCGGGTCCGGGAACCACGTGGCTGCTGGTCGGCTCGGACAGCCGCCAGGATCTGACCCCCGAACAGCAGGCGGAGTGGACCACCGGAGGAGACCTCGGTGACGGGCGCACCGACACCATCCTGGTGGTGCACATCCCCGGCATCGCCTCGGGCACCAAGGCGACGATGGTCTCGATCCCCCGCGACTCGTACGTGTCGATTCCCGGCTACGGCAGCGACAAGATCAACGCCGCGTTCACCCTGGGCGGCGCCCAGCTGCTCGTCCAAACGGTCGAGGAGGCGACCGGGCTGCGGATGGACCATTACGCCGAGATCGGCTTCGGCGGGTTCGCCACCATGGTCGACGCCGTCGGCGGGGTCCAAGTGTGCCCAACCGAACCCATCAGCGACCCGCTCGCCGGCATCGACCTGCCCGCCGGATGCCAGGAACTCGACGGCCGCAGCGCGCTCGGATTCGTCCGCTCCAGGGCCACGCCGCGCGCCGACCTGGACCGCATGCGCCACCAGCAGGAGTTCATGGCGGCCCTGCTGCACCGCGCCACCAGCCCGTCCGTGCTGCTCAACCCCCTGCGGTGGTATCCCATGGCGCGCGCGGCCACGCGCACCGTCACCGTCAACGAAAACGACCACGTGTGGAACCTGGCCCGGCTCGCCTGGGCGATGCACGGCGACGTACTGACCACGACCGTGCCCATCGGCGAATACACCAGCGGCGACGTCGGTTCGGTCGTGGTGTGGGACGATGAGCTCTCGAGCGAGCTGTTCGAGGCGTTGCGCACCGACGCCGCCATCCCCGCCGATGTCCTCGACGCGCAGCCGTGAGCGGCGCTACAGCAAACTGATGCTCGGCCCTGTAAGCGCCATCACAAAGGCTGCGCTCAATTAGGCTAAGCTCGCCTGTGTTAGGCCGACCTTCACTGACAATGCCGTCTGACCTGGCATATCGTGGCGGTCATGACCATCGCCGAAGCGTCCGACACGAAATTCCACGCCCTTCTGCAAGAGCAGATCCGCAACGAATTCGGGGCCGCGCAGCAATATCTTGCGATCGCCGTTCACTTCGACGGCGCGGACCTTCCGCAGCTGGCCAAGCACTTCTACCGCCAGTCCGTCGAAGAGCGCAATCACGCGATGATGCTGGTCCAGTACCTGATCGACCGTGACGTCGAGGTCGAAATCCCCGGGGTCGACCCGGTGCGCAACAACTTCGCCACACCACGCGACGCGCTCGCCCTGGCCCTCGACCAGGAACGTACGGTCACCGAACAGATCAGCCGGTTGGCCGGTGTGGCCCGCGACGAGGGCGACCATCTCGGCGAGCAGTTCATGCAGTGGTTCCTCGGCGAACAGGTCGAGGAGGTCGCGCAGATGACGACGCTGGTGCGTATCGCCGACCGGGCCGGCGCCAACCTGTTCCATCTGGAGGACTTCGTCGCGCGCGAACTGGGTGCGGCGGCAGCGGACAGCGCTGCGCCGAAGGCCGCGGGCGGCAGCCTCTAACTAGTCGCGCCCCGCACCCGCCAGACCGTTCTGCAGCCAATCCTTGGTGCGGCCGGGATGGTTGGTCGCTACCCAGGCCACCCCTAGGTCGCGGCAGTAATGGACGTCCTCGAAATGGTCGACGGTCCAGCAGTACATCGCCCGGCCCTGCGCGGCCGCCCGGTCGACCAGTTCCGGATGCTCACGCAGCGTCGCGATCGAGGGCCCCACCGCGGTGGCGCCCACGGTCGTCGCCGCGCTACCGCCCAGATACCGCGACGTCTCGCCGAGCAACACCGTCGGCAACATCGGCGCCGCCCGGCGAATCCGCCACACCGCGGCGGCGGAGAACGACATCACCACCGCGCGCGCCAGGTCCGCCGAAGCCGGCGCGGCGATGCCGAACTTGTGCAACAGCGCCAGCACCTTGCTCTCCACCAGCGCACCGAACCGGACGGGATGTTTGGTCTCGATGAACAGCTTGACCGGCCGGTTCCAGTCGAGCACTAGAGAGATCAGGTCCTCGAGAGTGAGCAACCCGGTATCGCCTTGCGCCTCAACAGCATTCCGGCTTGGATGCCAGCCGCCGAAGTCCAGTTCGCGTAGCTGGGCGAGGGTCATGTCACTGACGAGGCCGGTGCCGTTCGACGTCCGGTCGACCCTGCGGTCGTGTACGCAGACCAAATGGCCGTCACGAGTGAGCCGCACGTCGCACTCGACGCCGTCCGCGCCCTCCTTGAGCGCAAGCTCGTACGCCGCGAGCGTGTGCTCGGGACGGTCGGCCGACGCGCCACGGTGCGCGACGACGAATGGATGGCCCCCGAGCGTCGGTCCGGAAGCCGCGGCGTCGGCGGCTTCGGAGTCGCCAGTCATACGACCTATGCTGCCGGGTCCTGCCCTCGGGACTCAACCGGAACCTCGGGCTCGGGCTGATCCTCGGGACGCGAGCCGTCGTCGGGGACGATCACCCAGCGCTTGCTCGGCCGCTCGACCGGGCGCCGCTCGAAGCCCGAAACGACCTTCTCGGCCAGGAGGAGGGTCGCCAGCGCGAGCAGGTACGCGATCATCGTGGTCATGGTGTTGTCGGCGATGCCCTGCGCGTCGCGCGTGAAGCTGGTCGCGATCGACCAGATCGACACCGCGTAGCTGGCGATCCACGCCAGCCACCACACCACGATCGGCCGGCGCAGATGGCCGAGTCGTTCCTCGACGGCCGCCAGCTCGATGACGAACACCGGCGCCCAGAACAGGTTGACGAACGGGAGCAGACAGCCGGCCTGCAGCCGCCAGGACGGTCGAGGATCGGTGGCCCCCCGAAACGCATACGCGGCGGCCCGTCGCGAGATCAGCCAGTTGGTCAGCATGATCAGGCTCGCCACCACCATGAACGCCGCGACGACGCTGAGCACGACGCCGAACCACGTCGCGATCGCGGCGAGCCAAGGAGGCAGCAACACCGTGCGGTTGATGATCAGCAGCGCGTAGCGCGCCAGGTGGATCAGGGCCGCAGCACCTAGGACCGCCATCGTCAGCCACAGGGTGCCGCGCAGCACGCCCGACGACGGCCCGCCGCGCGCCACCTCCTGCTGTTGGTCGGCCGGTGCGATCTGGTCGACGAGGCCCCACCGCGGGATGGTCGCGTAGCGCGGTGTCGGGCCGAGGACCCGCCTGGGACGCCGCGGATGCGGCGGTGCGCCGGGCCGCACGGCGACCCACCGATAGCCGGGGGGCAACTGCGGCCGCGACCCGATGCCCGGACCGCCTCCGGCGGGACCGGGCGGACGAGCACTCCACTGGGCATCCGAGGTCGGTGCGGGCGCCGACGGCGGCATCAACGAACCGTTGCAGCGTGGACACCACGTCCGGCGGCGGTCGCGCACGTTCCACCGGGTTCCACACTGGGAACACACCTGGATCATTTCGCTCCTTGCGTACGCGGGATCATTTCGCTCCTCGCCTGCGCAGGATCGGCATTCCTCGCCCGACCATTCGACCAGGGTAGCGACGATCTGTCAGACCACGCCCGGGCCACCGTCGTCGGTGACCACCGGCCTGCCGGCCCCGGCCCAGGCGAACATGCCGCCGTCGACGTTGACCGGCGAGTAGCCGTTCCTGGCCAGGTACTGCGCCACCCGCTGCGAGCGCCCACCGGCGGCGCAGATCACGTACACCCGGGCCTCGGTGTCGATCTCCGCGAGGCGCGCGGGAATCTGGCTCATCGGGATGTGCCGTGCGTCCGGTGCGTGACCGCGAGCCCACTCGTCGTCCTCCCGGACATCCAGAAGGATCGCGTCGGGTCCGAACGTCGTCGGCACCTCGGCGATGTCGGCCTGCGCAACCTCAGCCTCGTCCATGCCTCAATGCTGACATGCCGTCGGGCGCCGCGCGCCGACAGCAATCCCGACCTATCCACAGTTTCCACAGGTTCATCCACAGGCCCGCCACGTCGAAGAACCCGCCGTGAGCCGCTGAATCTGTGCTTTTCCTGAGGAAAACTGTGGATAACCCGTCGGGTATCCAGCGTTCCCATCAACAGATTCTCGACTGGCGAGCGAAATCCCTAGTCGAACTAATCGCAGAGTCGGGTCATGCGACGTCGACGACGGCACATGTCGAGCCGATTTTCCCGGCGACACATCAGGGGTTATGATCGGCGTCACAGCTGGCAAGCTGTGATCGATCTCACGGGGGGAGACTTCAAAGATGCAGGTCAGGAGGGGTTCATGACGTCTTCGATGGGTTCGGGTTCGGCCATGCCACCCACGGAGTGGCAATCGTCGACGCCGTCCGCCTACACCCGCACCCAGTTGATGGCGTTCCTGCGCGCCGGTGTGATCGCGCTGGTGCTCCTGGTCGTGCTTGCACTCATCGTCCTGTACTGACGAACGCCCGCCTCGAACTCGATACATCCTCGAACTCGATACAAAGAGCCGCCGGTCGATGACTCGGCGGCTCTTCGGTGTCAGGCGGTTGGGTCAGGCGGGCGGATAGACACCCATCTGCTTGCCTTTGTCGGTCTGCCAGAAGATGTCGGCGATTTCGTCGATCGTCTTGAGCAACTTCTCGGCGACCGCGACGTCGAGCGACTTCTTGACATCGCCGGCGCCGTGCACTCCGTCCCAGAACAGCTGGTGCAGGTTGGGGAACTGCTCGAAGTGGTCCTTGGTGAAGAAGTCGGCCCACAGCACCATCAGGTGATGTTTGACCTCTTCGGCCTGGCGTTCCTTGATGATGATGCAGCGCGCGCGGAAGTGCTCATCGTCGGAGTCGTGATACTTCTGGATCGTCTTCAAGCACGAGAGCGCCTCGATTTTGGCCTGCGCGGGGTCGTAGACGCCGCAGTACAGATCGCAGTGGGCATGGGCGGGGGTTGCGTTGTTGAACAATCGATGCAGCATGTGTCCTAACTTACCCTTTGGGTGTGCGCCGCAACCAGACACCGCGACGCTGGCCGCTGCGGCTGTTCCGAGTGGTGGACGACTCGATGCGCCCGACGGTTGCTCCGGGCGACGGGCTTTTGGGCATGCGGGGCGGTCGCATTCGGCGGGGCCAGCTAAGGGTGTTCCGGGATCCGCGCCAGTCGGGACGGTGGCTCGTCAAGCGGGTCGGCGATGTGTACGGCGCGGGCCGCGACGTGATCTTTGAAGCCCGCTCAGACAATCCGGGCGCGCCCGGCGCCGTCGACTCGCATGATTTCGGTTGGATCTCGGCGGCCGGGTCGTATCGCGTGCTGTGGACTGCCCGAGGCGATTCCGGCCGTTAGCAGTCGTGTCCTCTTGCGTGCCAGCCGAGTTCTGCCGCATGCTGAGCAAATCGACCCACTGGCGTGTCGGGCCATCAGTCGGCTGGGGCCGGCGTCCGAACACCGATGGCGCGGAGGCGATATGGAGAGGGAGTCGGGTAAGGCGATCGAAGTCGCCCCCTTTCATTCACGCGGTTCACTCAAGGGTTTCGTGATCTCGGGCCGTTGGCCGGACTCGACCAAGGAATGGGCGCAGCTGCTCATGGTCGCCGTCCGCGTCGCGTCGCTCCCCGGATTGCTGTCCACGACAACGATATTCGGTGCCCGCGAAGAGCTGCCCGACGAGCCCGAACCCAACACCGTCGGCTTGGTCGTCGCCGAGGGCACCGTGGTGGGCGAATCAGCGGTGCCGCCAGGTTATTTCGCCGAGCACCAGCCTCCGGCGCTGCTGATGCTGCATCCCCCTTCGGAAACCACGCCGTCGCTGCCCGAGTGCAACGGAGCGGCGTCTGGCTGCGTGCTGCTGCCCGGGCTCCCACACCTCGGCCTCGAGCACCGCGCCGCGTGGGTGGAAGCCGAAGCGGACGGAACGGTGACCTCGATGGTGAGCCGCGTCGGCGTCGACCCGATCAGCCATCCGGATACCGCGATACTTGCGATGCTGCTTGCGGCATAAGGGCTTTCGAAGCATTCGATTCGGATCCCTGAACAGCGAATTCGGCTGCCCGAAAACACTGCGGCGCTGGCGCATCCGCTTGACCGCGGCTAAGGTCGGTTCAGTAAGCGAAGGGGAGTAGCCCCCAATCGTCGTGTCGACATACTGGCGCAAGCCCGGCCGACGAACCACACCCCGTGTGGTGGGCGAGACCTTCGACCGAAGCCGGCGGGCGGAGAGCTCGGCATCGTCGGCGACGCGTCGAAAGGGTCGTCCGAATGCTCGCCGCCATCCTGGTCAGTCTCGCTATGGTGTTCGTCGCCGAGCTCGGCGACAAATCGCAGCTGATCACCATGACCTACTCGCTGCGGCACCGATGGTGGGTGGTGCTCTCGGGTGTCGCGATCGCCGCGATGCTGGTGCACGGTCTGTCGGTGGCCATCGGGCACTTCCTCGGCATGACGCTGCCCGAACGCCCGATCGCGTTCGTCGCCGCCATCGCATTCCTGCTGTTCGCGGTGTGGACGTGGCGCGAGAAGGGTGACGACGAAGAGATTCGCATCGCCGAGCCGCGCTACGTGGTGCCGGCGATCGTCTCGTCATTCGTCCTCGCCGAACTCGGCGATAAGACGATGCTGGCCACCGTCGCCCTGGCCAGCGACCGGAACTGGGCCGGTGTATGGATCGGCGCGACGGCGGGCATGGTGCTGGCCGACGGCGCCGCCATCGCGGCCGGCAGATTGATGCACAAGCGACTACCCGAAGCGTTCCTGCACGGCCTCGCCAGCGTCCTGTTCCTGCTGTTCGGGCTGTGGATGCTGTTCGACGGTGCGCTCGGACTGCGATGGGCCGCGGTCGGCGTCACCACCTCCGTGACCGTCGCCGTGCTGCTGACGTGGCTCATTCGGCGGCGCAGGGCACCCGCGGAGGCCGCCACAGAAGAGCCGTCGACCCGGCCGACCTGACACCACAACGTGTTCGGACCCCAGGTCGCTGGGTGTTTCGGCGACCGCGCGTTAATTATTTGGCAAACGCCGTGAACCACCCGAATGTATGCAAACGATGTTGCCGGAGGCAGTCAGGTTTTTCAAACGGGTCGCGTAATCCGGCACCCTGGATAAACTAGCTCGACGGAGTCGCTGTTGTTTGCTTCGTCGCATCGTATGGTAGAAGCGTCGGCCCACGTTCGGAGCGTCCTCGGATGTGCAAGCCGGCTACGTAACGAGCGGTGACGAGGGAGCAAATCAACTTTTCCCGGGTTTGCACTTGGTTGTGACCACAACACTCGCTACGATGATCAGCAAATACGCCGCCTGTACACCGCTCGTCCAATGCATGTGGAGGTCATATAGATGAGCACGACGTTCGCCGCTCGCCTGAACCGGCTGTTTGACACGGTCTACCCGCCGGGACGCGGCCCGCACACCTCCGCTGAGGTGATCGCGGCACTGAAGGCTGAGGGCGTCACCATGTCCGCTCCGTACCTCTCGCAGCTGCGCTCCGGCAACCGCACCAACCCCTCGGCAGCGACCATGGCAGCTCTTGCCAACTTCTTCCGGATCAAGCCGGCTTACTTCACCGACGACGAGTACTACGAGAAGCTCGACAAGGAGCTGACCTGGCTCGCCAGCATGCGCGACGAGGGTGTCCGGCGTATTGCCGCCCGCACCGTCGGCTTGTCGCCGGAGGCCCAGCAGGACATCGCCCAGAAGGTCGATGAGCTGCGTCGCCGCGAGCATCTCGACGATTAGCCCGAGCCAGTCCGCGCAGCCCCGGCTGGCGAAGCGCGGCCATCAGACCAGCTACGCAGACCAGCTACGCTGTTTGACCCGTCGCGCCACCGCGGCGGGTCAACGCGCGGTACTGATTAGCGATCTCCAGAATCCACTCGCGGTCTGAGTATTCGCTGGGTTGGTTGAGCCAGCCCAGGCCGGGAAAGTCGACGCGCTGATCCTCCGCGGCGCCATCGATTCCAGAATGGATCCATTCGGCTATAGCCTTCGCTTGTTCCTGCGGCGGAACGGCCGGCGATTCGAGCTCAGCGTCCTCCTCGGCCTCGTCACCGGTCACCGCGCCGGCAGGGTCCACCCGGAGCTTGCGGCGGTACTCGGCGGCCGTGGCTTCCAAATACAGCGCGTCGGAGATGAGCGACATCCGCTCGGCGACCCGGAAGACCAGTGGACCGCGTGGCCGGACTCCGATCCCGATGTCGGGATGTCTGCGGCCCAGTTCGGCGAGTATCGGCTGGATCGCCCGCAGTTCGCGACGAGCACCGAACCAGTCCTCGATGCTCGGCAACAGGGATCCCGCGGCGACGACCACCATCGCGCAGCCCAGGAGCGTCGCCGCGGCGCCGACGCCGACCGGTCCGCTGCGGTCCACGGCGCGCAGGAAGAAAAAGGCGGCCGCCACCGCGATCAGCACGATGCCGAGCGTGAACACGAACAGCGCCCGCCCGCGGCGGCTGCGGTTCGAATAGCGCAGGCCCGCCCAGGAGACCAACGACAAGGCCAGCAGCACGTACAGCAGCGGCAGCAGCCAGGGCAGTGAGTTCCCGCCGGCGCTCAGATTCCGCTGCAGGAAGTCCTGGGCCGACATCTCAGGCTGGCGACCCGCAGCGAAGAACGCCAGCACAGTCACCCCGGCGATGACCGCCGCGACGGCGTACTGCGCCATGGCGATCCTGCGAATCGTCGCCGGTTTACGCACCGACGACGCGGACGTGATCATCACGCAGCTGCCGGCTGCACAGGCGACGAGTGCGACCTGAGACAGGCCCAGCGAGATGTTGGGCCAATGCAGCAGCTCGTCGATCAGCAGCGTCAGCGGCTGCCAATTCAGGGCGGCGATCAGTGCCAGGCTGGCCAGCGCGAGGATCATCGCGGTGCTCACCAGGCTCTGCTTGTTGACGAGCGCCCACCCGATGCGTAGGCCGGTGGCCAGCCCGAGTAGACCGGCGATCACCCAGACGATCAACCAAACGCCTCTCCGAGCCGCACCTGGACGATCGACGAACGGTCCGACGGGAGCCTGCCGAGTCGGTACAGCAGCAGCGCCGCGAAGTCCTCGGCTTCCTGCTCGGCCTCCTCACCGGCGGGACCCATACATCCGGTCCGCTGGTTGAGCATGTAGCTGATGAGATCGGAGCTGGCGAACTCCGTGCTCTGTTCGGCGGCCTGCGCCACGGGAATGCCGTCGTGGCCCAGCACCAGATGCCCCAGCTCGTGGGCCAGCGTGCGGTCCCACGCGGGCAGGCCCTTCTGGATCAGGAAGACGTCGTGGTCGTTGTACTGGCGCCACTGCCCACAGACACCGGGCGGCAGCTCGGCCATCTTGAGCTCGATGCGTCGTTTGCGGTCTTCGCTGACCGCCTCGATGAGCCGGGCCAGCGACACCTCCCCGTGCCGCGGCGCCAGTTCGAGCACGGCCCCGACCGCTCGGGTGACACGGCGATTAGCTGGCATGGATCCCCCTTCCAACCAGTTCACTATGCGCTGTCTGCCGTCATGACGGGCGGCTTCTTGGCGCAAGTTCGCGAACTCGCGGTTTTTGGATAAGCATGCCCGCATTGCCCGGTCCAGCCAAGGCGTATCCGCAGCGGCCCCGCGGGCATCGAGCCGCCCGCAGCCCACAAGCTCGCAACGATAGGGTTGTGCTGCACCGACAACCCGCACAGCGACGCCGTCAGCGGCCGAGAACATTACTGGGAGGCAAGCCGGGATGAGCCTGTTCAAGCGACGCAAAACCCGCGCCACCCGCAGGGCCGAGGCCCGCGCGATCAAGGCCAAGGCGAAACTTGAGGCCAAGCTGGCCGCCAAGAACGAGGCCCGTCGCATCAAGGCCGCCAACCGTGCCGAGACCAGGGCGCTGAAAGCGCAGCTCAAGGCACAGCGCGACAGTGACCGGGCGGCGCTCAAGGTTGCCGAGACGCAGCTGAAGGCCGCCCGCGAAGGCAAGCTCTTCTCCCCCAGCCGGATTCGGCGGCTGCTGACGGTGACCCGGCTGCTCGCCCCGATCGTGGTTCCGGTCGCTTACCGCGCGTCGATCACCGCACGCGGCTACCTCGACCAGCGCCGCGCGGACCGGCTCGGGGTTCCGCTCAGCCAGGTCGGTCAGTTCAACGGGTACGGCGCCCAGCTGTCGGCCCGCATCGCCGGTGCCGAGCAGTCGTTGCGCCTCGTCGCCGAGAAGAAGCCCAAGGACGCCGAAACCAAACAGTTCGTCGGAGCGATCACCGAGCGGCTCGGCGACCTGTCTGCCGCGGTGGCCGCCGCCGAGCACATGCCGCCGGCACGACGTAAGGCGGCGCACGCCTCGATCGAACAGCAACTCGACGGAATCGACGCCGACCTGATGGCTCGGCTCGGCGTGAGCTGAGCGCTCCATGTCGCCCACCGGCCTCGCGGCACGCCTCCGTGGCGTGGCCTCGGGGCTACTGACGGCGACGCTCGCCGCGGCCGCGCACGGATACGGCGGTGCCGAATTACCGACCGGCGCGGCGACGGTTGCGCTGGCCATCCTTGCGGCGACCATCTGCGCGCTGACCGCAGGTCTCTCGAGCGCCTCGGAAACCCCTGTGCTGCTGGGAATCTTGGCGTCGGGACAGGTCGTCGGCCACGTCCTGCTCGGCGCATCCGGGCATACCCACGCACCACCGAGCACGACGATGGTGGCCGCGCACGTGCTGGCCGTCGGTGTGGGTGCGGTGCTGATCGCGGCCGGCGACCGCCTATGCCGGGCGGTGTCGCGCGTGGTGCGGGTGGCCGTGCAGATCGTGTGCGCACCGGTTCCGCCGCAGGCGCGCCGCAGCGCTCGTCGTGCCGAACAACCGCTTCGCTCCGCGCTGCTTCTCGCCGCGTCTGTGTCTCATCGTGGCCCGCCGGTCAGCCTCGCCCGCTGATCGACTTTCCCCACGACACAGAAAGCCCTTCCGATGAGAACCATCACCAGGGCGCCCCTGCGCGCCCTCGTCGCCGTCGCCGCAGCGGCGTCGACAATCGCGCTCGCCGGCACCGCGTCGGCCCACGTCCGCGTGGATGCGGACCACACGGACCCCGGCGACTACGCGGTGCTCACATTCCGGGTCCCCGGTGAATCCGACACCGGTGCCCTCACAACGGAATTGACCGTCGAGCTCCCGAATCTGACGTCGGTGCGAACAGAGGTCATGCCAGGGTGGACCGCACGGCTGGACCGCGACACCGCCGCGGGCACCGTGCGCTCCATCACCTGGACGGCCGCGCCGGGAACCGGCATCTCGTCCGACCAGTTCGCATTGTTCCGCGCCTCGGTCAAGCTCCCCGACGACGACTCGGTGAGCTTCCCCGCCACCCAGACCTACGACGACGGCACCGTCGTGCACTGGAGCCAGCCCGCGACAGCCGACGGAACCGAACCCGAACACCCGGCGCCGACGCTGGACTTGACCAGCTCGGATACGCCGCCGACGACCGACACCGGGACGCGGTGGCTCGCCGGTGGGGCGCTGGGTGTGGCCGCCATCGCCCTCGCTGTGGCGCTCATTTCCAGGCGGCGGGCATGAGGAGGATTGCCGCCGGTGTGCTCGTGATCGCCTGGGTGGCCGCGGCGGCGCTGGCCGGTGCGGGCACCGCGTCCGCGCACGCGACCCGCATCGCCACGGACCCGGTCGAGAACGCCCGACTGACTCAGACGCCGACGTCGGTGTCGGCAACGTTCAGCGAAGCGATGCAGACACAGTTCGCGGCGATGACCGTCGTCGGCCCCGACGGCAACCTGTGGTCGACCGGTGAACCGCAGGTCCAGGGCGCCGTCCTGCGAGTCGGGGTGCGGCCGCTCGGGCCAGCCGGGCGGTACACCGTCAACTACCGGGCCACCTCGGCCGACGGGCACGTGGTCAACGGGTCGTGGTCGTTCGAGCTGAGCGTGCAGGGGACCGGGACGCCGGGCCCGTCGGCGGCCGCCCCGGCTGACGCCTCGGGCGACGACGGGGTTCCCGTGTGGCCGTTCTTCGTGGGCGCCGTCGTCATCATCGGTGCCGGCGCGCTGTGGGCGGTGCGGCGGCGCCCGTGACCCGCGCACGCACGGTGGCCGTCGGGGTGCTGCTGGCGGCCGCCGCGGCGGTCCTGGCTTGGGCCTTGGCCCATCCGCAGGGGTCGTTGGCCGTGATCGCCGTGCGAGCACTGGCCGACGGCGCAGGCGTCGTGGCGCTGGGCCTGGCCGTGGTGCCGATGCTCGACGGTGAGCGTCGTCGCGGCGAGCTGCTGGTCCGCTCGTCGCGACCGCTCGCGGTCACCTCGGCGGTGTGGCTGCTGGCCGAGCTGGCCCGGTTGCTCGTCGAGGCCGCACAGGCCGCGGGGCTGCCGGTGCTTCGGCTCGGCGTGCAGACCACGCTGGATTTTGCGACCGCGACCGCTGCCGGGCGGTCGGGCATGCTCGCGGTTGCGGTCGCGGCGACCGTCGTTGTGGCCGCGCTCGCCGCGCCGCGGACGTCGTCGAGGAACGTCGTGATGATCGGCGCCGTGGCGGTCGGGGTGGCCGCACGCCAACTGACGGGGCACTTCGCGGAGAGTGCGCTGGGCGGTGCGGCGGTCACCGTGCACAGCCTGGCCGCGGCGCTCTGGTGCGGAGCGCTGTCCGCGCTGGTGCTCACGGTCGACCACCGGGGTCAATGGGCCAGGATGCTGCCGCGTTTCTCGCAGTTGTCGATGGTCTGCGTGCTGGCGCTGCTTGCCGGCGGGGCGGCGGCCGCCGCGATCCGACTGGGCGCACCGGCCGAGCTCTACGCCACCGGCTACGGGCGGCTGCTGTCGGCCAAGATCGCGACGACAGTCGCTCTCGTCGTCCTCGGCTGGCGAAACCGCACGATGTGGGTGCCCGCCGCACGGTCGCACAGCGCGACGGCGGTGGCGTCGCGCACCAGGGCGCGGGTCGAGACCTCGCTGATGGTCGTCGCGCTGGTGCTGGCGGCCGGTCTGGCCGTCACGGGTTAGCGCCGCATCCGACCTGGCATGATGGGAACGTTCGACTGCCGGTCGCCCTCTCGGCCGGCCTGGCGCCGAGACACTGCAAAGGAGCAGCCCGATGGCAGACCAGCAGGGCCGACCCGACGAACAGCCGCAGGGCTCACCACCGGCGGATGAGTCGACCCCGCAGCCCGCTGCCGCGGAGTCGGCGAGCACCTCGCCGGATCCGCTGACCCCCCCGGCGCCGGCGAAGAAGACGCCCGCCAAGAAGACTCCTGCGAAGAAGGCGGCGAAGAAGACCCCGGCGAAGAAGGCGGCGAAGAAGGCCGCACCGGCCAAGAAGACGCCCGCCAAAAAGGCGCCCGCCGCCAGGAAGGAGCCCGCGAAGAAGGCTCCGCCGAAGACAGCGCCCCCTACGGAATCGGCCGCCAAGGACAACAGCCTCGAGTCGGCGGCGAAAGAAGCCGCTGCACAAGCGAAGTCGACCGTTGCCAGCGCCGCCAACCCCGTGTCGGGCCCGGAACCGGCGCCGTTGATCGGGCCGGAGCCATCGCGGTTGCCGGTGGCGGTGGCGATCGCGGCGGGTGTGTTGGCGATCATCGTGGTGCTGCTGATCCGTCGCGCCGGCGACGGAAACTGATAACCGCTTGACCCTGACGCGGCGCCAGGGTCGATAGTGGCGCTATGGACGCCATGACCGTACCCGATATCGAGCGGCTGCATCTGGTGCTGGTGTACCGGGCGGTCGACATACCCCTCGAGCAGATCCGCGTCCTGCTGGACGGCGAGGCCGACACGCTCGAGCAGCTACGGCGTCAGCGTCAACTCCTGCTGGATCGATCGGACCGGCTGCAGCACATGATCAAAGCAGTGGAGGAACTGATGAGCAGGCACCGCAACGGAATTCAACTGACCGCCGAGAAACAGGTCGAGATTTTCGGCAGCGCGGTATTCGACGACCACGCCGAGGAGTCCGAAGAGCGCTGGGGCGGCACCGACGCGTGGAATCAATCGCAGCGGCGGACGGCACGGATGACCAAGCAGGACTGGATCGAGTCCAAGGCCGACAACGACGCGCTGTTGGCGGCGCTGACGCAGGCCCACAGGGACGGCGTCGCGCCAGGAACGCGCCGCGCGAACGAGCTGGCCGCGTGGCATCGCGCGACCATCGAACGGTTCTACGACTGCGATCACGAGATGCACGTGGGCCTGGCCGAGATGTATTTGGCCGACGAGCGGTTCCGGCGTTTTTACGACGACGCTGGGCCAGGGCTGGCGCAGTTCGTGCACGACATCATCGTGGCCTGCACAGATCGCTGATCAACTCGGCCCGGACGGTCTTCTGAAAAGTTACGCTTCGCCTACCCGCCATCAACGGGGTTGGGAGCATGACTGGGCAACCGCCGTCGGGCACGGTGACGTTCCTGATGACCGACCTCGAAGGGTCGACCCGAATGTGGGAGCAGGACCCCGAGGCGATGAAGGCCGCCATGGTTCGTCACGACGAGCTGTTGGAGAAGACCATCGCCGAGCACCACGGGTTCGTGTTCTCCCGCATGGGCGACGGGATGGCGGCCGCGTTCGCGACGGCCCGTGACGCCGTATCGGCGGCCGCGGCTTTCCAAGGCGCGCTGACAACAGAGGTATGGGGGACCCGCCAGCCCCTGCGGGCACGGGTCGGGCTGCACACCGACGAGGCCATACTCGTGGAGGGCGCGAGCTACGCGAACCTACCGATCAATCGGTGCGCCCGATTGATGACGGCCGCTCATGGCGGGCAGACATTACTTTCGGGCGCCACCGAGATGTTGCTGCCTGGGCAGTTGTCGGGCGGCATGGATCTTGTCGACCTCGGCGAGCACAGGCTTCGCGACCTCGGTCGGCCCACGAGAATATTCCAGCTGCTGCCGGACGGTGCCCGCGCCGACTTCCCGCCGCTGAGAACGCTGGATTCGTTCCCGGGGAACCTTCCCGCGCAGGTGAGTTCGTTCATCGGCCGTGAGGCCGACGTCGCGCGTGTCAAAGCGGCACTCGAGAACTTCCGGGTCGTGACGGTGACCGGTGTCGGTGGAGTCGGCAAGACTCGCCTGGCACTACAGGTAGCCGCAGACGTCTTGCCTCACTACAACGATGGAGCCTGGCTCGTCGACCTGGCTCCGGTTCGCGATACCGACGGCGTGGCGGGTGCGGTGGCGAAGTCCCTTCGGCTCTCGAGCACAGGCGGGAAGTCTTTGGAGGACTCGCTGATCGACGCGCTCACTCAATCTCACCTACTCCTGGTGCTCGACAACTGCGAGCATCTTCTGGGCCCGGTTGCCCGGCTGGTGACGAGAATCGAGCGGTTATGCCCGTCTGTGGCCATACTCGCCACGAGCCGAGAGGGAATGGCGATCGACGGCGAACAACTGATTGCTTTGCCGCCGATGATGGTCGGTGACCCCGACGAAAACCTCGAGTCGCTCCGGCAGTCCGACGCGATCGGCTTGTTCGTCGACCGGGCTCGACAAGTCAAGGCGGACTTCGCTCTTACCGTCAGCAACGCACGCTCCGTCGTGGAGGTGTGCCGGCGTCTTGATGGTGTGGCTCTCGCGATCGAATTGGCCGCTGCCCGAATCATCGCGATGAGTCCCGGGGAGCTGCTGGCGCGCCTTGACCGCAGGTTCCACGTCTTGGCGGGTGCGCGTCGCGGCGCGGTCGAACGCCACGCAACGCTCCGGGCAGCCATCGACTGGTCCTATGACCTTCTCAGCGATGCGGAGCAGCGTTTGCTCGCTCGGATGGCGGTGTTCTCGGGAGGGTGCACGCTCGAGGCGATCGAAGAGGTCTGCAGCGGCGATCCCGTGCAGCGCGAGGAAGTCATGGATATGGTCGCCGGCCTCGTCGGGCGGTCTCTCGTCATCGCGGAGGACGGAAGCCCTGGCACGCGGTATCGATTGCTGGAGACCCTCCGTCAATACTGTGAGGAAAAAGCCGCGGCGTGGAGCGAGACCGACACGCTGACGATCCGGCATGCCGAGTTCTACGCCAACCTGTCGGCGCGTGCGGTGCAAAACTACTACGGCCCAGAACAACTGGTGTGGGCGGGGCGAATCAAGCTTGAGCACGACAACATCCGATCGGCACTGAGCAACGCCATAGACGCCGGCAATGCCAAGCTCGCCGTGCGCATAGTCGCAAGCCAACCCCATCAGGAGAAGGCAGAGGGGCCGACCGGCCAAGTACTCCGCGTCGAAGCCGGACCCGTTCTCGCGCTACCGGGAGCTGCCGAGGAGCCGGGCTATCCCTTGGTGCTGCTGACCGCGGCATACAACGTCCAAGCGACGGGCAACTGGGACGAAGTCGAGAAGCTGTGCCGACAGGCAGCCGAGGCCAGCCGGCGCACCGCAGGAACGACACATTCCCATCGGGTCGAGATGGACACCTTCAGCCTTCGAGCGCAGCAGGCGCTGGCAGGTGGCGAATACCTAGACGCCATCATGGCATACGGTCGCGCCGCCGAAATCGCGCTTGCCGACGGATACACCGGTTTGGCAGGCATCTTTCGTGCCTACGGGGTCCAGTGCACAATGCTTGGCGGCATCGACACTGAAGGCACGGTGTCCGAGGCGGAGGATGCCGTCGCACTGGCCAGACAATCCGGCATGCCGGGCGCGATAGTGATCTGCCTCAACGCGTTGGCTTTGGCCCTCGCGGACACCGAGCCGAAGCGCGCCCGAGCCGTGCTGCACGAAAGCATCGAGCTAGCCAGCACGCCGAACCAGGAAGTGTCCTCCGGTGTCCTCACGGCCTGCCTTGTCGCCGGTCGCCTACGAGATTGGGATCTGACGCTTTCGTTGACGGGTAAGACCATGCGCCTGTGGCGGTGGAGCGTCGCGCTGATGCAAAGTGCACCATGCCTCTCGTTGTGCGCACGGGCGATCGCCGAAATACGACCCGAGGTAGCGGGTGTACTGCGTGGCGCGGCATATGCCGCCTACGCGCAAGCAAGCAAGTCTGCCGTGGCACGACAAGTCGACACCTCGCCGTCGGCATCGAAGGTCAACTTCATACTCGCAGCGTTGCAAGAGACAGGCGAAATCGTCTCCGCTGCACTCGGTGATGACCGCAGACGTGAACTGCGTATCCAAGGGGCAGCGATGACGATGGATGGAGCGATCTCCTACGCCGTGGCCAACATCGCCTCGGAGCCCGTGTAGCGATGAAACAGCAATCTCCGCCATGCGGCACCGCGACGTTCCTCCTGACCGACTTGGAGGGGTCCACCCGGATGTGGGAGCAAGATCCGACGGCGATGAAGGCCGCCATGGATCGTCATGACGAGATACTCGAGAAAGCGATTGCGGCTCAACGTGGTTACGTGTTCGCCAAGATGGGCGACGGGATGGCAGCGGCGTTTGCAACCGCACGTGACGCCGTGGCGGCGGCAGCAACTATTCAGCATGCACTGGCCGACGAGACGTGGGTCACACCGGTTCCGCTGCGCGCTCGGATGGGACTACACACCGACGAGGCCATCGTGGTCAACGACAACAACTACGCCAGTCAGCCGGTCAACCGCTGCTCGCGTTTGATGGCTGCAGCCCATGGCGGACAGGTCGTGCTGTCCGCGTCCACCGAAACTCTGGTGCGAAACCAGCTTCCTGACGGAGCGGGCCTGATCGACCTCGGCGAACACCGGCTTCGCGATCTGGGTAGTCCGACACGGGTATTCCAACTGACTCTCGATGGTTTAGGTCAGGAGTTTCCCCCGTTACGCAGTCTGGCAACATTTCCGAGCAATCTCCCCGCGCAGGTGAGTTCATTCATCGGCCGCGAAGCCGACGTGGCGCGGGTGATTCGCGCACTGACCGATTCACGGGTCGTGACGATCACCGGTGTAGGCGGAGTCGGCAAGACCCGCTTGGCAATTCAGGTTGCCGCCGAGCTGCTTCCGCACTACCGGGAAGGCGCCTGGCTCCTCGAGCTGGCACCCGTGACGGATCCGCCGGGGGTAGCTGAAGCGATCTCACAGGTGTTCCAACCGAGCAATCGCGGCGGACAATCCCTGGATGATGTTCTGATCGAGACTCTCTCACAGAAGCACCTCCTACTTGTTCTCGACAACTGCGAGCACGTGTTGAGCTCGGTGGCGCAGATCGCCGCACGAATCGAGACGTCGTGTCCCGGTGTCGACATCCTGGCCACCAGCCGGGAAGGCATGGCCATCGACGGTGAACAGCTGATTGCGCTGCCACCGCTGGCTACAGGCGAGCCTCACGCCGACATCGAGAGCCTGCTCCGCACGGACGCCGCCAGGTTGTTCGTTGACCGGGCTCGGCGAGTGAAGTCGGACTTCGTGCTAAACGAGCACAACGCCCGCGCGGTGGTCGAGATTTGCCAGCGTCTCGACGGCGTGCCACTAGCCATCGAACTCGCGGCGGCCCGTGTCATCGCGCTCACTCCGGCGGACCTGTTGCAGAGGCTAGACCGTCGGTTCGAGCTGTTGGCCGGCGGGCGTCGCGGAGCGGTAGGACGGCACGCGACCCTCAGGGCGGCCATCGACTGGTCGTTTGCACTGCTCGACCCTGACGAACAACGCCTCCTCGCTCGCATGGCCGTGTTTTCCGGCGGTTTCACGCTCGAGGCGATCGAGGATGTCTGCAGCGGTGGACCCGTGCAACCTCAGGCGGTGCTCGATCTGGTCACCAGTCTGGTGACGAAGTCGTTGGTGGTCGCCGAGGAGCACGAAGCCGGGACGCGCTACCGCCTACTGGAAACACTCCGTCAGTACAGCGAGGAGTGGCTCGCCGAATTTGATGAGATCGGCACGACCCGTGGACGGCACTCCCGCTTCTACGCCGAGCTGCTCACCCAAGCCGCGCATGACATCGCGTCAGAGCGAGGCTGGTTTTCCGGCCTGGGTAATTGGACCCGAGGGGTCGGCCAGCGGCAAGTGGGCCTCGAGCGCGACAACATCCGATCCGCGCTTGCCAACGCGATCGCCGCCAATGACGTCGGTCACGCCGTACAGATCGTGGCTAACCATCCTCACCGACACCGCGCCAACGCAAACCGAATCGGCCAGATGTGGTCGGTACCGGCATCGGAAGTGATCGCGATACCCGGAGCTGCCGAACATCCCGAGTTTCCGCGCGTGCTGATGGTCGCGGCCTACGAGGCGCTTGACAGTGGCGACCCAAGGCGGGCGGCCGTATATTGCCGCCAGGCCCTGGATTCGGCTCAGTACGTAGTTCTGGAAGGTCCTCCGCTCGCGATCGACGCCTACACCTTACGAGCCGAGGAATCGTTGGCCAGAGGGTCCTACACCGAAGCGGTCCAAGCTTATTCGCAAGCAGCGGAACTGGCCGAGGCCAACGGCTACCCCGGGATTGCAGCCATATTTCTCGCCTACAGCGTCAGCAGTGCGCTGCTCGGCAGCATGGATTCCGACGCGGCCACCGCCAGGGCTGAGCGTGCGATGGTCTTGGCGCGCCGCTCCGACATGCCGGGAGCCACCGTCATCGCACTCAACGCGCTGGCGTTGTCACTGGTAGACACTGATCCTGAGCGATCCCGGGCGCTACTCGACGAGAGCGCGCAACGCTGTAGTTCGCCCAGCCAGGAGATCGCACCGGGTTTCATCACGGCGTCGTTGGTGGCCGGACGCTTACGCGACTGGCCACTGACGCTCTCCCTCGCCGGTCGAGCGATGTACATGTATCGCGGCATCATGAATCCCATGCATTCGGCTCCCTGCCTGGCCGAGTGCGCCAGGGCGCTGGCCGAGACTCGACCGGACGTCGCCGCGGTCCTCCAATCGGCCGCGTACTCCGCCTTCCGGAATGCTTCATTCTTCGAATCAGCCAAGATGCCATCGACGGCTTCGAAAACCACCGGTGGAAATTTCGTTTTTCAGGCTTTACGCGAAACCGGTGAGATCGTCGCGGCGGCGCTGGGACCCGTCCGCGCGCGTGAACTGCGCGGGATGGGAAGCGTGATGGGTCTGGACGAGGCGGTCTCCTTTGCGCTGACCAACATCGACCCCGTACTGCTCGCCGGGCCAATCGCTACCATCGACCGGTGAGCATCGAACCCCGACCCACCGCCGACCTTGTCGACGACATCGGCCCCGACGTGCGCAGTTGCGATCTGCAATTCCGCCAGTTCGGCGCGCGAGGCGAGTTCGCCGGGCCGATCGTCACCGTGAAATGCTTCCAGGACAACGCATTGCTGAAATCGGTGTTGTCCGAACCCGGTGACGGCGCGGTGCTCGTCATCGACGGCGACGGGTCGCTGCATTCGGCGTTGGTCGGTGACGTCATCGCGGGCCTCGGCGTCGACAACGGCTGGGCCGGTTTGATCATCAACGGCGCCGTCCGCGACTCCGCGACACTGCGCACCCTCGACATCGGCATCAAGGCGTTGGGCACCAATCCGCGGAAGAGCACGAAAACCGGTGCGGGCGAACGCGATATCGCGGTCGAGTTCGGCGGTGTCGTGTTCGAGCCCGGCCACATCGCCTACAGCGACGACGACGGCATCGTGGTCGTCGCTCCTGACGTGGGCTAGGCCGAAGCCTTCACCGACGCTTCGTGCTTGCTGAACTCGAGCGCCTCGTCGTTGACCTTGCCGCGACGGATCAACCGCACGTCGAGCAGGTAGTTCTGCTTGAGCCGCCACGGCGTGACATGTCCTGCCTTCGGCAGGTAGTCCAGTGCACGCAGGACATACCCCGGGGTGAAGTCCATCAGCGGGCGCTCGTCGACGCTGTTACCGGGATGCTTGGGCTCGAAGCGGTCGAATCCCTTGGCGTCCATGTAGTTCAGCACCCGGCAGAAGAACTCCGAAACCAGGTCGGCCTTCAGCGTCCACGATGCGTTGGTGTAGCCGATCGTGAACGCCATGTTGGGCATGTGGGTCAGCATCATGCCCTTGTAGGCCATGGTCTCGTTCAGCTCGATCGGTTCGCCGTTGCGCATGATCTCCGCCCCGCCGAACAACTGCAGGTTCAAACCCGTTGCGGTGATGATGATGTCGGCGGTCAGCTCCTCACCGGAAGCGAGCTTGATGCCGGTCTTGGTGAACCGTTCGATGGTGTCGGTGACGACGTCGGCCTTGCCGTGACGGATGGTCTTGAACAGATCTCCGTTGGGCGCCAGGCAGAGTCGCTCGTCCCAGGGGTTGTACCGGGGGCCGAAGTGCTTCTGCACGTCGTAACCCTCCGGCAGCCGGCGCTGCGCCATCGTCATCAGCTGCTTGCGCATGAAATTCGGGAAGCGCCTGCTGATCTGGTACTGCGCCGACTGGAACAGAATGCTCTTCCAGCGGTTGAGCACGTACGCCACCTTCTCCGGCAACGCCTTCTTGGTCTGGACGGCGAACGGGTCGACATCGGGCAGCGCGCCGATGTAGGTCGGCGAGCGCTGAAGCATCGTCACGTGGCCCGCTCCCGAGTTGGCCAGTGCCGGAATCAGCGTGACCGCGGTCGCGCCGCTGCCGATCACGACGATCTTCTTGCCCGTGTAATCGAGGTCCTCTGGCCAGTGCTGCGGGTGGATGATCGTGCCCTCGAAGTCGTCGCGGCCGACGAACTCGGGGGTGTAACCCTCGTCGTAGTTGTAGTAGCCGCTGGCGGCGAACAGGTAGGACGCGGTGATCTCCGCTTCCTCGCCATCGCGGTCGACGCGCACGGTCCAGCGGTTGTCCTGGTCCGACCAGTTCGCCGACAACACCCGGTGCTTGTAGCGGATGTGCTTGTCGATGCCGTACTCGGCCACCGTCTCCTTGAGATACGCCATGATCGACGGCCCGTCGGCGATCGCCTTCTCCGATGTCCACGGCTTGAACCGAAAGCCCAGCGTGAACATGTCCGAGTCGGACCGGATACCCGGATACTTGAACAGGTCCCAGGTGCCGCCGAGGTTCTCCCGGCGCTCCAGGATCGCGTAGCTCTTACCGGGGCAGCGGTCCTGCAGGTGCCAGGCGGCGCTGATGCCGGAGATGCCGGCTCCAACGATGACGACGTCGAGGTGTTCGCTCATGGTACCGGAGCGTATCAACGCTGTGTCGAGTTAGTCAACAGTGTGTCGAAAAAGTCGACACCGTGTAAAGTCATGGGTTGTGACCACCGTCAGTCAGTCCCGCGGACCGCGTGGGCGCCGTTCCGGTAGGCCCTCGGGCGACGACCGCGAACAGGCAATACTGTCCACGCTCGAGGCCTTGCTCGAGGAGCGCTCGCTGGCCGACATTTCGGTGGACGACCTGGCCAAGGGCGCTGGCATCTCCCGCCCGACGTTCTACTTTTACTTCCCGTCGAAGGACGCGGTGCTTCGCGCACTCGTCGAGCAGGTGATCGACGAGGCCGACCGCAACGCCGACGACGCGATGGGCGGCATGGACACCGCAGTGGATCCCGCCGGGGTCTGGCGGGCCATCAACGCCCTGTTCCGGACGTTCGGCTCGCATCGCGCCGTGACGCTCGCCGGGGCGGCCGCCCGGCCCAGCAACCCCGACGTGCGCACGCGGTGGTCGGGCTTCATGCAGAAGTGGATCGACTACACCACCGCGTCGATCGAAACCGAACGTGCGCGCGGCGAGGCGCCCGAGACGATCCCGGCACGTGATCTTGCGACGTCACTGAACCTGATGAACGAGCGCGCGATGCTCGCGGCCTTCGCTTCCGAGCAGCCGGCCGTCGACCCGGCGCAGCTCGTCGACACCCTCGCCCACATCTGGGTCACGAGCATCTACGGCACGGCTCGCCACTAGTCGGTCCTCGATGCGAACATATGTTCGTGTCCACCGGTCCCGGGCCCGGCGCGGCGAGCATTCTGCACGCCGACCTCGACTCCTTCTACGCCTCGGTCGAGCAGCGCGACGACCCGGCGCTGCGCGGCAAGCCGGTGATCGTCGGCGCCGGGGTCGTGCTGGCCGCCAGCTACGAAGCCAAGGCTTACGGGGTGCGAACCGCCATGAGCGGACGCGAGGCGCGCCGCCTCTGCCCCCACGCGATCGTCGCGGCTCCGCGGATGTCGGCGTATTCACAGGCCAGCGCCGCGGTCTTCGAGGTGTTCGGTGACACCACCCCGATGGTCGAACCACTCTCGGTCGACGAGGCGTTTCTCGACGTGTCGGGTCTGTGGCGGGTGTCGGGCACCCCGGTCGAGATCGCCGCGCGGTTGCGCGAGCGCATCCGAGAAGAGGTCGGCCTGCCGATCACCGTCGGCATCGCGCGCACCAAGTTCCTGGCCAAGGTCGCCAGCCAGGAAGCCAAACCCGACGGGCTGCTGCTGGTCCCACCGGATCGCGAGCTGGCGTTCTTACATCCGCTGCCCGTGCGCCGGCTGTGGGGCGTCGGGGTCAAGACCGCCGAGAAGCTGCACTCCTACGGCATCGAGACCGTGGCCGACGTCGCCGAGCTGAGCGAGTCCACTCTGGGCTCCCTTGTCGGCGGTGCGATGGGCAGCCGGCTTTTCGCCTTGTCGCACAACATCGATCGGCGGCGGGTGGTCACCGGCGTGCGTCGACGCTCGGTGGGTGCGCAGCGCGCGCTGGGCCGTCGCGGCAACACGATGTCCGCGCAGGAGGTCGACGTCGTCGTCGTCAACCTGGTCGACCGCATCACCCGGCGGATGCGCAAGGCCGGCAGGACCGGGCGCACCGTCGTCCTGCGTCTGCGCTTCGACGACTTCGGCCGTGCCACCCGCTCGCACACTATGCCCCGCGCCACGGCGTCGACGGAGGTGATCCTGCACGCCGCGCGTGGCCTCGTCGCCGCTGCAGCGCCGTTGATGACTGAGCGCGGCTTGACCCTCATCGGGTTCGCGGTGTCCAACATCGATCGCGATGGCGCACAGCAACTCGAGCTGCCCTTCGAAGAGAGCCACGACACGACCGCGGTCGACGAGGCGGTCGACCAGGTGCGTCGGCGGTACGGCAATGCGGCGGTGACGCGCGGCGTCTCCCCTACTGACGTGTGGGGCCGTGACCCTGGCTTCGAGGTCCCCCACCTACCCGACTGAACCGGGCCGTCCCTTGCGCGGCTGGGCTTTCTTCGCCTTGGCGGGCTGCTTCTTGACCGTCGCCTTCTTGGCCGACGCCTTCTTGGCCGCGACCTTCTTGGCCGCGACCTTCTTGGCCGCTCGCCTCGGATCCGGCGGCGGATTGGCAGCGCCGGTTTTTGCCGACTTCATCGGCGGCACAGTCTTTTTCGCAGGCGCTTTCTTGGCAGGGATCTTCTTGGCCGTCGCCTTCTTGACCGGAGCCTTGGACACCGCCTTGTTGGCGGGCATCTTCGGAACCGTCTTCTTGGCCGGAGCCTTCTTGGCGGCCACCTTCGTCGGCACCTTCTTGGCGGCCACCTTCGCCACGGTCGCCTTCCCGGCCGGAGCCTTCTTGGACGGCGCCTTTTCCTGCGGCGTCGGGGCCGCCGCGCCCTGGTCTTCGGACTCTCCACTGACGCGACGCACGATGCGTCCGGCCGTCTCGCCCGCGGCGTTCGCGAGCTCTGCCGCACGTGCGCCCAGCGCCGCGGCCGTCTCACCGATTTTTCGTCTCACAGACACCCTGTACCCCGTTCGGGTCGGTTAACCGTCGGCGATTTTCATGATCCGGCCCACGCCAACAGTCGATCGGCGGACCACGTGTTGACGATGCGGTCGACCGGCACCTCGGCGTCGAGCGCACGCTGCGCTCCGTACCCGAGGAACTCCAACTGCCCGGGCGCGTGTGAATCGGTGTCGATCGAGAACAGGCAACCGATGTCCAGCGCGAGCTTGAGCAGCCGGGTCGGCGGGTCGCGCCGTTCGGGCCGGGAGTTGATCTCGACCGCCGTACCGTGATCCCTACAGGCCGTGAACACCTTCTCGGCGTCGAACTTCGATTCCGGCCGCATCCCCCGCCCGCCGGTGACCAGGCGGCCGGTGCAGTGGCCCAGCACATCGGTGTGCGGGTTGGCGATGGCCTTGAGCATGCGGCGCGTCATCGACGGCGCGTCCATCGCCAACTTCGAATGCACACTGGCCACCACGATGTCGAGCCGCTCGAGCAGCTCTTCCTCTTGGTCGAGGGAGCCGTCCTCGAGGATATCGACCTCGATGCCGGTGAGGATCCGCAACGGCGCGACCGTCTCGCGCAACTCGTCGATGACGTCGAGCTGCTGGCGCAGCCGGTCCGGCGACAGGCCGTTGGCGATCCTCAGCCGGGGCGAATGATCGGTCAGCGCGCAGTACTCATGCCCGAGATCCCTTGCTGCCGACATCATCTCCTCGATCGGAGCAGACCCGTCCGACCAGTTCGAGTGCACGTGCAGATCACCCCGCAGCGCCGACCGGATGTCGCCACCGCCGAGATCCTTGGCGTTGGAACGCAGTTCGACCAGTACATCGGGCTCACGTCCGGCCCATGCCTGCGCGATGACCTTCGCGGTCTTGGGACCGATGCCCGGCAGCGACTGCCAACTGTTCGCGGTGCCGTGGCGGTCGCGTTCGGCATCGGAGAGCGCTTCGACGATGTCGGCTGCGTTGCGGTAGGCCATCACCCGGCGCGGGTCTTCGCGCGCACGGTCCTTGTAATAGGCGATCTGCCGGAGTGCGATGACGGGGTCCATCACCCCAGTGTGCCCGTTTTGCCCTTGCACACCCTGCCTCGATATGGTGGATTGCGACTTTACTCAATCCATCAATTGCTGAGATCCATGCCACATCGCTTTCCCGGTAGCCCCGAGCTGCCGCTCTACGAGATCAAAGCCAACTTGTTCAAGGCGTTGGCCCATCCGGCGCGCATCCGCGTCCTCGAGATCTTGTCGGCCAACAACGGGCCGACGTCGGTCAGTGAAATCCTCGCCGACACCGAGCTGGAGCCCACGCTGTTGTCCCAGCATCTTGCGGTACTCAAGCGTCACCACGTGGTCTCGGCGCAACGCGTCGGCAACTCGGTGATCTACGAACTCGCGCACCCGAAGATCTCCGAACTGCTGGTCATCGCGAGGGCGTTCCTCGCCGACGTCCTCGGCGCCCAACGGGATCAGTTGGAGGCTCTCAAGTCCCTGCCCCCGCTAAGGCACGACAAGTGAACCTCGTCCGCCTGCTTCCGGGCCGCCGCGACTATGCCGATCTCCCCCGATCGTGGCGACGCGACATCGTCGCCGGAATCACGGTCGGCGTCGTCGCCCTACCGCTGGCCCTGGCGTTCGGCATCAGCTCGGGCGTGGGTGCGGCGGCCGGTTTGATCACCGCCGTCGTCGCTGGGCTGGTGGCCGCCGTCTTCGGCGGATCGCATGTGCAGGTGTCCGGGCCCACCGGCGCGATGGCCGTCGTACTCGCCCCAATAGTGGCCCAATACGGCCTGGGCAGCATCGCCCTTGTGACCGTGCTGGCCGGGCTGCTCGTGCTCGCCGCCGGCGTCACCGGTCTGGGCCGCGCAGTCACCTTTATCCCCTGGCCCGTCATCGAGGGATTCACCCTGGGCATCGCCGCCATCATCTTTCTCCAGCAGGTGCCCGCCGCGTTCGGGCAAGGGAGCCCGGCCGGCGGCCGCACGTTGTCGGTGGCGTGGGGCGTTGTCCGACAGGCGGATTGGCCGTCGGCCGCGCGCACGTTAGCCGTGGTGGCCGTCGTCGCGGCGCTCATGGTGACGCTGCCGCGCCTGCACCGCGGCATCCCGGAGTCGCTGACGGCCGTGATCGTCGTGGCGGTCGCCGTTGTGGCCCTTGATATTCAGGTCACCAGCATCGGTGGGCTACCTTCGCATCTCCCTGCACCCGTCCTACCGCAGGTGGACCTGGCCGGGATGCGGACCCTCGTCGGTGCCGCCCTGGCGATCGCGGCGCTGGCTGCGATCGAGTCCCTACTGTCGGCGCGCGTGGCCGCCACCATGGCACCGACGGGTCCGTACGATCCCGACCGCGAACTCGTGGGCCAAGGCCTGGCGTCGGTGGCGTCGGGCGCCTTCGGTGGTATGCCCGCGACCGGAGCCATCGCCCGTACCGCGGTCAACGTGCGGTCCGGCGCCCGAACACGGGTCGCGGCCATCGTGCATTCGCTGGTCCTGCTCGCGGTCGTCTACCTGGCCACCGGGCCGGTGTCCGCAATACCGCTGTCCGCCTTGGCCGGCGTGCTGATGGTGACGTCGTTTCGGATGATCTCGGTGTCGACAGTGCGCAAGATCCTGCACTCCACCCGCTCGGACGCGGTGACGTTCGTACTCACCGCCGCGATCACGGTGTGCTTCGACCTCATCGAGGCCGTGCAGATCGGGGTGGTGGTCGCGGCGTTCTTCGCGCTGCGCGGCGTCGCTCGTCGGAGCAGCGTCACCCGCGAGGAGCTTCCGGGCCCTCGGCGCCCCGGCGACGACCAGATCGCACTTCTGCGCCTCGATGGAGCGATGTTCTTCGGAGTGGCCGAGCGCATCTCGAACGAGATCACCGGAACCGGCGAGCCGCGCACCTCGGTGGTGATCATCCGGCTCAGCCAACTGGGGATGCTCGATGCCACCGGCGCGAACACGTTGGCGCAGATCGCAACCGAGTTGGAGTCGCGCGGCATCACGGTGATCATCAAAGGCGTCCGGCCAGAGCACATGAGCCTGCTCACCAACGTCGGCGTTTTCGACTCACTCCGCCACGAGAACCACTTGATGGACTCGCTCGACGAGGCGATCAACCACGCTCGGACGCATGTCAGCTCTCGGGTGCTTTGACGGCGGTTGCCTGCATCGCCCCGTGCACCAGCGCCGCGACCTCGCCGTGCGTCGGCCCGCCGGTGAGAAACAGCATTTCGTCACCGGCCTCGAGCACATCGTCGGACTTGGGCAGCACGATCCCGCTGTCGCGGATGATGATCGCCAGCGCGGTGTTCTCCAGCAGCGGCAGGTCGCGCATCCGCTGACCGACCAGCGGATCGCCCTCGGGCAGTGTCAGTTTCGCCAAGCTCACCTGGCCGTGGCGCAACTGCATCAACCGCACAACGTGGCCGATGTCGATCGCACCCTCGATCGCCGCGACCAGTGCGCTCGGCGCCGAGACCGCCACGTCGACACCCCACGCCTCGGTGAACAACCACTCGTTGCGAAGGTCGTTCACCCGAGCCACCACGCGACCGACGCCGAACTCCGTCTTCGCCAGCAACGACGCCGTCAGGTTCACCTTGTCGTCGCCGGTGGCCGCGATCACCACGTCGCAGATCTGCAGCCCGGACTCCTCCAACGCCGACAGCTCGCACGCATCGGCGAGCAACCATTCCGCATCGGGCACCGACTGTGGTTCGTAGTGCCGGACGCTGTGTTCGATCAACAGAACCTTGTGGCCGTAGTCGATCAGCTCCTGTGCCACGGAGCGGCCGACCGCCCCGGCACCGGCGATGCCCACCCGCATCATCTGGCGCTCCTCGACGCGCTGCGGCGTGTCGGGACGCCGCCAGGGGAGCCGTATCACGCACCCATACTGACCCATCGCGGCGGCACTGCGCGCAGCTACCGGGTGAGACTCAACGGCCAGGACCCGTGGTAGGTGTTTTACTGCACCTCACACACCACCCACCCGGTTTCCGAACGGCGAGTAAATGACCCTGGAGCAGCTGTATCTCGTGCTGCTGCTCGCTGGGGTGGTGCTGCTGGCGAGCATCGTCGCCACCAGGGCCGCCAGCCGGGTCGGGCTGCCCAGCCTGCTGCTATTTCTCGGTGTCGGCGTCGTCGTCGGCGAGGACGGGCTCGGCCTTCAATTCGACAACTACCTGCTGGCGGATCACCTCGGCACGGTGGCGCTGGCCGTGATCCTCGTCGAGGGCGGTCTGACGACGCGGTTCTCCGACGTCCGGCGCGTGCTCGCGCCTGCGGGTGCCCTCGCCACCATCGGGGTTGCGGTCAGCATGGTCGTCACCGCCGCCGGTGCGCACCTGCTGCTCGGGATCGACTGGCAGCTGTCGCTGCTGCTCGGCGCCGTCGTCTCCGTCACCGACGCGGCCGCGGTGTTCTCGGTGCTCCGCGTGGTCCCTTTGCCCCGCCGGGTAGCCGGCCTTCTGGAAGCCGAATCCGGCTTCAACGACGCCCCGGCCGTGATCCTCGTGCTGATGTTCAGCGTGGCACCGCTGGAGCTCTCGCCCGTACACGCCATGGCGGAACTGGTCTACGAGCTGGCAGTCGGCGCCGCGGTCGGTCTGGGCGTCGGCTTTCTGGGCTCTATCGCGCTGCGCCGCATCGCGCTTCCGGCGTCGGGCCTGTACCCGCTGGCCACGTTCGGGCTGGGCATGGTCGCGTTCGCCGCCGCCGGCAGCGCACACGCCAGCGGATTTCTCGCCGCGTATGTGTCGGCGGTGGTGCTCGCCAACACCGGCCTTCCGCACCGGTCGGCCACGCGCTCGTTCGCCGAAGGTCTCGGTTGGCTGGCGCAGATTGGGCTGTTCGTCCTGCTCGGTCTGCTCGTCGATCCCAGCGATCTGGGCGTCGAGGTGGTTCCCGGCATCGTCACGGGCCTGGTGCTGTTGCTCGTTGCGCGTCCGCTGTCGGTGTTCTTGTCCCTCGTTTGGTTCCGAATACCCTGGCGCGAGCAGGTTTTCGTGTCGTGGGCCGGTCTGCGCGGCGCCGTTCCGATCGTGTTGGCGACATTCCCGATCGTCGGTGGTGTGCCCGACAGTGTCCGGCTGCTCAACATCGTGTTCATCCTCGTGGTGGTGTTCACGCTGGTGCAAGGCCCGAGCCTGCGCTTCGTCGCGCACCGGTTGGGATTGATCCCCAAGGAGGCGACGCGCGAGATTCACGTCGAGTCGGCTCCCCTCGATGTGCTGGACGCCGAACTGCTGACCATGACGGTGGAGGCGCCGTCGCGGTTGCACGGTGTCACGGTGCTGGAATTGCGTCTGCCCGATCCGAGCGTGATCACTCTGATCATCCGCAACGGCAGAACCTTCGTTCCGCAGCCCGACACCCGGATCTCGATCGGCGACGAACTGCTGATCGTCACCACCACCAAGACGCGCGCGATCGCCGAGCGCCGGCTGCGCGCGGTGAGCCGCCGCGGCAAGCTCGCCTACTGGTTCGATGAATTCGGTGAGGCCGAGTAGACAGGCAGCTCCCAGCCGGACCGGACTAATCTCGATTCAGTGAGATTCGCTTTCAAGACATCCCCGCAGAACACGACCTGGGCCGACATGCTGGCGCTGTGGAAGGCCGCCGACCAGATCGACGTGTTCGAATCCGGCTGGACGTTCGACCACTTCTATCCGATCTTCTCCGACCCGACCGGCCCGTGCCTGGAGGGTTGGGTGACGCTGACCGCGCTCGCGCAGGCGACCGAGCGGTTGCGCGTCGGCGTGCTGGTGACCGGCATTCACTACCGCCACCCCGCGGTCCTCGCGAATATGGCCGCCGCACTGGACATCGTGTCCAACGGCCGGCTGGAGCTCGGCATCGGCGCGGGCTGGAACGAGGAGGAGTCCGGGGCGTATGGCATCGAGCTGGGTTCGATCAGGGAACGGTTCGACCGGTTCGACGAGGCGTGCGAGATCATCACGAGCCTGCTGAGCCAGGAGACGACGTCGTTCGACGGCAAGTTCTTCCAGCTCAAGGACGCCCGCAACGAGCCGAAGGGTCCGCAGCGCCCGCACCCGCCGATCTGCATCGGTGGCAGTGGCGAGAAGCGCACGCTGAGGATCACCGCCCGGTACGCCCAGCACTGGAACTTCGTCGGTGGAACGCCGGAGGAATTCGCCCGCAAACGCGATGTGCTGGCCGGCCACTGTGCCGACATCGGGCGGGACCCGAAGGAGATCATGCTGTCGGCTCACGTCCGGCTGGACCCTGACCACAACTACGCCAAAGCCGTCGAGGAGGCCGCGGCCCTCGGGGAGGAGGGACTCGATCTGGCCATCATCTACCTGCCGCCGCCGCACGATCCCGCGGTGCTCGAACCGCTGGCCGATGCGATCGTGGGCTCAGGTCTACGAAGTTAGCCGCCGTTTCTGACGATCACGAAGATATAACGATTTGGCAAACGGCGGTAGAGAATGGCTCGGGGAGAGGAAAACCACCCCGTTCAGTTCGCTAGACGCCGTAGAGACGGAGCTCGTCGGCGGTGATGAGGCGCTCGGCCTTGGCCGGAAATTCGCGGCTCTTCAGCGGATGACGTAGGAGTGACCAGGCGATTCGGCTCACCCGGGACCGGGATAGCGGGTTGACATACACGGAACGGACTCCTGTGTCGAAACCGATAGCTGACCGGGGGCTAACCTTACCTCAGTGCCCTCATGCAGTCATTAGAACCCCGCCCCTGGGCAAACAGTGGTAGGCGCGCCGATGAATAGTCGGATGTTTTTAGAGTTGCTGAAGTGACAGATGTGACTACGACGGCGGGCGGAAGAACACGTCATCGAGCGTCACTGTCCGCAGCCTGCGCGCCTCGAGAATGTCGATCAACTGCCCGAAGACCTCGGTGACGGGTGGGTGGTTGAGGTGGCCGATGACGATCTTCTGCGGGGTGAAGTGTTCGGCGGCCATATGCACGACCTCGGCCGGCGGTATCCACTCGTGGTCCTCCAGCGTGCCCGACCACAACGTCTCAATGGTGTAGCCGAGGTCGCTCGAGACCTTGTCGACATGCGGACTGGTTGCGCCGTAAGGCGGGCGGAAGTACGGGCGCGCGTCGACTCCGTATGTCTTCCAGAGGAATTCGTGGTTGCGGCGCAATTGCTCGGCCACGTCAGCGAGGGGCAGCTTGGTGAGGTCCGGGTGTGACCAGGTGTGGTTGGCCAGCTGGATCTGGCCGTCGTCGACGAGCGGCCGCAGCAGGTCCGCATGGTCGGTCCAGGAGCGGTAGACGCCGTTGACGAAGTACGTCAGCCGTATTCCGGTGTCCTTGGCGAATTGCGTGTAAGCGCCCACCACGTCACTGCTCACCCCGTCGTCGACGGTCAGCGCGAGGAGGTCACCGTCACCGGGCAGACTGCTCAGCACCCCGTCGTCGGGCAACGCGACCCGTGCCGACTTCGGCGGCGGCGGCAACAAGCCGTCCGGGTCGGGCGCCTCGGCCGCCACCCCGGTCACCTGCGGCTGGCCGTCCGTCGAGCAACGGCTCAGTCCCACGGCGCCGACCGTAGCGATGGACAGGGCCGCGATGAAGTTGCGCCGGTTGAGCTCGAGCCCGGCGCGGACAGTTCGGTAGCGGCCGATCACCGCCATTACTGTCGCGCGTCAGGACGCGATATCCGTCCAATTGCGCCGCGTGTCGCGGCCGGCTAGCGCGTCAGCGCTTCTTTCTGCTCTTCGCGCGAGCGCCCATCGCTGCCTTCTGCTCTTCGCGCGAGCGCTCATCGCTGCCTTCTGCTCTTCGCGCGAGCGCTCATCGCTGCCTTCTGCTCTTCGCGCGAGCGCTCATCGCTGCGGAACTGCGGTCGGCTTGATCGGTGCCGGAAGCGCTGAGTGTCCCATCAGATAGCGGTCGACACCGGCCGCTGCGGCGCGACCCTCCGCGATGGCCCACACGATGAGCGACTGCCCGCGTCCCATGTCGCCGGCGACGAACACTCCGGGCACCGATGACGCGAAATCCGCGTCGCGGCTGACGTTGCCCCGTTCGTTGATCTCGACGCCGAGGTCGGTCAGCAGGCCTTCGCGCTCGGGCCCGGTGAAGCCCATCGCGAGCAGCACGAGATCGGTCTCCAGCTCGAACTCGGTGCCCTCGATCTTCTCGAACTTGCCGGCCTTCATCTCGACCTCGTGGCCGCGCAGCCCGGTGACGTGCCCGTCCTGGCCGACGAACTCCTCGGTGTTGACCGAGTAGACGCGCTCGCCACCCTCCTCATGCGCGGAGGACACCCGGAACATCAACGGGTAGACCGGCCACGGCGTCGAGTCGGCACGCGTCTCCGGCGGTCGCGGCATGATCTCGAACTGGTGCACGCTGGCCGCCCCCTGGCGGTGGGCGGTGCCCAGGCAGTCGGCGCCGGTGTCACCACCGCCGATGATGATGACCTTCTTGTCCTTCGCATGGATCGGCGGCAGGCCGTTTTCGTCGGTGACCGGATCGCCGAACTGCACGCGGTTGGCCCACGGCAGATACTCCATCGCCTGGTGGATGCCGTCGAGCTCCCGGCCCGGGATCGGCAGGTCACGCCGCTCCGTCGCGCCGCCGGCGAGCACCACCGCGTCGAACTCCTTACGAAGCTGCTGCGCGGTGATGTCAACGCCGACGTTGACCCCGGTGCAGAACTCGGTGCCCTCGGCCGCCATCTGCTCCAGACGACGGTCGATGTGGCGCTTTTCCATCTTGAACTCGGGGATGCCGTAACGCAGCAGCCCACCGATGCGGTCGTCGCGCTCGAACAGCGTGACGCTGTGCCCGGCGCGGGTCAGCTGTTGGGCGGCGGCCAGCCCGGCCGGGCCCGAGCCGACGACGGCGACCTTCTTGCCGGTCTTGACATCCGGCGGCAGCGGCGTCACCCAACCCTCGTCGAAGGCCTTGTCGATGATCTCGACCTCGACCTGTTTGATCGTGACCGGATCCTGGTTGATGCCCAGAACGCACGAGCCCTCGCACGGGGCGGGGCACAGCCGGCCGGTGAACTCCGGGAAGTTGTTCGTCGCGTGCAGCCGCTCGATGGCGTCGCGCCAGCGGTCGTTGCGCACCAGGTCGTTCCACTCGGGGATCAGGTTGCCCAGCGGGCAACCGTTGTGGCAGAACGGGATCCCGCAGTCCATACAGCGGGCCGCCTGCTCGCGCAGGGTGTCGTGGGAGAAGTCCTCGTAGACCTCTTTCCAGTCGCGCAGGCGAATCGGCACGGGCCGCCGTTGGGGCGTCTCGCGGTGGGTGTACTTGAGGAAACCGCGGGGATCAGCCACTGGCGGCCGCCATGATCGCCTCGGCAATCCCGTTCTCGTCGGCGCCGCGCTGTTCGGCCTCGGCGATCGCCTCGAGTACCCGCTTGAAATCGCGGGGCATCACCTTGGTGAAGTGCTTCACGTTGTTGTCCCAGTCGTTGAGGATCCGTGCTCCGGCAGCGGAATCGGTGGCATCGACGTGGGCCTGAATCATGCCCGCGAGCCAGTCGAGGTCCTCCTCGTCGAGGCCCTCCAGTTCCACCATCTCGGCGTTGAGGTTCTCCGGCAGTGACCCGTCTGGGTCGTAAACATAGGCGATGCCACCGGACATGCCCGCGGCGAAGTTGCGCCCCGTCGGACCGAGGATCGCGATCTTGCCGCCGGTCATGTACTCACAACCGTGGTCGCCCACGCCTTCGACCACCGCGTGCGCACCGGAGTTGCGCACCGCGAACCGCTCGCCGACCTGGCCGCGGATGAACACCTGGCCGCTGGTCGCACCGAACAGGATCACGTTGCCCGCGATGATGTTGTCCTCGGCGACGTAGTCGTCGGGAGCGCTGTCCGATGGCCGCACCACGATCCGTCCACCCGAGAGGCCCTTGCCGACATAGTCGTTGGCGTCGCCGTAGACCCGCAGCGTGACACCCTTCGGCACGAACGCCCCGAAGCTGTTGCCCGCCGAACCGTCGAAGGTGATGTCGATGGTGCCGTCCGGAAGACCCTGTCCGCCATATGCTTTGGTCACCTCGTGGCCGAGCATCGTGCCGACGGTCCGGTTGACGTTGGCGATCGTCGTCGAGAAGCGCACCGGCGTCTGTGAATCCAGCGCTTCGCGGCACATCACGATCAACTGCTGGTCGAGCGCCTTGTCGAGGCCGTGGTCCTGACGCGAACTGCAGTACAGGTCCTGGTTCATGAACGCCGACTCGGGCTCGTGCAGCACCGGCGTCAAATCGAGCTTGTAGGCCTTCCAGTGCTCGGCGGCCTTCGTGGTGTCCAGCGCGCCGACCTGCCCCACCATCTCGTTGACCGTGCGGAAGCCCAATTGGGCCATCATCTCGCGCACTTCTTCGGCGATGAACATGAAGAAGTTCTCGACGAATTCGGGCTTTCCGGTGAACCGCTCGCGCAGCACCGGATTCTGGGTGGCCACGCCCACCGGGCAGGTGTCGAGGTGGCACACGCGCATCATGATGCAGCCCGAGACCACCAGGGGCGCGGTGGCGAAGCCGAACTCCTCGGCGCCAAGCAGCGCGGCGACCACGACGTCGCGGCCCGTCTTGAGCTGACCGTCGACCTGGACGACGATACGGTCGCGAAGACCGTTGAGCAGCAACGTCTGCTGGGTCTCGGCCAGACCGAGTTCCCACGGCGCGCCGGCGTGCTTCATCGATGTCAGCGGAGTTGCGCCCGTACCACCGTCGTGGCCGGAGATGAGCACGACGTCCGCGTGCGCCTTGGACACACCGGCGGCCACCGTTCCGACACCGTTCTCGGAGACCAGCTTGACGTGCACACGGGCCTGCGGGTTGGCGTTCTTCAGGTCGTGGATCAGCTGCGCCAGATCCTCGATCGAGTAGATGTCGTGGTGCGGCGGCGGCGAGATCAAGCCGACGCCGGGCGTCGAGTGCCGCACCTCGGCGACCCACGGGTAGACCTTGCCGCCCGGAAGCTGGCCGCCTTCACCGGGTTTCGCGCCCTGAGCCATCTTGATCTGGATGTCGGTGCAGTTGCTCAGGTAGTGGCTCGTCACGCCGAACCGCCCCGAGGCCACCTGCTTGATCGCGCTGCGGCGCCAGTCGCCGTTCTCATCGCGGTCGAAGCGCGACACCGCCTCGCCGCCCTCACCCGAATTCGATCGTCCGCCAAGGCGATTCATCGCGATGGCCAACGTCTCGTGCGCCTCGGCGGAGATCGAGCCGTAGCTCATCGCGCCGGTCGAGAACCGCTTGACGATCTCGCTGGCCGGCTCCACCTCCTCGAGCGGCACCGGCGGGCGCAACCCGTCGCGGAACTTGAGCAGCCCGCGCAGCGAGGCCATCCGCTCGCTCTGATCGTCGATCAGCTCGGTGTATTCCTTGAAGATCTCGTACTGGCCGGTGCGAGTTGAATGTTGCAGCTTGAACACCGTGTCCGGGTTGAACAGGTGGTACTCACCCTCCCGGCGCCACTGGTACTCGCCGCCGACCTCGAGTTCGCGGTGCGCCCACTCGTCGGGCCGGTCGAGATAAGCCAGCGAGTGGCGGGCCGCGACGTCGTCGGCGATGTCGTTGAGGTCGATTCCGCCGACGGGGCAGGTCAATCCGGTGAAGTACTCGTCGAGCACCTGCTGGTTGATGCCGATGGCCTGGAACAGCTGGGCGCCGGTGTAGGAGGCCAGCGTGGAGATGCCCATCTTCGACATCACCTTCAGCACACCCTTGCCCGCGGCTTTGACGTAGTTGGCCTTGGCCTGGTCGCTGGAGATGCCGGTGATGACCCCACGTTCGACCATGTCCTCGATCGACTCGAACGACATGTACGGGTTGATCGCCGCCGCACCGAAGCCGCACAGCATGGCCATGTGGTGCACCTCGCGGGCGTCACCGGCCTCGACGACCAGCCCGACCTTGGTGCGCGTGCGTTCCCGGACGAGGTGGTGGTGCACGGCCGATACCGACAGCAGAGACGGGATCGGCGCCATCTGCTCGTTGGATTCGCGGTCGGAGAGCACGATGATGCGCGCGCCCTCGCGGATCGCCGTCGACACCTTCGCGCGTACGTTGTCCAGCGCTTCCTTGAGGCCCTGCCCACCGCGGTTGACCGGGTACAGGCAGCGGATCACCGCCGCGCGCATACCGTGCTTGTGCCCGCGGATCTCGTGATCGGGGTCGACGCAGATCAGCTTCGACAGTTCGGCATTACGCAGGATCGGCTGCGGCAGCACGATCTGGCGGCACGACTCGGCGTTCGGGTTGAGCAGGTCGCCCTCGGGGCCGAGGGCGCCCTGCAGGCTGGTCACCACCTCTTCGCGGATGGCATCCAGCGGCGGATTGGTCACCTGGGCGAACAACTGCTGGAAGTAGTCGTAGAGCATCCGCGGGCGTTGCGAGAGTACCGCGACCGGAGTATCGGTGCCCATCGAGCCGAGCGGCTCGGCACCGGTGCGCGCCATCGGCGCGACCAGCAGGTTGAGCTCCTCATAGGTGAAACCGAAGATCTGCTGGCGCAACACGACCCGGTGGTGGGGCATGCGCACGTAATCGCCGGGTGGCAGTTCGTCGAGGTGGAACAGGCCGGCGTCGAGCCACTCCCGATAGGGACGCTCGGCGGCGAGTTCGGCCTTGATCTCCTCGTCCTCGACGATGCGGCCCTTGGAGGTGTCGACCAGGAACATGCGGCCGGGCTGCAGGCGCATCCTCTTGACGACGGTGGACGGATCGAGGTCGAGCACGCCGGCCTCCGAGGCCATCACCACCAGACCGTCCCTGGTCACCCAGATCCGCGATGGCCGCAGCCCGTTGCGGTCGAGCACCGCCCCGATCACCGTGCCGTCGGTGAAGGTCATCGACGCCGGGCCGTCCCACGGCTCCATCAGCGACGCGTGGTACTCGTAGAACGCTCGGCGCGCCGGGTCCATCGACTCGTTGCGCTCCCAGGCCTCCGGGATCATCATCAGCACCGCGTGGGGCAGGCTTCGCCCGCCGAGGTGCAGGAGTTCGAGCACCTCGTCGAACCTGGCGGTGTCCGACGCCCCTGGGGTGCAGACCGGGGTGATCTTGTCGAGATCCTGGTTCGGGCCGAACACATCGGTCCTGATGAGCGCCTCTCGTGCGCGCATCCAGTTCTCGTTGCCGGTGACGGTGTTGATCTCGCCGTTGTGGGCGATGCGCCGGAACGGGTGGGCCAGCGGCCACGACGGGAACGTATTGGTCGAGAAGCGTGAGTGCACGATGCCCAGCGCACTGGTGAGCCGGTCGTCCTGCAGGTCGAGGTAGAAGGCCTTGAGCTGCGGGGTGGTCAGCATGCCCTTATAGACGAAGGTCTGCCCGGAAAGGCTTGGGAAGTAGACGGTTTCACGCCCGGGCCCGTCCTGGCCCGGTCCCTTGGTGCCGAGCTCGTGCTCGGCGCGCTTGCGCACCACGTACGCGCGACGCTCCAGTTCCATGCCCGACGCACCGCCCATGAACACCTGCCGGAATGTCGGCATCGCGTCGCGGGCCAGCGCGCCCAGCGGCGAGTCGTCGATCGGTACCTCGCGCCAGCCCAGAACCTCGAGTCCTTCGGCCTCGGCGATCTTCTCGACGGCCTCACACGCGGTCGCCGCATCCTTAGACGACTGCGGCAGGAACGCGATGCCGGTCGCGTAGCTACCCGGCTCCGGCAGCTCGAAGTCGACCACCTCGCGCAGGAACGTGTCGGGAACCTGCAACATGATGCCCGCACCATCGCCGGTGTTCGGCTCGGCACCCTGCGCGCCGCGGTGCTCCAGGTTCACCAGGGCGGTGATCGCCTTGTCGACGATGTCGCGACTGCGGCGGCCGTGCATATCGGCCACCATCGCGACGCCGCACGCGTCGTGCTCGAACGCGGGGTTGTACAGCCCTTGCATCCTGGGCGCCATTCGCACCTACCCTTTTCCTGCACGTCTTATGAAGCTTCTGCCTGACAGCCGTAGACAGCGGCGGTTAGCCGGTCCGGCCATGGAGTGCCTTCGTGCAGCATCGAACGCCGGCCTGTATCCACTTGCCCCGAGTGGAGAAAACGATATGACAAACACCGGGTGACATGCCAACTTAGTAGACCCTAACTACGTCGGCGGGACGGTGTGGCCGTCTCGCTCGCCACCACTCGGTTTTGCACCCAATATCGTTGCCGCCCTAGGATTTTCAAAGCGTTCAGCGATTCTCCAGCGGGGTGCGGTACACATCACACTTCCCTCCCGACGCCGCCCGGCGTTTGCTGAAGTGCGCTATTTCGGCGCTTTTTCCAGCTTAGACCGCTGCGTAGGGGTTTGCGAAAAGCCTAGCCAGATTCTTAAGAAAACGCTTTCAGGCTGGCTTCGGGGGTGAGGTCCAGCCGTCGCAGCAGTTGGGCGTTGAGCGCCACCACGACCGTCGAAGCCGACATCAAGATCGCGCCGACGGACATCGGCAGGATGAAGCCGACGGGTGCCAACACCCCCGCAGCCAGCGGCACCGATACCAAGTTGTATCCCGCTGCCCACCAGAGGTTTTGCTTCATCTTGCGGTATGCGGCCCGTGAGAGCTGCAGCACCGACAGCACCGAGCGCGGATCCGAGCCGGCCAGGATCACCCCGGCCGAGGCGATCGCCACGTCGGTTCCCGCGCCGATCGCGATGCCGATATCGCCCTGGGCAAGCGCGGGTGCGTCGTTGACGCCGTCCCCGACCATCGCCACTTTGCGGCCCTCACGCTGCAACTCGGCCACCTTTGCCGCCTTGTCCTCCGGTCGTACCCCGGCGAACACCCGTTCGATCCCAAGGTCGGCGGCCACCGACCGCGCGACGGCCTCCGCGTCGCCGGTGATCATCACCACTTCGATGCCCAGCCTGTTCAGCGCCTCGACCACCTGGCGGGACTCCGGTCGCACCTCGTCGGCCAGCTTGATCGCACCGGCGACCCCACCGTCGACCACGACGTGCAGGATGATCGCCCCCTCGTCGCGCCACTGCCCCGTTTCGGGCAGGTCGGCGAGCCCCGCTTCGGCCAGCATCCGCGGGCCGCCGACCTGGACGCTGCGGCCCTCGACTGTGGCCTTGACGCCAACCGCCGGAGACGAGCTGAAGTCGGTGGTCGGCGGCAGGTTCAGCGAGCGGTCGCGCGCGGCCGCGACGATCGCCCTGGCCAGCGGATGCTCGGAGTACGCTTCGGCGGCCGCCGCCCACGTCAGCACGTCCTCGGCGGAGTGGCCGGGTGCGGTCGCGACCGCGGTGACCGTCGGCTCCCCCTTGGTCAGCGTGCCGGTCTTGTCGAACAGCACGGCCTCGACGGTCCGCATGCTCTCCAGCGCAAGCCGGTCCTTGACCAGAACGCCCCCGCGCGCGGCGCGTTCGGTGGCGATCGAGACCACCAGCGGTATCGCCAGCCCCAGCGCGTGCGGGCAGGCGATCACCAGGACGGTGATGGTCCTGACGACGGCCGCGGCGGGCAATCCCACGAACGACCACACCACCGCGGTGACGATCGCCGACGACAGCGCGAACCAAAACAGCCAACCCGCCGCCTTGTCCGCCAGTCGCTGCGCCCGCGACGACGAGTTCTGCGCCTCGGTCACCAATCGCTGGATACCGGCCAGCGTCGTTTCGTCGCCGACCGCGCTGACCTGCACCCGCAGCCCTGAGTCGGTGGCCACCGTGCCGGCAACGACGTGGTCGCCCGCCTCGCGGCGAACAGGCCGCGATTCGCCGGTGACCATCGACTCGTCGACGTCCGCCGAGCCGGCGATGATCTCGCCGTCGGCCGGAATGTTGCCTCCGGGGCGCACCAGCACGACGTCGCCCACACGCAACTCGGCCGGTGCGACGGTCTCCGTGCCGCCGTCGACGACCCGCTCGGCCTCGTCGGGCAGCAGCGCCGCCAGGGAGTCGAGCGCGGATGTGGTCTGCGCGAGCGAGCGCATCTCGATCCAGTGGCCGAGCAGCATGATCACGATCAGCAGTGCCAGTTCCCACCAGAAGTCCAGCTCGTGGTGCAGCACACCGAGGCTCGCACCCCAGGACGACAGGAACGCCACCGTGATCGCCAGCCCGATCAGCAGCATCATTCCCGGTGCGCGGGAACGGATTTCGCTCACCGCGCCCGCCAGGAAGGGTCGACCGCCCCAGACGTACATCACGGTGCCGAGCACCGGCGGAACCCATCGGATCCCGGGGACGTCGGGCAGCGAGTAGCCGAGAATCATCGAGAACATCCCCGACAGCGCGACGGTGGGGACGGCGAGCACGAGCATGGTCCAGAACAGGCGCCGGAACTCGGCGACGTGGCCAGAATGGTCATGGCCGCCCGAATGGTCGTGGCCCTGCGGATGCTCGTGCCCCGAATGACCGACCGCGGACGTGTCCGGGTGCTGTGCGCCATGGCCGGTGTGCGTCATAGCGGTCATGCTATACCCCCTAGGGGTATATGGCCAGGGCTTGTTCGGTCACGCTGTACCTCGATGTCGCATCCACTGAACACTCCGCTGGGCCGGTTCGGCATCGTGACGTCCACGGACGCGCCCGGCGAGTGCGTGGCCGCGATCCCGGTGGGCGGCATGGTGAACCCGCTGACCGGCGCCCCGACGATCGCGCCCATGGCGATGCTCGTCGACCACGCGTGCGGCCTCGTCAACCACCGGCGTCGCGCCGACGACGAGTGGACGGTGTCCAGCGAGCTATCCCTGGAAGCCGATCCCGACGCCGCCGAGATCATCGCGGGCGCCCCCGATGTACCTGTGGTCGCAACCGCCCGACCGTTCGGCGCCAAGAGCGACGTCGCGTTGGCGTTGTGCGAACTCACCCACCGCGACGCCGTGCTCGCCACGGCCACCGTGCGTTCGTTCTACATCCACTCACCCGCCGACATCGCACCGTTCCCCGACGGCCCGTCGGGCCCGCTGCCGCCGGGCACGCTCGCCGACCGGATGGCGGTCCGCGTCGCCGAGAGCGGCGGCGCGGGGCGGGTTCTGCTGCAGGACGAGGACCCCGTGCTGAACAACGCGATCGGCATCGTGCACGGTGGGGTGACGGCCATGGCGCTGGAACTGGTGGCATCGGCGGCACTCGACACCGATGGTTCAGACCGCCCGCTGCGAACTGCGTCGCTGAGGGTCAACTTCATGAAGCCCTTCCACAGTGGACCCGAATCTCGTTACGCCGGAACCGCTTTGCGTGTCGGGCGCCGGACGGGCGTCGCCGAGGGGCAAGCCGTCGGCCCCGGTGGAGGTGTGGCGATCCTCGCCAGACTGACCGCATACCGCGCAGATTCGCACTAGCATCTAAAGACCATGGCCGAGACCCGTGAAACCGGCGGCGGCCTCGGGGAATTCGTTCGACGCTCCGGCTACATCCGAAAGTGGCTGATTCTCGGGATCGCGATCGGCGTCATCGCCGGCCTCGGCGCGGTGGTGTTCTATCTGGCGCTCGACTATGCGGGCGACTTCCTGCTCGGTGACCTGGCCGGCTACCGGATCCCCAAACCGGTCGGCGACGGCGGCGATCCCGGCTCGGCGGGCTTCGACCGGCCGTGGGCCATCCCGCTGGTGGTCTGCGGCGGCGCGCTCGTATCGGCGTGGCTGGTCGCGAAGTTCGCACCGGAGGCCGAAGGACACGGCACCGACAGCGCGATCGAAGCCGTGCACACCGACCCCCGCGCCATCCGGGGACGAGCCATCGTGATCAAGACCATCGCCAGCGCCCTGACCATCGGGTCGGGCGGTTCCGGCGGTCGCGAAGGCCCCGCCGCCCAGATCTCCGCAGGTTTCGGATCCATGCTGACCCGTTGGCTGAACCTGTCCGACGAGGACGGCCGGATCGCGGTGTCGCTGGGCATCGGGTCTGGTATCGGAGCGATCTTCGGCGCCCCGCTCGGCGGCGCGGTGCTGGCGGCCTCGATCGTGTACCGCCGGGACTTCGACTACCGGGCGTTGATACCGGGATTCATCACCTCGGCGACCGCCTACTCGGTACTCGGTTCGATCCTCGGCTTCGACCCGCTGTTCGGATTCGTCGCCGCCGAGTACCGCTTCGACAGCCCACTCGATCTGGGCTGGTTCGTCGTGCTCGGCATCGTCGCGGCCGGCGTCGGCTACCTCTACGCGCGTATCTTCTACGGAACCGTCGCACTGACCGCTCGGCTGCCGGGCCACAAGGTGCTCAAACCCGCGGTCGGCGGGCTCGCGGTGGGACTGCTGGGCCTGGCGATCCCGCAGGTTCTGGCCAGCGGATACGGATGGGCGCAGAAGGCCACGGCCACCGACACCCTGATGGCGATACCGCTGTGGATCGTGCTGCTCCTACCGCTCGCCAAAATCTTGGCGACGTCGTTGTCGATCGGCACCGGCGGTTCGGGCGGCATCTTCGGGCCCGGTGTCGTGGTAGGCGCGTTCGTCGGCGCCGCGCTGTGGCGACTCGGCGATCTTGTCGACGCCCCCGGGATCCCCGACAGCCCCGCCACGTTCGTCGTCGTCGGCATGATGGCGTGCTTCGGCAGCGTCGCGCACGCGCCGCTTGCCGTGATGATCATGGTGGCCGAGATGACCGGCTCGTTCTCGGTGATCCCGTGCGCGATGGTCGCCGTCGGTATCGCCTACATGTTGATGTCGCGCACCGACGTCTCGATCTACCGCGCGCAGCGCCTCGACCGGGAAGCCGCCGACGCCGCGCGTGGCGACGACGGACGCCGGCCACCTCCGCCCGAAGCGACTACTTGACCGGCGCCTTCTTCTTGGCCTGGCTGGCGGCGTCCTTCTCCGTCGACGCGCCCTTGTTGGCCAACTGGCCGCCCGAGTTCTCCAGGTGCGCACGCACGAACCACTGGAACTTCTCCAACTCGGCGGCGTGGCCGATCAGCATGTCCTCGGTGACCGGATCGGAATCCTCGGCGTCCTCGATGTTCTTTCGGGTGTCCTCGATGACACCGTCGTAGACCAGATCGAGTGCGGCCAGGTGCGCCTGCACGGTGTCGCGGTCCAGCGAGTAGTCATCCCAGGAGCGGTCGCCGATGATCGCGCCCGGCGTGCCCTTCGGCGAGTAGCCCAGCGTCGCAATGCGCTCGGCGACCTCGTCGGCGTAGCCGCGCACCAACTCGACCTGCGGGTCGATCATCTCGTGGACTCCGATGAAGTTCGGGCCCACCACATTCCAGTGAATGTGCTTGAGTGTCAGGTGCAGATCGTTGTACCGGCTCAGCTGCTTCTGTAACAGTTCGGCCATCTTGGCCGCGTCTTTGTCGGTCATACCCGGAACGGTGTACTGAGACTTAGGCATGGGAAAGCTCCTTTGCACGCATACGGTGTCGAGGCTTCGACTACCCGCTGCGTCGGCGGGGTAATCACCACGTCACAGACGTCACATCTCGATCAGATTCGGGATCGCCATGCGCGGGCCGAACCGCGGAAGCACCGCAAGACCGCTCACTTCCAACAAGCGCACAGCGCGGTGACGGTGCGGGCGAAGCGGTTCGAGCACCTCGACCATCGCGGGATCGTCAATCGGATGGCCCAGCAAGCTCCACCCGACCATCTTCGCCAGGTGGTAGTCGCCGACCGAGAGCGCATCCGCGTCACCGAACGCGCGTTGACTCGTCTCGGCCGCGGTCCACTCACCGACCCCCGGAAGCGACGCCATCGCGGCACGCGCCCTGGCCGGTGACCGGGCGCCCAGCCGTTCCAGGGAGTCGGCGCGCTGAGCACATACGACGACGGTGCGAGCGCGGCGCGGATCGACGTTGGCGCGGTGGAACTCCCACGACGGGATGCGGCGCCAGATGTCACCGGGCGGCGGCACCCGCATGTGCGCGGGCGCCGGACCGGGTGCGGGGGCGCCGAACTTAGTGACCAGCAGCCGCCACGCGCGGCGCGCGTCCTTGCCGTAGACCCGCTGTTCGAGCACCGCCGGAATCAGCGCTTCGAGCACGCGGTCGGTGCGGCCCAGCCGGAGATGCCGCACGCGTCGATGCGCCGCGGCGATTGTCGGTTCCGTGGGCGCGAAGCCGACACTGTCGTCGTAAGCGCCGAGTTGGGCGGGCAGGGTCTCGGCGAATTCCCTGGCACCCTCGCCCCATGCTTCGCAGTCGACGGTGTCGGGTGCCGATTTGGTGAGGCGCGCGGTGACCGGGCCGCTGCGCATCAGGCTGGTGCGCCAGATCGCGCCGTCGGGGTCGTCGAAGTAGCAGGGGTCCTTCCGGCCACGCCGCAGCGGCGCCAGGGTCAACGCGGGGCTGACCGGGCCGTCGAAGACGACGCTGACCGAGGTGTGCACCGGCCAAGGTTATGCCGGGTCGACGGTTTATGCCTGAACGACGGTGACCTCCGCCTTGTCCGGGTAGAACGCCACGTGACCGGCGATGGGGGCGACGGCCGGGTAGGGCTTCTGGTAGGTCCAGATGGCGTCCTCGACGACGGTGCCGTTGTCGGTCACCAGGTCGTAGTAGCTGGCGTCGCCCTTGAACGGGCAGTACGTCTGGGTGTCGCTGGGCCTGAGTTTGTCTTGGACGACGTCGTTGTGCGGGATGTACTGCACCGCCGGATAGGTCGACTCCTGAAGCGTCAACGCACGTTCTGTGTCGGCGACGATCTCGCCGTTCACCCGGACGGTGACGTGTCTGCCGGTCGGCTCGACGGTGATCGGATGCTCCGCGGTGGGCTCGAGTACGGGTCGATCGCTCATGACATGGCCAACGCCCAAGGTGGCGGTCGGCATTCCGGACGTGTCGGTGGACGATGGCATAGTCGAACACATGTTCGGATCGGACTTCGCAGAGGCCGACGACGCCGCTGTGGTCGCCGCCATCGCCGAGGGTGCACGTGCGGAGGCACAAGCCGCCGCACGCCGGCTCGCGGCCATTGCAGAGTTGGTCCGGCGCAAGGTGTGCGATGACGACGAGCGGCAGCGGTCCGCGTTCGATCCGTGGGATGCCGTCGCCGCCGAGGTGGCTGCGGCGATGACGGTCGGTCATCGCCGCGCTTCGGGGCAGATGCGCATCGCGCAGGCGCTGCGCGAGCGGCTGCCACAGGTGGCCGCGTTGTTCGAGCAGGGCGGTATCAGTGCGCGGATCGTCTCGACGATCACATGGCGCACCACGCTGATCGAGGATCCTGAGGCGTTGGCACTCATCGACACCGCACTCGCCCAACGGGCGTCTCGATTGAGTCCGCTGTCGGAGCGACGACTCGACGATGCGGTCGACGCGCTCGTCCACCGGTTCGACCCGCTCGCGGTGCGGAAATCAAAAGCTACGGCCCGCACCCGGGACTTCCACTTCGGTGACGAAGACGACCCGGCCGGCACCACTTCGGTGTGGGGCCGGTTGTTGGCCACGGATGCGGCCGCCCTCAAACGGCGCGTCGCCGAGATGATGAAGGGGCTGTGCGACGACGATCCGCGCAGTATCGGCGAGCGGCGCGCCGACGCTGTCGGCGCCTTAGCGGCCGGCCATAACCAATTGGCTTGTGCGTGCGGATCGCCGACATGCGCCGCTGCCGGTGTGCATGCGTCGAATGTCCTCATACACGTGATCGCCGACCAAGCCGCGCTCGACAATGCCACTCGCGCAACCGAAGGCGAGGCCGCTCCCACAACCGAGAAGCGTGGCACTGCAGTACTGCTGGGCCAAGGGGCTTTGCCCACGTTCCTACTGCCCTGGCTGATCAGCCGCGGGGCGAAGGTGCGCCCGATCAAGATGCCGAGGTCGGAAGCCGAGTCGCGGTATCAGCCGTCAGCGGCGCTGGCCGAATTCGTGCGCATGCGTGATATGTACTGTCGCGCACCGGGATGCGATGTGCCTGCCGACCTCTGCGACATCGATCACACGACCCCGTGGCCCCTGGGGCCCACGCATCCGTCGAACCTCAAATGCCTGTGCCGTAAGAACCACATGATGAAGACATTCTGCGGCGGCCCTGACGGCTGGCGCGACGTCCAGCTTCCGGATGGAACTGTCATCTGGACCGCACCGAGCGGCCACACCTATACCACCCACCCCGGTAGCAAGCTGTTCTTCGAATGGGACACGACCACCGCCAACTTGCCACCGCCACCGGATATTCCACCGCCCACACCTGATCGCGCAGCGAAGATGCCGAAGCGAAGACGCACTCGCGCAGCCGAATTCGCCGCACGGATCAGAGCTGAGCGGGCGCGTAATGCCGACCCGGCACCGTTCTAAGAGCCGACGCCGGCTGGTGCGGTCGGTCGCCGAACCACGCCGCTACCGCGATGATGTGCCACGACGGGTAGGCCTTATTCGGGTAGTACGCCGTCTGTTCCTAAGTAGGTGGTGTAATCGGCTGATGGCAGAACTTGAACGGCACGGCGCGGTGTACGTGTTGACCCTCGGCGAGGACGAGAACCGCTTCCACCCCGACCGGCTGACCGCGATGAACTCGGCACTCGACGAGGTGGAGGCCGCCGACGGGCCGAGGGCCGTCGTCACCACGGGCAGCGGCAAGTTCTACTCCAACGGGCTCGACCTCGACTTCATGGCCGCGAATCCCGATGCGGCCGAGGCCAATCTGGCCGACGTGCACGCGCTGTTGGTACGCGTGCTGGCGTTCCCGGCGCCGATCATCGCCGCGGTGCAAGGGCACGCGTTCGCCGCCGGTGCGATGCTGGCGCTGGCCCACGACCAGATCGTCATGCGCGCCGATCGCGGCTTCTTCTGCCTGCCGGAGGTCGACCTCGGCATCCCGTTCACCGCTGGGATGAACGCCCTCATCCGGTCCCGCCTTCCGATCGCGACCGCGCACGACGCGATGACCACGGCGCGACGCTACGGCGGCGAGGACGCCCGCGCGGCGGGGATCGCCGCGGCCACCGCCGGGGAGGGTGAAGTCCTCGACACCGCGGTCACGCGCGCCGGTGCGCTGGCCGCCAAAGCCGGCACGGTGTTCGGTGCCATCAAGGCGCGCCTGTACGCGGAAGTGATCGCCGAACTCAAGGTCCGGTAGCTAGCCTCCCGAAACTGAGCTTCTGCACGAACCACCGCTCATTTGCATGCATATCTTCAGCTTCGAGTGCAACGGTCAGAACGCCCAGCGATGATACTGCGCGATGTACCGCAGCGACGGCAGCACAGCCATCGCACGCCCCATCGCCCGGTAATACCAGGCGACGTCACGAAATGTCGGCGAATCGAACGGTGACACCCACGCCAGCAACCGCACACCGGGCACCGCCTCGGCAATGTCGTCCGGACCGTCAATCCCCCACTGCAGCGTCGCCCCCGAGCGCCGCACCACCGCGTTCAGGACCTGCGACCGGATGCCGAGCCGGCTGAACGCGTCGAATTGCAGTTCACCGGAGGGAAACCCGTCGACCACCCGCCGCAGCAGCGCCGCACCGTCGGATTCCGTCAGATACATGGTGAGGCCCTCGGCGATCATCAAAGTCGGCCGATCCGAGGGGATTCCGGACAGCCAAGATGCATCTGCGACCGAGGCGCCGATCACCCGGTAACGGTCGCGGTGCGGATAGAGCTGCGTGCGCAGACTCGCGACCTCCGGATAGTCGATGTCGAACCAGTCGACCCCGGGCCCGGTGTCCACTCGAAACGCCCGCGCGTCCAGCCCGCAGCCCAGATGCAACACGACCGCCCGCGGGTGCGCGGCCAGGAACTGGCGCGTCCACCTGTCGAAGTGCGCGCTGCGGGTGGTCACCGATGCCGAATTGGCCGGCGTGATCGTTGTTTTCGACCAGTCGTAGTCGATGCGCTCGACGATGTCCTTGGCAAACCGGTCACCCAGGATCGCGTTGGGCAAGTCGGCGTCGAGCGCCTTGGCGTAGAACGTCGCAAGCATGGTCTGCGGCGCACCGGACAAATCGACGGGGAGCTTGTCGGGCATCTCTACTCGCGGGCTAACCGGCCTTGCTCGTACGCCGCGCGTCCCGCAGCCCCGCCCAGAACCTGGCGGCCGCCTGGATCGACTCCTCGACAGGCCTTGGACTCCAACGCAATTCGTGTCGCGCCTTGCTGCAATCCACCGGCGCTTCCGCGCGCATCAGCCGGAGCGAGCCGAGCGAGAACTTCTCGTCCTTGCCCGTCACCCGCGCCTTGGCGGTGCCCAGGGCGGCCATCGCGTAGGAGACCGGCAGCGGGAGCGACTTCGTCGGCACAGGCATCCCCGCGGCTTCGGCCGCGATGCGCACCACCTCCGCATTGCTGATCATCTTCTCCGAGATCAGGTACCGCTCGCCGACTCGGCCGTGCTCGGCGGCGAGGAGCATGGCGCGCGCGGCGTCGTCGACACCGACGGCCTCCAACTCGATACCGCGCATCACGAACGGCAGCTTGCCGAACGCCGCCCCGGCGATGATCGCGCCGTGCGGGGTGCGGCCCCAGTCGCCGCCGCCGTAGGTGGTCGACACGCACATCGCGACTGCGGGCACGCCGTGCTCGCGCGCATATTGCAGCACCAGCGTCTCGGCCTGCACCCGCGACCGCACATACGGCGTCAAACCCTTGTCGACGATCACGTCGTCCTCGGTCGCCACGTGCCCGCGCCTGCGGCCGACCGTCACATAGCTGCTGGTGTAGACGAACCGCCGCAAACGCATGTCCTTGGCGACCTCGAGCACGTTTCGGGTGCCCTCGACGTTCGTATAGAACAGCGGCGTGGGGTCCTTGAGCCAGCCGCGCGTGTCCACGACGCAGTAGTACACGTCGTCGACTCCGGTCATGGCCGCGCGCAGCGTGTCGTTGTACCAGATGTCGCCGAGGAAACGCTGTACCGGCAGATCGTCGATGCTCTTGGTGTTCGCGTTCGGGCGGACCATGACGCGGACGTCGTGGCCTGCGGCCACCAGTTGCCGGGTGACATGCGATCCGAGGAAACCGTTGGCTCCGATGACCAGCTTGCTCACTTGGCTCCTCCGTACTGCTTCATCCACTCCTCGGCCTCGGGCGGCAAGGTGCCGAGTTCGGCGGCCTTGCGGCACCATTTGACCGTCGCCTTGACGAACCGCAGCGGGTTGTAGATGTCTTCTTGCCGACGCCACAGTCCGTCGCCGGCGTAGGTGAGGATCGAGACGTTGGTGGCGCTGATGGCTGTGCCGTCGCCGGGGTCGCGCATCGGGTTGTCCAGCTCGCAGATGATGCGGCCGGTCGCCTCGTCGATCACGGTCCACCGCGACGGGAACGACGTCATGTAGCTACCGGGAAACGACTCCATCGTCTTCCAAATCCAGGGGCGCACCTGTTCGCGGCCGCGCATGGTGCCCGCCGCGTGCTCGACGTAGACGACGTCTTCGGTGTACTGGTCGACCCAGGGATCCCAGTCGCGGGTCTGTGCGGCGCGGTCGACTGTCGCCTCGAACTGTTGGAACGCCGCGGCCAATTCGTCGCGGCTGAAGGTGCTGCTGCCCGTCACACCAGAACTAGAACACGTTCTACCGAGCTTGTCGAGGGTCAGAACGCGGTCAGCACCTGGCGGCTGCCCAGCGGATTCTGCAGCGGGACCTCGAGGATCCCCGACACCGCGATCATGATGCACGGCCGGCCCGCGGCTTCGGGAAGCGCGCCGCCGAAGAGTTCGACGGTGACGGTCTCGGGTGTCTCCAGCACGGACGCGTGCACGCCGTAACACTGCGGGGTGCCGGTGGTGAAGTGCACGCCGACGGCGCGGTCGCCCGCGACGCGGTTGTAGGACTCGGCGCGCATCGGCTGCGGGTCGACGATCGCGGGATTGTCGATGAACAGCAGGCCCGGATGGCCGGGCCGCTCGGACAGTACGGCCGTCTCGGCCGCTGCCGCCGGGGCCGCCCACACGGCCAGCACAGCGGCCATCACGGCGAGGAATGTGCGCATCACACAACCGTAATCGCCGACTGGAACATGGCGGTCGATTCGGTGGTTATACAGGCACTATGGCAAAGCAATACAACAAGAATCCGGCCGCAGTGAACGCGTTGTCGCCGGAGCAGTACCAGGTCACACAGAAAAACGGCACGGAGCGGCCCTTCACCGGCGAGTACTGGGACAACCACGAGCCGGGCATCTACGTCGACGTGGTCTCGGGCGAGCCGTTGTTCGCCTCTGTCGACAAGTTCGACAGCGGGACCGGGTGGCCCAGCTTCACCCGTCCGATCGAAGCGACCAACGTCGTCGAGAAGCGCGACTTCTCGCACCTGATGGTCCGCACCGAGGTGCGCTCGGCGCACGGCGACAGCCACCTCGGCCATGTCTTCACCGACGGCCCCCGCGCAGAGGGTGGGTTGCGCTACTGCATCAACTCCGCTTCGCTGAGATTCATCCACCTCGACGACCTCGAGGCCGAGGGGTATGGCGATTACAAGAAGCTGTTCGTGAATGAGGAGGCGCAAGCATGAGCGACCACAAGAGAGCCATCCTGGCGGGCGGTTGCTTCTGGGGCATGCAGGATCTGATCCGTAGGCAACCGGGCGTGGTGTCGACGCGTGTCGGCTACACCGGCGGCGAGAACGCCAATCCCACGTACCGCAATCACCCCGGCCACGCCGAGGCGATTGAGATCGTCTACGACCCGGCGCGGACCGACTACCGCGCATTGCTGGAGTTCTTCTTCCAGATCCACGATCCGACCACGAAGAACCGTCAGGGCAACGATATCGGCACAAGCTACCGGTCGGCGATCTTCTACCTCGACGACGAGCAGAAGCGCGTCGCGCTGGACACCATCGCCGATGTGGATGCGTCAGGACTGTGGCCCGGCAAGGTCGTCACCGAGGTGACCCCGGCCGCCGACTTCTGGGAGGCCGAGCCCGAGCACCAGGATTACTTGGAGCGCTACCCGAGCGGTTACACCTGCCACTTCCCGCGCCCGGGCTGGAAGCTGCCCAAGCGCGAAACGGCCAACCAGTAGGAACACCGACGCGCTCGGTTACCGGCGGTGGCGCACCACGACGCGGCCGCCGTCCTTCGGGGTGAACGCGATCCCGCGGAAGTGCACCTTCTCGTCGGGTGCAGTGTCGGTCTCGATCACGAAGTGGCGCAGGATCGTTCGCAGTACGACGTCCATCTCGACGTTGGCGAACGCGGCGCCGATGCATCGGCGGGTCCCGCCACCGAACGGCACCCACGCCGTCGGCGGGCGCTTGCCCATGAACCGGTCGGGATCGAAGCGTTCGGGGTCGGGGAACACGTCCGGGTTGGCGTGCATGTTCGCCAGCGCCACCATCACGGTGTAGCCGTGGGGAATCCGCCACTTGCCGGCGTCGAAATGCGGTGCCAGCACGTGGCGTCCGGAGAAGTCGATGACGGTCCGGTTGCGCTGCAACTCGTTGATGAAGGCCTGGCGGTACTCGTTGCCGCCGGCGTCGTTCTCCTCGACCAGCTTGGCCAGCACCGCGGGATGGCGGCGCAACCGTTCGAACGCCCAGCCGAGCGTCGACGCCGTCGTCTCGTGGCCGGCGCCGAGAAGGGTGAGCAGCTCGTCGGAGATGTCCTGGTGCGACATCGGGGTGCCGTCCTCATAGGTGCTGCCCAGTAGCAGCGCCAGGATGTCCGTGCGCTCCTCGCGAGCGGGGTCGGCCTCGGCTTTGTCGATCAACGCGAAAACGGTCCGGTCGAAGTTGCGGCGGAACGTCTCCAGGCGGCCCCACGGGCTGTAGCGACCGGTCTTGAAAGATGGCTCGGGCAATGTCGCCATGCGCGAACCGAGCTTGGCCCACGGCGGGATGATCTCGCGCAGATAGTCCAGTTCGGCCCCGTCAGCCCCGAACACGGTGCGCAGGATGACATTCAGCGTGATCCGGTTCATCGGTTCGAGCGTCGCGAACTCGACGCCCTCGGGCCAGGTCGCGGTCTCGCGGAGCGTCTCCTCCTCGATGATCTTCTCGTAGTTCTTGATGCTCTGGCCGTGGAACGGCGGCGCGAGCAGCTTGCGGCGCTTGCGGTGCTCGACGCCGTCGAGCGCGAAAACCGAACCGGGGCCGAAAATTCGGCTGAGGTTCGGCTGGACGTTGATCAGGTCGTCGGTGCTCGCGAGATACACGGTGCGGATCAGCGCTGGATCGGCGATCACCACGCTGCGGCCGAAAAATGGCACGTTGATCGCGAACACCGGGCCGTATCGCTGAAGCGCCTTGCCCAGGAACCAGCGGCGAAATCCCGCCATCAGCACCATCTGGACGGGTTTGGGCAGCGGTACCGCCGGCGGCAACTTGCCGGGTGTGACCGGGGCTTGCTGGTCGGCGGCGGTAGCGTTCGTCATCGGTTCCTTCACTCCTCCTGCGCGAGCGGTGTGTTGCGGCGGTGCACCACGATGCGGCCGCCGTCCTTCGGGGTGTAAGCCACGCCGCGCGAGTGCGTCTTCTCCGCGGGCGCCGCGGTGGTGTCGATCACGAAGTGGCGCAATACAGTCCGCAGCACCACGTCCATCTCGACGTTGGCGAACACGGCGCCGACACAGCGGCGGGTCCCCCCGCCGAACGGGATGAAGGCGAACGTCGGCGGTCGCTCGTCGACGAAGCGCTGCGGGTCGAAGCGCTCGGGATCGGGAAACTCAGCGGCCCTGTCGTGCATCAGCGAGATGCTCGCTAGCATCGTATAGCCCTGCGGGACAACCCATTCGCCTAGCTCAAAGGTCGACGCGTAGACGTGCCTGCCCGCGAAGTCGATCACCGTGCGCGACCGCTGCACCTCCCCAAGGACGGCCTGGCGGTAGTCGTTGCCGTCGGTCTCCGCCTCGGTCACCAGCTTGGCAAGGACGTCGGGATGGCGGGTGATCCGCTCGAACGCCCAGGCCAGGGTCGAGGCCGTGGTCTCGTGTCCGGCCGCAAGGAGGGTCAGCAGTTCGTCGCCGATGTCCTTGCGGGACATGGCGCTACCGTCCTCATAGGTGCTGGCGAGCAACAGCGCAAGAACGTCGGTCCGCTCCTCGAATCCGGGGTCGGCCGTGACCCGGTCGATCAGCTTGTCGATGACCTCGTCGTATTGCCTGCGGTACTCGGCCAGCCGCCCCCACGGACTGAACCTTCCGTATGTGCGTGACGGTGCGGGCAACGACGCCAGGCGCGAACCGAGCGTCACCCATGGCGGGATGATGCGCCGCAGGTCGTCCAACTGCTCGCCGTCGGCGCCGAACACCGCACGCAGGATCGCGTTGAGGGTGATCCGCATCATCGGTTCCAGGGTCGGAAATGCCTGACCCTCGGGCCAGTTCGCCGATTCGCGCAGGGTCTCCTCTTCGAAGATCGCCTCGTAGTTCTTGACGCTCCTGCCGTGGAACGGCGGTGTCAGCAGCCGGCGCCGCCGCCGGTGTTCGGACCCGTCGAGCGCGAACACCGAACCGGGGCCCAGCACGCGCGACAGGTTGGGTTGGATGTTGCCGACGTCGTCGGTATTGGCCATGAACATCTGTTTGGCCAGCTGCGGGTCGCCGACGACGACTGTGCGTCCGAAGACCGGGACGTTCATGGTGAAGACCGGGCCGTGGAGGCGGGCGAACTGGGCGACGGTCCAGCGCCGCGAAACCGCGAACGCGAGACCCAGCAGCGGCTTGGGAATCCGCGCCTTCGGTGGCAGGTTGACCGCGGCAGGCGACGCCGCTGCAGGTGTGGGCTTCTCGACGACCAAAGCTTCGCTCATGACGCTCCCAGCCAGTTCCCCGGTACTACGATGTACCGTAGGTTCGTGTAGTACGGTACCGCTTGGTACCAGCAGACGCAAGGCTGTCGAGGAGGCGGTATGACCACTGCGCTGGACAACGGCGTGCATACCGCGGCCGACGGCGCGTTCCGCGACCGCCTGCTCGACGGTATGGCCGCCTCGATCACCGAACGCGGCTATCGCGACACCACCGTCGCCGACATCGTTCGGCAGGCGAGAACCTCGAAGCGTACGTTCTACGAACAGTTCGCGAGCAAAGAGGAATGCCTGATCGAGCTGCTGCGGCGCAACAACGAGACGATGATCGCCGGCGTGCGCGCAGCCGCGGATCCCGATGCCGATTGGCGGGCCCAGATCCGCTCAGCGGTGACCGCCTACGTCGACCACATCGCGGCGCGACCGGCCATCACGCTGGCGTGGATCCGTGAGGCGCCCGCACTGGGCGCCGTCGCACATCCGCTGCATCGCGAGGCCATGGAGCATTTCACCGACATGCTGGTCGACATCAGCAGCACGCCGGGATTCGAACGCGCTTCGCTGGCTCCGCTGTCGCGTCCCCTGGCGCTCATCATCCTTGGCGGCCTGCGCGAGCTGACCGCGCTCTTCGTCGAGGACGGCCACGACCTGGGCGGCATCATCGAGCCGGCGATCACCGCTTCGGTGGCGATCCTCGGCTCGCGCTGAGGATCAGTTCAGGATCAGCCGCGCCGATTTCTCCAGTCGCTCCGCGATTTCGGCGTACGACGCGTATCCCATGCCTGCGCGCACCAGCGCGCCGGAGTACAGCATCTCCAGCGTGTCGATGACGTCGGGATCCGTGTCGGCGCCCAACGCCGCGGCCAGCCGGTCGCGGATCGCGCGGCCGATGCGCAGCCGCAGCACCTCGACGTCGGGGTCGCGACCAAGCAGCGCCGTCGTCACCGCACCGGCGAACGCGGGCTCGTCGGCGACCAGCAAGGCGATGTGGCGCAGCACCTCGATGACCCGGGCAGCGGGGTCCTCGGACTCGTGCGCCGCCGGTGGCGATGCCGCGAGCCTGCGCCAGAACACCTCGGCGACAAGGTGTTCCTTGGAGGAGAAGTAGGTGTAGGCGGTGGCCGCCCCGACGCCGGCATCGGCGGCCACTCGGCGCACCGTTAGACCGGCGAAGCCATCGCGGTTGAGCAGTTCGACCGCGGCGCGACCGAGGCGGTCGACAGTGTCGGCTTGTTTGGCGGTCAGACGGCGCCGAGTCGACTCCATGGCCGTGTCGGACACATGTCCGGACGCTACTACAACACCCCTGCACCAGCAACGATCCGCTGCGACTAGATTGAGTCACCGATGCGCACCACAGACGAACTCTTCGCCCTTGCCGAGCAGGTCATCGGATTCATGCCCTACGACGAGGGCCGGGCCCTGTTCGACGCTGCTGTGAAGTATCTCGGCGACGGCATCGGCGTCGAGATCGGCACATACTGCGGCAAGTCCACCGTGCTGCTCGGCGCCGCCGCACAGCAGACCGGCGGCGTGATCTACACCGTCGACCACCACCACGGCTCAGAAGAACACCAGCCGGGGTGGGAGTACCACGACGAGTCGATGGTTGATCCCGTCACCGGCCTGTTCGACACGTTGCCGACGGCGCGGCACACGCTCGACGCCGCCGGCCTCGACGACCACGTCGTCGCGATCGTCGGCCGGTCACCGGTGGTGGCGCGGGGATGGCGAACTTCGTTGCGCTTTCTGTTCATCGACGGCGGCCACACCGAGGAAGCCGCACAGCGCGACTTCGACGGCTGGGCCAAATGGGTGGAGGTGGGCGCGGCGCTCGTCATCCACGACGTGTTTCCCAACCCCGACGAGGGCGGGCAGGCGCCGTTCCACATCTACCAACGGGCGTTGAACACCAACCATTTTCGCGAGGTTTCGGCAACCGGATCCATGCGCGTGCTCGAGCGCACGGACGGCGTCGTCGGCGAGCCGCTGGACTAGCGGTCGCTGGTCGCACACTCGCAGTCGTACTCGCCTTCGAGGCCGCGCGGAAGGTCCGCGCCCCGGAAGATGCCGCTGGCGGCCGACGTCGACGACAGCGCGTCGGCGGCCAGAATCATCGCCGCGCCGGTCCACGTGGTGCGTTCCTCCGGCCAGCGCTTGCCGTCGGCGAACACCAGACCCGTCCAGTAGGAGCCGTCGTCCTCACGTAGATGGTGCATCGCGGCGAACTGCTCCCTGGCGCGCACCGCGTCACCCATCGCGTCCAAAGCCAGTACCAGTTCACAGGTTTCGGCCCCGGTCACCCACGGCCGGTCGTCTACGCAGCGGATACCCAGGCCGGGAACCACGAAGTCGTGCCACCGCTCGTCGATCCGCATCCGCGCAGCGGGACCGCGCACCGCGCCGGTCAGCACCGGGTAGTACCACTCCATCGACCAGCGGTCCTTCACCGTGAACGCCTCGGGATGGTGGGCGATCGCGTGGCCGAGCCTGCCGACCGCGACCTCCCATTCCGGCTGCGGGTCGTCGAAGTAGTCCGCGAGCGCCAGCGCACACCGGATGCTGTGGTAGATGCTCGCGCACCCCGTCAGCAGGGCTTCGGGTTCGATGGCCGAAGGACTTCTCGCCCAGGCGATCTCACCGCCACTGAGCTGCATGCCGAGCACGAAGTCGATCGCCTTGGTGACCACCGGCCACATCGTCTCAGCGAAACGGCGGTCACCGGTGACCAGCACGTGGTGCCACACGCCGGTGGCGATGTAGGCGCAGAAGTTGCTGTCGCTGTTGGCGTCCTCGATGACGCCGTTGCGCAACTGGATGGGCCACGATCCGTCGCGGCGCTGGTGCGTGCGCGACCATTCGAACGCCGCGCGTGCCGGCTCCAGCAACCCGGCGACCGTCAGTGCCATCGCGTTCTCGATGTGATCCCACGGATCAGTGTGGCCTCCGTCGAACCACGGCAGCGCACCCGAGGATTCCTGGGTAGCGGCAATCGATTTCGCGGTCTGACGGCACTGTTCGGGTGTCAGCACCCCGGGAACGCCCGGGACGCCGTCGAGTTTAGGCGTCAGCACCTGCACCCACCGGTTTCGTGAAGTACAACGCGACGCTCTTGCCGATCAGCGGGTTGAGCAGCGACTCGGCCGTCTTGGTCAGCCACGGGCGGCTCATCATGTCCCACACCAACATCCGGTGGTATGCCTTCACCGCGACGTGATCCGAATTCTCGGTTCCCACCGCGCATTTGAGCCACCAGTACGGGGAGTGCAAGGCGTGCGCATGATGGGTGTGCTCGAGTCGAAGGCCATGGGCGAGCACTTTGTCGCGCAGCCGGTCGGCGTGATAGATCCGCACGTGCCCGCCCTCGTTGGCGTGGTACTCGTCGGACAGCACCCAGCAGAGCTTCTCGGGGAGCCACCGCGGCACCGTGACGGCGAGCGTTCCGCCGGGCTTGAGCACCCGGACCAGCTCGGCGATCGCCTTTTCGTCCTGGGGCACGTGTTCGAGAATTTCCGAAGCGATCACGCAATCGAAAGTGCCGTCGGCATAAGGCAGATCGAGCGCGTCACCCTTGACCGCCTCGGCCTTGGCCGTCGGCGGCGCCTCACCCTGCTCGCGCATGGCTGTCAGGATCTCGTCGACGTCGTTGAGATCGGCGGCGCTCTGGTCGAACGCGACGACGTCCGCTCCGCGCCGGAAGGCCTCGAAGCTGTGCCGGCCCGCGCCGCAACCCACGTCGATCACCTTCGTGCCCTCGCCGACGCCGAGCCGGTCGAAGTCGACCGTCAGCATGCGCCGACCCGTTCGCGCGCCATCTCGTAGACCGCAACCGTCTGCGCGGCAACCGATTGCCAGCTGAACACCTCTACCGCGCGCTTGCGTCCGTTCGCGCCGAGGCGGGCCAGCTCACGCGGTGAGTCGAGCAGTTCGCCGAGCACCGCGGTCAATTCGTCGACGTCGGCGGGCTTGACCAGCCGGGCGCAATCGCCGTCGGCGCCCACCACCTCGGGCAGCGCACCGGCGCGGCTGGCCACGATGGGCGTGCCGCTGGCCATGGCCTCCACCGCCGGCAACGAGAACCCTTCGTAAAGCGATGGGATGCAAGCGACTTCGGCCGAGGCCAGCAGGTCGGCCAGCTCGCTGTCGGACAACCCGCTTGAGCTGTGCACGATGTCGGAGATGCCGAGCTCGGCGATCAGCTTTTCGGTCGGACCGTTCGGTTCCAGCTTGGCGACGAGCTGCAGTTCGAGATCGCGTTCGACGCGCAGGCGGGCCACTGCGTGCAGCAGGTGCCTGACGCCTTTGAGGGGAACATCGGCGCTGGCGATCGCGATGATGCGGTTGCGCACCCGTCGCTCAGCGGGCTTGAACATCGCCGTGTCCACGCCCAGCGGCACGACGTGCAGCTGGCTGGGCGCGACGCCGAAGTCCTCGGCGATGTCAGCCGCCGACGTCGACGACACGGTCAGCAGTTCGGGGATCTCGCATGCCACCTGCTTCTGCATTTCGGCGAAGCCGTACCACCGTCTCACCAGCGGTTTGCGCCACCACTTGGCGGCGGCGACGTCGACCACCTTGTCGCGGGTGATCGGGTGATGCACGGTGGCGACCACCGGAAGGCCGAGGCCTGCGATCTTGCGCAGCCCGGTGCCCAGGCACTGGTTGTCGTGCACGACGTCGAACTCGTGGCGACGTTCGGCCAGCACCCGCGCGGCGCGCAGGCTGAACGTGCGGGGTTCGGGGAAGCCCGCCGTCCACGTGGTCAGCAGCTCGAGCAGGTCGATCGACGTCTTGATCTCGTTGGGCCACGGGATCCGGAACGGATCGGGTTCCCGGTAGAGGTCCAGGCTGGGCACCTCGGTCAGCCGAACGCGGGGATCGAGTTCCTCCGGATATGGCTGGCCCGAGAACACCTCGACCTCGTGGCCCAGGTCCGCGAGGCCGCGGGACAGGTAGCGGACATAGACGCCCTGCCCACCACAGTGGGTCTTGCTCCGGTACGACAGAAGTGCGATGCGCATGTTCAACTCAAGACGATGCGCAGAAGCGGCTGAATCCAGGGCCGGTGAGCTGGACAAATCGTGTCACGCAACAACTCCGAACCTTCTGGACATGTGTCCAGACTATAGTTTGACGTGCTAGCGGACGCAACGCGGCCGTGATGCCTTGACTATCACAGTGACCGGGGGTGCTGCCCGTCGGCCTCTCGGTTCCGCGCTCCGGTGACCGGGTATCCGCCGGTCATGAGCAGACACATCGAGGCGACCTTCCAGATCGCCAGCTGGGATGAGACGCCGTTCGAGAACGGCGACGAGGCCACCAAGCTCACCGAGGCCCTGGTCTCGAAACGCTACGAGGGCGACATCCAGGGCACGTCGACGACCAAGTGGCTGTTGGCCTACGGACCGGACAAGAGCGCGTTGTTCGTCGGCATCGAGCACGTCACCGGCACCATCGCGGGCGCGACCGGCGGCTTGGTGTTGCTGCACGACGGCGCCTACCGAGACGGCGTGGCCAGTGGAGAGGTGCGGATCGCATCGGGCACCGGCGGGCTGGCCGAGGCGGCCGGCAACGGGAAGTTCCGCGCCGACCCCGCGGGGGCACTTACCCTCGACGTCGACGGTCTGGACATCGCGGTCACCTAGGTCGCAGGCGCTGCGGTAACCGACGGGGCAGCCCCTGGTGGCGGGCGTATGCCACCAGATAGTGGCATGACTCCCCCGAGCGGCCCCTTAAGATTGGCTGCGTGCAATCGGCCCATCGGCGTGACGTGAGCGTTTGCCCTGCGCAGCGGGCAGATTTGAGTTTGCTGCCGGTGTCGTGGCACCCCGCCGACCAGTCCGGCCGCCGCGGAGGGGCGTAGCGCGTGCGGCGCTTCTTCGAACGCGTCGGCGTGCTGACGGCTGCGCTGTTGCTGACATTGATCGCCGCCCCTCCGGCGACGGCGATCGAGCCACCGACGATTGATCCCGCGGCCGTGCCCCCGGACGAGACCGGGCCGGATCAGCCGATGGAGCAGCGCCGGGTCTGCTCGGCGCCGACGGTGTTTCCGAACGCGAACTTCGCCGACCGGCCGTGGGCGAACGACTACCTGCGGTTGTCCGAGGCGCAGAAGTTCGCGACGGGCGCGGGCGTGACGGTCGCAGTGATCGACACCGGTGTCGTCGGCTCACCGCGGGTGCCCGCCGAACCGGGTGGAGACTTCGTCGACCAGGCCGGAAACGGCATGTCGGACTGCGATGCGCACGGCACGTTGACCGCGTCGATCATCGCGGGGCGGCCCGCGCCGAACGACGGCTTCGTCGGTGTCGCGCCCGACGCCCGCATACTGTCGCTGCGACAGACCTCCGAGGCGTTCCAGACGGTGGGTACGCGCCAGGACCCCAACGACCCAAACGCCACCCAGACCGCCGGATCGCTGCGCAGCCTCGCGCGGGCGGTGGTGCACGCAGCCAATCTCGGCGCACAGGTCATCAACATCAGCGAGGCGGCCTGCTACAAGGTCACCCGCCCGATCAACGAGACCAGCCTGGGCGCCGCGATCAACTACGCGGTCAACGTCAAGGGCGCGGTCATCGTCGTCGCCGCGGGCAACACCGGCCAGGATTGCGCGCAGAACCCGCCCGCCGATCCCGCGGTTCCGACCGATCCGCGCGGCTGGAAACAGGTACAGACGATCGTCAGCCCGGCGTGGTACTCACCGCTCGTGCTGACGGTCGGCGGAATCGCGCCGAACGGACAACCGAGCACGTTCTCGATGTCGGGCCCGTGGCTCGGCGCCGCGGCGCCTGCCGAGAACCTCGTCGCGCTCGGTTACGACGGCAATCCGGTCAACGCGTTGCAGGGCCAGGACGGCCCGATTCCGATCAGCGGCACGTCGTTCGCCGCGGCCTATGTCTCCGGGCTGGCTGCGCTGCTCAAGCAGCGCTTCCCCGCGCTCACGCCGGCCCAGATCATGAACCGGATCACCGCGACGGCGCGTCACCCGGGCGGTGGCGTCGACAACTATGTGGGCGCCGGGGCCGTCGACCCCGTCGCCGCGTTGACGTGGGATGTGCCCCCGGGGCCGGAGCAGGTGCAGTACCGGGTCAAGGAGCTTCCCCCGCCGGTGTTCACCCCACCGCCGGATCGCGGGCCGATCACCGCGGTGGTCGTCGTCGGAGCCGGGCTGGCGGCCGCGCTCGGGCTCGGCGCGCTGGCCCGTCGCGCATTGAGGCGCCGATGAACAGAATTGTCGGCATGTTCGGCCTGCGCTTCACGACGGGCCACGCGATCTGGGCGGCGGCGCTGATCCCCGCGACGGTCCTGGTGTTCGCCGAGCTGAACCTGTTGTGGCTCGGGATCACGCTCGCCGTGCTGATCGGGCTGGGCTCGGTGGTGACGATTCGTGGGCTGCGGATCACCGGTTGGGTGGCGGCTGTGTTCGCGTGGCGGCGCAGGCACCGCGACGTTCCGCAGCGTCCGTCCGAACCCGGGGTGGGCGCGACCGTGATGCCGGGCGATCACGTCGCCGTGCGATGGCAGGACGAGCACCTGACGGCGGCCATCGAACTGGTGCCGCGTCCGTTCACCCCGACGGTGATCGTCAACGGCGCGGCGTTCACCGACGACGTCGTCGACACCCGGCTCGTCGAACACCTCGTGGCCGCGCACTGCCCTGACCTCGAGGCCGACGTGGTGTCGTCGGGGTATCGCGTGGGCAAAACCGCTCCAGCCACGCTGATTTCGCTGTACGAACAGGTTGTCGGCCCGTATCCGGCTCCGGCAAGCCGGCGCACCTGGATCGTGCTGCGCGCCGATCCCGAGTCCACGCGCAAGTCGTCGCAGCGCCGCGAGTCCGGGGTCGCCGGGCTGGCGCGGTACCTGGTGGCCTCGGCCACCCGAATCGCGGATCAGTTGGCCGGCAACGGAATCGATGCCCGCCCCGCGCGCAGTTTCGACGATCTCGATCGGGCCACCGAGATCAGTTTCGAGCGTGAGACGTGGTCGGCGATCAAGGGCCGCAGCACGTTCACCGCGGCCTACACCGCGCCGGGTGGACCGGACGTGTGGTGGTCGGCACGCGCCGACCATACGATCACCCGGGTCCGCATCCGGCCCGGTGAGGCACCACGCTCGACGGTGCTGCTGACCACTTTGGCCAATCCCGCTACACCGCGCGGCTTTTCGTGCCTGTTCGGCGGGCAGCGGGCGGCTCTGCACGGCATCAGCCCGGTCGGCGACCGCCACTACGAGCTGCCGATCGGGTCGGCGGGGGTGCTGGTCGGCGAGACCGCCGACCGCTACCCCGTCTACATACCGTTCGACGACGTCGACGTGAGCATCAACCTCGGCGACTCCCGACTGTTCACCCAGTTCATCGTGCGGTCGGCGGCGGCAGGCGCCGTGGTCACTCTGACGCCGCAGTTCAACGAGTTCGCCGGATACGTCAACGCCAGGATCGGAGACGAGGCCAAGGTGGCGTGGCCGCATGCGACGACGTACCTGGGCCCGCACCCGGGCCTCGGCCGGGTGACGTTGCGCAACAACCACATCGAGACGCCCCGTCATCGCCAACTGCCGATAAGGCTGATCAATCCGCGCGAGGAAAGCCGCTACCAGATGGTCCTCGAGGGCTGAGCCGACATGCGGGCGCAGGGGTAACGATGGGCGAGATCCAGCGGGTCGAACCGGCGGAGCTCACCAAGCAGTCCGCAGAGATGCACGGGACGCAGTGGCACAGCCCCGTCGCCGAAGCGGTGGTGCCGCCGGATGCGTTGCCGTCCTCGGCGGCCGCGGTCGCCAACCTGAACGCGAACGCGCAGTCGCTGCTGGAGTTTCAGCGGTGGGCCGAGACGGAGAACCAACGCGTCGCCGAAATGCTGCAGATCGCCGCCGACGCCTACACCGAGGTCGACGAAACCTGCGGGCGAGCCATCGAGAACCCCAACCGACGGGCAGCGGTCGATGCGATCGCGGTGCCCGCCCCGGCGACGCCACCGCCCGCGCTTCCCCATCCGGTCGGCACTCCGCAGCCACTCGATGCGGCCGGCTACAGCGACGTGCACGAGACGCAGGCCGACCTGGTCGCCGGGGACAACGGCGCATCGCTGAAAATGGCCATGCTGCAATGGGGTTTGGCCAGTAACCGGGCCAGGGACGCCGCGCCGCGCCCGCCCAGCGGCGATTGGGAGGGACGGGCCGCCGACGCCGCGTACGCCAGGATGGCCGAGTTCAGCGGCTGGCTGGAACAACTCGCCGAGGGGTGGCACGACCTCGCGGAGGCGGCGGCGAAAATCATTGCGGCACATGACGCCGCAAAGGCCGAGCATGCGGGCATCCACACTGAGTACGCGGCATTGGAGACGCAGTTGCGTGAGCTCGCGGCCCGGGCGACCGTGGGTAACTCGGTCGCGACTTCCAACGATATGGCGAAGATCCAGAGGCGGATGCAGGAGCTGCAGCAGCAGTCCGACGACGTGCGCCAGGACTATGCGAGCGGGGCGACCTTCTCACCCGTGCGGCCCGCGATGCCGTCCGGCCCGGACGCCGACAGCGCTGCCGTCGTCGGTGGCCCCGGCGGCACCGAGTCGCAACCCGGCGGCGGTCGCGCGGGTGTGCCGTTGTACGGCCCGCAGCCGTCCGGGATAGCGGACAGGACCGTTGGTGCGGGGCGTTCGGGTGGTGCTCGGGCCGGAGGTCGCGCTCCGGCCGGCGGTGGTGCGCCCACGGGCGGTGGCGCGCCCTCGGGCGGTGCTGCGCCGGCTGGCGGTAGTGCGCCGGCTGGGGCTTCGACGTCAGGCCCGAAGTCGACCGAACCGCACGTGCGCCCCGCCGCTGTCGGCGGTGCCGCGGCAGGCGGTGGCAGGGGCGGTGGTGCCGCAGGCGGCGGTGGCATGCCTGCGACGCCGATGTCGGCGCCGGTCACCGCGGAGACGGTCGCTCCCGCGCCGACCGTGCCTGCCGCGGCGGGTGCCGCACCGGGATCCTCGACGGAGGGGCGCGCGGGTACGACCATGGCCGGGGGTATGGCCCCGATGGCGCACGGTGCGGGCGCCCAGCATGGCAAGGAGAAGCGGCGCGATCCCCGAGTCGCGCCCGACGAGGACCTCTACACCGAGGACCGGCCGTGGACCGAGGCGGTCGTCGGCATTCGCAGGCGCAGGGCGGTCGCCGACGGCGAGAGCCGAGACGACACGTGAGCGACGAGATGCACCCCGACGTCGCCGCCGTGTTGCGGCAGGCGCAGCAGTTGCAGTCCCTGATGGACGACCAGCTGGACCGGATGAATTCTCAAACCTTCACCGGCACCGACGAATCCGAGACTGTACAGGTGACGTTGGACGGTCACCACCAGCTGACGGGCGTGGCCATCGAGGACGGCCTGCTGAGTCTGGGCGTCGAGGAGGTCCAGAAGCGGCTCAACGAGGCGCTGGACTCCGCGACGGCCGCGGCCACCGCGTCGCTGGAGGCCGACCGGGACCGGATCGACGCCGCCGTCGCCGACATCACCGACGGGAACCACTAGCGCACACCCTCTTTCGCGTACACCACGCGTAACACATGGGCCACCTCTGGCCCCATCACCGTGTCGGCGAGTTCACAGAAGGTGCCCACGAACTCCGGCCCGTGCGGCGGCGCCGCCTCACACAGGTGGTGTGCGATCTCGTGCAGCACCACCAATTCGCGCAATGCCCAACGGGTCCGGACTTCCGGCACCGCGATGACGGCGCCGTCGTCGTCGAGTTCGTAGTGAGCGGCGCTGGCTCCCCGCCTGGGCCGCACGCCGAGCGGAGCCCCCCGTGGCCACCGTCGCCGCACGGCGGGCAGCGCCAGCACCTCGTCGACATACCGCTGCACCGACTCCACCGATGCGAACCGCGCCTCGGGCGGCAGCGTCAACGTCGTCCCGAAGAAGTCGATGACGCGGTTGCCGTGCTCGGCTGCCCGGTCGAACAACGTCCGGACGAACTCCTCGGCGGCGTACACCTTCGCCCGCTGGCTGTCGCGCGGCGTCACGTCTCCCCGGAGGCGCGGCGCCCGTTCCCCGGCAGCGCCGAACGCGCATTCGCCAGTTCCGGGCTGGGCCCGAGCCTGGCCTTGCGGCCCGCGCGGTCACCCGCACGGCGGGCGGCCGAGGAGTAGCCGGCCGTCGCGCTGGTCGCCCGCCACGTCCCACGCGCCTCCGAGGTCTCGCGGTAGAAGTCGCGCAGTTCGAGATCCTTGTCCCGCAACGCAATCGCGGTGCCCGGCTGGCTGTTGCGGCTGTTCGTGGCCTCCCGGCGTGCCTCCTCCCGCGCCTCGACCAGTCGTTGACCGATGCGGGCGCCGAACGCCAACTGGAAGTTGATCCGCGCGGTGATGGTGGGCGTGGGGCGGTGAGCACCCGACTCGATATAGGCCTGCGACGCCCTGACCATCTGCATGACCAAACTCGCGTACAGCGCATGGCTGGCGTCGATGTCCTCGGGAAACCCGTAGGCGTAGACGAATGTCGAATTCGACGCGATATCGCATTTCACGTCGTTGGCGTGTGCGATCACCGTGAACAACTGCACATACGTCCGCAGCCCTCGAGTGCCGGCGTTGCCGATCGTGATCGTGCGCTGCACCGGCATCTGCGCCTTCGTGCGCTGATCGGAGTGCGACCGCGCCACGGCCAGGTCGATGGAGGTGGCCGTCGCCAAGCGCTGCGCAGCGGCCATGAACGCGTCCGCCTCGTGCGGATTGTCGGTGCCCTCGGCCTGCCGCAGCAGGGCGGCGATACGGGCCAGCATCTTGTCGTCACTCATGCGCGATCCACTTCGTCCTCTCCCACCTCATGGCGCCAGATTAGGGCTGCTCGGCGACAAAGCGGTCCAGCGCTTCGACAACTTGTGGAGAGAGCGGATCTTGGGAGGCGTAATTGGCGACGTTGTCGCTCGGGTCGTCGCGCAGCACGTGGTTGACGCCCTTGAGCTCCACGACCGTCAGCGCGGTATGCCCAAGCGCGTCGGCGAGGGGCCTGATCGAGTCGCACGACGCCTGCGCGTCGGAGTCCGAACAGGTCAGCAGCACCGGCGTGCCCGCGGACACTTTGGCCGCCAGCGTCAGCGGGTCGATCTTGTCGGCTTCGACGACCGCGTTGACATTGCCCGGGTTCAGCATCGCGCCCAGGCCCTCGGGCAGGTTCGCAGGCACCGTCGCCGTGGTCCGGACCTGCTCGACAGCAGCCAACCACGCGGACAGGGCCTCGGGAGTGGCGTTGGCGCGCACCCGGTTGGTGATGATGTCGAGGTAGCGACCCGGCAGGGGCTGAAAGAGACCGAGCGCGTGGATCTTTGGCGCCCCGGCGTCGGTGTCGCCGGCCAGCGTCATCGCGTGGATGGTGCCTTCGCCCACCGCGTAGACCGAGATGCGGGAGTCGTCGGTCCGCGGCTGATCGGCCAGGTAGCGCACCGCGGCCTTCGCGCCCGTGGTGTAGACCGCACTGACCACCTCGGTGGGCCGCTGCGCGTACGGGCCGAGGCCGGTCTGGCCGGTGCCGACCTTGTCGTAGCGCAGGCTGGCCACGTCGCGATCCGACAACAGTTCGGCGAGTTGGCGCATGTTGCCGACCGGCCCGGCGACCTGGTTGTCGCCGTTGCGGTCGGTGGCGCCGCTCTCGGAGATCAGCAGCGCGGCGGGCTCCACCGCGTCGCCGGTCTCGTGCCGGTATGTGCCGTGGATGGTCAGCTCGTCGGCGGTGAAGCTGACGTCCTCGTCGACCCACTGGACATCGCCCTCGGACGAACATCCCGACAGCACGACGATCAGTGAAAGCGCCCCGGCGACAACCGCTTTCAAAGCTTGGCCTCGATCCACGAGGTAACGTCGTCGAGCACGAGTTCACGCTCGGGCTCGTTGAACACCTCGTGGTAGAGCTCCGGATAGACCTTCAGGTGAGCGTCGGTCGATGCGACACACGACAGCAGGTGGCGGCTGCCCGCGACGGGGATCAACTTGTCCTGCTCGCCGTGCACCACCAGCAGCGGCGCGGTGAGCGCGGACGCCCGCTGCGGCATCGTCTCGCCGACCTTGATCAGCGCCTTGGCCACCCCGGCGGGAAGCTTGCCGTGGTGCACCATCGGGTCGGCCATGTACGCGGCCACCACGTCGGGGTCCCGCGACACCGCTTCGGTGGGCAGTTGCTCAACGGGCAGGCCCGGCAGGATGCTGCCGAGGACCTTGGCGACCGTGATCATGACCGGAGACACCGCGTCCTGGGCGTAGACCGCGGGCCCCGACAGCACCATCGCGGTGTAGTCGTCGGGGTGCTCGACGCCGTAGGTGAAGACGACGCCGCCGCCCATGCTGTGGCCGAGAACGATGCGCGGCAGCCGCGGGTGCTCGTCGGCGGCGATCGTCACCAGGGTTCCGAAGTCGCCGGTGTACTCGCCGATGTGACGCAGATAAACCCGTTTGCCGCCGGAGCGCCCGTGGCCGCGTAGGTCCAGCGCATAGGTGAGCAGGCCGGCCTCGCCGAACCGCTGCGCGACGTGGTCGTACCGGCGGGCGTGCTCGGCGTATCCGTGGCACAGCACGACCACGCCGCGCGGATCGCGCTCGGGAGTCCAGACGTCGTAGACGATGCGCACACCGCCGATACCGTCGAAGCTGCGTTCGCTGCGGGTCGTGGCCACGCAGCGAGACTATCCGTTGTCGGACCCACTGATTAAGCTCGGCGGAGTGACGGTCCTGGCCCACGATCTCGACGACAGCAGCGCTGAGGATGCCTTCCTGGCCGATGCCCAGCGGTATCGCCGTGAACTGCTCGCGCACTGCTACCGGATGACCGGTTCCCTGCACGACGCCGAGGATCTGGTGCAGGAAACCTATCTGCGGGCGTGGAAGTCGTACAAAGGCTTCGAGGGCAAATCGTCGGTGCGCACGTGGCTGTACCGGATCGCCACCAACACCTGCCTGACGGCGCTGGAGAGCAGGCAGCGCAGGCCGCTGCCGACGGGCCTCGGGGCCCCGAGTTCCGATCCGCTCGACGACATCGTCGCCCGCGAGGAAGTGCCGTGGCTCGAGCCGCTGCCCGATCAGGCGGATGACCCGGCCGACCCGTCAGTCATCGTGGGCTCACGCGAATCGGTGCGGCTGGCGTTCGTCGCGGCACTTCAGCACCTCTCACCGCGGCAACGCGCCGTACTGGTGATGCGCGACGTGCTGCAGTGGAAGGCGTCCGAGGTCGCCGACGCGGTCGGCGCGTCGACGGCAGCGGTGAACAGCCTGCTGCAGCGTGCGCGTGCGCAGCTGGATGCCGTCGGCCCGAGCGAGGACGACGAGCTGCGCCCGCCGGAGTCCCCGGAGGCCCAGGACCTGCTGACGCGCTATATCGCCGCGTTCGAGAGCTACGACATCGACAAGCTCGTCGAGTTGTTCACCGCGGATGCCGTGTGGGAAATGCCGCCGTTCGACGGCTGGTACCAGGGCCCGGAGAACATCGTGCAATTGTCGAAGACCCACTGCCCCGCCGAGGGGCCCGGGGATATGCGGTTCATCCGGACCACGGCCAACGGTCAGCCGGCCGCGGCGTTGTACATGCTCAACCGGGAGACCGGCGTTCACGAGGCCTTTCAACTCCATGTGCTCGACGTGACGGCCGGCGGCATCGCGCATGTCGTGGCGTTCCACGCCTCGACCTTTGCCCCGTTCGGGCTCGCCGATACCGCCTGACCTACGGCTTGCGGCCCAGCGCGTACTCGTCGATGCTCAGGCCCGCCCTTTCCGCTTCGGCGCGCTCATAGGCGATGTCGTGCCGGTAGCCGAGCACGACGCTGGTGATCAACGCGATCGAGATGACGCCCTCAGCGATGAAGAACGCCGCAAAGTCGATGAGCGAGCCGATCGGCGGGCCGCCGGGCACGGCGTTGCGAAGAGGAATCAGTGCGAACAGGATCGCAGCCATCATCGAGCAGGCCGGCAGGACAAGACCTCTGCGCCACCGCAGCGCGTAGTAGGACGCCGTGACGGCCGCCGCGGCCAACCCGAGCATGAGCAGCATCACGAACACGGCGAACACCAGCGTCGGGGCGCTGCGGTGCAGGTAGAGATCCGCGTCGACGCTGTCGCCTTCGACATCCGGGTCGGGCCCCAGCGCGACCCGGAAGAACGAGTCGTTGTTGAACACGGTGAGCGTGGTGGGCAGCGCGGTGCCGTCGTCGGCCGCGATGTTGAGCCCGAGGAAGGCGGTGTAGCGATCGAAGGGGTAGTCGGTCGGGATCCCGACCATCCCGAATTTCTGCTCGATGACGGGCACCGTCTCTCCGCTCGGCAGGTTCACCGAGGGATTTGTGAAGGAATTGCTCAGCAGCTTGGTGTCCAGGTTGAGATGGCCGCTTTCATCGGCGTACTTCCCGTTGGCCTCGATGTCGGTGATCGTCGCCGCCACCGTCGTCGTCTCGGTGTCGACCCGGTTCACCCACACGGTGAGGTCGATCCGGTCGGGCTTGTCGAAGTCGCCGAGTTGCAGACCGTCCTCAGCCCAGTGCCTGCTGGATGCATACAGCGCGAGGTTGCCCGCCATCAGCAGCACAAGTGCCACAGCGAAGACGGCAAGCGCCCGCACAGCGCGCCATCGCGGCGAAGGTGTGCTCATCGCGGGCAGCGTATTACGAGGGGGGCGCGCAAAAGCGGCTCGACGCGCAGGTGGCTGGCCGACAGCGGTGCCTGCGACGGCCCGAAGCCCCTATCTACGCAGTTCAAGGCGGACTTGACACCTGTTCTGCAACGTGTTCTATAGTCAGCGGCCATGAAGACCAAGGGCGCGCTGCTGTGGGAGCTCAACTCACCGTTCCGCATCGACGAGATAGAGATCGGTGACCCCGTCGCCGACGAGGTACAGATCCGAATGCACGCCGCGGGCATGTGCCATTCGGACTACCACCTGACCACCGGCGCCACCCCGATCGGGCTGCCTGCGCTCGGCGGACACGAGGGCGCCGGCGTGATCACGAAGGTCGGCAGGAACGTCACCGGCCTCGAGGAGGGCGACCACGTCATCCTCGCGTTCATCCCGGCGTGCGGGCAATGCGCACCATGCCTCAAGGGTTATCGCTCGCTGTGCGACCGCGGCGCGGTACTGCTCGGCGGCAAGGCGATCGCCGACGGCACCTCCCGCGTGCATGCCGGTAGCACCGAGGTCTCGCCGATGAACCTGCTCGGCACGTTCGCGCCGCACATGACGGTGCACAAGGACTCCGTCGTCAAGATCGACAAAGACATTCCGTTCGAGTCGGCGGCCCTGCTGGGCTGCGCGGTCCCGACGGGCTTCGGGTCGGCCACCAACGTGGCCGAGGTGAACCCGGGCGAGACCGTCGTGATCGTCGGCGTCGGCGGTATCGGCATGAGCGCACTGCAGGGAGCGGTCATCGCCGGGGCCCGCCACGTCGTCGCGATCGACCCGAACGAGTGGAAGCGCGAACAGGCGATCAAGTTCGGCGCCACCCACGTCTACCCGTCGATGGCCGAGGCGATCGCACCCGTCATCGACCTCACCCACGGCGTGATGGCCGACAAGACGATCATCGCCGTCGGCGATATGAAGGGCGAGTACATCGAAGAGGCGCTGACGCTGACCACCAAGACCGGCACCTGCGTCGTGACGGGCATGGGCTCGATGATGGACGTCGACGTCAAGCTCAACCTGTTCTTGTTCACGATGTTGCAGAAGACGTTGAAGGGCAACATTTTCGGCGGCGGCAGTTCGCACATCGAGACCCCGAAACTGGTCGGCCTGTACAAGGCGGGCTTGCTGAACATCGACGACATGGTCACCAGGACCTACCGCCTCGAGGACATCAATTCCGGCTATGCGGACATGCTCGACGGCAAGAACATCCGCGGCGTCGTCACCTACGACGAGGCGGACTGGTAGCCAGCCGGTCCAGCACCGCGTCCAAAACCTCGTCGAACGCCTGAAGCTGTTGTGGTGTCAACCCCTCGAACACCGTGCTGCGCACGAGTTCTGCGTGCCCGGGAGCAGCCCTCTGCAGCGCTTCGAGCCCACCGTCGGTGATCGAGACGCTGGCGCCCCGCCGGTCGTCGTCGCTGCCGTGCCGCTCGAGCAGTGCGCGCCCGCGCATCCGCCGCAGCTGGTGTGACAACCTGCTCTGCTCCCACCCGAGCGTCTCGGCCAGGTCGTTGATGCGCTGCGGACCGCGCTCGTTCAGCGCCACGAGGACCTCGTAGTCCGCCAGCGACAACTCGCAGTCACGTTGTAGTTGCCGGTGCATGGCCGTCTGCAGACGGCTCGTGACCGTCAGGAACTTCCGCCAGACCTCTTGTTCGTGCCTCGTCAGCCACACGGAATACATGACACATCATCTATGTTGTCGCGTCCAGTAGCCCCATTTAGGCTGGGCGCCGAGCGAGAGGTAAGCCATGACCGCCCCCACCGTCGACATCCGCCGGGCAGACGATCGCGCGAAGACCGCGATCTCCTGGCTGGACTCCAAGCACTCGTTCTCCTTCGGCAGCCACTACGAGCCGGACAACACCCATCACGGCCTGCTGCTCGTCAACAACGACGACATCGTCAAACCGGGTACGGGGTTCGACACCCATCCGCACCGGGACATGGAGATCGTCACCTGGGTGCTGCGCGGATCGCTGGTGCACCAGGACTCCACCGGCCACTCCGGCGTGATCTATCCCGGCCTGGCGCAACGGATGTCGGCCGGCCGCGGCATCTTGCACTCGGAAAAGAACGACTCGTGGACGCTGACGGGCGCCGAATCCCGCTGGGGGCACCTCCCGCCCGAAGGGCAGGGGGACGAGCCGGTGCATTTCGTCCAGATGTGGGTGGTCCCCGACGAGTCCGGAATCGACCCCGGCTACCAGCAGCTCGAAATCGATGACGAACTGCTGCGCGGCGGTCTGATCACGATCGCCAGCGGTATGCCCGCACACCGGGACCAGACCGCGATCTTCATCCGCAACAAGTACGCCGCCCTACACGGAGCGCGCATGCAGCCCGGTGACAGCGTCGAGTTGCCGCACGCCCCGTATCTCCACCTGTTCGTGCCCCGCGGCGAGGTCACGCTCGAGGGCGCGGGCCCCTTGGGTGAGGGCGACGCCGTTCGTTTCACGGGTGCGGGTGGCCAGCGCGTCACCGCCACGACGTCGGCCGAAATTCTGGTCTGGGAGATGCATGCGAGTTTGGCTGCGGCATAACGCGATCGCCTGCATCGCAGGTGTGATGCTGGCGACGGGCTGCTCGTCGGATTCCGGGAGCGCGCCTGCGCCGGACCCGTCCACGAGCGAACCCTCGACCACCGCGGAAGCGACCTCGGACCTGTCCGAGGTGACCGTCGCCGTCGACCCGGCCCTGGCGCAGGCGCCGTTCGACGAGCCGCGTCAGGCGCTCGTTCCCGCCGGTTGGTCGATGTCGGTGTGGGCGCGCATCCCGAAGGCGAGGCTGGCCGCGTGGGCACCCGACGGTGCGCTCCTCGTGTCGCAGCCGAGCACGGGCGAGGTGTTGCGCCTGCAGCCCAGCGATGCGCAACCCCGCCAGTCGACCCTGCTGTCAGGACTTGACCAGCCGCACGGGCTGGCGTTCGAAGGCGACACGCTCTACGTCGCCGAAAGCGACCAGGTCGACGCCTACGCCTACGCCAACGGCGCGGCCACCGTTCGGCGCACCGTCGCGGGGGATCTGCCCGACGCGGGAAGTCCGGACCTGCGCGGCGCGTATGCCCACGCCCTCAAATCCGTCGCGATCGGCTCTGATGGCAGCGTCTACTTCTCGATCGGTTCGACGGGCAACATCACTGCCGCCGATCGCGACGCCGATCCGCCGCGCGCCACGATCATGCGGGTCCCGCCGGGAGGTGGCCCCGCCGAGCCGTTCGCGACCGGGGTCCGCAACGGGACCGGCCTGGCGATCGCGCCGGACGGAGCGGTGTGGACCGCCGTCAACAACCGCGACAACGTCGCCGACCCGCGCACCGGCGAGGTCCGCCAGGACTACGTCAGCCTGCATCCGCCGGAATCGGTGGCGCGACTGACGCCCGGCCGCGAACTGGGCTGGCCCTTCTGCAATCCCGAGGGTGGCCCGGCGCGGCTGCCGTTGATCCGCGACGTGCAGACCAACGCCGACGGCAGCCGCCTCGACTGTGCGGCCCTGCCGCCGATCGAACAGAGCCTCGGCGCGCATGCCGCCCCGCTCGGGATGAGCTTCACCGACGGCGCGTTACCTGCTCCGTACTCGAGCGGTGCGCTCGTCGGCGTGCACGGGTCGTGGAACCGGGAGCCGCCGTATGCCCCCGAGGTGGCGTTCTTCGGCTGGCGCAACGGAGAACTCGCCGACAAGCAGACGCTGGTCGGCGGGTTCCAGTCCGAAGACGGCTCACGGTGGGGCCGCCCGGTCGCCGCGGTCGTCGGGCCCGACGGCGCCGTCTACATCACCGATGACTACGCCGACGCGGTTTACCGGTTGGCCCCGCCGGAGCGTTAGCGCGTTCTCGGCGCTCCCGTGCCCCGCCGTCCGGTGATCGCTACGTAGATGCCGATGAGGATGATGGCCACTACCAGCCCGATGACGAATGGGATCGGGGAGAACATCTTGTCCCCGGTGCCGAACATCTCATTCGAAATCCACGAGCCGAGCAGGGCTCCCACTGCACCGAGCAGCACGGTGATGAGAACACCGACGTTCTGCTTACCGGGCAGAATCAGGCGCGCCAGTGCGCCGAGGATTGCGCCGACGACGAGCGCAACAATGATCGTCCACATATGTGACTCCTTCAGTTGGCGGCACTATGTGCCGCTAAGCACACAGTGCCCGTCTTGAGCGGTTCGTAACCCCTTGATTCGGCCTCCCACTCGTCTCCTGGTGCGTGGTCGCACACAATGATTTGACTCCTGCGGGACCTCAAGCGGCGCCGGAGCATCGAATCGCGACCTCCCAGCAACTCAACTGTGATGTAACTGCGACATATGTTGACAGTGGGATTGTTGTGAATAATGTGGCATTCGTTCCGCAGTCAACGCCAAAGGAGCCTCACGTGTCGGCGCGAACAGCAAACATCAAACGCTTCGCGGCCTCGGCTGCGGCGCTGTTGCTGTGCGCGGTGCTGTCGACGGCCCCTGCCGCCAATGCCGCCGGCGCACGCGAGAAACTCGCCAACGCGATCGCCAACACCCGCGGGTCCTATCTCGTCTACAACTTCGGCGGTGGCCATCCCGCCCCGATGCTCAACGCGGGCGGCGGCTGGTACGAGACCACCAGCGGCGGGCGTCTGATGATCATCAAGGCGGCCTCCACCCGGCTTGCGCCGCGGCTGCTGGTCGACTCGCACCGGGGTTATCAAGCGCGTTGCGAGCGCGATCCCCGCGCCCGCACCGGGGAGGGGCTGTTGCAGGCGTCGGAGATCTTCACTCCGCTGCAGGCCTGGCAGGCGCTCGGACAGCCGACGATCGCGATCAACGCCAACTTCTTCGACGTGCGCGGTCAGCGAGGCGGTTCGTGGAAGTCGACTGGATGCAGTTCACCGCTGGGCGCCTATGTCGACAACACCCGTGGCCAGGGTAAGGCGAACGTGGCGGTGACCGGCACCGTCGCCTATGCGGGTAAGCAGGGGTTGTCCGGCGGCAACGAGCACTGGAAAGCGTTGTCCACCATGATTCTCCCGGTGGGCGGAGCGCCGTACGTGGTGCCGCCTGCCAGCCCCGACGACTACGACGCGGCGTCACCGGTGGTGCAACGGCTGGTCGACGAGGGCGTGCGGTTCGTGGCGGTCGCAGGCATCGGCCTGCTCGCCCCCGGGGACACCGGGCAGCTCAACGACGGTGGGCCGAGCGCGGCGCGCACCGCGCTGGCATACGCCAAGGACAAGGACGAGATGTACGTCTTCCAGGGCGGCAGCTACACCCCGGACCAGATCCAGGATCTGTTCCGCGGGTTGGGCAGTGACACCGCCATTCTGCTCGACGGCGGCGGTTCGTCGTCGATCGTGCTGCGTCGCGACACCGGCGGCATGTGGACCGGTGCGGGTGTGCCCCGCGGATCCTGTGACACACGGCAGGTGCTCTGCGATTCGCGCGAACGCGGATTGCCGAGCTGGCTCGCATTCAACTAGGCGGCGGCGCTGTCGGAGCCTTCGCCGGATGTGCCGCCGGCGGTATCGCCGGTGCTGGTGGCCGAGGAGTCGTTGTCCGGCTTGGCATGTCGCGGTGACGATCCCGGTATCGCGCTGACCGGTTCGCCGTTGTCCGGCTTGGCGTGCTTCGGGCCGGACTTGGCTCCCGTGTTCGGGCTGAACTTGTTGCCCGGCTTGTAGCCCTTCTTCGACGAGACGGTGTCACCGTCCTTGTCGGTGCCGGTCTTGGCTTCCCCGGTCTTCGGGTCGCCGGTCTTCGTGTCGCCGGTCTTCGTTTCGCCGGTGTTGGTGTCGCCGGTCTTCGTTTCGCCGGTGTTGGTGTCACCGGTGTTGGTGTCACCGGTCTTGGTGTCACCGGTCTTGGTCTGGGTGACCTCGGTCTCGCGCACCGGAGCTTCGTCGGCCTTCACGTCCCCGGTCGCGGTCTCTTCGGTGACAATCGTCTGCCCGTCGGGCGTCTGCGCGACGGTTTCGCCCTCGAGTTTGTCTGCGACGACTTCGTCGCCGGCCTTGTCCGTAACGACTTCGTCGATGACGTGGGAGCCGATCTCGTCGGTGGGCTCCTCACCCGGTTCGCCCGTCACGAGGGTGAGCATCCGCGCACCGGATTCGGGCAGGTCCGTCGGCGAGGGAAGTTCGCTCTCCTCCTGCGTGGCGCCCGGGAGGATGCCTTCGGTAGCCTGTTCCAAGGCCTCATCGACGATGCCGGTCAGCACACTGGTCGGCGTTGTGCCCCACAGGGATCCGCCGGTGAGGAACCGGAGCAGACTGGTCAGGACGTTCGGTGTGCCTGCGGTCGGGTTGCCGCTGAAGAACTCCTTGAAGATGCCCTGGACCAACTGGTTGAGGATGACGCCCGGCGCCTGGGCCCAGTCGACGTTCGGAAAGGACATGAACGGCGTCGGGTCGCCGGCCTCGTCCAGTGTCCGCTCGTAACCGCCCGTCTGCGGGTTGTAGTAGACGTCGGTGTAGCCGAGGTTCACCAGGCTGGTCAACGCCGGGGCAAGCGCGTTGGCCACCATGCTGAACGGGTTGTAGCGCGCGACGCCTCCGAGCGTGACAAGGTTGAGCACGTCTGCGGCCAGATACAGTGGCTCGAGCAGAGGCAGGGTCGCCGAGCGCAGCGTGAGATAGAGGTTGACCGCGAGCGGGTCGCCGTTCGCGATGCGCTGCGCAAGATCGTCGAGCTGCAGCAGCTGCTGGGGGTCGAGCGTGACGCCGCGAAGCATGTAGGTGGGGAGCAGCCCCGCAAAGAGGTTGTTGGCCAACGAGAACGGGTTCGGCCATGCGGCGAAGTCGCTCAGCAGGTCGTACTGGACCGTCGCGTCGAGCTTGATCGGGATCAGGTTCGCGCCGCCGACGGAAAGGCCGGTGCCGGGCACCGGGAGGCCCCCGCTGTAGGAGGCTTCGGTCTCCGGCGTGACCGTCTTGATGCCCGCAAGCCCGAAGAGGGGATAGAAGCGGGCGAACATTCCGCCGTTGGCCCGTCCGGGATTACGCAGCAGGATCATCGGGAGGATGGTGATGCTGCCCAGGAGCGGATGCTCGTCGGCGTTCTCCCCGCCCGGTTGATTCACCAGATCGGCAACGATTCGCTCGTATGCCGCGCCGGCGGAGAAGGCACCGAGCCCCATGCTCAGAACCACCGGGACCCGGACCTCGACGGCGTCGATGTCGGGGATGGGAATGTTGAGCAGGTCCAGCACCGGGTTCAAGATCTCGAGCTCGCGAAGCACTGACTCGAGGCTGACTTCAGCGTCGAGGTACGGGGTCTTGTTGACCTCCTCGGCGATGGCGCGCGGCAAGCCGGGCACCCAGCCCAGGTCGACTCCCAACAGCTTGAGCAGGGTGAATACCGGGCCCGCAGTTATCACGTTGACCGGGCCGGGGAGGTTGGAGAGGTTGAACGGATCGCTGAGGTCGAGGCCGAGCAGTCCGAGCAGACCACCGAGGGTTTCGGGTAGTGAGCCAGCCAATAGGTTGCTGATCTGCTGCTCTACGTCGGGGGCGAGTACCCCGAGGGGATCGATCAGCGCACCGACGACACCGGGTACATCGACCGGGATCGCGCCGACCACATCTTCGAGCAAACCTGGTGGAATCTCACCCAGGACCCCGCCGAGCAGGTTGTTGAGCACCGACTCCGGGTCCGCGCCGGCCGCCTGCGCCAGCACGGCCAGGTTGAAATTCTCGACCACCAGTCGGATCAGCACCTCGGCGGCGACCTGGCCGAGGTCGTAGACCGCCGAGCCGAGGCCGAATGTCAGGTCGGGGATCTCGTCGGGCCCGGGCCACTGATTCACCGCCGCGGCCAGGCTGACGTCGGTATCTACCACAGCCTTCGCATCGTCGCTGGGCTCCGGAAGGGGTGCCGCACCGATGGTGAGCGCCGTCGCTGTCGCAGTTACCGCGCCGATCGCCGCGATTTTGTTGGAGCTCCGGCTGCGTTTGCCATGCCTGCCGCGTCTGCCAGCCACTGATCCGGTCCTTTCGAACGAAACAGCAATTTACGTGACCGTAACAGGCAGACTCTCACGAGAGCACAGTTTGAGCAAATTTCTTTGCACGGTAAATAAGTTAACTTATCGAACCCGACGCATAGCCAGCGGAATCGTTTCGATCACCCGACGAGGACGCTGCGCGCCGCCGCCGATGTTTGCCGTACATAACCGCCACCGAACAGGACGACGTGGGCTAACAGCGGATAGAGCTGATGCAGACCGACCCGGCCGCGCCAGCCCGCCCGCAACGTCCGCGCGGATTGGTAGCCGTCGATCACCTCGTCGAAGTAGGGGCAGCCGAACAGTGCAAGCATGGCCAGATCGGTCTCGCGGTGGCCGCCGTGGGCGGCCGGGTCGATCAGCACCACTTCACCCGGTGTCCACATAACGTTGCCACTCCACAGGTCGCCGTGCAGGCGGGCGGGTGGGTCGTCGTCGTCGAAATCGCCTTCTTCGCACTTCACCATCGCCGTGTCGATGGCAGCGCGGCACTCCGCGTCCAGTCGATCGGCCGCTGCGCGCGCCATCGGGGCCAATCTCTCGCGCGCGTAGAAGGCGCCCCAGCGCTCGTGTCCCCTCAACGACATGGGCAGCGGATCGTGGAGCGGCCCGAAGAACCCGGGCCCTTCCCATCCGTCGGGCGGGGCTCCGAACGCCCCGGCTCCGGCGTCGTGCGTACGAGCGAGTCGGCACCCGAACTCGCGCGCGGCGGATCGGCTGGGTCCAACGCTTCGCAGCCGTTCCAGGGTGAGGCTGCGGTCGTCGTAATCGAGCACGGCCGCGCACGGAACCCCTCCGTCGGCCGCCGAAAGCCACTGCAGCCCAGCGGCTTCACAGGCGAAGAAGCCTGGGGGTGCGGAGGCGTTGCGCTTGACGAACTCGCCCATCGGTCAGGGTTGGCCGGACACCCGGCGCAACACGGCGTCGCGCACGCGGGTCGGCAACTTCGGCACCACGGCAACCTGCAGTTTGGGCCCCACCCCGACCACATAACGAGCTCGTGGTCTGCGCGCGGTGAGCGCCTCCTCGACCACGGCGGAGACTTTCGCGGTCGGGACAGCCATTCGTTGCGCGACGGGCACCATCTTCTTCATCCCCGCGATGTGTTCGGCGTACAGCGCGCGGTGCTCCGGGGAAAGGGCGGCCTCGGCTTCGACCACCATGGTGTCGGCGGTACGCCACATGTCGGTGTCGGTCTGCGCCGGCTCGACGACGACAACCGGTATCTGCCAGGGCCGCAACTCCATACGCAACGCATCGGCCGCGGCCTCGAGCGCGAACTTGCTCGCGGCATACGCTCCGAGCAACGGCATCGACATCCGACCGTTGACGCTGGAGATGAACACGATCCGGCCGCGGGCTGCCCGCATCCGCGGCAGTATCGCCCTGGTGACGGCGAGCTGGCCGATCACATTGATCTCCAACTGCTTTCGCCATTCATCCGATGTCACCGTCTCCATGGGCCCGGTGACGACCACACCGGCGTTGTTGACCACCGCGTCCAGTCGCGGAGGCAGGACGTCGGCCAACGCGGCGATGTGGCCGGCGTCGGTGACGTCGAGGAGTACCGCCGAGATACGGTCCGGATCCAGCCCGGTGACCGCCTCGGCATCCTGCTCCGTGCGGACACCGGCAATCACCTGCCATCCACGCGCGGCCAGGTGCACGGCGATCGCCCGGCCAATTCCCCGTGACGCATCGGTGACGAGTACCGAAGGCATACGGCAAGACTAGCCTCGGCCGCGCCTGTCCCCGACCCAGAACAAGACTCCGGACAGCGCCACCATTGCCGCGGCGATGCCGATGATCGGCGCGACGGTGAAACGGCTCATCGTCGCCCCCACGACCGCCCCACCGCACATCGTCAGAACCACGCTGTAGCGCAACTTCTCCCGCTCACCGGTGCCACCGGCCAACCGGCTGTCGAAGCCGATCCGCACGATCGTCGTCGTCAACACCGTGGTCGACAACTCCTGGATGCCGAACTGCTGGGCGCTGGAGTTCTGGACGCCGAACGCCACAGCCAGGCCGGCGATGAGCAGCAGTTTGGTGTTGTCCTGATAGTCGAGCACGCCGGTCCCGGCAAGCACCGACAGGGCCGCGAGCAACACGACCTCGAACGTCAGCGTGATCGCCAGCCACCGGCGGACATCGGTGCCGATGTGGCGGGTGAACCGGCCACTGACCACCGCACCCGCGACGAAGCCGGCGAACGCGACGAGCGCGGCGGTCACGTCCACCCCGGAGTTCGGCACCAGCCAGAAACCCAGGAAGATCACGTTCCCGGTCATGTTCGCCACGAACACGTGACCGAGCTTCAGCACGCTGACCGCATCGACCAAGCCGGTCGCGAACGTCAACAACAGCAGGCAGGTGATCGTCAACCGTTGCGAGACAGGCGATTCGACCGCCATGCGCCAGCTCCCCGACTACAGCTGTGGTGTCAGGTCCAGCGACGTGATGGTCGACATATTCGTGATCAGCCACTTGGCATCGCGGCGTTCCATCGTCAACCGGTAGGACAGGTAGCGCAGCGAAGGGATGTTCTTGCTCATCGGGCTGGTCGCCACCGAGTTGGTGTAGACGATCGCGGTGGCCTCGTCGGGGGTCAGGGTTTCCACCGCCGCGCCCAGCACCTGCGTGGTGTTGGTGACCTGCGCTTGTTTGTTCGTCGCGACGATCGCGTCGATGTACTTGCGGTACTCATAGGCGAAGTCGCCACCGAGGAACGCCGCCGACCGGTCCGGCAACGTCTCCATGTTGTCCGGCGTGTAGGTCCACAGTGTGGAGATCGCACTGGCCGCGGTGCGAGCCACGTCGAGTTTGGTGTCGATCTCGGCTCGCTCCGACAGGTAGGGCTGCAGGGTCGACGCGGCGAACGCGGCTGCACCGACGAACAGCACGGCGGCCGCCGCCATCGCCCCGACGAGCCGCTTGCCTGCTGGCCGGTGCGGTACGAACCGCACTTCCTGCGGCACGACGGCGGACTCGTCCGTGGGGTCAGGCTCGACGGCCCCGGCTTCGGCCTCTTTGGGTTCCGAGGCGGCTGCGTCCTGCGCCGCGGCGTCGACGGTGTCGTCGTCGGCCTCCTCGACGCGCGTCCTGCCCTGGCGTTTCGCCTTGCCGACCGGCCGACGCGCGGGCGTATCCGCTGCGGGTGCCGCCTCCGGCGTCTCCGCCGTGGCGGAATCCGGGGCGGCTTCCGCCGATTCCTTCTGCCGACGCCGAAGGAAGGACCACCGACGCCGGCTCGGCGCCGGGGTGGATTCCGCCGGGGGTCCGGTGGTCAGATCACCTGGATCAGCTGGCTGATCTTCCACTGCTGTCCCTCCTTGATAGCCGTTGCTATCCAACGACTTCCACTCTCGACTGTCGATTTGCCGTCCGGCCCTTTCGTGGAGACCTTGGTCGCGACCAGGATGTCGGCGCTGCCGTTGTCGTTCCACCGCTGCACACCCGCGGCCAGCACGGCTCCACTGGTGGGCTCAGCCTGCGCGACCTGGATCAGTATCTCGTTCTGCTTCTCCTTGAACATCTTCGCGAAATCACCCGTCCCCTGCGCCAGGATCCGGTCCACATAGGCGTTGGCGTTGAAGGGGTCCAACGACGTGTAGTCGGTCATGAATTCGCTGACGTACACCAGCGCGGCGTGGTCATTGGCGACCGTGCGGCGGTTGTTCTCGTGGCTGACCAACATCAGCGATCCCGCCGCGATCGCGGCCGCCATCAGAAGTGACGCCGCGGCGGCGATGATCGGAAGCCCCCAGCGGCGCGGTGGCCTCGGTTCCACCTCGAAGAAGTCTCGCTCATCGGCGTCGACTCTGCGCCGCGGACTCATCGGCCCTGCGTATTCATCTGGGGTCGCTTCAGCACGGTGAGATTGGCGACGCGCCACTGGCCGTCGCCGGATTTCGCCAACTCGACCTGCACGGTGGCGGTGATGAACTTCAGCTCGTTGGGGTCATCGCCCCGCTGGCCCTGCAGCGCCAGCAGCATCTCCGCGGTGTCCGGCGTCGCTTCGAGCACCGCGCTGCTGACCGCCCAGTACTCGTTGGAGCTGACACCCGCGCTCTGTCCGGCCTTCTGCTGGTCGATCAACTGCTGCCGGTAACCGTCGGTGGCCAGCGACTGTGCCCGCGCGAAATCCTCCTGCATGGTGTCGCTCTTGAAGCTCAGCATCTGCTCGACGATCCGCGGGCCCTGTTCGGCGATCTGTTCTCTGGTCTCCTCGACCGCGCGCTCGTGCCGGTACACCACCCAGTAGTTCACTGCGACGGCCGCCGCGCAGGCCACCGTGGCGACGATGAGCACGACGGCGGTCAGCGTGCTGACGTTGCGCTCGGGCGGCGGCACCGGACGTACCTCGGTGCGCAGCAGAAGGTCGGCGAAGGTGCGGTGGCGCCGATCCCACAGTGGCCATAGCCATCCGATGAACAACGCCGCGGTGTCGAGCACGTGCGCGCCGTCACGAATCAGCAGCCGCCACACTCCGACCGGTGAGCCGTCCCGCTTCCTGACCGCGATGCCGAAAACGGCGCGTCCCAGCGAGAAGCCGACGATGCCAGGCAGTACGAGGCGATTGACCGCGATCACCAACACCACGACGACCACCGCGGCGATGTAGCACCACCACAGCGGACTGCGCAGCGGCGCGGTCAGCGAAACCAATGCCAGCGTCACCAGCACGGCGAGCCCGATCAGGACGTCGACGGCGAACGCGCCGGCCCTGGCCGGCCACGACGCCACCGGCTCCACGGTGGCCTGGTCGGTGGCCGGCGAATCCGGGGTCGTGTCGAGTGTCAGGGTGGACGATGTCACGATGTGACCTGATCCAACTCGGCGACCTTGTAGGTCCCTTCGTCCGGTGCCATCCGCACCCGCAGCCGGTAGCCCTGCTCCTCATCGGCGGTGTCGGAGTTGGTGACCTTGACCCGCACCGCGACCAGGATGTCGAAAGACCCGTCGTCGTTGTGCTTCTCCACCGCCGCGCGCATATCCGAAACCTGCACCCGCACGTCGGCGGCCTGGTACGCGTCGACCAGCACCCCTGCGTACAGCGAGGACTGCACGGCGAAGTCGCCGGTCGAGCAATCGATGATCTTGGTCTGCGCCGCGGTCATGGCGGCGGTGTCGGGCGCGTGCGTCGCGGCCACACAATCCTTCGCCGCCTGCAGTGCCGCCGCTTCGGCGCGCTCGCTGGCCGCGACCCGTTGGTCATTTTTGAAGAGCAGGAATCCCGCGACACCCCCGGCGACGGCGAGCGCGAGCAGCGCCGCGCAGATACTGACAGCCAGGCCGCGACCGATCCGCGACGGTCGGCGGGGATCGGCCGAAACCTGTTCTTCTGTGGTGTCCGGATCCTCGGCGGGCGCTGGGCCTGGGGATACTGCTAACGACTCGTCGGGCGTCTCATCAGCATCGGTGGGGTTCAGCTGGCGGGTGCCAGCATCTCCTTCCATCCGTCGTCTCCTGGGTTACTCGAGTTGCTGACGTTGTATTTCACGCCGTCGGGTCCGACCACCTGGCCGCTGCTCGGGCTGTACACCGCCGTGGAGCCGGGTGGCCCTGGTGCCGGAGTGTAGATGCAGGGGTTGGGTTGTTGTCCACTGCAGGTCACGCTGCCCTGTCCGGGCGGGCTCAGCGGATCGCTGACCGGCGCCGTCGAGTTCGGCGGCGGCAGGTCGCTCGCGGGTGCAGGATTCATCCCGCTGTTGACCGACGGCGCCTGGATGACGCCGCGGCCCGGGTTGACGCCCTGATCGCAGCGCGCGCCAGGGGCCGGGCAGGACAGGATCTGGTTTGGGTCGCCGTACCACGGGTTGGTGCCCAGCGGAACGTACGGCTCATCGCTGCGGCACTCCATCGGCGTCGCCGCCCGCTTGCCCGGGACGTCGACGCAGGGATAGTTGCGGGCGCCGCGAACGACGTTGCCCTGGTAGTCCTTCGGGATCTTGCAGTAGGTGCCCCGCGGCAGCGGCGCCATGCTGGTGTCGGCCGGCGAGCGCCACTCGGACGCGGGCAGGAAGCCGGTCAGACATGGCGGCGGCTGGTTGAGTGCACCTAACGCGAGCGGCAGTTGGCCGTAGCCCTCAAACAACGTGCCCGCTTGCGCCACCGCCGCGCCCTGCGGTAAGAGAACTAGCGACTGCTCGAGGCCCTTGTTGTAGCGCTTGAGCATGTCGGTGACGATCGCGAGGTTCGCTAGCGTCTGCGGCAACGACTCGCGCACCCCGCCGAACACTGCGTTGAGCTGGTCGGCTGTCGGAGCGGCCTGCTGGAGGCCGCTCCGCAGCGCCGCATCCTGCTCGGCCGACTGCGCGGCGATCACGTTCAGGTTGCGCGACCACTGCTCGATGTTGTCGCCGGACTGCACCTGGCTGTCCAGGATCGGGCCTGCGTTGACGATGATGTCGTTGACCTGCGGCAGATGGTCCTTGAAGCCCTGCGCGATGTTGGTCGTCGAATCCACCAGCCGTTGCAGCGCCGGGCCCAGCCCGCCGACCGCCTGTGACGTCTCGGTGAGCAGCGCGTCGATCTTCTCCTTGGGCAGCACCGCCAGACCCCTGTTCGCGGCGTCCAGCGCCGGGCCGACCTCGCTGGGCACGGTGCTCTCGGTGATCGTCGAACCCGGCGACAGGTACTGGTCCGCGTCGCCCGTCGACACCAGGTCCAGATACTGCTCGCCGATCGCCGACACCGAGTGCACGTTCGCCGTCGCGTCGGCGGGAATCTTGTAGCGGTCATCGATGCTCATCACCGCGAGCGCGCCCCGCTGGGTCGGCTCGACCGAGGTGACCTTGCCGATCTGCGTGCCGCGGTAGGTGACGTTGGCCGTCGCGTACAGACCGCCCGAGCGGGGGAGTTCGGCCTTCAACTCGTACTGGCCGATACCGACGAGGCTCGGGATGCGCAGGTAGTACCACCCCAGCACCACCAGCGCGACGATCGTCAGGATGGTGAACAGCACCAGCTGGATCCTGATGAACCTGGTCAGCACAGCTCACTCACCCCTTTCCACCAGCGGGCCGTTCGGTGCGTTGTGCGCGTTCGGCACGAACCGCACATCCGGGATCATCGTCGCCGGGTCGCGACCCCACGCCTGCTCCAGCGCGCGCAGCATCCCGGAAAGGCCCGTGCCCGTCAGTACTGCATTGTCGAGCGACGAAAGTGTCAAGTCCACCATCAGTGACGCGTTGAGGTAGTCGCCGCGGATCACCTTCGGCACGTTCTCAATCGAGAACGGCGCGGTGAGCATGAGCTTGAGGGCGCCGATCAGGTACGGCGACGCCCGCCCGAGCTGCTTGAGCGGCCGCTGCAGGTTCTGCAGGTTGGTGTGCAGATTGTCGCTGGCCGGCGCCAACGCGTTGTCTGCGGCCCGGCTGATCCGGCCGACGGCCTCCACCGCGTCGGCGAACAGATCGCGCGTCTCCGCGAAATGCTTGATCAGCGGCGGGAACTCGGTCAACACCCGGTCCAGCGTGTTGTTGCGCTCCGCGACGATCGTGAGTAGCCGGTCGGTGGAATCGATTGCGCGCGTGATGTCCTGGCGCTGCTGGTTCAATTCGGCGGTGAACGTGTCCAGCTTGTTGAAAAACTCGCGGATCTCATCGGCCCGGCCGTTGAGCACGTTGAAGATCTCGGTCTGGATGACCTCGAGGTTCTGCACCCCGCCGCCCTGCAGGATGGTGGCGATGCTCGCCAGCACCCGCTCGGTGCTCGGGTAGGCCGACGAGTTCGCGAGCGGGATCGTGTCACCGCTTTGCAGCGGCTCCGGCGACGGGTTCGGCGGCGGCTCCAGCTCCACATGCTGTGAACCCAACAAGCTGGTCTGGCCGATGCGGGCTAGGGCGTTCCTGGGCAGTTCGATGTCGGGCTGCAGATCCAGCGTCAGCGTCGCGACCCAGTTCTTCAGCTCGATGGCGCGCACCCGGCCGACATAGACGTCGGCGACCCGCACCCGGCTGTTCACGTTGAGCGCCAAGGTGTCCGGCATCTGCACATAGATCGTCGTCGCGTTCGGCCCCGTGCCCGGACCGCCCGGCAACGGCACGTTCGCGATGCCCTTCCAGTTACCGCAGGAACTCAGCACGAGCGCGACCGCGCCCAGCGCGACGGCTCGCTGCGCGAACCTGCTCCACCTACGAACGCTCATCACCGACCTGCCTCTGCTGGTAGCGGCGGCCCTGCCGGGGCGGGCGCGGCCGGAGCGGGCCCCGGTCCCGGGCCGGGAGCCGGCAGCGGGCCGGCCATCGCCGCTCCGCCCGGATCGCCCGGGATCACACCCGGCGCCGGCGGCGGCGGCGGGCCCGGCTGCGGGTACCACGGCGGCGGCAGCGGGTTGTTCTGGTCGAAGGCATTCGGCGGACCGGGCAGATTGCCGTTGCGCGTCGTGCCGAACGCCGGCGGTGCCGCGGGGACCACACAGTTGGGTCCGCCCAACAGTTCCGCCAGGCACTCCGGGGTCATCATGTTCGCCGTGAACGGTTGCACGTCGACACCCTGCATACCCGGCGCGGCGACCCAGCCCGGTTCGTGGTTGCCGTGCGAGAACAAGGTGTCGCGTGACCAGATGCCCGGCACGGTCGTGTCCTTGTAGCCCGGCGGCGGCTGCAGCCGCGGCTCGGAGTAGGCGATCTGCTTGGGCAGCGTCATCGCCGAGCTGAACTGGTTGATCCCGAACGGCGGGAAGTTGAACTTGATCGCGTCCAGGATCGGCGCTAGGTACTGCGCGCACATCTCGGCCGACTCCTGATAACCCAGCCGGCTGCCCGCCTGGATTGCACTGCACACAAACTGCAGCGGATTGGCGAAGTTGTTTATGACGGCGTAGCTGTTTATGCCACCGGTGACCGGAGAAGCAATATTCACGAGATTCGCGCCGAGATTCGGGAACACGTGTAGGGCGGTCTCCAGACCGTTGCGCGGCTCTGGTTGCAGGATCGCGGTGGTCGCTTCGGCCAGGTTGTTGACGTCGGTGGTGAGCACCTCGGCGTTCTCGTCGAGGAACCCGCGGGTGGTCGTCAACAGCTGGTTGAGGTCCTGCAGTGCGTTCGCGACCTCGCGGTCGGTGTTGGTGAACGCGTTGGTGAACTCGGCGAGATCGTCGTTCAGCGCGACGAACTGCTGATCGCTCTGGTGCAGCGCGTTGACGAACAGCGCCAGGCTTTTCACCACGCTGAAGAAGTCGTCGCGGCCCTCGTTGAGCGCGAACAGTGCCTCCGACAGGTTGTTCAACGTCTCGTTGAGCTGCTTGCCCTTGCCCGCGAAGCCGTCGGCCGCGGATTCGATGATGTCGCCGAACGGGCCCATGGGCTGCTCCGGCGTCGGCCCCAGATCGGTCAGGATCCGGTTGATCGAGTCACGCAGCTCGTCGTACTCGACCGGCACCTGCGTACGCTCCAGCGGGATGACCGCACCGTCCTCCATCACCGGCCCGCCGGTGTACGGCGGCGACAGCTGGATGGTGCGCGACGCCACCAGGCTCGGGTTCAGGATCGACGCGGTGGCGTTGGCGGGCACCTTGTACTTGTTCTCGTAGTGGAAGGTGACCTTCATCTTGTCGCCGGCCGGTTCGATCGCGTCGATCGAGCCGACCTTCACCCCCATGATCTGCACCTTGTCGCCGGGATACAGCGCCAGCGTGTCGGTGAAATAGGCGACGACGGTGTTGGTGGTCAGCTTCTTGTACAGGTTGTACCCGACGAAGGCGGCCACCAACGCCAGCACCACGACCAGCGCGCCGATGATGACGGTCACCCGGGAAACCTTGGGCAACTTCAGGTTTCGGATGTTGAAGATCGTTGTCATCGATCAGCCCCCCTGTCCCTGAGAGAGTGGCGGCAGGAACGGTGGGTTCCCCGGCAGCGGTGGCGTGTTGGCGGGTGGCAGCTGCTGACCGGGGCCCGGGACCGCCGGCGCGGGCAACGCCGGTGGCAACGGTGCGATGCCCGGCGTGAAATCCGGCGGCAGCGGCGGTTGCGGCCCGACCGGCACTGTGCGCGCTCCTGGCGGGGCCGGCGGCAGCGGCATGTCCGCACCCGGCACCGGCGGCGAGATCTGACCCGGAATCGCCGCGGCCGGCACGCCCGGAGACGGCTGCGGGCCGTGCACATTCGGGTCAGAGGTCGCCACATTGGGTGGCCCGTACGCGGGACCGCCGAACGGCCCCACGGACAGATCCGCGCAGGGCAGCGGGTCGCCTGGTGTCGGCAGACCGTCGGCCGGCGGCGTGTACGAGCACGGTGAGCCCTTCAGCACACCGGGTCCCGGGTTCTCGGGGGTGCCTTCGAGCACGGCCGGTCCCGGCGGCGGGGCGCCGTTCTCGAAGCCCTGCGCGTTCGGGTCCGGGAACCGCCAGGCGGGCAGGCCCGCGTCGCGCCAGAACTTCTGCGGGTCGATACCGCGCTTCTTGAAGGCGGCGTCCACGAACGGCTGCAGGATCTGGCCCGGCAGCAGGTTGACCAGCATGACCTTGAAGTACGGGCCCGAAGCGACCGCTTCACCGAGCGACGCCACGAAGCTTGCGACCGTGGTCAGGGTGTCCATCAGGTCGTACTTGCGGTCGACCAGCACGCCGCTGACCACGCGGAGTTGTTCGAGCACCCGGTTGAGGTTCGGGTTGTCGTCGATCAAGCCCTTGACCTGTTCGGAGAACGAGCCGACGCGCTCGAGCAGCATGCTCACCGCGTACTGGCGCTCATTGATCGCGCCGAGCAAGGTCTGGGCGTTGACCAGCAATTGGTTGATCTGTTCACTGCGGCTGCCCAGGATGCCCGCGATTTTGTTGGCGTTGCTCAGCAGCTTCTTGATGTCCTCGTCGCGCTTGCCGATGGTGTCGGAGAACCGGGCCACCCCGTCGAGCGCGGCGCTCAGGTGTGGATAGGTCTGGTCGATGGTCTCCGAGAGCACGTTCAGCGAACGCTTCACGGTCTGGGTGTCCCAATCCGAGGCGGCCTTCGTCACGTCGAAGAACGCGTCGTAGATCTGGTACGGCGTCGTCGTCTGGCCGAGTGGCAGAACGCCGTTCGCGCGCAACGGATCCGAACCGCGTGGCTCGATCTCCATGGTGCGGCGTCCGAGAATGGTGTCGGTGCGGATGGCGGCGCGGCTGTCGGTGCCGATCTGCGTCCCGCCAAGCCCGAAGCCGATCTTGACCTTGTCGCCCTCGATCTCCATGCTGCGCACATCGCCGACGTCCACGCCAGCGATGCGCACCTTGTCGCCCGTGCCGATGCCACCGGTGTCAGAGAAGTACGCATAGTAGGTGGGCGATGCGAAAAGCATCGGGACACTGGCGAAGCTCTGTCCCACGCCGATGACGATGATCAGGATGATGATTCCCATCAACCCGCCACGGACCCGGTTCGACCCTTCGAGCGTCCTCATTGCGGTGTGCACCTACCCGACGGCTGACTGAAGAGTTTGACGGTCCGGACCGGCCCACCCGGCTGAAGGCCGTTGAGCCGCAAGGAGATATCGCAGGCGTAGAAGTTGAAGAAGTCGCCGTAGATACCGCCGGCCCTGCCGATGATCTTGAACGCGGTGGGCAGCCTGGTGAGCAAGTCGTTGAGCTCGTCCTTCTGATCGATCAGCGGTTGCTGGATGACCTCGAGATGTCCGACGGTGCTCTGCAGCAGCGGCCGGTTGTCGGCGAGCAGGTCGGCGACCGTGCCCGCCGCGTCGCTGATATCCCCGACCGAGGTGGCGATCGGATCCGCGCGGTTCTTCAAGCCGGTGATCAGCTTCTCGAAATCCTGCACGGTCTGGTCGAACTCGGCCTGATGCTTGACCGTGGTGTCCAGCACGGTGTTCAGGTTGCGGATCACCTCGCCGATCGCCTGGTCGCGGTCGGCCAGCGCCGATGTGAGCGAGGCGGTCTGGTCCAGGATGTCGTTGATCGTGCCGCCCTGGCCCTGGAAGACCGTGATGATCGACTCGGCGATGGTGTTGACCTTCTCCGGGTCCAGCGCGCGGAACACCGGCCGGAAGCCGCCGATCAGCGCGTCGAGATCCAGTGCGGGCTGGGTCTGCTCGAGCGGGATCGTTGCGCCGCTGGGCAGCCGCTTGTCGCTGTCACCCCGCTTGAGTTCCAGATAGCGGTCGCCGATGAGGTTCAGGTACCGCACCGAGGCGGTGGTGCCCTCGAACATCGGCAGCGATCGGTCGACATTGAATTCGACCTTCGCCTGCGATCCGCCGTTGACCAACTCGACGCTGTCAACCTTGCCGACCTCGACGCCCGACGCGCGGACGAACTGGCCGGCGCGTAGCCCGCTGGCGCTCGAGAAGATCGCCGAGTAGCTGGTGGTGCGGTCGAAGCGCATCTGTCCGAACACCACCACGATAATCGCGGTGAACAGCAGCAGCACCACTGAGAAGGCGCCGAGCTTGATGGCGGTACCGGTGATTTTCATGGGTTGATCGTGTTCTCCCCGACCTGGCGACCCCAGACGTACTCGATCAGGATCGGCTGGCCCAACTCGAAGTGGTTGTACGGCGCGATCGAAACACCCGTGTCCGCCACAAGATACGGCGCGGGATACAGGTCGCGCGTGATCGGCTGCCAGCAGCCCGGCCGGCCCTCGGGGCCACCGCGCGCGTTCACCCGCGGCAGGTTGTCCGGATACACATAGGGGTTACCGGCGCCTTCAATGGTGGACAGGGTCTGCAGCGAATACCCGTTGCCGCCAAGGGATGCAGCGACTTTTGGCTCCACGTCGTGAAAATTTCGAATGGTGCAGAACAGCGCAGGGCTGTACTCGTCGAGCGTCTTCGATGTCGTCAGAAGGTCTTCGGTGCCGCGAATCAGGTACGGCGCACTGCGCTCGAAGATGTCCGCACCGGTGTTGCCGAATCCGACGGCCGCCATCAGTGCCTGGTCGATGTTGCCCTGCTGCTCGTTGAGCGTGCGGGCGGTGGTGACCGCGTTCTCCAGTCCGTCGAACAGGTCGGGCGCCGCGTCGGCGTACACCTCGCCGAGGTCGGCCAGCAGGCGGTTGTCCCGCGCGAGTTCGGGCATCCTGGCGTTGACGTCGGTGAGGATCTCGTTGCCGTTGATGATCGACTGGCCGAAGCGATCGCCCAGCCCGTCGAGCGCCTCCGCCGTTGCGCTCAGAGTCTGGTTCAGCTTGATCGGGTCGACCTGCTCGGAGAGCGACACGACCGTTTCGAACAAGGTGTTGAACTCCGTTGTCACCGTGGTCACGTCGATCACGTCCGACGACGTGATGCGTTGCGGTGTCGGGTTTTCCGGTGACGAGAAGTTGATGTACTTGTTGCCGAAGACGGTGGTCGCATCGATGCTGGCATCGACGTTCTTCGGGATCAGCTCGAGGTACTTCGGATCCACGTCGAGGAGGATCTTGGCCCTCGGCTCACCGCCGACGTTGACCGCTTCCACGTCCGCCACCCGGCCGATCTCGACGCCGTTGTAGGTGACCTTGGCGCCGGGATCCATGGACAGGCCCGACCGCGCGGAGATGATCGTCAGCTGTTCGCGCGGCAGGAAGTCGCCGCGGAACTGCATGTACACCAGCACCAGCCCGACGACTGCCAGCAGGCTCAGCACCAAACCGGCCAGCTTGTACGGCGGGGTGCGGGGATTGTTCAGTGGGGCGGTCATGGCGCTACACCGTCAGGTTGAAGTTCGGGTCGACGCCGTAGAGCGCCAACGAGGCGAACAGGACCACACAGACGATCGCCACCAGCGATGCGCGCATCGAGCGACCGACGGCCTCGCCGACGCCGACCGGGCCGCCGCTGGCGAAGTAGCCGTAGTAGCAGTGGTTGAGCATCACGATGACCGAGATGATCACTGCCTGGATGAACGACCAGAAGACGTCGTCGGGACGCAGGAACGTTCGGAAGTAGTGCTCGTAGGTGCCGATCGACTGGCCGTAGAAGAACGTGGTGGTCACCTGTGCGGACAGGAAGCTCATGATGATCGCCATCGCGTACAGCGGGATGATCACGATGAAGCCCGCCATGATCCGGGTCGACACCAGGTACGAGATCGACTTGATGCCCATCACCTCGAGCGCGTCGATCTCCTCGCTGATGCGCATGGCGCCCAACTCGGCGGTGGCGCCCGCGCCGACGGTGGCGGCCAGCGCCTGACCCGCGACGACCGGCGCGGCGATGCGCACATTGATCAGCGCGGCGAAGAAGCCGGTGAACGCCTCGACACCGATGTTGCCGAGCGAGGCGAAGCCCTGGATCGCGACCAGCGACGAACCGGACAGTGTCACGAAGCCGACGATGGCGACCGTGCCGCCGATCACGGCCATCGCGCCCGTGCCCATGCCGATCTCGGCGATCAGGCGCAGCGTCTCCTTGCGGTAGTAGCGCAGTGCGTGGCCGATCGAACCGACCGCGGTGATGACGAACCACGCGACGTGCCCGACGCTGTCGAGGAACCGTGCGGGTGCGCTGGCCACACCTTTGGTGCGCTCGTACGCCCGCGGAAACCGAGAACGCAGGACCGTTGTCGTCGACACGTCAGCTCCCTGTTCCGAACCGGACACCGATCGTGGTCAGGACCACGTTGACCGCGAACAGCGCGATGACGCAGAGCACCAGGGTCTCGTTGACCGCGGTGCCGACGCCCTTCGCGCCGCCCGCGACGGTCAGGCCGCGGTAGCAGCCGACCAGGCCGGCGATCAGGCCGAACGTCATGGCTTTGATGATCGAGATGACGACCTCGGGCAGTCCGGTGATCAGGGTCAGCGTCGAGACGTACGCGCCCGCCGAGACGTTCTGCAGGTAGACGCCGAAGATGAAGCCGCCAACCAGGCCGACCGTGATCACCGCGCCGTTGAGCAGCAGCGCGACGAAGGTGGAGGCGACGACGCGAGGCACCACCAGGCGGTGGATCGGGTCGATGCCGAGGACCTCGAGCGCGTCGATCTCCTCGCGGATGGTGCGTGCTCCCAGGTCTGCGCAGATGGCGGTCGAGCCCGCCCCGGCGACCACGAGCACCGTGACCAATGGCCCGAGCTGCGTGACGGCGCCGATCGCCGCCCCCGCACCGGAGACGTCGGCGGCGCCGAACTCGGCCAGCAGGATGTTGAGCGTGAAGATCAGGAGCACGGTCAGCGGGATGGAGACCGCCAGCGTCGGCAGGAACGCCACCCGCATCAGAAACCAGCTCTGCAGAATGAACTCGCGCCACTGGAACGGCGGCCTGAGCAGTGCTTTACCGACGAGAACGCACATGCGCACGAAGCCGCCGACCGCTTCCAGGCCGGGTCTGACCTGATCGCGTACGTAACCGACAACGCCGGTCGACGCCGTCACCAGTGTGCTCCCGTGGCGCAACGGCGACTGTCGCGGTGCACCGGCAGCCCCTGTCGCACGACCCCTCCTTGCCCCGACCTGATTGTTGTTATCCCCGTCTCGCTACCGGTCGGTAGTAAGACAGACCACAGGAATGTACCCGATGCGATTCCCGCCGTGCAGGGCATCGGCCGGATTGTGCCTGTAACCGTTAGCAAACCCGATTCCGTTCTCTAATTCCTCTGCGGCGCAGCGGAAACCGCGGCGCCGGCAGAACTTTCACCGGCGTCAACCTGGTTTGCAGCCCCAAATCGTGCGCGCAGTTCGGTCTTGAGGACTTTGCCGGCGGGGTTGCGCGGCAACGCATCAACGACCTCGACGGCCTTCGGGTGCTTGTACCGCGCCAGCCGTTCGTCGAGGAAAGCGTCAAGCTCTCGCAGGTCAAGATCGGTCTGATCGGCCGCGCCGAGGGCGGCATCCAACGCCACGACGGCCACCGGCACCTCGCCCCACTTCTGGTCGGGACGTCCGATCACGGCGACCTCGGCGATCGCCGGGTGCGCCGCGAGCGCGTTCTCGACCTCGGCGCAGTAGATGTTCTCGCCGCCGGAGATGATCATGTCCTTCTTGCGGTCGACCACCCAGACGTAGCCCTCCTCGTCCTGACGGACGAGGTCGCCGGAGTGGAACCAACCGCCGGCGAACGCTTCCGCGGTGGCCTTCGGGTTGTTCCAGTAACCGGCCATCAAAGTCGGTGCGCGATAGACGATCTCACCGACCTGTCCTATTGGGACGTCGTTCATGTCCTCGTCGACGACGCGGGCCGCGACGGTGGGGATCACCTTGCCGACCGATCCGAGCTTGCGGATCGCGTCCTCGCCCAACAGCATGCAGGTCACCGGTGACATCTCGGTCTGGCCGAACGCGGCCAGGATCTGGGTGCCGGGGAACGTCTCGGCCATCTGGCGCAGCAGCGTGTCCGACGCGGGCGCCGCGCCCCAGGACAGCACGCGCAGCCGCAGATCGCGGGGGCGGGCCTGCTGTGCCGCGCACACCGCCTGCCACTGGGCGGGCACCAGGAAGATGCCGGTGACCTGCTCGGCCTCGAGCACGTCGAGCAGCTCGTCGGGGTTGAACGCGCCCAACGGATAGACGACCGTCGGCCGCCCCAGCAGCAGGCCGGGGATCATGTTGCCGATCCCGGCGATGTGGAACAGCGGCACACCGATGAAGCCGACGTCGCTGTTGATGTCGGCGCCGTTGGTGAACAGGAAGGTCAGCGCCTGCCCGGCGATGTTGGTGTGGGTGAGCACCGCGCCCTTCGGCCTGCCCGTGGTGCCCGAGGTGTACATGATCAGCGCTGGGGAGTCGTTGGGTATGTCCACGACCGCCGCCGGTGCGCCGGCCTCGGAGATCAGGTCGTCGTAACCGATCAGGTCGTTCTCGGTGCTGCCGCCGGCTACGACGACGGTGGTCAGCGTCGGGTCGATGTCACGCACCGCGGTGGCCACGCCGGCCAGCACCGCCTCGGTGATGACCACCTCGGCCTGACAGTCGCTGACCAGGAAGGCGATCTCGGGCGGGGTCATGCGGAAGTTGACCGGGACCGCGATCGCACCGAGCTTGTTGACCGCGAGGAACGACTCGATGTACTCGGTGCGGTTGAGCATCAGGATCAGCACCCGGTCGCCGAAGCCCACTCCGCGCCGGCTCAACGCCCCGGCCAGGGCGCCGACCCGCTCGTCGAGCTCCCGCCAGGTGGTCGTCTTGCCGAGGTAGCGCAGCGCGGTGGCGTCCGGCTGCATCAGTGCGTGGCGGGCCAGCTGGTTGGTCCAGTTCTGTCTGCGAGCGAGATAGGGCTGGGCGGTGGGGTCCGGCTCGATCAAGACTTGTTGCTCCATCGGATCTCGGGGTTGCGCGCGTTTGACATTTGATCAAACATGGTGTTGCCCCGGTCACACTATGGCCTCGGCCGCTCGGGTACAAGCCCTCGTCAACGAAGGCCGGATCGCACCGGGAGAACGCAGTGAACGCACCGACCGCACGGCTCTCGAAGCCGCGCCGGAGCGTGCGGCGCGAACAGCTGTCCGACGAGGTCGCGGCGCGGTTGCGCGCCGACATCATGACCGGCGTGCTGCGGCCGGGCACCTTCATCCGGCTCGATGAGACCGCCGCCGCGCTCGGGGTCAGCATCACGCCCGTGCGCGAGGCGCTGCGCACCCTGCGCGGCGAAGGCATGGTCCAGCTCGAGCCGCACCGCGGCCACGTGGTGGTGCCGCTGACGCGCGCCGACGTCGAGGACATCTTCTGGCTGCAGGCCGCTATCGCCCGTGAGCTGGCGGCGACGGCCACCGCCCGCATCACCGACGCCGAGATCGACGAGTTGGACCGGCTCAATGATGAGTTGGAAACCGCGGTCGCCCACCACGACATCGCCGAGATCGCCGCCGCGGAGTTCGCGTTCCACCGAGCGTTCAACCGGTCGACCGGCCGCATCAAGCTGGCCTGGTTCCTGCTCCACGTCGCCCGCTACCTGCCGGGCCAGATCTACGCCGGCGACCCGCAGTGGGGGGTCGCCGCGGTGGCCAGCCACCGCGAGCTCATCGCCGCCCTGCGCCGCCGCGACGTCGACACCGTCGTCGCGCTGACCGCCGGCGAGTTCACCGACGGGGCCCAGCGCCTGATCGCGCGCCTCGACGAAACAGGGTTGTGGAGCTGACCCCTCTACGTGGCAGCCAGTTGTTCGGCGCGGGCCTTGAGGTTGTCGGCCAGATAGTCGAGCGTGTCACCGATGGCCTTCTTCACCATCGGCTTCGGGATGGGCAGCTTGGTCTCGACGTCGAGGTCGACCGTCAGCAGCGAGGTCGCGCCCAGCGGCACGACGGAGAACTTCTGTTCCTGTTTCTCGAAGTGATCGCCCTGCTGCAGGACGGTGAAGATCTGGTTCTCGCCGGGGTAGTAGACCGCGGTGATGAAGGTGCCCGCCTGGCCCTGCACCACGACGTCGAGTCGCAGCTGGCTGGGCCGGCCGTCGTTGTACCGGGCCAGCACCCAGCACCCCTTGATCTCCTCGTTCCATTCGGGGTAGGCCTCGAAGTCCGCGACGATCCCCATGATCGCTTCGGCGGAGGCCGCCACCTCGACTGTCTTGCTCACGAGCGGCATCCGACGAGCATATCTATTGGTCGGTGCGGGCCTTTTCCAGCAGTGCGCGGATCGCATCGGGGATCGGCACCGGCTTGCGTCCCGCCCGGTCGACGTAGACGTGTACCCAGTGCCCGACGGCGGCGGTCGGACCGTCCTGCTGCCACAGCCCCAGCCGGTACGTGACGCTGCTGTTGCCCAGCCGGGTGACCGCGAGGCCGACCGTCAGCGGATCCGGGAAGCGCAGCTCGGCCAGGTACCGGCAGCCGGACTCGGCCACCACGCCCAGCCAGGGCGCGGTCAGCGGGTCGAGCCCGAGGCTGGTGTTGATCCATCCGTTGATCGCCGAATCGAAAAGCGCGTAGTACACCGCATTGTTGAGGTGTCCGAACATGTCGTTGTCGGCCCACCGCGTAGTCACCGGCCAGCGCACCGGGAAATCGGCCGCGACCGGGACCGCCTCGCGTTCGGTCATGACGCAAGTCTGGCAGGCGTGCGATTGCCGGTTCGGGCGGTGCGACGGCAGGCTGGTCCCATGAGGATTCGCGGAGCGGTACTGGAGGAGATCGGCCGCGACCGGCCGTATGCCGACTCCCGACCCCTGACGGTCGGCGAGCTCGACCTCGCCGCGCCGGGGTCCGGGGAACTGCTCGTGCGGGTGGAGGCCGCGGGGCTGTGCCACTCGGACCTGTCGGTGGTCGACGGCAACCGCGTCCGGCCGGTGCCCATGCTCCTCGGCCATGAGGCGGCCGGCGTGGTCGAAGAGATCGGCCCCGGCGAATCCGACATCGGAGTCGGCACCCGCGTGGTGATGACCTTCCTGCCGCGCTGCGGCGAATGCGCGGCATGCGCGACGGACGGCCTCACCCCCTGCGAGCCGGGTTCCGCGGCCAACGGCGCGGGCACGCTGTTGACCGGCGAGCGCCGGCTCTCGCGCGACGGGCAGCCCGTGCACCACCACCTCGGCGTCTCCGGTTTCGCGACCCACGCGGTGGTCGACCGCCGGTCTGTCGTGCCGGTGCCCGACGACGTGCCCGCGGTGGTGGCGTCGCTTCTCGGCTGCGCCGTGCTGACCGGCGGCGGTGCGGTGGTCAACGCCGGGCGGCCCCGCCCGGGCGACACCGTCGCCGTCGTCGGCCTCGGCGGGGTGGGCATGGCCGCAGCGCTCACGGCGCTGGCCCAGGACGACGTCCGCGTGGTCGGCGTCGATCGGCTTCCCGAAAAGCTCGAGCGGGCACGCGGTCTCGGGGTGCACGACACCTACTCACCGGAAGACGCCCGCGAGAACGGCGTCAAGGCGCACATCGTGATCGAAGCCGTCGGGCATCCGAGCGCACTGGAGACCGCGGTCGATCTCACCGCCGCGGGTGGGCGCACTGTGACGGTGGGTCTCCCCCGGCCCGATGCGCGAGTGACACTGTCTCCGTTGGGTTTTGTCGCCGAGGGTCGTTCGCTGATCGGCAGCTATCTCGGTTCGGCGGTGCCGTCGCGCGAGATTCCGCAGTTCGTCGAGCTGTGGCGCGCGGGGCGGTTGCCTGTCGAATCGCTGGTGTCGTCGACGATCTCGCTCGACGAGATCAACTCCGGTATGGACGAGTTGGCCGACGGCCGGGCGGTGCGGCAGGTCATCCGGTTCGACTAGGCGTCAGAACCAGCCGTCTCGCATCTCCAGTGTCGTGCGATCCAGGCTGGCCAGCAGGTCGAGTTGCGGTGCGGTCCTGGGCAATTCGTATCGGAAGAAGTAGCGGGAGGCCTGGCGCTTGCCGTCGTAGAAATCGCCGGTATGGCCGTGCGCGGCGATCTCCTGCTGTAGCCATATCCAGGCGACGACGATGTGGCCGAACGCCTCGAGGTAGATCACGCTGTTGGCCATGGCCGCGTCGACGTCACCGGAGCCGAACATGTCGGCGGTGACGGCGGTCAGGCGTTGCCACGCCGCGTCCAGAAGGCTCGCGTGTTCGGCGGGCCGACCCCCGAGTGCGGCTGCCTCGACGACCGTCTTCCCGATCGCGGTTTCCAACGCCGCCAGGCCCGCACCGCCGCGCGCAGGGACCTTGCGGCCCAACAGGTCCAGGCTCTGGATTCCGTGCGTGCCTTCGTGGATCGGGTTGAGCCGGTTGTCGCGGTAGTGCTGTTCGACGTCATACTCGCGGGTGTAGCCGTATCCGCCGTGCACCTGGATCGCCAAGCTGTTGGCCTCCAGACACCACTGCGACGGCCAACTCTTGCCGACGGGCGTCAGCATCTCGAGCAGCAGGGTGGTTGCGTCGCGCTCCTCGTCCGACACCGCGCTGTGCTGCAGGTCGACCAGCTTCGCGCAGTACAGCAGCAACGCCAGCCCGCCCTCGGCATACGCTTTCTGCGCCAACAACATCCGCTTGACGTCGGCGTGCTCGATGATCGGTACCTGCGGCGTCGACGGATCCTTGGCGCTGACCGGGCGGCCCTGCGGGCGCTCGCGGGCGTACTGCACTGATTTGAGATAGCCGGTGTAGCCGAGCGCCACCGCGCCCATCCCGACGCCGAGTCGGGCCTCGTTCATCATGGTGAACATGTAGGCGATGCCGCGGTGTGGTTCGCCGACGAGATAGCCGACCGCTCCGGGCTTTCCGCCCGGCGTGTACGTGCCCTCGCCGAGGTTGAGCACCGTGTTCGTGATGCCCCGCTGGCCCATCTTGTGGTTCAGCCCCGCCAGCACGATGTCGTTTCGCTCGCCGACCGCGCCGTCGCCACCGGGCAGGTATTTGGGCACGATGAACAACGAGATGCCCTTGGTTCCCGGTGGCCCACCGGGAATCTTGGCGAGCACCAGGTTGACGATGTTGTCGGTCAGTTCGTGTTCGGCGCCGGAGATCCACATCTTCGACCCGAACAGCCGGTAGGTGCCGTCTTCTCGGGGTTCGGCGCGGGTGGTGATGTCGGCCAGCGACGAACCCGCCTGTGTCTCCGACAGCGCCATGGTGCCCGAGAACCGCCCCGCCAGCATCGGTTTGACGAACCCCTCGATCTGCTGGTCGGTGCCGAAGCGGGCCAGCAGGTTGGCGTTGGCCATGGTCAGCATGAGGTAGCCGGTCGTGCTGAGGTTGGCCGCCGAGAACCAGGCGAATGCGGCCTGCGCCACCGCCGCGGGCAGCTGCGCGCCGCCGAGACGGTGCTCCATCGACATCGCGATCAGGTCGGCGGCGGCGAACGCATCCCACGCCTCCTTGACCTCGGGGATGACGGTGACCTTCTCGCCATCGAAGGTCGGTTCGTTGGCGTCGCTGGTCTTGTTGTGCGGCGCGAAGTACCGCGTCGCCAGCTGCTCGCAGAGTTCCAGCACCGCGTCGAAGGTCTCGCGCGAATGCTCGGCGAACCGTTCGCGTTCGGTCAGCTGCTCGACGCGCAGCCACTCATAGAGCAGGAAGTCGAGGTCGCGACGCGACAGCAGCAGCGACTTCACGGTGCGGTCGCGGTGTCCGGTTCGCCGGGTAGCGCGTCGACCTCGATGCCCAGCGGGGACTCCGCCCGCACGGACTCGTCGCGGATCAGGCCGCGCAGTAACGCCGTGCTGAACTCGACGGCGATCTCCTGGGCGGTGCGCCTGCCGTGGGGCCGCAGCCAGCGGTACGCGCCCAGCGTCATGCCGATGTAGCCCAGCGCCAGCACGTGTGAGTCGCAGTCGTAGAACTCGCCGCTGGCGATGCCACGGTCGATGACGTCGCGCACGTGCTCGTAGACCTGCGTCTCCTTCTCGCGGATGTAGGCCACCTGCTCCTCGGTGAACCACTCGCCGATGTAAGGGCCCTCCTGGAAGTACACGGCCGCACGTTCGATGTCGCTGGCGATGCCGACGAGCAGGCGCCTGGTGAAGTGGTAGATCGTCTCGCGGGCCGACGCCGTGGGGTCGTCGTGCAGCGCGTCGACCGTGAAGTCCGCCGCGCCCTTGTAGATGTCGTAGAGGATCAGCGACTTGCTGGAGTAGTAGTGGTAGACGGTCGCCTTGTTCAGGCCGACCGCGTCGGCGACATCGTCCATCCGGGTGCCGTGGTAGCCGCGCGCGGCGAAGAGCTTGGTGGCTACGGCCAACAACTCGTCGCGACGGGTCCTCCCGTTCTGGGTGGCGGCGTCCGAAGAGGGCATGGCGACTCACTATATGCAGGCCGGAAGCGCGTCCGGCGGTCAATCAACTGGTTGGAAGTGTAGGTGTTGGGGGTGTCGCACTCCGCAGGGCGGGTCTAGACTTCGGTCATTACCGGCCGCACTCGAGAGGTGACCCCATGGATCCGAATCCGGACTATGACGCGAGCGACGAGCTGGAATACGGCGTGAACTGGTTCGCCTGGATTCTGCGTGGGGTCTACCCGCCGCCCGCCTATCCGCCGGTCTAACCCGTCAACTGCCAGCGGTGTACCCCTGCGCCTTGGGCATAGGACAGGTGCCCGCCGAGCGCACCGCCCACTGAAACCGCGGTCAACCCGAGCACGCTGAACGTGCGCGCCGCGCCCAGCTTCCCCCTCTTGTACTTCCGATAGGCCATCCAGAACGCCAGCGCCGCGACGGTGTTGCCTGCCGCGTGCACGAGCCCGACCCGCCGCTGCCGCGTTCCCAGCGTCGGGAACTCCGCAAGCCCCGCGAGTACCGCGGGTGGCGTCGCGGCCAACCCGATCGCGATGAGCTGGCGCGCGGCGTCGCGGTCCTTGAAGATCAGGTCCAGCACCATCGACGACATCCATGCGCCTATCGGAAGCGTGATCATCAACGGATGCGTCGGGTGGCCGAGCCAGGAGCCGCGCAGTCCCTGCGCCAACGCGCCGTCGCCGAGGACCCGATCGACCGCGTCGGCCGTCCGGTCCGCGACCGCGTCGAGAGAGCCGGCCGATTCGGGGATCTGAAGAAGGGCGTGCATGTCCATGACGTCGGATTACCCGACCGCCGTCGGCTGAACCGCCCAAGGTCAGGCCGCGGCCGCCTTCACCGCTGCCCCCACCTCCGCGCGCAGTTCCGCGTACTCCGGCGAGCGCCGCAACTCGTCGGGGTCGATGCCGGTGCGGGGGAGGTCGACGGGAATGTCCAAGGCCACCTGGCCGGGCCGCCGGGTGAGCACCACGATGCGTGAGCCGAGGAACGCGGCCTCGTCGGCGCTGTGCGTGACGAACACCGTCGTGCGCCCGGTCTCGGCACTGACCGCGCGGACGTCCTCCTGCAGCAGCTCACGTGTCAGGGCGTCGAGCGCGGCGAACGGTTCGTCGAGCAGGAACAGCGGGGTCTCGGCCGCCAGCGCCCTGGCGATCGCGACCCGCTGCTGCTGCCCGCCGCTGATCTCCCAGATCTTGCGGCCCGCCGTACCTTCGAGCCCGACCCGGCGCAGCAGTTCGTCGCGCCGATCGGTGCGACGCTCGCGCGGCACTCCCGCGTATCGCAGCGCCAGGTCGACGTTTCCCCCGACCGTGCGCCACGGGAACAGCCGCGGCTGCTGGAAGACGACGCCCGCGGTGACGCCCGGCGTAGGCGGGGCGCCCGCCACCCGGACCGAGCCCTCGCTCGGCGCCTCGAACCCGGCCAGCAGCCGCAGCAGCGTGCTCTTTCCGCAGCCCGACGCCCCGACCAGGACCAGGAATGCCCCGGGTTCCACGGTGAGGTCGACGGGGCCGAGTGCGGTCACGGCGTCGCCTCCGCGGCCGTACCGGTGTGAGACGCCGCTGATCCGGATACCGTCGGTGTTCCGTTGCTGTGCAACGGTTTCGACGTCACGAAGTGAGGACACCCGGCAGACCCTTGGTGTAGAGCGCGGCCTGGAACGTCGACAGCGGTGCGGCTTCGGGAATCTGCTTCTGGTCGGCGAGGAACTGCGAGGCGCTCTGCAGGTTGACGGCCAGGTTGCCGGGTTCGCCGTCGGAGCCGAGCCATTCGGCGGACGCGACTTCCCGCGGGGTCAGGTACACCGTCTGCTTGAGCTGTCCGGCGACTTCCGATGGAGTGAGCCCGATTTCGGCAGCGATGGCCTTGGCCGCGGCGTCGGGATCGTTGTGGAGGACGTCGAGCGCGCGGGCCTGCTGCTGGCGCCAGGTGTCGACGACGTCGGGATGTGCGTCGGCGAATTCGTCGGCCACCACGGCGAGGTCGAGGGTGGGCTTGCCCGCCTCGGCCAGTTGCCGGCTGGTGATGAGGTCCTTGCCGTTCTTGCGCAGCTGATCCAACGTCGGCAACCAGGAGTACCCGGCGTCGATGTCGCCGCGGTCGAAGGCCGCAAGAATGGCCTGCGGTTGCAGGTCGACGAGCGCAACGTCGTTGGCGGACAGCCCGTTCTGGGCCAACGCGGCGAGCAGGCTGTAGTGCGCGGTGGAGGCGAACGGCGTGCCCACCCGCTTACCGCGCAGGTCGGCGATGGTGTTCACACCGCTGCCGTTGCGGGCCACCAGCGCCTCGTTGTCGCCCGCGACGTCGAGCACGAACGCGACCTTGTAGGGGATGTTCAGCGGAGCGGACAGGCCGCGCGCGACGGGGCTCGAGCCCAGCGCGCCGAAGTCGAGTTCCTTCGCGATGAACGCGGTGTTGACGTCGGCACCGGAGTCGAACTTGGTCCACTTGATGTTGTAATCGGGCAGCGCCTCTTCGAGCCAGCGGTTGTTCTTGACGATCAGGTCGCCGCTCGGGAAGGTCTGGTAGCCGATCCGGATCGTCGGTTTGCCGGCCACCTGGTCGGACTTGTCCACCGAGCAGCCGGCAAGGGCCAGGACGGCCGAAAGAAGCGCTATCAGAAGAGCTTTGGTTCTCATATCTTTCCTCTCCACGGGACGGCGCGCCGTTCGGCCGCCCGAAGCAGACCGTCGATCAGCAGGCCGGAGATGCCGATGGCGAAGATGCCGACCAGCACGACGGGGGTGTTGTTGTAGTTGCTCGCGTCCTTGACCAGACCGCCGATGCCCGGAATGCCGTTGAACAGTTCGGCGGCGACCACCGACGAGTAGGCCATGCCCACCGCGAGCCGGATGCCGGTGAACGTTTCGGGCAGTGCGGACGGGACGACGACGTCGCGGATCACCTCGCGCCGCGACGCGCCCAATGCCCGTGCGGCTTCCTGTAATCCGACCGGCGCGGCGAGCACGGCAGCGGTGGTGGCGACGGCGGCGGGCGGCAGGGCCGCCAGCGCCAGCAGGGTGATCTTCGGGGCCTCGTCGATGCCGAGCCAGATCACCAGCAGGAAGAAGTACGCCAGCGGCGGCAGCGCGCGCAGGAATGTCAGCCACGGTTCGAGGACGCTGCGCACCCAGCCGATTGAACCCATCACCAGGCCAAGCAGCACGCCGAGGGCCACCCCGATCGCGACGCCGGCCAGCACCCGGCGCAACGTCATGTAGAGGTGCTCCCACAACAGATACCCCGCATACCCGCGGACCCCGTCGTGGGTGGTGGAGATGTCGACGAACGCCCGCCACACCGTGCTCGGATAGGGCACGAACGTCTGGTTCCAGACCCCGCTCGCGGCGGCGAGCTGCCAGACGGCGAAGAACACCAGCACCGACAAGACCGGCAACACCGCACGGGTCAGACGGCCGCGCCACCTCCCAGTGGGCGTCTCGACGATCGGCTCGTCGGGCACGATGTCAACGAATACGGACACGGTCTGCGGCTTTCTGTGGCTGAAGTGAGGCGAGAAGGGTTCAGCGACAGCAGCAGTCGGCAGGCAGTGTCGCGCTCACCCGGGTATTCGTACCGGGTGCTGGCGCAAGGGGTGAATATCTGCGATCAGCGCGAGCGAAATTCCGCGAGCGGCTCAGGCGGCGCGCGGCAGCCCCTCGAACGGCGAGCGTCGCTCCGTCACCCGCCCGAGCTTACGTTCGACGCGAGCTGTGCGGCGGGCGGGACCGGCGCGGCGGTCACCCGGGCGGCCGCGACCTGGGCGGCCTGGTCGACCATCCCGATCGCGACGGCCACGGTGGCCAGCACGCCGGCCTTCGAAGTGTTCTGACCGGACATGCCGCCTCCTTGGTGAAATCTGTTGCTTCGATCTCACCGCGGGCGCGACCACGCGCCAATGGCGCTGACAGCAGAACCCACTACCGGCTAGCAGGTAATCGCTAGAGCGCCTTGAGTTCCTCGATCACGGAGGTGACCGACTTCTTGGCGTCGCCGAACAGCATCGAAGTCTGGTCGAGGAAGAACAGCGGGTTCTCGATGCCGGCGTAGCCGGCGTTCATCGAACGCTTGAGCACGATCACCGACCGCGACTCGTCGACGTTGAGGATCGGCATGCCGTGGATCGGGCTGGACGGGTCGTTGCGCGCGGCCGGGTTGGTGACGTCGTTGGCACCGATGACCAGCGTGACGTCCGTACGGCCGAATTCGCCGTTGATGTCGTCCATTTCCTTCATCGCGTCGTACTCGACGTCGGCCTCGGCCAGCAGCACGTTCATGTGCCCCGGCATGCGGCCGGCGACGGGATGGATCGCGTACTTGACCTCGACGCCTTTGCTTTCCAGCAGATCGGCCATCTCCTTGACGGTGTGCTGGGCCTGCGCGACGGCCAGTCCGTAGCCCGGGACGACGATCACCTGGTTGGCATAGGCCATCTGGATCGCGGCGTCCGCGGCCGAGGTGGCCTTGACGGTGCCCTGGTCCCCACCGGGCCCGACCGCCGCGGCGGCGCCACCGCCGAAGGAGCCGAACACGATCGCCGGGATCGACCGGTTCATCGCCACCGCCATCAGGTTGGTCAGGATCGAGCCCGATGCGCCGACGATCATGCCCGCGACGATCATCGCGGTGTTGTTCAGCGCCAGACCCGCTGCGGCCGCGGATAATCCGGTCAGCGCGTTGAGCAGCGAGATGACGACCGGCATGTCGGCGCCGCCGATCGGGAACACCACGAACAGGCCCATCAGGCCGGCCAGCACGAGCACCACCGCGATCGTCCAGTCCGGGCTGCCCGTACCGGCGTTCAGCCCGATGTAGATCGCCGCTGCGGTCGCGCCGAGCAGCAGCACCACGTTGGCGGCCTGAAAGAGCTTGGCCGAGGCGACAAGTCGCTTCTCGACGTTCTTGGGTATCGATTCCTGAAGTTTCAGGAACGCCACCAGAGAACCCCAGAACGACACCGAGCCGATGATCGCGGCGAACAGCGAACCGGCTACCAGCGCCACCGTCGGGTGCTGGTCCGGGGTGAAGTGTCCGAAGCCGTCGGTCTCGATGAACTCCGCCCACGCGATCAGCGCCACGGTGCCGCCGCCGACGCCATTGAACAGCGCCACCAGCTGGGGCATCGCGGTCATCTTGGTCTTTTTGGCCGGCGGCACACCGAGAATCACACCCAGCGCCAACCCGGCGACGATCAGGATCCAGTTGATCGGCGCGGTGTCACGCACCTTGATCAGGGTGGCGATCACGGCGATGGCCATACCGGTGGCGGCGATCCAGTTGCCCCGCACCGCGGTCTTGGGCCCGGTCAGCCCCGAGAGGCCGAGGATGAACAGCGCGAACGCGACGATGTAGAGGACGGTGACGAGGTAGTTCACTTGTCGGCCGCCGCTTCCGTCGTCTCGATAGATTTCGGTTCCGGCTTGCGGGACTTGAACATGCCCAGCATCCGGTCGGTGACCAGGAAGCCGCCGATCACGTTGAGCGTGCCGAAGATCAGGGCCACGAACGCGATCGCACGCACACCCCAGTGGGCGTCGGCGGGCAGGTCCCCCAGCACGATCAGCGCACCGAGCACCACGATGCCGTGGATGGCGTTGGTGCCCGACATCAGCGGTGTGTGCAAGGTGTTGGGCACCTTGGAGATGACGGCGAACCCGACGAACCCGGCGAGCACCAGGATCGCGAGATTGGCCAACAGATTGTCGTACATCATCCCTCCCGGGTGACGCAGGAGGCCGCCACGACCTCGTCGTCGAAGTCTGGTGCCAGCGCACCGTCGGTGATCAGCAGGTCCAGCAGCGAGGTCAGGTTCTTCGAGTACAGCTCGCTGGCGTGCTCGGGCATGGTCGCGGGCAGGTTCAGCGGCGAGGCGATGGTGACGCCGTGCTTGACGACGGTCTGCCCCGGTTCGGTCAGCTCGCAGTTACCGCCCGTCTCACCCGCGAGGTCGACGACGACGCTGCCCGGCTTCATCCCCTCGACGGCGACCGCCGTCACCAGCCGGGGCGCTGGGCGTCCCGGGACCAGGGCGGTGGTGATCACGACGTCGAACCCGGTGATCGCGCGTTCCAGCTCCTTCTGCTGCTGTGCGCGCTCCTCCTCGGAGAGCTCCCGGGCGTAGCCGCCCTCACCCGCGGCCTCGATTCCCAGTTCGAGCCACTGCGCACCGACCGAGCGGACCTGATCGGCCACCTCGGGACGCACGTCGTACCCGGTGGTGCGCGCGCCCAACCGCTTGGCGGTGGCGAGCGCCTGCAGTCCGGCCACACCCACGCCGAGCACCAGCACCGATGCCGGCTTCACGGTACCGGCCGCGGTGGTGAGCATCGGGAAGAACCGCGTCGACTCCGAAGCCGCCAGCAGTACGGCCTTGTAGCCCGCGACGTTGGCCTGAGACGACAGCGCGTCCATCACCTGGGCGCGCGAGATGCGCGGGATCGCCTCCACGGCGAACGCCTGCACGCCCGCAGCCTTCAGCGCCGCGATCTGGTTGTCCGCGTTGCGCGGTGCGAGGAAGCCGATCAGCGTCTGCCCGCTCTTGAGCCTGGACACCTCGTCGGCGCTCGGCGGCGCCACCTTGACCACGACGTCGGCGCTCCAGGCGTCGCCGATCGTCGCGCCTGCAGCGGTGTAGAGATCGTCGGGCAGCAGCGCCCGCTCGCCCGCCCCGGATTCCACGACGACGGCGACGCCGCTGTTCACCAGCGACGCGACGGCCTTCGGCACCAGCGCGACGCGGCGCTCGTCCGCCCCGGATTCGCGGACCACCCCGACCGTCGGAGCCGCCGCGGCGGCGACATCAGCATGCGTGTGCTCCGTCATGACGGAACACCTTAACCGCTACCGCTGGTCACAGCTAAATCGATACGGGTCGTCGCGGATTTCCACCGGCACGGCGCGCCGGAATCCAGCGCCGCTGCAACTAGCATCCGCGTGGTGGGGGAAGAAGAACCGTCGAGGTTGCGCAGCCGCAGACGCTCACGGTTGAACGACATAGCCACCGTCCTGATCATCCTGGTGATCTACGCCGCCTCGCTGGTCGGCTATCACTACCTCTCCGGGCAGGCCTCGACGCTCGGTTCGCCCGACCTCGGCACCGACGACGACAACATCGTGCGCGTGACCTTGTCGGAGCTGCACACGGTCGCCAACCAGATCGACGTCAAAGTCGTCGTCTTCCCGTCCGACGATCACATGAACGACGACCTCAACGTGGTCAACACCGATATCGCGGTGCGCCTGTTCATCGACGAGGTCAACATCGACGTCGACGATCTGCAGACACCGAAGGGCCAGCTGCCCGCCGAGATCAGCACCACGCTCACCGCCAGCGGCGACGCCGACAAGTGGCCGTTCGACTCGTACAGGCTGGGCGCGCTGGGGGCCGACATCCTCGTCGGCAGCGGTGACGCCCGCACGTTCGAGCCCGCACGGGTGGTGGTGACCGGCGGACTGGACGGCTGGGACGTCTCGAGCACGCGCAGCGGCCCGGCCACCCAGTCGGCCAAGGACGGTGACTACGAGACGGTGACGTTGAGGCGAGCCAAGGGCCCGCTCGCGTTCGACGTGGGCCTGTGCCTGGTGTTGATCACGCTGCCCGCGCTGGCGCTCTTCGTGTCCATCGAGATGCTGCGCGGACGACGCAACTTCCTGCCGCCGTTCGGTACCTGGTATGCCGCGTCGTTGTTCGCGATCATCCCGATCCGCAACTTCATGCCCGGCGCTCCGCCGCCCGGCGCGTGGATCGACCAGGTGCTCGTCCTGTGGGTGCTGCTGGCGATGACGGGGGCCATGGTGCTGTACTTCACCGCCTGGTGGAGACGCAGCGACTGACGGCGCCAGCGCCCGCCTATGGTTGTCTCGACCCGCACAACCAGGAGGCCATCGGATGGCTGTCGACCGGCTGCTGCCCACCCCGGACGCCGAGGACCTGATCGCGCTGACCCGCGAGATCGCCGACAAGGTGCTCGACCCGATCGTCGACGATCACGAGAAGGCGGAGCGCTATCCAGAAGGCGTGATGGCGCAGCTGGGCGCGGCCGGGCTGCTGAGCCTGCCCCAGCCCGAGGAATGGGGCGGCGGTGGACAGCCGTATGAGGTCTATCTGCAGGTGCTCGAGGAACTGGCGGCGCGCTGGGCGGCCGTCGCGGTGGCCGTCAGCGTGCACAGCCTGTCGTCACATCCCCTGCTGACCTTCGGCACCGACGAGCAGAAGCGGCGTTGGCTGCCCGGGATGTTGTCCGGTGAGCAGATCGGCGCGTACAGCCTGTCCGAACCCCAGGCCGGTTCCGACGCGGCCGCGCTGCGCTGCGCGGCCACCAAAACCGATGGCGGATACCGGCTCAACGGCTCCAAGTCTTGGATCACCCACGGTGGGCGCGCCGACTTCTACACATTGTTCGCGCGGACGGGCGAAGGCTCGCGGGGCATTTCGTGTTTCTTGGTGCCCGGCGACCTTCCGGGGCTGACCTTCGGCAAGCCCGAGGAGAAGATGGGCCTGCACGCGATTCCGACGACGTCGGCGTTCTACGAAGACGCCGACATCGAGGCGGATCGGCTGATCGGCGGCGAGGGTCAGGGCCTGCAGATCGCTTTCTCCGCACTGGATTCCGGGCGGTTGGGCATCGCCGCGGTGGCCACCGGGTTGGCGCAGGCCGCGCTCGACGAGGCCGTCGCCTATGCGAACGAACGAACCACGTTCGGGCGCAAGATCATCGACCATCAGGGCCTCGGGTTCTTGCTCGCCGACATGGCGGCCGCCGTGGCGACGGCCAGGGCGACGTACCTGGACGCGGCCCGACGGCGTGATCAGGACCGGCCGTACTCACAGCAGGCCAGCGTGGCCAAGCTGGTCGCAACCGACGCCGCGATGAAGGTGACGACCGACGCGGTGCAGGTGTTCGGCGGCGCCGGCTACACCCGCGACTACCGCGTCGAGCGATACATGCGTGAAGCGAAGATCACCCAGATCTTCGAGGGCACCAACCAGATTCAACGTCTCGTCATCGCCCGCGGCCTCACTTCCTGACCGCGAGCAGACGGCAAACTGCCCATTTTCGCGGCGGAATGGTCAGCTTTGCGTCTGCTCGGCGGTTGACGGGGGCGGCTCCGGCGGCGAGGTGACCGTGACCTGCGTGCCGTCGCCGTCGGCGGAGTTCACCTTCATCGAACCGCCCATGGCGTCGAATCGGGCCAGCAGCGAACCCAGTCCGATATGGCCGTCGGCGACATACTTTTCGATGATTGCCGGGTCGAACCCCTTGCCGTCGTCGGAGACCGTCAGCACGACCCGATCCCCCTGCCGCGTCAGCGCCACCCGCACGGTCGTCGCGCCGGCGTGCTTGTAGATGTTGGCGAGCAGTTCCCGAGCCGCGCGATAGAGCAGCTGCTGTGATTCGGGCTTTCCGACCTCGTCGAGGTCCGCGTGTACCTCGTAGCCGCCGCGGGATTCGAACTGCCGCACCAGCTCTCGCACCGCCGGTGTGAGGCCCAGTTGTGCGAGCACCTGCGGGTGCAGTTCGGTCACCGTCGAGCGCAGCGCGGCGGCGGTCTGCTGCAGCGCTTCGCGCACCGCCTCCAGCGCCGGATCGTCGTTGTTCTCCTGCAACTCGTCGAGGTCGAGGCGCGCCGCGAGCAGCGTCTGCAGCGGTCCGTCGTGCAGGTGCTCGGCGACCTCGCGGTTGTGCCGCTCGTCGGCCTGCATCGCCTCGGACACCAGTTGGCGCCGCACCGCCTGGAGTCTCGCGACGCGTGCCTGTCGGCGGACCAGCACGACGCACAGTGCGGTCATCGCCACCGCGCCCCACAGCAGAAAGCCGAAGTGCGTGTAGACGACGTCCGGCAACCCGACCGAGTCGTCCCGCTTCGAGTACACGATCCACGCCCCGAGATAGGCGCACGCCGTGCCGACTCCGAGCAGCGCTGTCAGCATCGGCCGGTCCTGGAACGCCACCGCGATCGGCAGCAGGAAGAAGACCGGGAGCAGCGCCGCCGTGGCGCCTCCCGACACCAGACACAGCACCAGGATCATCAGGACGTCGACACCGGTGGACGCCCAATCTCCCCACCGGGGCACCGGGCCACGCAACACCGCGACGAGCCAGACCACGGCCGCCACCGCCCACGTTCCCAGCACCACTGCGTAGAGCTGTGGCAGCCAGTGATCGACCTCCCAGATCAGCACCAGCACCGCGACCAGTGCGAGCAACGGCAGCCGCATCACGGCGGAGACGCGCACGGGTTCCGTGGCGAAGAAGTTCGCGATCCGACCCAGCACGGCGACGTCAGTCCAACAGCTTGCGGCGCATCGCCTCGGCGACGGCGGCGCCGCGGTCGTTGACCCCGAGCTTCTCGTATAGCCGCTGCACGTGGGTCTTCACCGTCGAGGGCGCGAGGAAGAGTTGTTTGGCCATCGCGGGGATGCTGCTGCCGGACGCGATGAGCTTGAGCACCTCGCGCTCGCGTGGGCTGAGCGTCGGACCGTCGGGCTCGGCGCGCTTGCGGATCTCACCGGCGAGGCCGGCGGCCAGGCTCGGGGCGACGATGTCTCGGCCCTTGGCGCAGTCGAGCACGGCGTTGACGAGCTCGGAGCGGGTGGACTCCTTGGGCAGGAAGCCCGAGGCGCCGTTCTGCAACGCCTGATAGACGATCGCGGATTCGTCGTGTGCGGAGATCAACAGCACGCGGGTGGGCAGTTCGTCGCGGACCACCGCGGCGGCCACCTCCGAGCCGTCCATCCCCGGCATCCGGTAGTCCAGCAGCGCCACTTGCGGGTTGTGCTCACGGATCGCGGCGAGCGCCGTCACCCCGTCATCGGCCTCCGCGACCACGTCGATCTGCCCGCTGGAGACCAGGGCTCGGACGACGCCGTCGCGAAACATCGGGTGATCGTCGCCCACCACCACGCGGACCCTGTCACCGGTTGTGCTGCTCACCACGCGATCAGCTTGGCACAGCGGCGCGTTCGCTTCCCCCATTTGGAGGACACGAGATTCATCCGGTTCGACCGCCGTTCGCCGGACATACAGCGAGGTCGCGGTGCAGCACTCTTGAGTCATCGCCGGAACAGCCCGGTCGGTCAAACCAAAAAGGGAAGCATCAAAGGAGATTCAGATGAACACCAACACCACTCGCCGCTTCGCCCGCTTCTTCGCGCTGCCGGTCCTCTCGGCCGGAATCCTCGCCGGGGCACTCGGTTTCGCCGGTGCGGCCAGCGCCGGGACCTACACGCAGGATCCGACGCCGCGGCCGGGCATCGTCGCGACGCCCGAGATCCATGCGCCGGGAGTCCAGTCCGGGACCCACGGTCACCGCATCGATCACATCGAGTTCGAGCAGCCGACCTGGCATCGCTGACGCGGATACGAGAGCGGGGGCACCGATTCGGTGCCCCCGCTTCTTCGTGTTCGGTCAAACGGTCGTCAGCACGTCGGCGGTCTGCAGCGCCTGGGCCACACCCGAGACGATCGAGGCAAGCCGGATCGCTTCGAAGATCACCGTCCGCGACACCTGCGCGTCACGCAGCGTCTTCTCGTGCGCCGCGAGGCAGTGGCCGCATCCGTTGATCGCCGACACCGCCAGCGACCACAGCTCGAAATCCTCCTTGGCCACACCGGGATTGCCGATGATGTTCATCCGCAGGCCGGCACGCAGATCGTCGTAGGCGCCGTCGAGCTGGCCCTTCGTGCGGTAGAACACGTTGTTCATCCCCATGATGGCGGCCGCGCCGAGGGCGGCGTCGTAGGCCTCCTGGCTGAGGATGTCCAGTGCGTCCTCGGCGATTTCGCGCAGCAGGCGGTCGGACTTGGTCGCCGCGGCCGTCGCCACCAGGGCACCCCACAACTGCTGTTCGGACAGCTCGGTGGTCTTGACGATGCTGCCGAAGTTGAGCTTCAGATCCTTGGCATAACCCGGAAGCTTTTCCTTGATGTTGTCGATGCTCATGGTCACACCGCCTCTGCCAGCAGCTCGGCCGGCTTGATCGTCGGATCGCCCTTCTTCCAGTTGCAGGCGCACAGCTCGTCGGACTGCAGCGCGTCGAGCACCCGCAGCACCTTGTCGACGTTGCGGCCCACGGAGCCGGCGGTCACCGACACGAACTGGATCTCGTTGTTCGGGTCGACGATGAACGTCGCGCGGTCGGCGACTCCTTCGGCGTTGAGCACGCCGGTGGCCAGCGACAGCTCGCGCTTGAGGTCAGAGGCCATCGGGAACGGCAGCGTCTTGAGGTCCTCGTGCTGGGCGCGCCACTGGAAGTGGACGAACTCGTTGTCCACCGACACCCCGATGACCTTCGCGTCGCGGTCCTCGAAGTCCTCGTTGAGCTTGCCGAAGGTGGCGATTTCGGTCGGGCACACGAAGGTGAAGTCCTTCGGCCAGAAGAAGACGATGCGCCACTTGCCGGGGTGATCCTCGCTGGTCACACGGATGAAGTAGTCGTCGGGCTGCTTGGCATCGACCTCGGAGAGGTCACCGCCGACCACCGCCGCCATGTCGTAGCTGGGGAACTGGTCACCGATTGTCAACAATGCCATCGCGAGCACCATCCTTGTTTCGCTTAGTTTGGATTCAGTCCAGATTACGTACTCAATACTCTGTCCCTCGCACGAATAAGGCAAGCAAAACGGCCGTGATTGTGGCCACACCGGGGCCAGTCAAATCGATTCGCAGTCAGCAGATTTCGGGGACGTGCCCGACAGTGGACGCATCGGCGAACGCACGACACCATAGCCTGCAGCCGGCGTTGCTACGGTCGACGGATGTCGAACATCTCTGAGAACGACCGCATCGAGGACGTCGCACCCGGCGACATCGTCCTCGTCGACCGCGGCGCCGAACCCGTCCCCTGCAAGGTGGTGCACAAGGACGTCAACGACGGCACCGCCCTGATCACCTACGAGGTCGACGACGGTGCGACGTTCCAGGTCGAGTACGCCGCGGGCACCCGGGTGACCCGCAGCCTGGAGTCCAAGTGGGAGTCCCCGCAAAGCCCGACGCAGCAGAACCCCGGCTGAGGATGTGACATATCGTGGCGGGCATGGATTTCGCGATGTCAGCCAAGGCTGCGGACTATCACCAGCGGCTGTCCGAGTTCATGACGGAGTTCGTCTTCCCCGCCGAAGCCGAATACGACCGCTACCGCGAAGAGGCCGGCCCCAAGGACCACACCGTCCCGCCGATCGTCGAGGACCTCAAGAAGCTCGCCAAGGACCGCGGCCTGTGGAACCTGTTCCTGCCCGCGGAGTCCGGTCTGACCAACCTCGAGTACGCGCAGCTCGCCGAGCTGACCGGCTGGAGCATGGAGATCGCACCCGAGGTCACCAACTGCGCGGCCCCCGACACCGGCAACATGGAGACGCTGCACCTGTTCGCCGATGAGCAGCAGCGCAAGCAATGGCTTGAGCCGCTGCTGGCCGGCGAGATCCGCAGCGCGTTCGCGATGACCGAACCCGCGGTCGCCTCCAGCGATGCCCGCAACATCGAGACGACCATGCTGCGCGACGGCAACGACTACGTCATCAACGGTCGCAAGTGGTGGATCACCGGAGCGGCCGATCCGCGCTGCAAGATCCTGATCGTGATGGGCCGAACCAATCCGGATGCCGCCAGCCACCAGCAGCAGTCGATGATCCTCGTGCCGGTCGACACCCCCGGTGTCGACATCCGGCGGTCGCTTCCGGTGTTCGGTTGGCAGGACCAGCACGGTCACTGCGAGATCGTGTTCGACAACGTGCGGGTGCCCGTCGAGAACCTGCTCCACGAGGAGGGCAGCGGCTTCGCGATCGCCCAGGCGCGACTGGGTCCGGGCCGTATCCACCACTGCATGCGGGCGCTGGGCGCGGCCGAGCGCGCGCTGGCGTTGATGATCGACCGTGTGCAGAAGCGCGTGGCGTTCGGCAAGCCGTTGGCCGAGCAGGGTGTGGTGCGCGAGTCGATCGCGAAGTCGCGCAACGAGATCGACCAGGCCCGGCTGCTGTGCCACAAGGCGGCGTGGACCATCGACCAGCAGGGCAACAAGAGCAAGGACGCCCAGGTGCAGGTGGCCCAGATCAAGGCGGTCGCCCCGCAGGTCGCCTGCGATGTCATCGACCGCGCCATCCAGGTGCACGGCGGCATGGGCGTTTCCGACGACGTGCCCCTGGCGCGCCTGTACGCCTGGCACCGCGCCATGCGGCTGTTCGACGGCCCCGACGAGGTGCACATGCGGACCATCGCGCGCGCCGAACTGGGCAGGGAGAAGAGCGCTTTCGCTGCCGCGGTGACCGGAGGGGCCGGATAGGTGGCGGGCAACCCTGACGCCCTGTCAGGGGCGTGGAACTTCCGCGACATCGCCGAGGAAACGGGCATCCGGCCGGGCCGGTTCTTCCGATCCAGCGAGCTGAGCGGTCTGGACGATGCGGGCCGGGAGCTGTTGCGCCGGTTGAACATCACCGATGTCGCCGACCTGCGCTCGGAGCGCGAGGTCGAGCGGCGCGGGCCGGGCCGCGTACCCGACGGTGTGGCGATTCACCGGCTGCCGTTCCACGAGTTGGCCAAGCCGGGCGCGGAGGCCCCGCACGAGCAGAGCTTCCAGCGGATGATGACCGAGAAGCCGGACGACGAGGACGTGACGGTGGCCGCGCGCCGGTTCATGATCGAGGAGTATCAGAAGTTCCCGACGTTGCCCGGTGCGCATCTTGCCGTGCGCCAGGTCGTCTCGATGCTCGCCGAACAGCGCCCGGTCATCGCGCACTGCTTCGCGGGTAAGGACCGCACGGGTTTCACGGTGGCGTCGGTGCTCGACGCCGTCGGCGTGGATCGCGACGCCGTCGTCGCCGACTTCCTGCGCAGCAATGAGGCCGTGCCGCGGCTGCGCGAAAGCATTCTCGAATCGATCCGCGACCGGGCGGAGGAGAGCACCGACGAGATCGTCACGTTCGCCGAGGCGCAGCTCACCTCCGAAGTGCTGGGGGTGCGCGAGGAGTACCTGGATACCGCGCGGCGCTCGATCGTCGAAAACTACGGATCGGTGCGCGGCTTCCTCGAGGCGTCCGGCGTGACCGACGACGAGGTGGTCCGGCTGCGCGCGGTGCTGCTGGGCTGAAATCCCTCAGCTGCCGCCTTTTTCGGCCTCATACTTCTGCGTCATGTGCTCGATCGCGGACAGCTGCGTCTGCGCGAGGTTTTCGCGCACATCGCGGGCCCGCTCCGCGGCGTCCAGCGTCGGCTGGGCCTGACCCTGGAAGTGCGGCATGACCTCGGCGGCGAACAATTCCGCCGAGCGTTTGGTGGCCGCGGGGTTGGCCCACTCGTGGCCCATCTGCAGCATGCAGCCGAACCCGCCGGACTGGTCCCACAGCCGCTGCACCTGGGCGCGTGCCTGTTCGGGTGTTCCGATCACGCCCGCGCCCGCGCCGTTGATGATGTCGACGACCTCGTCGAGGTTCTCCCCCGGTACCTCCATCTGCGGGAACGCCGCAACCTTCTGGAAGTAGCGGTACCAGTGCTCGAGGCCGAAGCGCACATCGGCGCGGGCCTGCTCCTCGGTCTCGGCGATGTGCATAGGGCAGACCAGCGACCAGTTGCGGCGGTCGACCGTGGTGCCGAACGCGGCCGCGCGTTCCTCGGCGATGCCCCAGTGGTGCGCGAGCGCGTCGAATCCCTCGACCACCAGCGTCGCGCCGATCGACAGCAGGCCGATACCGTGCTTGCCCGCCAGCCGAGCACCGGTCGGTGACGACACCGCGGCGACGGCGAGCGGGATGCCGTCATCCGAGTAGGGCGCCAGTTGCAGTCGCGCGTCGAACAATTCGTGTGTGGCGGTCTTGGCGGACACCGTCTCGCCCTTGAGCAATCGGACCATGATGTCGAGGTTGGTCTCGAGCAGTTCGCGGGTGTCGGTGGGGGTGAGCCCGATCATCGCCGAATCCGTGGGCAGCGAGCCGGGTCCAACGCCGCCGATGATCCGGCCGTGGGTGAGGTGGTCGAGCAGCATCAGCCGGTCGGCCGTCCACAGCGGGTTGTGATACGCCAACGAGATGACGCCGGTGCCGAACCGGATCCGCTTGGCCCGCTGCGCGGCCGCAGCGATGAACACCTCGGGTGAGCTGATGATCTCGCTTCCGGCCGAATGGTGTTCGCCGATCCAGGTCTCGTCGAAGCCCAGCGCGTCGAGGTGCTCGATGAGCTCCAGGTCGCGCTGCAGCGCCAGCGTCGGGTTGGTGCCCGCGCGGTGGAACGGAGCGATGAAGTATCCGAAACGCAGCTTGGCCATGCCTGCAAGTTACTGCGTCAGGTACACCCCGATGGCCCAAACGACGGTGGCGAGCAACGCGCCGGCCATCTCGACGCCGACCGACAGGGCGACGCCCTTGAGCGCGTGCCTGGTCGACGTCCACGCCGCGCGCTGCTCGTGCCGGTTGGCCAGTTCGGCGAGGTAGATGCCCAGCACGAAACCGATCGGCAGTCCGAGCACGGGGATGACGAAGAAACCGACGACACCGACCACGGCCCCGGCGACCAGGCTCGACGTGCGCACGTCGGCCTCACGCATCCGCCGGACGGGCCAGGTGTACTTGATGAACGCGGCCGTCAGGAGCAGCGCGGACGCGACGCCGAGCGTCACCCACGCGGTGACGTCGCGCTCGACGACCGCCCACACTGCGATAGCGCCGAAGACCAGCAGCGTGCCGGGCAGCAGCGGTACGACGATGCCGACGATGCCCACCGCGATCGCCAACGCGACGAGGACGATGCCGCCGGTGCTCATGCGTCGAATCTACGGGCGCTGCGCCCGGACCCACTGCATGTTGCCGGTGGTCTTGGTGCGAAGCCGCTCGAATCCGCGATGTTCGAACACGTCGCCCAGTTCGTCTTCGGCGAAGAAGCGCGCCCCGCCCCGCGACACCCATCGCAGCGGCGGAGGAACGCTGCCGACAGTGGGCACCATGATCGCGATCCGGCCGCCTGGTCGCAGCACCCGGTGCATCTCGGCCACCGCCGAGGAGGGGTCGGGGATGAGCTGCAAGACCGCGAGCGACGTCACCGCGTCGACGGTCGCATCGCGGAACGGCAACCGCTGCGCGTCCGCGCGCAGGAACCCGACGTTCGGCCCGGCCTGCGCGCTGACCGCGCGCGCCAGCATCGGTTTCGAGATGTCGACGCCGACCGCCAGCCCCTGCGGTCCGGCCGCGCGGGCCAGCGAGGCGGTCACGTTGCCGGGGCCGCTTCCGATGTCGAGCGCGACACCGCCCTGCGGAATCTCGAGCCACTCGATCGGCAACTGCCACATGCTCAGGAACCTGCGGGCGAAAGCCTGCGAGTAGTCGTAGAACATCGACCCGGGGCCCGACGCCCACACCGCCTGGATCAGACCCTTGTTCTCGGGCGGTGACTGGCTCGGGGCGGCGTCGTCGTCAAGCAGATCCAGGTAGCCACCGCTGACGTCGAGGCGCGCCGGCGTTTCGGCGAAGAGTTCGACCGCCCGGCGCAGCGCAGGCGGCAGCGAGGAGGTATCGGCCACGCTCCCACGCTACTCCTGTCGGTCACGCTCCGAGCCGCTCCGCCAGGTCCACGAAATCGGTTGCCAGGACGTCGAATTCCCCGTCCTCGATCTTCGACGGACGTCGCCTGCCCTCGCCGTACTCCAGCGGCCGGTCGACGTATGCCGTCATCAGCCCAGCGCGTTTGGCGCCGCGCAGATCGCTGGCGTGCGCCGCGACCAGCATCAGCTCACCGGGTGCGACGTCGAGCAGCTCGGCGCAGCCGAGATAGGCCTCGGGATCGGGTTTGTAGTGGCGGAAGAGCTCGGCGGAGATCACGCAGTCCCACGGCAGCCCCGCCCGCTTGGCCATGTTCGTCAGCAGCGAGACGTTCCCGTTGGACAGCGTCGTGATGAGGTAGCGACGCTTCAGCCGGGTGAGGCCGTCGACGGCGTCGGGCCACGGGTCGAGCCGGTGCCACGCCCGGTTCAGGTGGTCGACGGCGGCGTCGTCGATACCGGTGATGCCCGCGCCGTCGAGCAGGTCGACGAGGATCAGGCGGTGCAGGTCGTCGATCCTGGTCCACGGCAGCTCGCCGCGACGCACCCGGTCCATCGCGGGCGGATAGCCGGCCCGCCAGTCATCGGCGAACGCCGCCCAGTCCCGTTGCACGCTATGGGCGCGGCCGAACTCCTCGAGCTCGCGGATGACGCTCGAGCGCCAGTCAACGACGGTGCCGAAGGTGTCGAACGCCAGTGCGCGAAGCGCCATTACGGCTCCAGCACGACCTTGCCCAGCACGCCGCCGTCGGCCAGCGCCTGCAGCGCGTCGGCGCCCTTCGACAGCGGGTAGCGCACGGGCGGCGGCGGGCGCAGTCCGGCCTTGACGAGTTGCGCGACGCCGAACTCGAACACCGACTGCGAACCCGGCTTGCGGTTGACGTACTCGCCGTAGCCGACACCGATCACCGCGACGTTGCGCAGCAGCAGCCGGTTCACCTTCACGGTCGGGATCCCGCCCGCCGCAAAGCCGATCACCAACAGCCGCCCCTCCACCGAGAGCGCCCGGACGGCGTCGTCGAACGCGTCACCGCCGATCGGGTCGACCACCAGATCGACGCCGCGGCCCTCGGTCGCCTCCTGCACCGCCGTCAACCATCCGTCGGTCAACGGCAGCACGACATCGGCGCCCAGCGACTCGACGAACTCGACGGCGTGCGGGCGGTGCACCATCGCGATCACCTTGGCGCCCAACGCCTTCGCGACCTGCACCGCCGCGGTGCCGACACCTCCGGCCGACCCCAGCACCAGCACCGTCTCACCCGGCCGCAGCGCGCCGCGCTTGGCCAGCGCGAAGTACATCGTCTGGTAGTTACCCAGCAGCGCAACGGCTTGCGCGTCGTCGAGATCGTCCGGCGTGGGCTTGACGCTCTCGGGCGCCACCGCCACCCGCTCCGCCCATCCGCCGAGCATGGACAGCGCAGTCACCCGCTGCCCCGGCTTGAACTCCGACTCGTACGGCGCAGAACGCACCACCCCGGCGACCTCCATGCCGGGGACGAACGGTGGGTCGAGCCGCAGCTGGTATTCGCCGCGCAACAGCAGCAGGTCGGGGAAGCTGACCCCGGCCGCACCGACGTCGACGACGATGACGTCCTCGCCGCCGACATCGTCAACGTCGGTGTAGGCCAGTCCGGCCGGTCCGGTGAGTTCTTGCGCGACAAGCGCTTTCATCGAACTCAGCCGAGGCTGAAGGTTGCCCGCTGCGCCGCCGACAAGTCGGTGATCTCGCCCCACTTCGCGGCGATGTCGTCGACGGAGGGCACCTCGGTGAAGGTGACGCCCTCGTTCTGGAACAGCGCGGTGCGCTGCACCTTGCCACCGCCGACGATGAACACCGAAGCGGTCTCGGGCACTTCCTCGGTCATCAGGTAAGCCACCACCGGCGCAACGTATTCCGGCGTCAGCTTCTCGAAGACCTCCGGCGGCAGGATGTCCTGCGTCATCCGGGTCGCGGCGATCGGTGCGAGCGCGTTGGTCTTGATGTTGTACTTCGCGCCCTCCTGGGCCAGCGTGTTGATCAGGCCGACGAGGCCGAGCTTGGCGGCGCCGTAGTTGGCCTGGCCGAAGTTGCCGAACAGGCCGCTGGTCGAGGTGGCCACGACAACGCGGCCGAAGTTGTTTTCCCGGAAGTGCGGCCAGGCGGCGCGGATCACGTTGTAGCCGCCGTACAGGTGGACCTTGAGTACGGCGTCCCAGTTCTCGAACGTCATCTTGTGGAACGTGCCGTCGCGCAGGATGCCCGCGTTGGAGACGACGCCGTCGATCTTGCCGAACTCGTCGAGCGCGGTCTTGATGATGTTCTCGGCGCCCTCGGTTTCGGCCACCGAGTCGTAGTTGGCCACGGCGCGGCCACCGGCGTCCTTGATCTCCTGGACGACCTGGTCGGCCATGTTGTGGCCGGCGCCGGTGCCGTCACGTGCACCACCGAGGTCGTTGACGACGACGCTGGCGCCCTCCTTGGCGAGCGTCAACGCGTATTCGCGCCCCAGTCCGCCTCCGGCACCGGTGACGACGATGACGCGATCCTGCACTCCTGGCATGGGATTCCTCTCTGCTGTGCTGGTCCCGAGGCGCTGCGCGCCTACCCCTAGAAGAGCTTTTTGGCGAGCTTTAGCGCCTTCTCTGTATACGGGGGATAGATGAATGCGCCGACGTCGGGTCGGGTCGGTTTGGTCATCACGGTCTTCTTGTGGCTGAACTGCTCGAAGCCGTACCTGCCGTGGTAGGCGCCCATGCCCGACGGGCCGACGCCGCCGAACGGCAGCTTGTTGGTGGCGAAGTGGAACAGCAGGTGGTTGACCACCATGCCGCCGGCCGGCACCTCCTTGATCACCCGTTCCCGGATGCTCTTGGTCTTGGTGAACAGGTACGCCGCCAACGGCTTCGGCCGCGAGTTCACGAAACTGATTGCGTCGTCGAGGGATTGGACCGTCACGACGGGCAGGATCGGACCGAAGATCTCGTCGGTCATCAGCGGTTCCGCGGGGTCGGGGTCGACCACGACCGTCGGCTGGATGCTGATCTTCGACGCGTCGGAACCGCCGCCGATCACGACCTCACCCTTGGTCGCGGCCAGCGCGTCGGTCAGCCGGCCGAAGTGCCGTTCGTTGACGATGCGCTTGCCGTCGGGGTTCTCGGACTCGAACGTCGTCACCGCCTCTTTGATCTTGTCGACCAGCTTGTCGCGGATCTTCGCGTCGGCGAGCACGTAGTCGGGCGCGATGCAGATCTGCCCGGAGTTGATCAGCTTGGTCCAGGCGATGCGCTTGGCCGCGACGTCGACGTCGGCGTCGGCCGACACGATGACCGGGCTCTTGCCGCCGAGTTCGAGCGTGACCGGCGTCAAGTGCGGTGCGGCGCCCTCGTAGACCTTGCGGCCGATCTCGGTGCCGCCGGTGAAGCAGATGTGGTCGAAGCCCTGCGAAATGAGCTCTTGGCTGACCGAACCGTCGCCCTCGATCACCGCGATCGCATCGGAGTCGAGGTACCGCGGCACCAGCTCAGCCATGAGCGCCGACGAAGCCGGGCAGACCTCGGACGGCTTGAGCACCACGGTGTTACCCGCCGCGATCGCCCCGATCGCCGGGCCCAGCGTCAGCACGAACGGGAAGTTCCACGCGCCGATGACCAACACCGTGCCGAAGGGCTCGTACTCGACCCAGCCCCGGCCGGGCAGCTGCGACATCTCCAGCAGCCGGTAGCGGCGGCGGGTCCACTTCTTCACGTTCTTCGCGGCGTCCTTGGCCTCGCCCGCGGTGCTCGCGATGTCGGCCAGCCACGCCTCGAAGCGGCTGCGGCCCAGATCCTGTTCGAGCGCGGCGGCGATGGCCTCCTCGTTCTCGACGGCGAGGCGCTCGATCGCCTTGAGCTGCCGTTTACGCCACTCGAGGTCCCTGGTGCGTCCGGTTTTGAAGGTCTCTCGCAGCCGGCGGACGACGCTGGGAATGTCGTCGGTGGCTTGGGTGGGAGCGGCGATGTCGGTGGTCATGGGGGAGTCCTTCCTGACCCGAGGAATGCCCCGATCCTAACCAACCGGTTGGGCCGCCCAGAAGGGCTCCGTCAGTCCTTGTACGCGGTGACGAACTCGGAAAACCCGCTGTCGTTCTCGTACTCGGCCGGAAGCACCCAGCGGTCCAGTCGACGCATCTCCTCCAGCGAGGTCACCGACGTCGCCCGCCAGCCGTGCGCATCGAGCCACTCGGAGACGTCCGCACGGTCCGGGTCGTTGTACATCAGTTCCGCGACGTCGACGGAATCGTCCATTCCGAGCTGCGCACGGATGCGCTCGAACCGCTCGCGCATCTGCTCGCGCCGCTCCTCGGCCTGCACCCCGACGGTCTCCACCGACACGCGGCTACCGGGCGCGCTGAGCGCGGTGATCTGCTCGAACAGGCGGTCCTGGGCGTCGGCGGGCAGGTACATCAAAAGGCCTTCGGCCAGCCATGCGGTCGGAGCCGTCGGGTCGAACCCGGCCTCCTGCAGAGCGGCCGGCCAGTCGTGGCGCAGGTCGACCGCGACCGCCACGCGCTTGGCGGCCGGCAGCACGCCCTGTTCGGCCAGCCGGGCGGCCTTGTACTCGAGCACCTTGGGCTGGTCGATCTCGTAGACCGTCGTGCCCGCGGGCCAGTCGAGCCGGTACGCGCGCGAGTCCAGCCCCGACGCCAGGATGACGATCTGCCGGATGCCCGCGCCGACGGCGTCGGTGAAGTAGGCGTCGAAGAAGTGCGTCCGCACCGCCTGGTAGTTCCCCATGTGCTCGAAGATCGCGGCGACGTCGGGATCCGCGATCCC
>NZ_LZMD01000082.1 GCF_001668575.1 Mycobacterium sp. 1164985.4
GCGCGGTGCGGCTCAGCGCCTCCGAGAAGTGCGCGTCGGCGTCGGCGAGGCGGTCGTCGAGCACCGCGAGCGTGCCAGCGGCGAACGGCGCCTTGGCGGGTTCGACGATGTTGAGCAGATTCATCACCGCGACATCGGTTCGCAGCGCGTCGGCATCGCGGTCCGCGAAATTCGCCACTGCCGAATTCCCGGCCAGAACCGTGGCGATGAGTTTCAGCGCGACCGCCAGCGCGGCGAGCACGACGGGGGCGGAGAACAGCAGGAGCCTGCGCCGCAGGCGCAACCGGGACGGGATCATCAGGTCACCTCGTCCCGGCGCGCTGCCCGGCTGGTGCGGAACTCGCGCAGCGTCAGATAGATCTCGAACAGCAACAGCACGGCGGCAACCATGGTGAAGACCCAGTACAGATCGACGTGATCGGGTGCGGTCGCGCCGGCCTGCGCCGACGGGACACCGCTCACCTCGGGCGCGTCGTCGGTGACCGGCCGCGCGTTGTCCCGCGGTACGAACGGCACGCCAAGTTGATCGGCGATGGCCCCCAGTCGCTGTTCGTCACGTGCCGCGCCGTAACCGAACACCGCGCCGCCGTCGACCGAACCGGGCACCGGGTCGAATTCGCCCTGCGGGGCTTGTGACCCGGGTGCGCCGGATCCGAAGTAGAACACCAGGTTCGGTGCGTCCGGACTGCGTTGGCCCGCCCCAATCAACTGATAGCGCAGTACGTTCGCTGCGGCGGCCGCGTTCACCTCGCCTCCGGTGGCGTCGGGGTAGGCGGTGACGGCCGCAGCCACCGGCTTGAGACTCCAATTGTCCTCGGAAAGCGGCCATTCCAGCGACGAACGCGCGGCGAAGGTGATCATCGCGAACCGGGCCTGCGGATAGTGGTCGATGAGTGTGGCGACGTCATCGCGGATGTCGGTGATCGGCGAGTCGGCGGAGCGGTCGACGATCAGGAACACGTTGGCCGTCGTATCGCCGTCCGAGCTCGCCGCCGCCGACTGCTCGGTATCGCCTCCGAGCATGGGTCTGGCGGCCGCGATCAGCATCAGCATCACCGCCAGTGTCAACGCCGACCATCGCCATACCGTGGTCCATCGCTGACCGGGGCTGCGAGCCAGCTGGCGCATGGTAAGGAGCCGGAGCACGAGCGCGGCGACAGCGATGGCGATCAGGAGCACCGACGGTACGACGGGTGAGAACGTCATCGTCGCAACACCGCCAGCGACAGGCACAGCAGCGCCGACACCGCGACCGCGATCGCCAGCGGCACGGTCGGGGTGTCACCGCGGAAGCCGGCGACGGTGGCCGCGTTTTCGGCGTCCGGCGGATGCGCGCGGATGCCGTCGAGTTGCGATTGCAGGTCGGCGCCGACCGGCGCGTACCGGCCGCTGGTGGCCGATACGATAGACCGCACACCACCCGGTGAGGACACCAGCGCGTTGACCTGGACTCCGCGCTCCCGCGCCATGTCGGCGACTTGCTGTTCGGTGAACAGCGATGGTCGGGTCTCGTCGGGTACGCGAAGCTCACCCGGGCCGAGGTAGATGATCGACCGCCTGTGCTCGCCGGGTGGTTCGTCGGCGGGGAAGCCGGCGACGCACAGCGCGAGGATGTCGGCGACGCTGGTCGCATAGTCGACATATGTCACCGGCGCGGTGAACGACGCGATGCTGTTGCGCTTCGCCGACAGCTGGGCCGGTGTCAGCGTGCCGTCGTCCGGCAGATTCGCCAAAGACGCTGCCTCGCCTAGCCTTTCGACCGCAAACTGATGGTCGCGGGTCAGCGGGATAACCCTGCGGTTGGCGGAAGTCAATCCGATCTGGTGGGTGCCGGACATCCCCGCGCGCTGGGCGAAGTAGGACAGGAACGTCTGGGTGTTCGGGGCGTCGACCGGTTCGCCGACGCACAGCATGATGTCCTCGGGCACCTCGGAGGCCTGCAGCGACCACCACAACCCGCTGGGGCGCGCGCTGGCCAGCACGGCCGTGCCGAACAGCAGCACGAGCAATACGATCGTGATGATCATCGACACCGTTCGCGCCCGTGCCACCCGCGCATACTCTGGCAGGCGGGTCAGGCGGGCGGTGTTCGCCAGCGGCCGCAACTTTCGCTGCGCTTGCTTGGTCGGCACCAGCAGGGCCAACGCGACAGCGCCTGCCAGACAGGCGAATCCGATCACCGCGACCGGCCACCAGTTCAGGGCCACGACCGGATCAGCTCCTCGGCCCGGGCGCCGACCTCGCCGACGCGCACCGGCGAAGCCGCGTTGAACTGCGCGTCGTCCAGCGCGGCGAGCGTCGGCGCGGCGGGTGCGAGGTCCCCCGATGCGATGTCGTCGAGCTGCATGTACTGCGCCCGCGTCCCCGTCACCTGGTGCAGGAAACTGCGCAGGGCGCGGCTCATCGCGGCGCCGGCTTCGGCGCCGGTGAGCTCACCGTCGCGGTGCCGAGCGGCGATGCGCTGGACGGTGCGAGCGAAGCGACGCCGCAGGAGTCGGGCGTGCAGGGTGCGCACAATCGGAAGGCGGCGGAGCCGCTGCGACGGCAGCGTCCATACGAAGACTCCGACGTACCAGGCGATCACCACGAGGATCAGCAGCAGCCCGAGCCACAACCATCCGGCCGAGTACGGCGAAGGACCGCCGACGAACCGCAACAGGTCATCCGGCACGGGCGAACACCTCGGTCAACGCGACGAGCCGGGCGCGGATCTCGCCGCTGCCGCCGATCCTGGTGTGCGGGACCGCGCGGGCGGTCATGAACTCGTCGAGGCGCTGCGCCCGCGCCTGTTCGGCCTTGCGGTACGCGGTGATCACCCGCGGCCCCAGCGTGGCCGTGTCGAGGACGAAACGACCCGTCGAGACGTCGAAACCGGCGCGGTCACCGATGGCGGGCATGTCGGAGACCGTCGCCCACAACACGTCGTGCCGCGCGGTCAGCCGGGTGACGGCGTCGGTCAGCCGATCGTCGATCTCCGGTTCGTCGGAAACCACGACGACCAGCATCGGATGCCGGTAATGGGTTGCCACATAGTCCAATTGGCAGACGATGTCGCTGCGACCCGGCGCGTTGCAGGCGTGGCCGTAGTACCGGTGCAGCAGGCTCTCGATGTGGGTCTCACCGCGGCGCTGCCGAATGTTGACGCAGCCGCGGGTATCGCCGACCACCATTCCGATCTGATCGGAACGCCCCAGCGTGATGAGCCCGAACGCGCCGAGAACGTGCACGGCCACATCGCGTTTGAGCTCACCGCTCGGCGTGAGGGCGGCCATGTTGCGGCCGGCGTCCGCGACGAGCAGCAGCTTGTGGTGCTTCTCGGAGACGAACCGTTTGATCAGCACGTGACCAGAGCGCGCCGAGGCCTTCCAGTCGATGTCGCGGACGTCGTCACCGGGCACATAGGGCCGCAGATCGTCGAATTCCAAACTGCGGGTGTGCAACAAGGCGTAGCGGCCACCTTCGAGCATGCCGCGGGTGTCGGTGCCGAAGTGCGTCCTCGCCGAGGTGAGGTGTCTGCCCATACCGGCCCTACGGCACTCGAACCGCTTGCAGGACAGCGTCGATGATCGTCTCGGGGGTTACGTTCGCGCTGGCGGCCTCGAAGCCGAGGATGAGACGGTGCCGCAGCACGCGGTGGGCGAGCTTGGCGATGTCGCCGGGGACGACGTGCCCACGCCCGGACAGCAGGGCCAGCGCCCGCGCGGCGTTGCAGAACGCGATGGTGGCGCGGGGGCTCGCGCCGTACTCGATCAGCCGGGCGAGCTGGCGCGGCAGGTGTCGATCGGGCTCACGGGTGACGGTGACGAGTTGGCTGGCGTAATGCATCAGCGCACGGTCCATATGGACGTGGCGCACCACGGCGCGCAGCCGGCGGATATCGTTCAGGCCGGCGACCGGCCGACTGCGGTGGTCTTTGTCGTAGAGACCCGCATCCATTCGGAACATGACCTCCACCTCCTGTTCGGGGGTGGGGTAATGCACGACGTCCTTGAGCATGAACCGGTCGGTCTGCGCCTCCGACAGCGGATACGTGCCCTCCTGGTCGACGGGGTTCTGCGTCGCGATCACCAGGAACGGCTCGGGTATCGGGTACTCGGTACCCGCGATCGTGGTCTGGCGCTCCTCCATCGCCTCGAGCATCGCGCTCTGCGTCTTCGCGCTGGACCGGTTGATCTCGTCGAGCAGCACGATGTTGGTGTGCACCGGCCCGAGCTGGGTGAGGAAGGAGTTGGTAGCGGCCTCGTAGACCTGGGTGCCGATGATGTCGCTCGGCAACAGGTCAGGGGTGCACTGAATGCGGCGGAAACCGCCGTCGATGGCCTCGGCGATCACCCGGGCGGCTGTGGTCTTTGCCAGCCCCGGCACGCTCTCGATGAGGATGTGGCCGCCCGCGAGCAGGCCGATCAGCAACGATTCACGCAGGTTCTCCTGGCCCACGACCTTGGCCGAGAACGCGTCGGAGACCGCCGCGACGACGCGCTGCGCTTCCGCGAGATCGCGCTGGTCCAGTTGGGTTCGTGCTGCGGTCATGAATGCCTCTCGTCTCCGACTGCCGCAAGCGGATACCCGGGCCAGAGTATCCACACACCGCCGATCCGGCGAACGGCCAGCGCGACCGTGACGGCGTCAGGCCAGGAAGCGCTCGACGTACGGTGCGAAGCGGGCGTGCAGGTCGTCGGGGTCGAGGCCGAACATCTCCGCCGACGTAGCCACCCGCCCGAGCCGGCCCCGCTGGTGCCCCGCGAGGTATTCGGCCATGGCCGCGCGGGCGTCGTCGGTCATCGGCTCGCCCGCCAGCCTGTAAATCGCGGCGGCGGTGCCCATTTCGTCGGCCATGAAATCGTCGAACCGAACGTCGATCGAGCGCTCGTCTCCGACGACGTCGCGGTCGCGGATCAGGGCGGTCAGCATGAGTTCGAGCCGGTCGATCCAGCACGCGGCGATGTCTTCGACCGGCACCGGTGCGCAGTGCATCCGCGCGGAGTAGGTGAGCATGGCGAGCATCGACAGCACCACCGGGACGGGATCGCGGTGCGTCGTGATCACCACGACGCCGGGGAACACACGCTCGAGCACCGGCAATTGCTCGAGGTGCTGCGGCGACTTCACCAGCCAGCGCCGGCCGCCACGCAGGAACTGCAGCGCCTTCAGCTGCAGGGCGAGGTGCTCGTAGTGGGGTGTCTGGTCATGCGTCAGGTAGTAGTCGCGCCACCGCGGCACGTGCGCCAGCGTTTCGAACAGCATCGACGAGAAGTCGTTGGCCAGGAGCTGGATCTCTTCGTGGACGTGGTCGGTCGTCATCTCGTGCATCAGCGCGAAATGCGGCATCACGGCGTTCATGAACTCGACCGCGGCGTCCATCCGGGTGCGCCGGGGGTCGGGTTCGATCCCGGCTTCCGACGGCATCGGGAACGGCTCGTTGCTCTCCCAGTACGGGAGCGTGCGGAAGGTCGGTCCTGCCGCGAGCAGGTTGTGCAGGTGGGTGGTGCCGGTGCGCGGCAGGCCGGCGATGACGACCGGAGGTTCCAGTTCGATGTCGTGGATCTCGGGATGCCGGGTCAGCAGGTCGGTCATCAGCAGCCGGTTCTTCAGTAGCTGCAAGAGCTGGGCGTGGAAGTTCACGATTCCCGCGTCACTGAGTCCCGGAATCTCTTGCAGCGCGGCGAGATACACATCGAGACGTTCGCGGTAATCGTCTGGACCGAAGTCGTCGAGCCCGGTCTCGGCGCTGGCCTTGGCGTGCAGCGCGTCGGCGTCGAGGGGGCAGTCGGGCGCCATCGACGCCATCATGTCGCGTATCGGTTGAATCGCCGCTGGGAAGCGCGGCTCGGCGAGATCGTCGAGAACGACCGGTGGCGCGGATGAGATGTCGGTCACAAGCCGTTATGTTACTGTCAGTTTCGTAATGACGACGGAGATTGGTCGACCTCGCGACAAACGCATCGATGACGCTGTTCTGAGGGCGACGGTCGACCTGCTCGGGGCGGCCGGTTATGCCGACCTCACCGTCGACGCGATCGCCCGGCGCGCGGGCACGAGCAAGCCCGCCATCTATCGCCGCTGGCCAGGCAAGGCGCATCTGGTGCACGAGGCGGTCTTCCCGCTCAGCGCAGCGACCGAACTCCCCGACACCGGATCGCTGGCCGGCGATGTGCGCGAGATGGTCAGCCGCACGGTCGGCGTGCTGACCACGCCCGCCGCCCGGGCCGCGCTGCCGGGCCTGGTCGCGGAGATGGCCGCCGATCCGACGCTGCACGCCGCGCTGCTCGAGCGCTTCTCGCACGTGCTTTCGCGTGGGCTGACCGAACGGCTCGTGGCGGCAGCCGCCCGCGGCGAGGTGCGGTCGGAGGTATCGGCCGCCGACATCGTCGAGGCCATGGCGGGCATGACCTTTCTCGCTCTGATCACCCGCGGGGACAGCCTGGACAACGGGTGGGTGGACCGGACCGCCGAATTCATCACGAGAGGAATCAGCGCATGACGCACGAATCTTCAGCCGCGTGGCGTGAACTGCTCGACACCCTGGGCGGCCTGGACCGAACGTTCCTCGAGGGGGACCGCGCGGTCACCGACGACCGTCACATCGCCGACGGCTACCGCATGCTCGCCACGACGCTCGGCGTCGCCTTCGACACATACCTGTTCGCCGAGCCGAGCCGACCGGTCTGGGTGGAGCTGAACACGCCGTTTCGCCGGGACCGGCGCTGGGGCGGCGACAACACCGACGCCTACTACTTCATGTGCCCGGTCGACCCGAAGCGCCGGTATCGCATCAGCGGCAACAAGGGGGACAGCGTCTACTTCTCGGTGACGGCATACAACGAGCCGTCCCCGGGTGCGTGGTCGGATCGGATCGTGGCGCTGGTGCGCGACGACGACGTCGACATAGATGCCGACGGCAACTTCTCGTTCGAGTATGGGCCGACCGACGGCGGCGTGGTGCTCGTGACCCGCGACTATCAGGCCGACCCGCTGACCGGTCGCCCGGTGTCGTGGCGCATCGAGGCGCTCGACGAGCCCGACCCGATCCGGCACGGCGACGCCGAGACCGCCGCGGCCTTGCGAGCCAGCGCGGCGTGGCTGCGCACGATGTTCGCGATTGTGCCCTTGGCGGTGGGTGTGCGGGTCGACGACGCACACACGTTGGGTCACGAAATCTCGCAGGTGGCAAACCAATTCGCCGATCCGTACCAGGTGCCGGACGCGAACTTCGGTTGGTCGGCGCGCGACGCGTGCTACGCCTACGGCAGCTTTGTGCTCGAGGAGGACGAGGCACTCGTCGTGACGCACCGGCCGCCCGCGTGCCGGTTCTGGAACCTCGTCGTGTGGAACCAGTTCATGGCGGGCGTGACCGACGAGAAGACGTCGATCAACGGCTACAGCGCGGTTCCCAACTCCGACGGGTCCGTCACCGCCGTCATCTCCCGTAGTGGGACGTCACACCCGAATTCCATTAGCACCGTGGACTATCCGCGCGGCAACCTCGCATTTCGCTGGTTCCTCGCCGATGCGGTGCCGGCCAAGCCGGAGGTGACGTTGGTCAAGGCCGCCGACGCCCCGACGGCCGTCACGTGATTTCGGTGCACTACCGATCGCTCGGCGATAGTTAGTGCACCGAAATCCCAAAGGCAAGAGCGACGGCGACCGCCCACACCAGCATCGTCAACCCCGTGTCGCGCAGCACCGGGATCAGGTCCTTGCCGCCGCGCCCCCGGCGCACCGGCGCCGTCGCGCGCACCGCGAGCGGTAGGGCCACCAGGCCGACCGCCGCCCACGGCGTCGCGACCATCAGCACCAACGTCAACGCGAACGCCACCACCAGCAGCGCCTGGTACAACAGCCGGGTGCGGGGGTCGCCGAGTCGCACCGCGAGCGTGATCTTCCCCGACTCCTTGTCGGTCGGGATGTCGCGCAGATTGTTGGCCACCAACACCGCCGACGACATACAGCCCATCGCCACCGCGACCGCGACGCCTACCCAGTCCATCCGCAGCGCCTGTACGTACTGCGTGCCCAACACCGCCACCAACCCGAAGAACACGAACACCGCAATCTCGCCCAACCCGAGATAGCCGTACGGCTTCGACCCGCCGGTGTACAGCCACGCGCCGGCGATGCACACCGCGCCGATCGCAATCAGCCACGGCGCACTCACCACGGCCAGCACCAGGCCGGCGGCGGCGGCCACCAACAGGCTCACCACCGCGGCGGTCAACACGGCGCGCGGGCTGGCGACCTTCGACCCGACCAGCCGCAGCGGGCCCGCCCGCACGTCGTCGGTGCCGCGGATCCCGTCGGAGTAGTCGTTGGCGTAGTTCACCCCGATGATCATGGCGACGGCCACGACCAGCGCCAGCAACGCCTTCCACCAGCACGCGCCCTGCAGCCACGCCGCTGCGCCGGTGCCCGCGATCACCGGCGCGATCGCGTTGGGCAGCGTGCGCGGTCGCGCACCCTCGACCCACTGCGCAAATGTCGCCACGAACGCCAGTCTCGCACGACCGCAGACCGTGGCAGACTGAGCGGCATGGAGGACCGACTCAGCAAGGCGGAGATCCGCAAGGACGCCGTGCAGGAGATCTTCGACTCCGGCGTATCGACCGTCGGCGAGGTGGCGTCGATCATCACAACCGCGGTCAAGGACGTCGTCAACGCGATCGGTGGCTTCGCGACCGACGCGTTCGAGATCCGCGACACCGTGCGGCGCGCGTCGCAGCAGCTCGACGAAACCGACGAACAACCGTCCGCCTAGACGTGCTGGGAGTCATCGGCGGAAGCGGTTTCTACAGCTTCTTCGGGTCTGACGCCCGCAGCGTCAGCGTCGACACACCGTACGGCCCGCCCGCCGCCCCGATCACCGTCGGCACCGTCGGCGCGCACGAGGTCGCATTCCTGCCGCGCCACGGGGTAAACCACGAGTTCTCCCCGCACACCGTGCCGTACCGGGCCAACATGTGGGCGCTGCGATCACTGGGCGTTCGGCGCATTTTCGGACCGTGCGCGGTCGGCAGCCTCACCCCTGAGCTCGGACCGGGGTCGATGGTGGTGCCCGATCAGCTCGTCGACCGCACCAGCGGGCGTGCCGACACGTATTTCGATTCGGGCGGCATCCACGTCGCGTTCGCCGACCCGTACTGCCCGACCCTGCGCGCGGCGGCGGCGAATCTGCCCGGCGTCGTCGACGGCGGCACCATGGTGGTGGTGCAGGGCCCGCGGTTCTCCACCAGAGCCGAGAGCCAGTGGTTCGCGAGTCAGGGCTTCACCCTGGTCAACATGACCGGCTACCCCGAGGCGGTCCTGGCTCGTGAACTTGAGATGTGTTATGCCGCAATCGCGTTGGTAACCGATCTCGATGCCGGTATCGACAGCGGCACCGCCGTGCGGGCCGTCGACGTGTTCGCCGAGTTCGAACGCAACCTGGTGCCGTTCAAGGAACTCGTCCACGAGGCGATCGATCAGGTGACGGTCGAGCGGGCCTGCACGCACTGCCTGGCACACGACGGCGTCCGATTGCCGTTCGAACTCCCGTGAGGGTTCTGCTGACCGGCGCCGCCGGTTTCATCGGGGCCCGCATCCACGAGGCGCTGCGCGACGCCGGCCACGACGTCATCGCGGTCGACGCGATGCTCGCCGCCGCGCACGGACCGGGCGCCGAACCGCCTCCCGGCTGCGAGGTGATCGACATCCGCAACGCGGCCGCGCTGGCCCCCCTGATGGAGGGCGTCGACGTCGTGTGTCACCAGGCCGCGGTGGTGGGCGCGGGCGTCAATGCCGCCGACGCCCCGTCGTACGGCTCGCACAACGACTACGGGACCGCAGTGGTGCTGGCCGAGATGTTCGCGGCGGGCTGTTCGCGGCTCGTACTCGCGTCGTCGATGGTGGTCTACGGCCAGGGCCACTACGACTGCGCCGAGCACGGACAGGTGGACCCGCATCCCCGCACCCGTGCGGACCTCGACGCCGGCGTGTTCGACCACCGGTGCCCGCTCTGCGGTGAGCTCGTCGCCTGGCGACTGGTATCCGAAGACGCGCCGATGCGCCCGCGCAGCCTGTACGCCGCGAGCAAGACGGCGCAGGAACACTACGCGCTGGCATGGGCGGAGGCCGTGGGAGGCGCGGTCACCGCGCTGCGCTATCACAACGTCTACGGCCCCTACATGCCCCGCGACACCCCGTACTCGGGCGTGGCCGCGATCTTCCGGTCCGAGCTCGAATCCGGTGATGTGCCAAGGGTTTTCGAGGACGGCGGACAGATGCGCGATTTCGTGCACGTCGACGACGTGGCGGCGGCGAACGTGGCGGCCGTGGAATTCGGGCGCGGCGGATTCGAGGCGTTCAACGTGTGCTCGGGCCGGCCGATCTCGATCCTCGAGGTAGCCAACGCGCTCTGCGAAGCACGCGGGGACGCCCCGCCGGTCGTCACCGGCCAGTACCGCAGTGGAGACGTCCGCCACATCGTGGCCGACCCCGCGCGCGCCGCCGAGGTGCTCGGTTTCCAGGCGGCGGTCGACCCCCTCGACGGGTTGCGCGAGTTCGCGTTCGCGCCGTTGCGGACCTGATGCGCCGGACGGTCCGCGTCCTCGTTATCGTCACGCTCGTGGCGTCCGGTCTTCTGGGTCTTTTGTGGTCGCAGCAGCGGCGGCTGGTCTACTTCCCGTCGCCGGGCCCCGTGCCGCCCGCCGCCTCGGTGGCGCGCAACGGACAGGACGTGGTGATCGAGACCGACGACGGAATCCGCTTGAACGCTTGGTATTTCCCGGTCGACGGCGGCGGACCGGCCGTCCTGGTGCTCCCGGGCAACGGCGGCGACCGGTCGATACGCGCGCCACTGGCGCTGGCGCTCAACCGGATGGGCTCCTCGGCGCTGCTCGTGGACTACCGCGGTTTCGGTGGCAATCCGGGCCGACCGTCCGAGGAAGGCCTCGCCAAAGACGCCCGGGCCGCTCAGTCGTGGCTCGCCGCGCGGGAACAGGAGATCGCTTACTTCGGCGAATCCCTCGGCGCCGCAGTCGCTGTCGGATTGGCCGTCGAACGGCCGCCGCGTGCGCTGGCACTGCGTTCACCGTTCACCTCGCTGCCCGACGTCGGGGCGGTGCACTATCCGTGGCTGCCGGTTCGGTGGTTGCTGCTGGACCGCTACCCGTCGCTGGAGCGCATCCCATCGGTGCGGGTGCCACTGCTGGTGATCGCGGGCGACCGCGACGACGTCGTTCCCGAGCCGATGAGCCGACGGTTGTTCGACGCGGCCAACGAGCCGAAGCGCTACGTGCGGGTGCCCGGCGCCGGACACAACGACCTCGAGCTGCTCGTCGGCAAGCAGATGCTCGACGCGATCTCCGGACTCCTGTCCTCGGCCTGAGCCGCAATAGCCATACTGGCCGGGTGAAACCAGCGATTTGTGAGCAGTTCGGCATCGACTTCCCGTTGTTCGCGTTCAGCCACTGCCGCGACGTGGTGGCCGCGGTCTCCAGCGCGGGCGGCTTCGGCGTGCTGGGCGGCACGGCGTATACGCCCGAGCAGCTCGACCAGGAGCTGTCCTGGATCGACGACCACGTCGGCGGCAAGCCGTATGGCGTTGACCTGATCGTTCCCGCCCGCTACGAGGGCAAGGGCGAGGACCTGACGATGAGCGATCTCGCGGGCCGCATCCCCGACGACTACCGCGGCTTCGTCGCAGAGTTGCTGGCCGCCCACGACATCGACCTGGACGATTCACCGCGCTTCGGCAACGCCGCGCTGTCGGGTAACACCGGCAAGGATCTGCTCGATGTGGCGATGAACCACCCCATCCGGTTGATCGCCAACGCGCTGGGTGTCCCGCCGGACTACATGATCAAGGCCGGCAAGGACAACGGCGTGCCGGTGGCCGCACTGGTCGGCGCCAAGGAGCACGCGGTCAAGCAGGCACAGGCGGGTGTCGACCTGATCGTCGCGCAGGGCACCGAGGCCGGCGGGCACTGCGGTGAGGTGACCACGCTGGTGTTGGTGCCCGAGGTGCTGGAGGCGCTGGCCGCGATCGGCAGCGACATTCCGGTGCTCGCCGCAGGTGGCATCGTCACCGGCAGGCAGATGGCGGCGACGGTGGCGATGGGCGCGGCCGGCGCCTGGACGGGTTCGGTTTGGCTGACGACCGAAGAGGCCGAAACCGCGCCGTACACCAAGGAGAAGTTCCTGGCCGCCTCGTCACGTGACACCGTCCGTTCGGCGGGCCGGACCGGAAAGCCTGCGCGCCAGCTGGTTTCGGACTGGACGCAGGCTTGGCTGCCGAACGAGGGCGGTCAGAAGCCGTTGCCGCTTCCACTGCAGTCGATGCTCGCCGAGCCCATCGTGCGCCGGATCGACGTGCTGGCCGCCCAGGGGCATCCGGGTGCCCAGGCGTTGGCCACCTACTTCGTCGGGCAGGGTGTCGGACTGATGAACAAGGTGAAGCCGGCGCGCGAAGTCGTGCGCGAGTTCATCGAGGACTACGTCGCCGCCACCGAGCGGCTGAGCAACTCGCTGCCCGACTAGTGGCGATTTCGGTGCGCTACTGGTCGTCTGCCGATTTCGAGCGCACCGAAATCACCGAGCGTCGTAGGTGATCCGCACCGAGATCGGGTCGCTCTCCATCGCCCGCATCGTCACGGCGGTCGCCGACTGACCCAGCCTGCTGTCGCCGAAACTGCGGGCGCGGGCGCGCACATCGTCGTCGGGCTCGAACGTCGCGGTGCCCGTATGCCATTCGTCGTTGGCGCGGACGCGCACACGGGGGTTCGCCTCGATGTTGATGGCCCATCCGGCGCGACGGCCGTGCTGCGAGATCACCCACACACCGGTGTCGTCGGCACGGCCCAGCAGTGGCACGCGCCGCGGTTGGCCGCTCTTGCGGCCGATCGTCTCGAGCTCGACCACATTGGCCGTCCGGATGCCCACGCGGTCGAGCGCGGCGACCACCGGGTTCATCAGGACGCGACCCAGCTGCCGCTCGAACTTGAACTTGCGCACCGCCTTGTCGGCGCTTCTCGTCGCCATCGCAACCTCCTCTGTCGGTTCCGGTCAACGATAATTGAGTGATCACTCAAAAACAACAGTCAGCAGCCGAGCGAGAAGCCGTGGTCGTGAAAAGCAATGGTCAACGACCGGGATTGCCATGCCGGCGAGGACGAGAATCAGCCGGTCGCCAGCGGCAGACGCACCTCGAAGCGGGCCCCTCTGCCCAGGTTGTGCGCCGACAGCGTGCCGCGATGGGCTTGCACAAGGCCCGCGGCGATCGCCAGTCCGAGTCCCGATCCGCTGGGTAGCGACGAGTCGTCGCGCGGCACGCGATCGTTCGACCCGCGATAGGCGACGTCGAACACCCGCGGCAGATCGGCTTCCTCGATGCCGACGCCGGTGTCGTCGACACGCGCCCACGCGCCGTTCTCGTCAGATCCCAACGACAGCGACACCCGGCCGCCGTGCGGGGTGTGTGCGATCGCGTTGGCCACGAGATTCGACAGCACCCGCACCAGCGCCCGGTCACTGCCCAGCACCCGGACCGGTGTCTCCGGCAAGTCGGCCGTCAACGTCACTCCCGCACGCTCGGCCGCGATCCGGTGCGCGGTCAGCACGTCGTCGACGACCTCGTCGAGGGCCACCTTATCGAACACCGGTTGTACGGCGCCCGCGTTGATCTTCGACATCTCGAACAGGTCGTCGACCATCTCGGACAGTCGGATCGATTCGTGTTCAATGGTTTTGGCGTGCACGCGGACCTCAGAATCGGGGACCACGCCGTCGGCGATGGCTTCGGACACCGCCCGGATTCCCGCCAGCGGGGTCCGCAGATCGTGGCTGACGAACGCGACCAGCCGGCGGCGGGACTGCTCGGCGGCCCGTTCCGACTCGCGGATCTCCTGCTCCCACACGGTGCGCCGGGCCTGGTAGCGCGCCAGCATCACCGCGGCGGGAATCGTCACCACCGACACGATCACCAGGACGATCGCGGTCTTCTCGAAGGTTTCGGTGATCATGAACCGGCTGGCGCCGAGCACACCGGTGAACGTCGCCAACACCGGGATCAGCACGAGCGCGACCATGCTCACTGCCAGCGACCACGACCGGGCGAAGCGAATGACGAGCGCGCCAGCGAGCACCACCGGGACCGAGCACGCCAGCGCCAACCCGATGATCTCCCACAGGTCGGCGGGCACTATGCGCTCTGGCCTTCCGGTGAGCGCGCCTCGCTGCGCCACAGGTAGCCGCGGCCCCACACCGTCTGCACCCGGTGATGCTCACCGAGCTTGGACCGCAGCCGCTTGACGTGCACGGTCACGGTGGACAGATCGCCGAAGTCCCAGTGCCACACCTGCTTGAGCAGTTCCTCGCGGCTGAACACGACGTCGGTGTGGGTGAGGAAGAACAACAACAGGTCGAACTCGCGGTTGGTCAGCGACACCGGAGAGCCGTCGACGCTGACGGTGCGCGCCGCCGTCGACACGGTCAACCCGCCGACGGTGATGTCCAGCGCCCTCCGCCCGGTCGGTGCGGGTGCGCGCCGCAGCACCGATCGCACCCGCAGCGCCAGTTCACGCGGACTGAACGGTTTGGTCAGGTAGTCGTCGGCGCCCGCCTCCAGGCCCGCGATCCGGTCGTCCTCCTCGCCGAGCGCGGTCAACAGGATCACCGGCATCGCGTAACCGGCGCGCTGCCGGAGATTGCGGCACAGCGTCAGCCCGTCCGGGCCGGGCATCATCACGTCGAGCACCGCGACGTCGATGTGCTGCGAGCCGAGTAGCTGCAGCGCCTCGGCCCCGTTGTGCGCGATCGCCACGTCGAGCCCATCGCGTTCGAGGTAGCGGCGCACGACGTCACGCACGACGCTGTCGTCGTCGGCGATCAATACGCGCGTCACAAACTTCGAGGGTAGCCCTGTGCGGCCGCTACCTGCGCCGATGTCACGGATTCGTCATCGATGGGCTGGTCGGTGCGCCGACGGGCTGGTTAACCTCGAACCCATGCCCGACTGTCCGGTGACCGTGGTGCTGCCGTGTCTCAACGAGGCGCAATCACTGCCCGGCGTGCTGGCGGCCATCCCGGACGGATACCGGCCGCTGGTGGTCGACAACAACAGCACCGACGGCACCGCCGAGGTCGCCCGCGAGCACGGTGCGCACGTGGTCGCCGAGAAGCGCGCAGGGTACGGCGCCGCGGTGCACGCCGGTGTGATGGCGGCGACGACGCCCGTCGTGGCGGTTTTGGACGCCGACGGCTCGCTGGATCCGGGTGACCTACCGACCCTGGTCGACGTGCTCCACCGCGGGGCCGACATGGTGATCGGACGGCGCCGGCCCGTGCCGGGTCTGAAGTGGCCGTGGCACGCCCGCCTCGGCACCGCGGCGGTGTGCTGGCGGTTGCGGCGCCGCCACGGCCTCGCGGTGCACGACATCGCCCCGATGCGGGTCACCCGCCGCGACGTGCTGCTCGACCTCGGCGTCACCGACCGACGCTCGGGGTATCCGCTCGAACTGCTGGTCCGGGCGGCGGCCGCCGGGTGGCGCGTCGTCGAGTGTGACGTCGACTACCGGGCGCGCACCGGCGGCAAATCGAAGGTCAGCGGGTCGGTACGCGGTAGTGCGGTGGCGGCCTTCGACTTCTGGCGAGTGATCTCGTGACGGTGCTCGGGGTGACGGTGCTGGTGGTGGCCAAGGCGCCGGTGCCGGGGCTGGCGAAGACGCGGCTCGCGGCCTCGATCGGCGATGAAGCCGCTGCCGACCTGGCCGCCGCCGCACTGCTCGACACCCTCGACGCCGTCGCCTCGACACCCGTCGACCACCGAGTGGTCGCAATGACCGGCGACCTGGGCCGGGCGAGCCGCAACGACGAAATCCAGGTTCGCCTAAGCGAATTCACAGTAATCCCTCAGCGCGGCGGCGACTTCGCCGAGCGCCTGACCAACGCGCACGCCGACGCCTACACCGGCGATCCCGTTCTGCAGATCGGCATGGACACTCCCCAGGTGACCGCCGAGTTGCTCGCCGCGTGCGGCCGGGCACTCCTTGGAAGCGACGCGGTGCTCGGGCCCGCCGCCGACGGCGGGTGGTGGGTGTTGGGCGTCTCGCGGCCGTCCCTGGCCGAATGCCTGCGCACGGTGCCAATGTCGCGGGCCGACACCGGCGCACTTACCCTGGAGGCATTGCGCAGCAACGGCATTCGGGTCGATCTCGTTCCGCAGCTCGCCGACTTCGACACCATCGGCGATGTCGATGTGGTCCGCGGGCGCTGCGCACCCGACAGCCGGTTCGCCCTGGCGGCCGAGGCGGTGCTCGCCTGATGCTGGGCAATCTCTACGACTGTGCACTCGACGGCGAACAGTGCTGGATCCGAAGCGACGATGGTGAGGTGCAGGCGCTTCCCGTGCACCGCTGGATCGGTGGCGCACATGCCGATTGCCGGTTCGACCGCGCCGTGGTCGAGCTGTGCGACGGACCGACGATCGACTTGGGTTGCGGCCCAGGGCGGTTGGTGATCGAGCTGATTCGCCGCGGTGTCCCTGCGCTCGGGGTCGACCAGTCGGCCACCGCGGTCGGGCTCGCGCGCCGCAACGGCGCGCCGGTGCTGCGGCGCGACGTGTTCGGCCAACTACCGGCCACCGGGCGATGGCAGACGGTGCTTCTGGCCGACGGGAACGTGGGGCTGGGCGGAGACCCCTTCCGGATGCTGCACAGGGCCGCCGAACTGCTGCGCCGCGGCGGCCGGTGCGTCGCCGAATTCGAGACGCTCACACACGGAATACACAACAAGTGGGTGCGGCTCGAGTCGTCGCGCACGGTGGGTCCGTGGTTTCCGTGGGCGTCGGTGGGCATCGACTGCGCCGCAGAAGTGGCCGAGCACGCGGGCATGGCGCTGGACCGGGTCCATCCGATCGGCAACCGCGTGATCGCCAGCTTGAGGCTGTCTTAGCTCCTGGTCGTCGCCAACCGAGCGGCGTAGACGATCGCACTGATGCCGAACATCGCGGCCGTCAGCAGCAGCCACCTGCCCAGGAACGGTTCCTGGGTCTGGCCGGTCGCGGCCAGCACGATCGGCGTGCCCTGCTTGATGATGCCGGGCAGGAACAACAGCAGCGTCAGCGCTGAGCCGAGCGCAGGCACCCGCAGGTAGTTCACCAGCGGCACACGAAGCGGTGGAATTCGACTGCTGTGCAGCAGGATCCGGTCGGCCAACGCGTAAAGCGGGAACAGCACGAGGTCATGAGCGACGATCGCCGCGGCAAACCACACGATGATCGACTGCCACCACGTCCGCGTGTTCCACAGGGCGGCCGGCGTCAGGGTGGCCACCACATAGCCGAACAACGCGAACCCCGCCATCAGGGTCAGCAGGTGTAGCGGATGCGACCCGTAAACAGCGCGGAACCTTCGCATGTCAGCCACCCGCCCGGAAGTCGATCGAGCCCACCCACTTGGTGTTGTGCACACCCGGAAGCGCCGGAACGATGATCCGGGCCGGGAACCCGTGATCCGGAGACAGGTCGACGCCGTTGACCTTCAACGCCAGCAGCGCGTCGGGGTGCAACACCTGATTGCGTTGAAGGCTGGCGCGATTGAAGGCACCCAACCGTTCCACCGACCGGACGAACGCCGACAGCGGCGAGGGCACACCGGCCACTCGCGCAAGGTCCCGTAGCGGGACGCCGGTCCACGTCTCGGTCGTCGACCAGCCCTCGACGCAGGCGATCGGCAGTCGGGCGGTGTGCTGAGGCATCGCGGTCAGGGCGGCCCGGTCGAGCACCACCGGCGACGGCCCTCCGGTCAGCGTGAGCCGCCAGCGCTCCCCGGTGCTCTCCGGTGTGATGCGGGCGGCCGCGGCGGTCCTGTTGACCTGGAAGTCGTTCGGGCCGTCGCCGCGGGTCCGTCCGCGGGGCAGCAGGAGTGCGGCATGCCTGGTCCATCCGCCGATCGTCTGCCCGGCCGTGAGCACGGCCACCAATGCCGCTCCACCGCCGACCAGCGCGAGCGCGCCGCGGCGGCTGATCGTCACGGGATCAGGATCGGCAGATGACAACCCGTCGGGCTCATACGGATCCCCGACGGTGTTCTCCCGGGACGTGCGCAGCACCTCACGCATGGACCGTGACCGCAGACCCGCCCGCAGTCGCGGAAGCTTGATCGCGACATGCATGACGAACCCGGCGATGAACACCCAGGCGCCGAAGTAGTGGGCGGCGTAGAAGCTGAACCCGAAGATGTAGTCGTATTGGATGTTCAGCACGCCGGTGATGATCTCGAACAGCACGCCGCTGACCAGCATCAGCAACGAAACCCGTTCGAGCAGTTGGGCAATCGAGCGTGCCGGCGGCCACGCGAAGAGCCGGGGGATCACCGACCACAGCTTCGCGAGCACCACCGGAACGAGCACCAGCCCCAGCCCGACGTGCAAACCCTGGGTCAAGCGGTACAGCCACGACGGATCCGTGGGCCAATCGAAGGTCGGAAGCTTGAGCCAGCCCACGTCGCCCGGAATGGCCTGTCCGAACTGCGGACCGTAGGCGATGTAGGACAGCAGACCGGTCAGGATGACCACCGGCAGCCCGACCAGCAGCACCGAGCCGAACACCGACGTCAGCCACAAGCTGCGCAGCGGACTACGCCAGCGGACGAGCTGACGCGGCCGGTCGCCGGGTTCCATGTGTCCAGGGTCCAGTTCCACACCTATTGGTGCGCGTCTGACCCACGACCGTTACCAATTCGTCAGAATGAAGTGATTGAGCAGCAGGGCGCCCACCACGTTGACCGCCAGCCACCAGCGGTGCGACCGCGGCGGCAGCAGCGCGCCGGCCGCGGTCAGCCAGACCGTGAACGGCAGCCAGATACGCTCCGTCTCGGCCTTGCTCAGCATCGACAGATCGGCGAACGTGATCGCCAGCAGCGCGCCCAGGAGCACCATGGGCAGTCCGGGCCGCCGCCGGATTGCGTTGATGTCGAAGACGCGACCGAGCCCGGCCACGCTGCCGAGGCCGATCGCGCACACCACTGACGCCAGGTTCGCCCACACCCAGTACTGGAACGGCCGGTCGTTCGCGATTCCCTGCCAGTACCGTTGCTGCACCAGGTGGTAACCGTCAAACCACCAGAACCCCAGCGCCACGAAGATTCCCACCACCGCGATCACGACGACGATCGCGGGCACCGCCGCGCGGGTCGCGGCGCGCCAATCCGGTGCGCACAACAGCACCGCCAGCGCCGGCAGGGCCATCAGACCCAGGCCGTAATTGAGGAAAAGTCCCCACCCCAACAGCAATCCAGCCCCCGCCGCGGCGAGAACGGGCCAGCGCACCTTGCCCCCGACGGCCACTGCCAGCAGCGCGATACCCCACGCTGCCACCCCCGCGAAATAGCCGTCGGCCGACACGGCGATCCAGATCGCCGTCGGTGCAACGGCGACGAACGGGGCCGCCAGCCGTGCGGTCGCTTCTCCCGCCAGCGCGCGCACCGCGACCACGACGGCGGCCGCCGCGCTCGAGCCCACCAGCAGGCACAGAAGACCCGCCCACGCACCGCCGCCGAGACCGATGCGGTCGAGCCACACGAATGTCAGCAGCGCGCCCGGGGGATGGCCCGATACGTGGGTGATCCACGAATCCGGTTGGTAGTCAAGGATTCTGTCCGAGAACGTCCGTAGGGCGTGCGGAATGTCGGTGACGGTGGGGACCTGACGCAGGTATTCGTGGCGTGCGCTCAGGCGCCCGGCGAAACCGCGCTGCCAACCGTCGATCATCGCCAGCGAGAACGCCCACGTGCACGCCGTCGCCCATGTCGCCCATGGCACGACGCGCCACGCCAGGCGTTGTGCGACTGTGGGTCCCCACAGCACGGCCGCTGCGCCGATGACGACCGCCGGGACCGTGCCCCACCCGACGTGCGTGTTCCACCAACCGAAGATCGGTGCGGTGTCCGCGAACTGGTGGAAGCGCGCAGGCGTGGCGTTGATCAGCGGTGTGACGATGCCCAGGTTCAGGTGCGGCACGACGAACGCGGCGACCACCAGCACCACGCCGATGGCGACCGCCACGATCTCCTTGCGACTGGCCCGCATTCCGTCACCCTATTCGCCGCGCCGACCGTAAGGTGACCTCCGATGAGAGATCAAGATCAACCGCTGTTCGCCGGCACGTCGCTGGCCGAACGCATCGAACGCGCCGAGACCCAACTCATCAGCGCCGCGACCGAGGCGGCGGGCCGCCGCACCGGCGGTCACAGATCTGAGCTGTGCGCGGTCAGTACAGGCGCTCGCGGGTCTTGGCCTCGCTGTAGTACTCCTCGAGTTCGGCATCGCTCCAGTCGTACCGAAGCGCCTTGAGCAGCTGCGCGACGCTCGGCAATGCCGACGGGTTCCAGGTCGCGGGATCCCAGACATCCGAACGCAGAAAAGCCTTGGCGCAGTGGAAGAACACCTCTTCGATCGCAATCTCGAGCGCCAGGATCGGACGCTTGCCCTTCACGGCGAGACCGTCGAAATAGTCGGCGTCCGAGAGGATCTTCGCCGTGCCGTTGATGCGCAACGTGTCGCCGCGACCGGGGATCAGGAACAGCGTGCCGACATGCGGGTTCTGCAGCAAGTTGAGATAGCCGTCGACCCGTTTGTTGCCGGGCCGCTCGGGGATCGCGATCGTGGTGGCGTCGATGACGTGGACGAAGCCGGGCGGATCGCCCTTCGGTGACACGTCGACGCGACCGCGCGCATCCGTCGTCGCGACCAAACACAGCGGCGAGTGCGCGAGCCAGTCACGCTGTACCGGTGACAGGCGGTCCTTGACCTTGTTGGCAACGTAGTGGTCCGGCTGCCCGACGACTGCCCGTAACTGGTCGACGGTGCTGACTTCGCAACGCATGGCTCCATCATGCTCGACGTCGTCCACGCCGAACGCCGCGACGGTCTCAAGCGTGCGGGTCGGTGAACCGCGCCGTCAGCGCTCGCCGGTCGATCTTGCCGATCCCGCGCCGCGGCAGTTCGTCGACAATGTGAACCTCGCGTGGGGCGGCCGTGGGGTCGAGGACCGCGGCCACGTGCTCGCGTAGCTCGTCCGGCGTGGGCGCGACGCGACCAGCCGTGAGCACGACGGCGGCGGCCACCCGCTGGCCCAGCCGCTCATCGGGTACGCCGAACACCGCGCACTCGGCGATCGCATCGTGGCTCGCCAGCACGCCCTCCACGATCTGCGGCATCACGGTCAGCCCGCCGCTGCTGATCGCGTCGTCGATTCGGCCGAGCACCGTCAACCGTCCCGCGGAGTCGAGCGCCCCCACATCGCCGGTGCGAAACCACCCGGCATCGGCGAACGGGTCCGGATCGGTGGGATTGCGATACCCCTTCGCAAGCGTCCGACCGCCCAACACGATCCGGCCACCGTCGGCGATGCGGACCCGCACCCCGTCCAACGGCACGCCGTCATAAACACATCCACCGGCCGTCTCGCTCATCCCGTACGTGCGCACCACCGAAATGCCCGCCGCCGCAGCGCGGTCGGCGAGCCCGGCCGGCATCGGACCGCCCCCGATGAGGACGGCGTCGAGCCGGGCCAGCGCCCGCGCAGCCCGGTCGTCCCGTAACGCCTTGTCCAGCTGCACGGCCACCAGCGATGCGTAGCGGCGGCCTGATCCCAATGCGTCGATGGCAGAGGGCAATTCGGACGGCTCGAATGTCGGAAACAGCGTCACCGGTGTGGTGCCCGCGACGACGCTGCGAACCAGCACCTGGAGCCCGGCGATGTGGTGGGCCGCCAACGCCAGTAGCCAGCTACCCGGCCCGCCGAGCCGGTGGTGTGTCGACTCGGCGCTGGAGGTCAGCGCAGCGGCGGTCAGCAACGCGCCCTTGGGAATTCCGGTGGTGCCGGATGTCGGAACCACCACCGCGACGTCGTCGTCGACCTCGGCTCCGGCGCGCAACGATGTTGTCAGAACCGCGGTTTCGCGCTCTTCGTCGGCGGGCACCGGCAAGACGGACTCGCGGCCGGCCAGCATGTCGTGCACGACGGGCAGGATCTCCAAAGCCGCGGCACCGGACCCGACCGGGACCGGCCGCAGGACGGCTATGAGTCCCCCTCGGCGCCACGCGGATCGTCGAGCGGCCATCCGCGAACTGCCAGCCGCTTGCGCACCCGTTCGACGTCCTCTGGGGTCGGCAGCGCATCGGTGATCTGGGTGATGAGCACACCGATGTCGGCGTCGTCGAATTCGCCGTTGCGTTTCAGCTCCACGGCGACGGTTCGGATCTCATCCTCGGTGAGGCGCCGGCGCAGAAGCGAGAACAGGGGAACCCGGTCCGGACCCGGCACTCCCTCGGGGTAACCCGCTGTGATCCACGCGACAATTTTGGCCAGAAACTTCGTCACTGTGCCCTCCCGCGTGTCGCATCGGGTCTACCCACTCTCGATTGGATGATGCTAGTGCGCGACCGAATAAGACGAGTTTGGCGCTGGTGGGAAACGCTCGACCGCCGGCGGGTGAACAATGGATGAACACATTGCCCGAGACGGCAAAAGGCCTGATGACACACCGGTCGAATGTGGCCGAGAATTAGGTGAAACGACCGCTATGGCCGCAGAATTAGCGCTGTGAGCGCTGAGTTGATCGTCCTCGTGCTGTTGATCACAACCGCACTGGCATTCGACTTCACCAACGGCTTCCACGACACCGGCAACGCGATGGCCACCTCGATCGCCACCGGCGCCCTCAAACCCAAGACCGCGGTCCTGTTGGCCGGCGTGCTCAACCTCGTCGGTGCGTTCCTGTCCGTCGAGGTCGCGGTCACCGTCACCACCTCGGTGCTCAAGCTCCAGGACGGCAAGACCGGCGCCCTGCTGCCGTCGATCGACGCGTCGACCGGTCTGACGATCATCTTCGCCGGGCTGATCGGCGGCATCCTGTGGAATCTGCTCACCTGGCTGTTCGGCATCCCGTCGAGTTCGTCGCACGCGCTGTTCGGCGGACTTATCGGCGCGGGTCTGGCCGCGATGGGCACCGCGGGCGTCAACTGGGGCGGGATCAGCCAGAAGGTGCTCATCCCCGCGGTCGCCGCGCCCGTCATCGCCGGGCTGGTCGCCGGTTGCGGCACCTGGCTGGTCTACCGGATAACCCGCAACGTGGTGGAGAGCCGCCGCCGCGAGGGCTTCCGCTGGGGGCAGGTCGCGACCGCTTCGCTGGTCGCGTTGTCCCACGGCACCAACGACGCCCAGAAGACGATGGGCGTCATCGCGCTCGCGCTGATCACCACCGGCCACCTGACCGGCGACGTCAAGGAGAACGGCCTGCCGTTCTGGGTCGTGTTCAGCTGCGCGGTGGCCATCGGCTTGGGCACCTACCTCGGCGGCTGGAGGGTCATCCGCACGCTGGGTAAGGGACTCGTCGAGATCCAGTCGCCTCAGGGCTTCGCCGCCGAAGCATCGTCGGCCGCAATCATTCTCAGCTCGAGCGCCGCGGGTATGGCCCTATCGACCACCCACGTCGCCACCGGCTCGATCCTTGGCAGCGGCGTCGGCAAGACCGGCGCCGAGGTCCGCTGGGCGGTCGCCGGCCGGATGGCCGTCGCGTGGCTGGTGACTCTGCCGGCTGCGGGACTCGTTGGCGCGCTGTCGTTCTGGCTGTCCCACGGCATCGAGGTGCTCACCGGCTCCGACCTGGCCGGCGACGGGTTCATCTTCCTCGTTCTCGTCGGCCTGTCGTTCTACATGTGGTGGCGCGCACAGCAGCAGAAGGTCGACCACACCAACGTCAACGCCGAATGGGACGACGCCACCAATTCCGTGGTGCCCGCAGAGCTGCGGGCGGCCATCGAGGAAGCGATGCCCGAACCGAAGCCGGCCGCGACGGTTTGAGGCCGAGAAGGAACATTCGATGATTCATCTGGAGAGCATCGTCAAGGTGCTGGTGGTCGGGCTGCTGCTCGGTGCGGGCCTTCCCGCACTGTTCGCGGCGGGGCTGATGGCCGTCTCCAGCGGCGCGGACGGCGAGGCCGCCGACGGCACCGCGACGGCGCCGAACCCGGCTCGCAAATACGTCGGTGTCGCGCTGTTCGTGTTCGTCGGGTGGGTGATCGTCACCGCGGTGCTCTGGATCACCAGGGCCACGATCATTCACCACACGGGAATCGACCTGTTCCCCTTCATGCCCCGGAAATGAGTTGCGCGACATCATGAACGAGAACCGCAACGTCTTGGACAGCGTGCTCAACTGGCTGCGCCGCGGATATCCGGAGGGCGTGCCGCCGACCGACTACTTCCCGCTGCTCGCGCTGCTCAAGCGGTCGCTGGCCGAGGACGAAGTGATCAGCGCCGCGCAGGCGGTGTTGAAGGGCGCGACCTCCGACACCGTCACCGAAGACGACATCCGCGCGGCGATCCATCGGGTCACCGCCCAGGAGCCGAATCCCGAAGAAATGCACCAGGTTGCGTCGCGGCTTGCATCGGTCGGCTGGCCGCTGGCCAGCCCCGCACGCTGATCCGTCACCGCCGGGTGTCGCGGCGCAGCGGGTGGGTCTCAGGTACCTGAACGAAAATCAGCAGCACCCCGTCGGGGTCGGTGACGTGCATCTCGTGCAGACCCCATGGCTCCTCGCGGGCCTCCCGGGCGATCGGCACGCCGCGACCCGTCAGTTCCTTCTCGGTGGCGTAGACGTCGCGCACCTGCAGCCACATCGTGCCGCCCGCGTGCGGTCCGCCGTGCCCGGCGAGTTCGATCAGTGACTGCCCGGCGTAGAACACCGTGCCCGCACCGTAGTCGCGGGCTATCGCCAACCCGAGCTCGTCGCGATAGAACCTCAGCGAGCGCTGGTAGTCCGCCGGCCGAATGAGCATCCGGCTGGCCAGAATCTCCATACCTTCGTGTCTAGCACGCCGGTTCAGCCGATCCGCCGCCCGACACCTTCCCAGTACGGCTCGCGCAGCGCACGCTTGAGGATCTTGCCGCTGGGGGTGCGGGGCAGGTCGTCGGCGAAGGACACCGATTTCGGCAGCTTGAAGCCCGCGAGCCGGTCGCGTGCGTACGCGATGAGGTCGGCCTCACCGGGGGAGGAGCCGGCGGCGGGGACGACGATCGCCTTGACCGCCTCGCCCCACGCCGGGTCCGGCACACCGATCACCGCGACGTCGGCGACGTCCGGATGCGTCATCAGCACGTTCTCGATCTCGGTGGGGTACACGTTCTCGCCGCCGGAGACGATCATGTCCTTGACGCGGTCGTGCAGGTACACATAGCCCTCGCGGTCGACGTAGCCGGCGTCGCCGGTCTTCAGCCAACCATCGGGGGTGATGGTGGCGGCCGTCGCGGCGGGGTTGTTCCAGTAGCCGCGCATGTTCTGGCGCGAGCGGGTCCACAGTTCACCGACCGTGCCCGTCGGCACATCGCGTCCGGTGTCGTCGACGATGCGCACCTGAACCCAGGGAAACGGCTTGCCGCAAGAGCGCAGCAGCTCGGGGGCGTGGCGGTCGAGTTGGGTGATGGAGCCGGTGGTCTCGGTCTGCCCGTAGACCTGCAGCAGATCGCAGTCGAACCGTTCGAGCGCCCGGACCAGGACGTCGTCGGTGATCGGCGATGCACCATAGACGATCGCGCGCAGCGCGGAGAAGTCTGTGGTCTCGACGCCGGGGGTATTGAGCAGGCGCTGGATCACCACCGGTACCAGCAGCATGTTGGTGATGCCATGCCGTGCAACGGCATCGAGTACCGCGGCGGGGTCCACGTCGCGCAGCACGACCGTGCGCGCACCTTCGCACAACCCCACGAACGCCCAACCCGAGCCCGCCATGTGGAACATCGGCATCACGGCCAGGCTCACACTGTCGGCGTCGAAGCGCCATTTGTCGGCGATCCCGGTGGCTTTGCAGAAGTAGTTGTCGTTGGTCAGCATGACGCCCTTGGGCGATCCGGTGGTGCCCGAGGTGTACATCAGGAACGCCAGGTCATCGGGCTGCGTTGTGACACAGGGATCTTCGGCCGGAAAATTCGCCGTCCACTCCTCGAACGCAGGCCAGCGTGAGTGCGCACCGACGGCGACGAGGGTGGCGGTCACCCGGTCCTCGATGGCTTCGACGTGACCGAAGAACTCGGTGCCGACGATCACCACCCGCGCGCGGGCGTCGTCGATGATGTGCAACATCTCCGGTGGTGCCAGCCGCCAATTGACGGGCACCACGACCGCCCCGAGTTTCGACAGCGCACAGGCGACTTCGAAGAACTCGATACCGTTCTTCTCGATGAACGCGACCCGGTCGCCGAACCCGACACCGGCGGCACGCAACGACTGGGCAACCCGGTTGGACCGGGCGTCGAGTTCGGCGAACGTCGCGGTGCGCTCACCGGCGATCAACGCGACCGCGTCCGGACGTTCGGCGCCGAAGACGCGCGCGATGTCGGCGACGGTCGCGATGTCGGGGTGCGGCATCTTATTTGTTCGGTTGTACGCGTTGACGTTTCATCACGGCGTCGACCACCGCGGGTGCGAAGCTGTTGAGCACCTGAGCGCTGACGGCCATCCTCGGAGCAATCCGCACGGGCCGTGTCTTGGCGGCGGTGACCATCCAGTCGGCGGCCTCGTCGGCGGTCAGCCCGGGCAGGCCGTCGTATGCGCGGGTGGGCGCGATCATCGGTGTGCGCACCAGCGGATAGAACAGCGTCGTCGAATGCACTCCGTCTGAGCTCCACTCGGTTTCGATGACGCGGCTGACCGCGGTCAGCGCGGCCTTCGATGCGTTGTACACCGAGAACAGCGGCGACGACTCGCTGAGCACACCCCATGTGGACACGTTGATGATGTGGCCGTCGCGTCGCTCGCGCATGGCGGGCGCTAGGCCGCGGATCAGCCGCAGCGGCCCGTAGTAGTTGAGCGCCATGGTCCGTTCGACGTCGTGCCAGCGATCCAGCGACTCGGCCAGGGGTCTGCGGATCGACTTGCCGGCGTTGTTGATCAGGATGTCGACGCCGCCGAGTTCTTCGGTGACCCGTTCGGCGAGGCCGTCGACCGCGCCGAGGTCCGACAGGTCGCACGCGTGCGCCCACGCGTCCCCGCCGTTCTCGGTGATCCGGTCGACCAGCGCATCGAGCAGTTCCTGTCGCCGTGCGGCCACCACGACGGTGGCCCCGCGGCGGGCGAACTTCTCCGCGGCCGCCTCGCCGATGCCCGATGACGCGCCGGTGAGCAGGATCCGCTTACCGCGCAGGTCGACGACGTCGCGGCCGGGTTGGTACTGCAGCAACTCGGGGACGACCGGGGGGCGCATGGTGGTCAGGACGAGTTGGTCGGCCAACCGCCGCAACGGGCTTTTGCTCACGAACGGAGTCTAGGTGAGCGATCTGTGCACAAATACGAGCGCTCACCGCTCCAATTCGTGCACCAATCGCTCAGTTCTGGCCGCCGGCGAGCAGGCCCGACGAGGCGAACTTCAGCCCGGCTCGCAGCTCGTCGAGGCGGATCGGATCGTCGGACTCGATGTAGCGCAGCGTCGTGGCCACCGCCATGTTGAAGAACAACCACGCCAACGCTTTTGGGCTCAGCTCGTTGCGGTACTGGTCGTGGTAGTGGTTCATGTGCAGCGTCGACATCGCGACCAGCGTCGCGCTCAGGCCCGAGATGTTCTCGAACGTGCGCACGTGATCGGGGCGTTGGGCCAGATAGCGGAGCAGGCCGCGGTTGGCGATCGTCACGTCGATGAGGATGTCGATGGAGGCCGCTATCGCCTCGGCGGGTTCGGCGAGCGTCACGGTCCGCAACCGTTCCTCCAGCGCAGGGGCCTGCGTCAGCGCGAGATGTTCGATCGCGGCTCCCAGGATCTCCTCCTTGTCGGAGAAGTACTGGTAGATCGACCCTTTGCTGACACCCGCCCGATCGGCGATCAGGTTCGTGGTCACCTGCGCGGGGTCCGTGGTCAGCAACAGGCCGGCCGTCGTCTCGACAATTTTTGCGACCATCGCACGAGATCGTTGTTGTTGCGGCGTTTTCCTACGTTCTGAGCTGCGGTTATTCGTGCCCACAAATATCCATTATGCGACTTGAATGCGACCTGCCGGTCATATTAACCTCGCCGCACTACCCGGAACAGGAGGTGGGCGCCGCCCATGACCGCCACTTCGGACATCGATCTCTCCTCACCCGTCGACGACGGGCCGGTCGAACTCGTCCCGCCGGATTCGCCGACCGCCGAGCACACCGGGCGGTGGACGTTCCTGATCTTCGAGGGCGCGGCCTTCATGATGCAGGCCATGCATCCCGTCATCGCCGAGGTCACCGGCCGCTATTCCGCGGCGTTCCACGGTGATCCGGGCGGACGGGCGATTCGGTCCATCGACTCGGTGCTGCGCTGGACGTATGGCGGCACGGAGGCCGCGGCCGAGGGGAATCGGGTCAGAGCCATGCATCGCCCGATGACGATGAAGAGCGAGACGACCGGAAAGCAACTCAGCGCCCTGAATCCCGAGGCGTACCAATGGGTCATCTGCACCGGGTACATCGTCAACGTCCACGGCGCGCGCCTGCTGATCGGCCGCGACTTCACCGACGACGAGAAGGCGCAGGTGTTGCGCGACAACCGCCGGCTGGCGCGGCTGCTGCATGTGCCGATGCGCGACTATCCCGAGACCGATCAGGAGATGACCGACTACTTCGAGTCGATGATCGACAGGTAGTTCAACCGAAGCACGGGCCGCAGCGTGGCCTTGATCGCCGGATAGAACAGCTTGGGCACCGATGGGGGCATCTCCATCGTGCCGGTGATCAGATCGTCCATCAGCTTCTGCGCCTGCGGCGTGGCCTCGAGCTTGTCGATCATCGACTCGAAGTAGTCGGTCATCTCCTGATCGGTCTCGGGATAGTCGCGCATCGGCACATGCAGCAGC
>NZ_LZMD01000083.1 GCF_001668575.1 Mycobacterium sp. 1164985.4
GGGCAGCGTCCGCTACGTCACGTTCGAGCGCGGCGCGATCTACTGGTCGCCGGAGAGCGGCGCCGAACCGGTCACCGGCGAGATCTACAAGGCTTGGGGGGCGCTCGGTTTCGAACGCGGAGCGCTCGGACTGCCCACCAGTGGGGAGATCCAGGAGCCGCTGTGGATCGTGCAGAACTTCCAGCACGGCACGCTCAACTTTGATCGTGAGAAGGGCACGGTGACAAGGGTTTTCGACGGTATCTCGGTCGAACTGCCCAAGCCCACCGTCGACGCTCCGCCCATCCAACTCGAGCGGTTCACGCCGCCCATCAGCCCCTGAGAGCTACATCCACCAACGCTCGAGCACGCGCGCGACGCCGTCGTCGTTGTTGGTCGCGGTGACCGGTTCGGCGCCGCTCTCCGGCGACCAGTAGATCGCGCCGCGCTCGAACGTGACGTAGCGGACGCTGCCCTCACCGGAGGCCTCCAGCGACGTCGGCCTGCCCAGCGGGCTGTTCATCCGGCCCATGGCCTCCCACTTCGCGAAAATGGCTCCCCCGCGCAGTGATTCGGACAAGTCGTCGGGGCCCGGCGGCTGGTTGAAGCGGGCAGCGATGTCGCGGATGTGGTCCATCAGCAGGTATGCCGCGTTACCGGGGCACTCCGTGGCGCCGACGTCGCGGTGGGTGAAGATCGCGGGCAGCAGCGGTGTCGCACCGGTCGGGAACTTCGAGAACGACCCGCCGGCGGAGGCCAGCACGACGGTGCCGCGTGGATCGACGTGGTCGAGGCCGAGGCGCCATCCCAGCAGGCGGGCCGTCGTGCGCAGTTGAACCGGCGTCGGCGGCACCACCTCGAAGTTGCCCATCATCGCCACGCCCCAGGTATCGCGGTTGAATCCGCCGGTGTGCGCGCCCTCGACGGGTCGGGTGATGCCCCCCGCGCGACCCTCGAAGACCTGGCCGAACTTGTCGACCAGTGCGTTGTACGCGATGTCGCACCAACCCAGGGTGCGGGTGTGGTACTCGTAGATCGAGCGGACGATCCCCGCCGAGTCTTCCGGCGCATATTCGTTGCTGCCGGCGGTGTGGTGCACGATGCCCGCACGAATCCCCAAGTCGAACTGGGGATTTCCGCATCGCATCGATTCGTCGGCGCCCCACTGCGCCCGGTTGATGATGTTCGGCGGCACGCCGGGCGCGTTCACCGCCGACGGCGGGGGCAGCGTGTCGACGGGCGGTGCCTGCGGCGGGCTGATCAGCACGGCGTTGAGGTTCTGGCCGAACGGCTGCTCCGTGTTCGCCGGGATGTATCCCAGTCCCTCGACGGGCTGGGGCATGGCGTCCGGGGTCTTGGGGGCATCGGGCGGACGGGTGACCGCGATCTGCACCGTGGTGGTGCGGCCCACGAACACCGGCTCAGTGCCGGCCGGCCCGGCCGACGGGGTATCGGGTCCGACGCCCTCGAGAGGTTCGGCGTCGTACCACGGCCCCCAACTGCCGTCGGCCTTGCGGGCCCGCACCCGTGCCGTCGTGCCGGTGAAGTCCTGCGCCGTCAGCGCCACCATCGAGAACGGAGTGTCCTGGTGGATCTCGCGGATCGTCTCGCCGCCGCCGAGGCCGGTCAGCGGACGCTGCGCCAACTGGGGCGCCTCGATCGACGCCTCATCGTCGCGGTCACCGGGTAGACCGAACAGCGCCATCGGCAGCATCACGACTGTCGCCGCAAGCGCGGTGAACAGCAGCGACGATGCGGGACGGCGAGTCGGCACGGACTGATGTTACGTATGTGCCAGGTGGTGCTAGTGGTGCGACACGGCCCGAAGCCCGACTAATCGACGTCAGACCTGCACCGGCACCGCAGAGCCGTTAGGCCTCTGCGGTGCCGTTTGGTGACAGGTTTTCAGGCGCCGGGGGCGGGCGCCGGCACGGGGGCCGGGACCGGAGGTGCGGCAGGCGGCTTCGCCGCCGACATGATTGCCGGCATCACCATGCCCTTGAGCAGGTCGATCGCCTGGCCGGCGCCCAGCTGGTCGGCCATGGAGGACAGCTCGCCGATGATGCCGCCGTTGCCGGACGTGCCGGTCGCTGCGGGCATCGTCGCCAACGAGGGGTCGCCGAGGATCGGGTAGGTCCCGGCGGCCGGGTCCAGGCCGATCGGGGCCGCGATCGGCACCTCACCGGGGGCGGGCAGGCCGGAGGTCGACGAGATCGGCGACGCGCCGAGGGCCGGGTCGGTCAGCGCCGGCGGGGTCGACAGGCCCGGCGTGGTCAGCCCGGCGTCACCGGTCGGGCTGGTCAGCGACGGAGTCGACAGTGCCGGGTTGGTCAACGCGGGGTTCGACAGCGCCGGATCGGTCAGCGAGGGAGCGGTCGCGGCGGCCCCCGGAACCGTGGCGCTCGGCGCGCTCAGGCTCGGTGAGGTCAGCCCGGGGGTGCTGAGTCCCGGCGCGGTCAGACCGGGCGACGTCAGCTCGGGCGTCGTGAGGGCCGGCGTGGTCAGACCCGGAGAGGTCAGCGTGGTGGGCGAGCTCGAACTCGTTCCTCCCAGAATGCCGGTCGGCATCGGGGGCATGTTGATCCCGAACTGCGACAGGCCCTGGCTCAGGGCAGACATCAGCTCGTTCGGCAGATCCGTGATCGTCGCCGCCTGGACGAACTCGCGGTGCTGAGCGGTCGGCTGGGTGGCCTCCGTCAGCTCGGTCACGGCGACTACTGCGGCGGGACTCGCGACTGCCAGGGCCAGGACTGCGCTCGTGGCTGTCGACAGCCTGCGTCGACGTCGGTTCGGCACGGAAGTCTCCTCAATACATGGGCTACGACTACTAGTTCGTCGCTTCGTGGTTCGGCTGGGCGATTCAGGTGAACGGCCCAGGTCCTGCACTGTCGGCGGTCGAAGCCGACGTGATCGACGGTACTGATGTGACTAGTGAGACGAAAGTGACGATATGTAATCGTGAGCCGATCGCAATATTCGGCTGCTGTCGGATTCGGGCCGTGCGGTCACGGTCGGATACCCTTGCTGCCGATGACAGCTCGTTTTGACCTTATTGTCGTCGGCTCCGGATTCTTCGGCCTGACGATTGCCGAGCGCGTGGCAACACAACTGGACAAGCGGGTTCTCGTCATCGAGCGACGCCCGCACATTGGCGGCAACGCCTACTCCGAGCCCGAGCCGCAAACCGGGATCGAGGTGCACAAATACGGCGCGCACCTGTTCCACACCTCCAACAAGCGGGTGTGGGACTACGTCCGCCAGTTCACCGAGTTCACCGGCTACCAGCACCGCGTCTTCGGCCTGTACGACGGGCAGGCGTACCCGCTGCCCATGGGACTCGGCCTGGTCTGCCAGTTCTTCGGCCGCTACTTCACGCCCGATGAGGCCCGCGCGCTGATCGCCGAGCAGTCGGCCGAGATCGACACCGAGAAGGCGCAGAACTTCGAGGAGAAGGCGATCAGCCTCATCGGTCGTCCCCTCTACGAGGCGTTCTTCAAGGGCTACACCGCCAAGCAGTGGCAAACCGACCCCAAGGAACTGCCTGCGTCCAACATCACCCGGCTGCCGGTCCGCTACACCTTCAACAACCGCTACTTCAACGACACCTATGAGGGGCTGCCGGTCGACGGCTACACCAAGTGGTTGGAGAACATGGCGGCCGACGACCGCATCGAGGTCCGGTTGGACACGGACTGGTTCGACGTGCGTGACGAGCTGCGCGCCGCGAACCCGGACGCGCCGGTGGTCTACACCGGACCTCTCGACCGGTACTTCGACTACGCCGAGGGCCGGCTGGGGTGGCGGACCCTCGACTTCGAGTTGGAGGTCCTCGAGACCGGAGACTTCCAGGGCACCCCGGTGATGAACTACAACGACATCGACGTGCCCTACACCCGGATCCACGAGTTCCGGCACTTCCACCCCGAACGCGCGTACCCGACCGACAAGACGGTCATCATGCGTGAGTTCTCCCGGTTCGCCGACAACGACGACGAGCCCTATTACCCGATCAACACCGAAGCCGACCGCGCGTTGCTGGCCGCTTACCGGGCCCGGGCAAAGGCCGAAACCGCTTCTGCGAAGGTGTTGTTCGGTGGCAGGCTGGGGACCTACCAGTACTTGGACATGCACATGGCCATCGCCAGCGCGCTGAGCATGTACGACAACACGCTCGCTCCGCACATGCGCGACGGCGTGTCACTGACCGAACCGGGCCCAGAAAGCAGTAGCGCATGAGCGAGATCCCGTCCGGCGCACTCGACTCCGCGGAATCGAAGGCGGTCAGCCTACTGGCGCGCGTGATCCTTCCGCGCCCCGGCGAACCCCATGACGTCCGCAAGCTCTACATCGAGGAAGCGGAGACCAACGCCAAGCGCGCGCACGCGCCGAGCCGCACCGAACTCGAGATCGGCACCGAATCCCAGGTGTCGTTCGCGACCTACTTCAACGCGTTCCCGGCCAGCTACTGGCGGCGCTGGTCGATTCTGCAGTCGGTGGTGCTGCGGGTCGAGTTGACCGGCAGCGCGCGCGTCGACGTCTACCGGTCCAAGGCCACTGGTGCCCGAATCACCGTCGGAGGCGCTCCGGTCGTCAGCGAGCGCGAGGGCGAACCGGCCCACGTCGAGTTCGAGATCGACCTGGGCCCGTTCGAGGACGGCGGCTGGATCTGGTTCGACATCGCAACCGATTCGGCGTCGACGTTGCACCACGCCGGCTGGTACGCGCCGGAGTCCGCGCCGGGCCTGGCCAATGTCGCCGTCGGCATCCCGACCTTCAACCGACCCGCCGACTGCGTCAACGCGCTGGCAGCGCTGACGTCGGACCCGTTGGTGGACAAGGTGATCGGTGCGGTTATCGTATCCGATCAGGGCACCAGCAAGGCCAAGGATCACTCGGGCTTCGACGAGGCGGCAGCCGCGCTCGGTAATCGGTTGACGATCCACAACCAGCCCAATCTCGGTGGCTCGGGCGGTTACAGCCGGGTCATGTACGAGGCGCTGAAGAACACCGACTGCGAGCAGATCCTGTTCATGGACGACGACATCCGCATCGAGCCCGACTCGATCCTGCGGGCGTTGGCGATGAACCGGTTCGCGAAGACGCCAACCCTGGTCGGCGGCCAGATGCTCAACCTGCAGGAGCCTTCCCATCTGCACGTCATGGGCGAGATGGTCGATGCCGAGAACTTCATGTGGACCAATGCGGTCAACACCGAGTACGACCACAACTTCGCCAGAGACAGCCTGGCCGACGAGGATTCGCTGCGCAGCAAGATGCTGCACCGCCGCATCGACGTCGACTACAACGGCTGGTGGATGTGCATGATCCCGCGGCAGGTCGCGGAGGAACTCGGCCAGCCGCTGCCATTGTTCATCAAGTGGGACGACGCCGACTACGGCCTGCGTGCCGGTGAGCACGGCTACCCGACGGTCACGCTTCCAGGTTGTGCGATCTGGCATATGGCGTGGAGCGACAAGGACGACGCGATCGACTGGCAGGCGTACTTCCACCTGCGCAACCGCTTGGTGGTGGCCGCGCTGCACTGGGACGGTAACGTCCGCGGGCTGATCGCGAGCCATCTGAAGGCGACGCTCAAACACCTGCTGTGCCTGGAGTATTCGACCGTCGCAATCCAGAACAAGGCGATGGACGACTTCCTGGCCGGACCCGAGCACATCTTCTCGATTCTCGAATCTGCGTTGCCCGAGGTGCGCAAGATGCGCCAGCAGTTCCCCGACGCGGTGGTGCTGCCGAGCGCTGCCGAGTTGCCGACGCCGTCGGACAAGCGCTGGCGCAGGAAGGTCAAGATCCCCACCAATGCGCTGGCGATCTCGACGCGGCTGTCGCGCGGTGTGATCCACCAACTGCGACCGCACGATCCCGAGCACCATCGCCGCCCGCAGATCAACGTCGCCACGCAGGACGCCCGGTGGTTCTCGCTGTGCCGGGTGGACGGTGTCACCGTGACAACGGCGGACGGCCGCGGCGTCGTGTACCGCCAGCGCGACCGCGAGAAGATGCTCCATCTTCTGCGGGAATCGTTGAAACGCCAGGCGATCCTGGCGCGCAGGTTCAACAAGATGCGCAAGGTCTACCGCGAGGCGCTGCCGACTCTGACGAGCAAGCAGAAGTGGGAGACGGTCCTACTGGAGTCGTCTGCCAATGGATGAGAGCCCACGCGGCGAGGAGGCCGCGTTGGTCGCGGTGCAGTCCGCGCTCGGTGACCGGCCGGGGGTCTTGCCGACCGCGCGGGCGTTGTCCCATTTCGGCGAGCACAGCCTGGGTTGGCTCGCGATCGCGTTGGCCGGAGCGCTTTTTGCGCCCCAACGCCGGCGTGCCTGGCTGACGGCGGGAGCCGGTGCATTCATCGCACACGCGGCCGCCGTCGTGATCAAGAGGGTCGTGCGCCGCGAACGGCCACACCACCCCGCGATCGCGGTCAATGTCGGGACCCCGAGCCGCCTGAGTTTCCCGTCCGCCCACGCGACATCGACCACTGCGGCGTCCGTGCTGATGGCCAGGACCACCGGCCTGCCGCTACCGGCGCTGCTCGTGCCTCCGATGGCGTTGTCGCGGTTGGTGCTTGGCGTGCACTACCCGAGCGACGTCCTAACCGGGATCGCGGTCGGGGCGGCCGTCGCGAGGGTCGTCGAAACGGTGGCCGACCGCGCCGAAGGGAACTCATGAGCATCTCCAGTGACAGCAGCGCAGAGAGCGTACGGCCAATGGGTGAACAAACGGCACAGCAGAAGGGCCCGCCGCGCAACGTCGTGACCGGCCTGATCAAGGCGATCCGACCGCGGCAGTGGGTGAAGAACCTGCTCGTGCTGGCCGCGCCGATCGCCTCCCTCGGCGGGGACGTCGAATACGACTACGCCGGCGTGGCGGTCAACATCCTCATCGCGTTCGTGACCTTCTCGCTCGCTGCCTCGTCGATCTATCTGGTCAACGACGCCCGCGACGTCGAGGCCGACCGCCAGCACCCCACGAAGCGGTTCCGGCCCATCGCCGCCGGAGTCGTCCCCGAATGGCTTGCCTACTCCACTTCGGTGGTGTTGGCCGCTGCCGCGCTGGGCATTTCGCTGCTGGCCTCGGTGAACCTGACCGTGGTGATCGCGGTGTACATCGCCATGCAACTGGCGTACTGCTTCGGCCTCAAGCACCAGGCGGTGCTCGACATCTGCATCGTCTCGTCGGCGTACCTGATCCGCGCCATCGCGGGCGGTGCTGCAGCGGGCATCCCGCTGTCGCAATGGTTCTTACTGGTGATGACGTTCGGCTCACTGTTCATGGTGGCCGGAAAGCGGTACGCCGAACTACAACTCGCCGAGCGCACCGGAGCCAAGATCCGCAAGTCGCTGGAGAGTTACACCGCGTCGTACCTGCGCTTCGTGTGGACGCTGTCGGCCACCGCGATGGTGCTCTGTTACGGCCTGTGGGCCTTCGAACGCGACGGCGCCACGGCATCGTGGTACGCGGTCACCATCATTCCGATCACCATCGCTATCCTTCGATACGCGGTCGACGTCGACGGCGGATTGGCGGGGGAGCCCGAGGAGATCGCCCTCAAGGACCGGGTACTGCAGCTGTTGCTGCTGGCGTGGATCGGGACCATCGGTGCCGCCGTCTTCCTCAGCTGAGAAGGTGCGCCCGCCCGCCGCGGGCCGGGTGATCGACGAGATCGGGCGCAGCCTTTCCCGCTGGCCCGCTTTCCGGTATGACAACACGGTCCGGATCAGCCTGTGGGTCAGCGTCGTGGTGGTCGCGGTGCTGTTCGGATGGGGCGCCTGGCAACGACGCTGGATCGCCGACGACGGCCTGATCGTCCTGCGGACGATCCGAAACCTTTTGGCCGGCAATGGACCGGTGTTCAACGCCGGCGAGCGGGTGGAAGCCAACACCTCGACGGTGTGGACCTACCTCGTCTATCTCGGCGCGCTCGTAGGCGGCTCCGTGCGGCTGGAGTACGTGGTGCTGGTGCTGGCGCTGGTACTCAGCCTGCTCGGCGTGGTCTTCATGATGCTGGGCACCGGCCGGTTGTACGCACCGAGCCTGCGGCGCCGACGCGCGTTGATGCTGCCCGCAGGGGCGCTGGTGTACATCGCGCTCCCGCCCGCGCGCGACTTCGCCACCTCCGGGCTCGAAAACGGTTTGGTGCTCGCGTATCTCGGCCTGCTGTGGTGGATGATGGTGTGCTGGTCGCAGGAACCGCGCAGTCGCCGCACCCCCGTCGCGCCCGGCTTGCGCGGTGGCGCACCGACGATCCGCAGGCAACCCCTCGCCGCCCAGGCCCCGCCCCCAGCGACAAGCCCGGTCAGCGGAACCTTCGATGTGGCACTGGCTTTCGTGGCGGGCCTGAGCGTTCTGGTGCGCCCCGAACTGGCGTTGATCGGCGGGCTGGCACTCGTGATGATGCTGATCGCGGCGCGCGACTGGCGCCGCCGGCTGGTGATCGTCGTCGCGGGCGGCCTGCTTCCCGTGGCGTACCAGATCTTCCGGATGGGTTACTACGGCCTTCTGGTTCCCGGTACCGCGCTGGCTAAGGACGCGACCGGTTCGAAGTGGTCGCAGGGCTTCGTCTACCTGGCGAACTTCAACCAGCCCTACCTGTTGTGGGCGCCGGCGATTCTGCTCGCGGGGCTCGCCGGCGTGGTCTGGGTCATCCGTGGGCGTCCCCGGCCGAACCGCGGTGTGGTGGGCTCGGGTCGCGGCTGGTTGGCGCGGTTGCTGCAGAGCCCTGCGGCGGTGGTGGTCTTCTTCCTCCTCAGCGGCCTGCTGCAGGCGATCTACTGGATCCGCCAAGGCGGTGACTTCATGCACGGGAGGGTGCTGCTGACCCCGGTGTTCTTGATGCTGACGCCGATCGCCGTGATCCCCGTCGTGCTGCCGGACGAAACCCGAATGGCCCGGGGCGCAGGCTATTTGTTCGTCGGCGCCACCAGCCTGCTGTGGCTGGCCGTGGCGGGATGGGCGCTGTGGGCGGCCAATTCGCCGGGCATGGGTCGCGACGCCACACGCGTCACGTACTCCGGAATCGTCGACGAGCGACGGTTCTACTCCCAAGCGACGGGACACGCGCATCCGCTCACCGCGGCCGACTATCTGGACTACCCGCGCATGCGCGCGGTGCTCGAGGCATTGGACAACACGCCCGACGGTGCGCTGCTGCTGCCGTCCGGAAACTACGACCAGTGGGACGTGGTGCCCGCACTGCCGCCGCCGCCCGACGCACCGAAGGACTACAAGGGTCCGCATACGGTGTTCTTCACCAACCTCGGCATGTTGGGCATGAACGTGGGACTCGACGTTCGGGTCATCGACCAAATCGGGCTCGCGAATCCGCTTGCGGCACATACCGCTCGGCTCGAGGACGGCCGTATCGGCCACGACAAGAACCTGTTTCCCGACTGGGCGATCGCCGAGGGTCCCTTCCTCAAGGAGCCGCCGTTCATCCCGGGTTACGTCGACGAGGACTGGGTCCGACAAGCCGAGGCGGCGCTGGAGTGTCCGGCGACCGACGCGATGCTGACGTCGGTGCGGGGCCCGATGGGTCCGCGCCGTTTCCTGTCGAATCTCCTGCACGCCTACCAGTTCACGAAATACCGGATCGACCGCGTGCCCCTCTACGAATTGGCGCGCTGTGGGTTGCCGGTGCCGGAACGCGTGAACGAGCCGTACACGGGGATGCCCGCGACGGGTCCGTAACGCCGCGACCCCTCTCGGCCGATAGACAGACGCGGATCGCTCTTCCGCTGCGCCCGAGACACGAACGGATGGACCAACCTGTGCGAACTTGGCTTCGCCGAGTGCTGGCGGCGGCGGTCGCGGCCGCGGTCCTGCCGGGTGTGATCGGCGCGGTGCCGCAGGCGAGCGCCTTCTCCCGCGAGGGCCTTCCGGTCGAATACCTCGACGTCTACTCGCCGGCGATGGGGCGCATCGTCCGTGTCCAATTCCAGCCCGGCGGAAGCGAATCGGATGAGTCGAAGGCCGTCTATCTGCTCGACGGCATGCGGGCGCGAGACGACTACAACGGATGGGACATCGAAACCGCCGCTTTCGAGTGGTTTTTCGACTCCGGGGTGGCCACCGTGATGCCGGTGGGCGGTGAGGCCGGCTTCTACGCGGACTGGTATTCGCCGTCGAGTTTCAATAACCAGGCTTATACCTATAAATGGGAAACCTTTTTGACCGATGAGCTTCCTGCCTGGCTGGCCGCCAACAAACACGTCTCCACCACCGGCAATGCGGTCGTAGGTGTGTCCATGTCCGGCGGTTCCGCGCTGATCCTCGCCGCGCACCACCCGGATCAGTTCGCCTATGCGGCGTCGCTGTCGGGATACCTGAACCCGTCGGCGCCGCCCGTGCAGCAGGCGATCCGGGTCGCGATGCTCGACGCCGGCGGCTACAGCGTCGACAGCATGTGGGGAGCGCCGTGGGACGGGGCATGGAAGCGCAACGACCCGATCCATCAGGTCGGCAGGCTGACCGCCAACGGCACCCGCCTGTGGATTTACTGTGCGCCAGCCGAATTGACACCGCACGAGGTGGACTCCGCTCCCACCGCCGACAGCCTGGACGCGTTGGCCCCGAAGAGCAACAAAGACTTCCAGAAGGCCTATGAGACGGCCGGAGGAAACAACGCCACGTTCGAATTCCCGGCACAGGGAAATCACGCGTGGCCGGACTGGGGTGCGCAACTGCAAACCCTGAAACCAGACCTGGTCACAACACTCCAAGGCGGAGGCGCGTGACCAGGGTCGACATCTCTCGAATGGGAAGATCACGCCGACGTGTGGTTGACTGCACGGGTTACGCGGCTTGCCTGTGAGGCGGTTCCGCGTGCGGCATACAACAGATGGGATAGATGAAGCATGAAGTTCGTTGGCAAGATCCGGGGTGCCTGGGTCCGCCGGCTTGCGGGAGCCGCGCTTGCGGCCGCCGTGCTGCCGGGCTTGGTGAGCGCCATCGGAGGCTCGGCCACCGCGGGGGCTTTCTCTCGTCCGGGTCTGCCGGTCGAGTACCTCATGGTTCCGTCCGCAGGGATGGGCCGTGACATCAAGGTGCAGTTCCAGAACGGCGGTCCGAACGCGCCGGGCGTCTACCTGCTCGACGGGCTTCGCGCGCAGGATGACTTCAACGGCTGGGACATCAACACTGCGGCGTTCGAGTGGTATCTGGACTCCGGACTCGCCGTGATCATGCCGGTGGGTGGCCAGTCCAGCTTCTACAGCGACTGGTACAAGCCGGCCTGCGGCAAGGCCGGTTGCTCGACCTACAAGTGGGAGACGTTCCTGACGCAGGAACTCCCCGCGTACCTGGCGGCGAACAAGGGTGTGAACCCGAACCGCAACGCCGCAGTCGGGCTGTCCATGGCCGGCTCGGCCGCGCTCACGCTGGCCATCTACTACCCGCAGCAGTTCCAGTACGCCGCTTCGCTGTCGGGCTTCCTGAACCTCTCCGAGGGCTGGTGGCCGATGCTGGTCGGTCTGTCGATGGGTGACGCCGGCGGCTACGAGTCCGAGGACATGTGGGGCCCGTCGAGCGATCCCGCGTGGAAGCGCAACGACCCGATGGTCAACATCGACAAGCTGGTCGCCAACGGCACCCGCATCTGGGTGTTCTGCGGTAACGGCAAGCCTGCCGAGATCAACGGTCAGGTCGCCGGTGACAACTTCAACGCGAAATTCCTGGAGAGCTTCACGCTGCGCACGAACGAGACGTTCCAGGAGGAGTACCTCGCGGCGGGCGGTAAGAACGGTGTGTTCAACTTCCCCGCCGGTGGTACGCACGACTGGCCCTACTGGGGTCAGCAGCTCCAGCAGATGAAGCCGGACATCCAGCGCGTGCTCGGCGCAACGCCGCAGCCGTCGACTCCGATCGCCACGCAGGCTTCGATGGAGACGACCGACGCCGGTAACTGACTGGTACGGCAATAACTTCATAGTCGGCGGCGGCGACCCTGCGGGGTCGCCGCCGTTGGCCTTTTTGGCTCCTCGCGTCCGCGGCAGCCTTTCTGGCTCCTCGCGTCCGCGGGGCCTTTTCCGACCACGCCCGCGCCCGTGTGTGATTGACTACCTCGCGCGGGGACAGCAGACCGATGTGAGGTGGGCGAGCCGATGCAGGGGATCTTCCGGGCGATCTTGACCGTGGCGCTGGCTGCGGGTCTGTGGTCCGCGGGCACGGCGGTCGCGCCGTCGGCCGAGGCGCAAGTCGAGATGCTGATGGTGCCGTCGGGCGCGATGGGGCGCGACATCCCCGTCGCCTTCCAGGGCGGCGGCCCGCACGCGGTCGTACTGCTCGACGCGTTCAACGCCGCACCCGACGTGAGCAACTGGGTGACCGCGGGCAACGCGATGAACACGCTCGCCGGAAAGGGCATCTCGGTCGCGGCGCCCGCGGGCGGTGCGTGGAGCATGTACACCAACTGGGAGGCCGACGGCAGCCGCCAGTGGGAGACCTTCCTCGCCGACGAGCTGCCGAACTGGTTGGCCGCCAACAAGGGGCTGGCGCCGTCGGGCCACGGCATCGTCGGTGCGGCGCAGGGCGGCTACGGAGCAATGGCGATGGCCACCTTCCACCCGGACCGCTACCGCTTCGCCGGGTCGCTGTCCGGCTTCCTCACCCCCGAACGCACCGGCGTCGACGGGGCGATCACCGCCGGCCTGGCGCAGTTCGGCGGCGTCGAGACCCGCAACATGTGGGGCCTGCCACAGCTCGGCCGGTGGAAGTGGCATTCGCCGAACGTCCATGTGCAGTTGCTGGCCGACAACAACACCCGCCTGTGGGTGTGGAGCGCTCCCGTCGGAGGTTGCCCCGACCCGGCCGCGATGATCGGCTATTGCGACATCGCCCAGGGCACCAATCGCGAGTTCTACCAGCACTACCGCTCCGTCGGCGGCAAGAACGGGCATTTCGACTTCCCGACGAGCGGTAGCCACGATTGGGGCTCTTGGAGCGGTCAGCTCGCGGCGATGAGCGGCGAGTTGGCGGCCACCATCGCATAGCCGGCGGGCCGATCTCGAGAACCGGGCCGCCCGTCGGCAGCCGGTACCTTGGAGGGGTGCAACGCTCGGTACGAACGACGGCGGCAGGATCGCTGCTGATAGCTTCGGCGACGGCGTTGCTGACCGGTTGTTCCGGCCACGACGTGATGGCGGCCATGGGGCTGCCGACGTCCGAGGCGGCCCCCGCCCCCGGCGCACCCAGTGAGGCGACCCCGGTTCCGCCGTCGGCGACGGGGCACTCCAACACGCTCGTCCTGACCGATCGGCAGCAGGGTTATCTCGACGCCCTGGCCGCCGCCGGGGTGACGCGGTCCAGCGACCTGCTGGCACTTCGAATCGGCTCGTACGTGTGTCAGGCCCGCGCCGCCAAGCACGACGACCAGAAGGTGTGGGACTCGGTCTATCCGCTGGTGCGCGGCGATGTGAGGGACCAGATCTCCGGTACGGCGCCGACCGTCGACCTCGATGCCGCCACCGCCGATTACATTCGCATCGCATCCGAACGACTCTGCTAGCAGGAGCCCAACCGATACATGGCCACAACAAACCGGCGGAAACGCCACCGCATCCTCGCGCTCATCGCAGCCGCCGCGATGGCGCTCGTGGTGGTGCTGGTGATCGTGATCGTCGTCGTCATCCTGCGCCAACCCGAGGGGCCGATTGGGGTCCCACCGACGGGCGCGCCGCCGACCGGTGTCAGCCCGACCAAGAAGCCCCGCCCGGAGTTCCAGGACGCGAGTTGTCCCGACGTGCAGCTGATGTCGATTCCCGGCACCTGGGAGTCCTCACCACAACTCGATCCGTTCAACCCGACGCAGTTCCCGATCGCGCTGCTGCTCAATGTCACCAACCCGGTCCGCGGGGCCTTCGGAAACGACCGCGTCGAGGTGTTCACCGTTCCGTATACCGCGCAGTTCCACAATCCGTTCTCGCAGGACGGCCAGATGAGCTACAACGACAGCCGCGCCGAAGGCTTCAACGCGGCGGTCAAGGCGATGACGGACATGAACGAGCGCTGCCCGCTGACCAGTTATGTGCTCGTCGGGTTCTCGCAGGGCGCGGTGATCGCCGGAGACATCGCCAGCGACATCGGCAACGGGCGCGGTCCGGTCGACGAGGACCTGGTGCTGGGTGTGACCTTGATCGCCGACGGTCGCAGGCAGAGTGGCGTAGGCCGTGACGTCGGCCCCAACCCGCCCGGGCAAGGCGCGGAGATCACGCTGCGCGACGTGCCCATGCTCGAGGGCATGGGGCTGGCGATGACCGGCCCGCGGCCCGGCGGTTTCGGCATGCTCAACGACCGGGTCAACGAGATCTGCGCGCCCGGCGACCTGATCTGTTCGGCACCTCCGGAGGCGTTCAACATCATGAACCTGCCGAAGACCATCGACATCCTCCTCGGCGGTGCGGGACAACCGATCCACGCGATGTACGCGACCACGCAGTTCTGGAATCTCGACGGCGCGTCCGCCACGCAGTGGACGCAGGGGTGGGCACAGGAACTGATCGATAACGCCCCGCACCCAAAACATGGCTGAGCTGTTATGCGACCTGATTTGGACCGCGACAACCAGTCACCTAACATTAAGAAAAAACTAAGAGCAGTAAGCGGATAGCCGACGGTACGATTTGCGGGGTCCTGGGGGCGGGGCTTGCACGGCGGCTCCGAAATCATGTGCGATCGGCATCGAGAAGCGTGTGCCGCTGACAGGAGAGTGCGATGGGGTTCCATAACCCGTTCATTAAGGACGGACTGATCAAGTTTCCCGACAACGGAAGCCTGGTCAAACACGTCGAACGATGGGCGAAGGTGCGTGGGGACAAGCTCGCCTACCGGTTCCTGGACTTCTCCACCGAGCGTGACGGCGTCGCGCGCGACCTGCGCTGGGCCGACTTCGGCGCCCGCAACCGGGCCGTCGGTGCCCGCCTCCAGCAGGTCACGCAGCCCGGCGACCGCGTCGCGATCCTGTGTCCGCAGAACCTCGATTATCTCGTCGCGTTCTTCGGCACGCTGTACTCCGGCCGCATCGCGGTCCCGCTGTTCGACCCGAACGAACCGGGTCACGTGGGTCGCCTGCACGCCGTGCTCGACGACTGCGAGCCGTCGGCGATCCTGACCACCACCGAGGCCGCCGAGGGAGTGCGCAAGTTCTTCCGCACCCGCCCGGCCAATCAGCGTCCCCGCGTCATCGCGGTCGACGCGGTGCCGAACGAGGTCGGCGCGACCTGGGAAGCGGTCGACGTCGACGAGCACACGATCGCCTACCTGCAGTACACGTCGGGCTCGACGCGGATCCCGACCGGTGTGCAGATCACCCACCTGAACCTGGCCACCAACGTGGTGCAGGTGATCGAGGCGCTGGAGGGCGAAGAGGGCGACCGCGGCGTGTCCTGGCTGCCGTTCTTCCACGACATGGGCCTGATCACCGTGCTGCTGTCGCCGATGATCGGCCACTACGTCACGTTCATGACCCCGGCAGCGTTCGTGCGCCGCCCGGGCCGCTGGATCCGCGAGCTCGCCCGAAAGGAAGGCGACACCGGCGGAACCATCTCGGTGGCCCCGAACTTCGCGTTCGACCACGCCGCGGCCCGCGGTGTGCCCAAGGACGGCGAACCGCCGCTGGACCTGTCGAACGTCAAGTGCATCCTCAACGGCAGCGAGCCGATCTCGGCGGCCACCGTGCGGCGCTTCAACGAGGCGTTCGGCCCGTTCGGTTTCCAGCCCAAGGCGATCAAGCCGTCCTACGGTCTGGCCGAGGCGACGCTGTTCGTGTCGACCACTCCGATGGAGGCCGAGCCGACCATCACGCCGGTCGACCGCGACGAGCTCAACGCCGGCCGCTTCGTTCCGGTGGCCGAGGATTCACCCAAGGCGGTGCCGCAGGCAGGCGCGGGCAAGATCGGCGTCGCCGAGTGGGCGGTCATCGTCGACAACGACACCGCCACCGAGTTGCCCGACGGGCAGATCGGCGAGATCTGGATCAGCGGTCAGAACATGGGCACGGGCTACTGGGGGAAGTCCGAAGAGACCATCGCGACCTTCCAGAACATCCTCAAGTCGCGGACCAACCCGTCGCACGCCGAAGGCGCCACCGACGAGGCGACCTGGGTGCGCACCGGTGACCTCGGCGCCTACTACGACGGTGAGCTCTACATCACCGGCCGCGTCAAGGATCTGGTGATCATCGACGGGCGCAACCACTATCCGCAGGACCTGGAGTACTCCGCACAGGAGGCGACCAAGGCGCTGCGCACCGGGTTCGTCGCGGCGTTCTCGGTGCCCGCCAACCAGCTGCCGGACGAGGTGTTCGAGAACGCCCACTCCGGCCTCAAGCGCGATCCCGACGACACCTCCGAGCAGCTGGTGATCGTCGGTGAACGGGCACCGGGCTCCCACAAGCTCGACATGGGTCCCATCGCCGACGACATCCGCGCCGCGATCGCCGTGCGCCACGGCGTCACCGTTCGCGACGTCCTGCTGACCCCCGCGGGCGCGATCCCCCGCACCTCGAGCGGCAAGATCGGCCGTCGAGCGTGCCGCTCGGCTTACCTGGACGGCAGTCTGCGCAGCGGGAAGATCGCCAACGCGTTCCCCGACGAGAGTGACTGAGACCAACTCGAATATGGCTGATACACAGGACGATTCGCAGCAACCCGAGATGCCGTCCGGCGACGACATCCAGCTGGCACCCGAGAAGCCGCTGACCTCCCCCAGCTCCGATGTCGCCGCCGGAGCGGCTCCGAGGACCGACATGACGGTCAACGAGATGCGCGAGTGGCTGCGCAACTGGATCGGCAACGCCACCGGCCAGTCGCCCGACTCCATCAGCGAATCCGCGCCGATGGTCGAGCTCGGCCTCTCGTCGCGCGACGCCGTCGCGATGGCCAGCGACATCGAGGACCTGACCGGCGTCACGTTGACGGCCACCGTGGCGTTCCGCCATCCCACCATCGAGTCGTTGGCCACGGTCATCGTCGAAGGAGAGCCGGAGCCCGAAGACCTCGGCGACGACGACGAGGACTGGACGCGCGATGTTGATGAGGACATCGCGAACATAGCTATTGTGGGCCTGGCCACCCGTTTCCCCGGGGACATGAACACCCCCGACGAGACGTGGCGGGCGCTGATGGAGGGTCGCGACGCGATCACCGACCTGCCCGAGGGCCGCTGGGAGGAGTTCCTCAGCGAGCCGCGCATCGCTGAGCGGGTCGCCAAGGCCCGCACCCGTGGCGGCTACCTCTCCGACATCAAGGGCTTCGACGCCGAGTTCTTCGCGCTGTCGAAGATGGAGGCCGACAACATCGATCCGCAGCAGCGGATGGCGCTCGAATTGACTTGGGAGGCACTGGAGAACGCCCGCATCCCGGCGTCGAGCCTGCGCGGCGAGGCGGTCGCGGTGTTCGTGGGTTCGTCGAACGCCGACTACCAAAATCTGGCTCTGTCGGACCCGAGCGTCACCCATCCGTACGCGATCACCGGCAACTCCAGCTCGATCATCGCCAACCGCGTCTCCTACTTCTACGACTTCCGCGGCCCGTCGGTGACGGTCGACACCGCCTGCTCGAGCTCGCTGGTCGCCGCGCACCAGGGTGTGCAGGCGCTGCGTGCCGGTGAGGCCGATGTCGCGATCGTCGGCGGTGTGAACGCGTTGATCACGCCGCTGGTCACGGTCGGCTTCGACGAGGTCGGCGGCGTGCTCGCACCGGACGGCCGCATCAAGTCGTTCTCCCAGGACGCCGACGGTTACGCCCGCTCCGAGGGCGGCGGCATGCTCGTGCTCAAGCGGGTTTCCGACGCTCGGCGCGACGGCGACGAGATCCTCGCCGTCATCGCCGGCAGCGCGGTCAACCACGACGGCCGGTCCAACGGCCTGCTCGCGCCGAACCCGGACGCGCAGGCCGACGTGTTGCGCAAGGCGTACAAGGACGCCGGCATCAACCCGCGTCTCGTCGACCACATCGAGGCGCACGGCACCGGCACCATCCTCGGTGACCCGATTGAGGCCGACGCGCTGGGTCGTGTCATCGGCAGGGGCCGCGCGGCCGACAAACCCGCGCTGCTGGGCGCCATCAAATCCAATGTCGGACACCTGGAGTCGGCCGCGGGCGCGGCCAGCCTGGCGAAGATGACGCTGGCGCTGCGCAACGACAAGATCCCGCCGTCGATCAACTACACCGGCCCCAACCCCTACATCGACTTCGACGGTGTACACCTCAAGGTCGCCGACACCGCCACCGACTGGCCGCGCTACAGCGGCTACGCGATCACCGGCGTCTCCGGATTCGGCTTCGGCGGCGCGAACGCGCACCTGGTGCTGCGCGAGGTACTGCCGTCGGATCTCATTGAGCCCGAACCGGAACCGGAGCCCGGAGCCGACGAGTCGAAGTCCTCGGAGGCCAACGCCGTCTACATCGGCGGGGTGCGGATGGACGAGTACGGCGAGTTCGTCGATGAGCCGCTTGCGCGAAGAGAATCAGGCTTCGACGACGACGACGACGCGCTCGACCGGCCCGCCCACGTTCAGGACGACGAGCCCGAATTGCCCGGCCTCACCGACAAGGCGCTGCAGCTGCTCGAGGCCGCGCGCGAGGAGATGGAAGCCGGCGAGCAGCCCACTCCCGTTGTGCCGCTGGCCGTTTCGGGGTTCTTGACGTCGCGCAAGAGGGCGACGGCGGCCGAGCTGGCCGATTGGATCGACAGCCCCGAGGGGCGCGAGTCGTCGCTGGAGTCCATCGGCCGCGCGTTGTCGCGGCGCAACCACGGGCGGTCCCGAGCCGTGGTGCTGGCTCACGATCACGACGAGGCCATCAAGGGCCTGCGCGCGGTGGCCGAGGGTAAGCAGCACCCGAGCGTGTTCAGCGCCGACGGCCCGGTGACCAACGGTCCGGTGTGGGTGTTGGCCGGTTTCGGTGCCCAGCACCGCAAGATGGGCAAGAACCTGTATCTGCGTAACGAGGTGTTCGCGGAGTGGATCAACAAGGTCGACGCCCTCATCCAGGATGAGCGGGGCTATTCGATCCTGGAGCTGATCCTCGACGACGCGGTCGACTACACCAATGAGACCTGCGAGTACCCCATCGAGGTCGTCCAGACGGTGATCTTCGCCCTGCAGATCGCCCTAGGCGAGTTGCTCAAGCACCACGGCGCGAAACCCGCTGCGGTGGTGGGACAGTCGCTCGGTGAGGCCGCCGCGGCATACTTCGCCGGCGGCCTGTCGCTGGAGGATGCCACCCGCGCCATCTGTGCGCGCGCCCACCTCATGGGTGAGGGCGAGGCGATGTTGTTCGGCGAGTGGATCCGGTTGATGGCGCTGGTCGAGTATTCGGCCGACGAGATCGTAGGGGTTTTCAGAGAGACTGAAGCCTTCAAGGATCTCGAGGTGTGCGTGTACGCCGCGCCGACGCAGACCGTCATCGGCGGGCCGCCCGACCAGGTCGACGCGATCATCGAGCGCTGCGAGCAAGAAGGCAAGTTCGCCCGCAAGATGCAGACCAAGGGCGCCAGCCACACCTCGCAGATGGACCCGCTGCTCGGCGAGCTCGCCGCCGAACTCGTCGGCATCGAACCGCACCCGACCAAGAGCGGGTACTTCTCGACGGTCCACGAGGGTCGCTACATCCGGCCCGGCGAGACCATCCACGACGTCGACTACTGGAAGAAGGGGCTGCGTCACAGCGTCTACTTCACCCACGGCATCCGCAACGCCGTCGACAACGGGCACACGACCTTCCTAGAGCTGGCGCCGAATCCCGTGGCGCTCATGCAGGTTGGCCTGACGACGGCGGCGGCCGGTCTGCACGACGCGCAGTTGATCGCGACGCTGGCGCGCAAGCAGGACGAGGTCGACTCGATGACCGTGGCGATGGCGCAGCTGTTCGTCCACGGCCACGATCTGGACTTCCGCACGCTGTTCCCCCGCCGGAACAAGGGGCTGGCCGGGGCGCTGGACTTCGCGAACATCCCGCCGACGCGCTTCAAGCGCAAGCCACACTGGCTCGACGCGCGGTTCACCGGCGACAGCTCGGCGGTGATGCCGGGTAACCACGTCGCGACGCCCGACGGCAGGCACGTCTGGGAGTATGCCCCCAAGGGCGAAACGGACCTGGCTGCGTTGGTGAAAGCGGCTGCGGCAGCTGTCATTCCGGACGCCAAGCTGGTCGCCTCCGAACAGCGCGCCGTCCCCGGTGAGGGCGCGCGGCTGGTGACGACGCTGACCCGCCATCCCGGTGGGGCCAGCGTGCAGGTGCATGCGCGCATCGACGAGTCCTTCACGCTGGTGTACGACGCGGTGGTGAGCCGCACCGGTGCCGCGGGTGCCCTGCCTGTCGCGGTGGCCACCGGAGCGACTGTCGCCGAACAGGTTTCGACGACTCCGGCAGACGAGCCCGAGGAAGACGCAGCGGAGATCCTGCAGGACAACCTGACGGCGGGCGCGGGTCTGGCGGCCGGCTTCGCCAAGTGGTCGCCGGACTCGGGGGAGACGGTTCACGACCGGCTCGGCGCGATCGTCGGCGGCGCAATGGGTTACGAGCCCGAGGACCTCCCCTGGGAGGTGCCGCTGATCGAGCTCGGCCTGGACTCGCTGATGGCCGTGCGGATCAAGAACCGGGTCGAGTACGACTTCGACCTGCCGCCGATCCAGCTGACCGCGGTGCGCGACGCCAACCTGTATGCGGTCGAGAAGCTGATCCACTACGCGATCGAGCACCGCGACGAGGTCGACCAGATCGCCGAGCACCAGAAGACCAAGACCGCCGAGGAGATCGCGGCCGAACAGGCCGAGCTGATGGGCGGTGCGACCACCGTCGCCGAGCTCGAGCAGGTGCTGGCCGAGAAGACCGGCGTCGCCTCGGAGGTCACCAGCGCGGGCACCGCGACGGAATCCGATCTTCCGGCCGGTGCGGCCCCGGTGAACGACATCCCCGCCCCGCCGACGGACCCCAGCGGTCCGGCGGTGCCGCCGCCGCCCACGGACCCGAGCGGTCCGGCGGTTCCGCCGCCACCGACCGACCCCAGCGGACCGACGCCCGCGGCCGGTCCATCGCAGGCCACGGTCGCGGCGGCCTCCAAAGTGCTCACCCAGGAGGCGGTGACCGAGGCGCTGGGTTCTGACGTGCCACCGCGCGACGCCGCGGAACGCGTCACGTTCGCGACGTGGGCGATCGTGACCGGCAAGTCGCCGGGCGGTATCTTCAACGAGCTGCCCGACATCGATGAGCCCACCGCGACCAAGATCGCCGAGCGGCTGACCGAGCGCGTCGACGAGGGCACCATCACCGTCGACGACGTGCGCTCCGCGAAGACCATCGAGGAGTTGTCGACCACCGTCCGCGATTACCTCGAGGGCGGCAAGGTCGACGGGTTCGTGCGAACCATTCGCGCGCCGCAGGAAGGTTCGGATCACATTCCCGTGTTCGTCTTTCACGCCGCGGGTGGTTCGACGGTGGTCTACGAGCCGCTGCTCAAGCGGTTGCCGGCCGATACGCCGATGTACGGCATCGAGCGCGTCGAGGGCTCGATCGAGGAGCGGGCGCACGAGTACGTGCCGAAGCTGTTGGAGCTCAACGGCTGGAGCGACGGCAAGCGCGGTCGGCCGTTCATCCTGGCCGGCTGGTCGCTGGGCGGTGTGCTGGCCTACGCGTGCGCGATCGGTCTCAAGCAGGCGGGTGCCGACGTGCAGTTCGTCGGTCTCATCGACGCGGTGCGTCCGGGTGAGGAGATTCCCCAGACCAAGGAGGAGACCCGCGCCCGCTGGGACCGCTACGCCCGCTTCGCCGAGCGCACCTTCAACGTCGAGATCCCCGAGATCCCTTACGAGGAGCTCGAGGCGCTCGACGACGAGGGCCAGGTGCGCTACGTGCTCGACGTGGTGAGCCAGAGCGGGGTGCAGATCCCCGGTGGCATCATCGAGCACCAGCGCACGTCGTATCTGGATCAGCGGGCCATCGACACCGCCGAGATCAAGCCGTACGACGGCAAGGTCACGCTGTACATGGCCGACCGCTACCACGACGACGCGATCTACTTCGAGCCGCGCTACGCCACCCGCAAGCCCGACGGCGGCTGGGGTGAGTTCGTCTCCGAGCTGGAGGTCGTGCCGATCGGGGGTGAGCACATTCAGGTGATCGACGAGCCGTACATTGCGAAGGTCGGAGCTCACATGAGCGAGGCGATCAACCGGATCGAGTCTGAGGAGAAGCCGTCGAAGTGACCACTGAAGCTACTCCCATCCGAACCAAGACCACGGCAGAGCTGCTTGCCGAACTCCGCGAGAAGCTCGAGCAGGCCAAGGAGCCCGGCGGGGAGAAGGCGGTCGCCAAGCGGGATAAGAAGGGCATTCCGAGCGCCCGCGCGCGGATCCATGCCCTCGTCGATCCGGGCAGCTTCCTGGAGATCGGCGCGCTGGCGAAGACGCCCGGTGATCCGAACGCGTTGTTCGGCGACGGTGTGGTGACCGGTCACGCCACGATCAACGGCAGGCCGGTCGGTGTGTTCAGCCACGACCAGACGGTGTTCCAGGGCTCGGTCGGTGAGATGTTCGGCCGCAAGGTGGCCAAGCTGATGGAGTGGGTGGCCATGGTCGGCTGCCCGATCATCGGTATCAACGACTCGGCCGGCGCGCGCATCCAGGACGCCGTGACGTCGCTGGCGTGGTACGCCGAGCTTGGTCGCCGCCACGAGATGTTGCGCGGTCTCGTGCCAGAGATCTCGCTGATCTTCGGCAAGTGCGCGGGCGGCGCCGTGTACTCGCCCATCCAGACTGACCTCGTCGTCGCGGTCCGCGGCCAGGGCTACATGTTCATCACCGGACCCGACGTCATCAAGGACGTCACCGGCGAGGACGTCACCTTCGACGAACTCGGCGGCGCCGACGTTCAGGCCGAGCGCGGCAACATCCACAAGGTGGTCGATTCCGAGGCAGACGCGTACCAGTATGTGCGCGACTACCTTTCGTTCCTGCCCGCCAACACCTTCGACGATCCGCCGATCGTCAACCCGGGTCTCGAGCCCGAGCTGACGCCGCACGACTACGAGCTCGACACGATCGTGCCCGACAGCGACAACATGGCGTACGACATGCACGAGATCCTGCTCCGCATCTTCGACGACGGGGACGTGTTCGAAATCGCCGAGCAGCGCAGTCCGTCCATGATCACCGCGTTCGCCCGCGTCGACGGCCACCCGGTCGGCGTGATCGCCAACCAGCCGATGCACATGTCCGGCGCCGTGGGCAACGAGGCGTCCGACAAGGCTGCCGGTTTCATCCGGTTCTGTGACTCGTTCAACCTTCCGCTGGTCTTCGTGGTCGACACCCCGGGGGCGATGCCGGGCGTCGAGGAGGAGAAGCGCGGCATCATCAAGCGCGGCGGCCGGTTCTTCAACGCCATCGTTGAAGCCGACGTCCCCAAGGTCACCATCATCGTGCGTAAGGCCTACGGCGGCGGTTACGCGGTGATGGGGTCCAAGCAGCTGTCGGCGGACCTGAACTTTGCGTGGCCGACCGCGCGCATCGCGGTGATCGGCGCCGAGGGCGCCGCGCAGCTGCTGGTGAAGCGGTTCCCCGATCCGACCGCACCCGAGGTGCAGAAGATCCGCGCGGACTTCATCGAGGGCTACAACCTCAACATGGCCACGCCGTGGATCGCCGCCGAGCGCGGTTACATCGACGGTGTGATCGAGCCGCACGAGACGCGGCTGCTCATCCGCAAATCGCTGCGGCTGCTGCGCGACAAGCAGCCCACGAAGAAGGTGCTACGCAAGCACGGCCTGACGCCGCTCTAGTCTCGCCGAACCCATCGGACGATGACCGTGCCGTCCTCGCCGAGCAGCACATCCTTGCGCCGCATACCGACCTCGACATGCTCGGCCGTGGCGGCGATCCGCCGGGCGGGACCCGCCACCATCATCGGGCTGGTGGTCAGGCACAACTCGTCGATCTCGTCGCCGGCGACCAGATGGGAGAACAGCGTCGGGCCGCCCTCCACCAGCACCCGCCTCAGCGCCAGATCGTCGAGGGCCTGACGGATTGCGGCAGAAGCGATCTGACCCTCGGCCATCTCGCACACCACCGCCCCTGACGCTTCCAGCGTTCGCCGCGCTGAACGGGTGGCGCTCGCAGAGACCAACACGATCGGCGGAACCGTCGCCGTAAGGAGATGGGCCGGGATCACCCCGCGACTGGACACGACCACCAACCGCAGGACGCTTGGCAGGCCGTGCGAAAGGCGCCACGCTTGGGCGTCGGCGTCGATCCGAAGATCGGCGTAGGGTTTCGACGCCGCCGTGGTGGCACCGACCACGATCACATCGGCGACTTCGCGTAAGCGCTTGAACACCCGGCGGTCGGTCGGCGTGCCGAGCTTGCGGCCCGCGCCGTCGAGCGTCACCGCACCGTCGATGCTTGCGATGAAATTCGCGCGAAGCCTTGGCCCGGAAGGGGTTTCGGGATAGGCGAGCAGATCGCGCAGAGCGTCGTCGGTGAACGCCTCGACCTCGTGCAATCTCGAAGGTGGTCTTGCGGCAACAGCGGTCATGGCGCGGTGCTCACATTTCTCTTAGGGTGCTCCACGGTTCGGACGGTCCGTGGGAAGAGGCCGGTGAAGAAGAATGCCGCGATCGCGCCGATCCCCGCGGACGTCGCGGGCAACAGCATCGAATGCGACATCGCATCGACGGCCGGGGCGCCGGACAACTCGAGCGCATGCTCCGATGCATCGTGGGACTCGACGTCGGCCGCGGCGGCCAACAACGCGGCGATGCTCGCGCTGCCCAAAGCCGCCCCCACTTGCCGCGTCGTGTTGAAGACGGCCGAGCCCGCGCCAGCCAAATCGGCGGGAACCGTCCGAGATGCGATGACTGCCAACGGTTCCCATGTGAGCGCGCCGGCGGCACCGATGAGGATGAGGGGCAGCGTCAACCGCCAGACCGGCGCCGAATGGCTCATCTCCCATGACAGCCAGATCAACGCGACCGCCGTCAGTGTGAAGCCGGGGCACACGATGGTCCGTGGCCGAACGCGGTCGACGACCCGGCCGACGACCGGGGCAAGGACACCGGTCGCGATCGCCATCGGCGCGGTCACCAGGCCCGCCTGCGTGGCGGGCATGCCGCGCGCGTCCTGCAGATAGAACATCAGCGGAACCGCGAAAGCGACGACCGTGAAACTGATCAGCGCGATGCCGGCATTGGACAGCGCGAAGTCACGGCGGAGGAACAGGGTCAGAGGAACCAACGGCTCGGAGTGCTGAATCGCCTGCCACATCACGAAACCCGCGAGCAGGGCGCATCCGCCGCCGACCGCGGCCCACGTCGTCGGCCCCCAGTCGTGGTGACGTCCCTCCTGCAGGGCGAAAACGATCAAGCAGATGCCGCCCCCGGAGAGCAGCACCCCGAGAACGTCGAGGTGATGTGGCCGCGGGGGAAACGCGGGGATCAGGCGCAGTGCCAACACCAGACCCACTACGCCGATCGGGATGTTGATCAGGAAGATCCACCGCCAGCCCAGTCCATCGACGAGCAGACCACCGGCCAGCGGGCCGACCAGCAGGCCGATGCCCGCCGTCGCGCCCCACAGGCTCATCGGGACGCCGCGCTGCTGAGGCGGGAAGATGCGGGTGACCGCGGACAACGTCTGCGGTGTCATCAGCGCCGCACCGATTCCCTGTGCGAGCCGTCCAGCGATCAGCGTGCCGATCGATCCGGACACGCCGCACCACAGCGAACCGAGCGTGAAGACCGTCAGACCGGCGACGTACATGCTCTTGGGGCCGAAGCGGTCGCCGAGGCGGCCGCCCACCGGCAGCAGGGCGGCGAAGACCAGCAGGTAGGCGCTGGTCACCCAGATGACGGCATGGTAGGACGCCTCGAAGTCCTGTTTGATGACCGGGTTGGCGACAGCCACGATCGTCGAGTCGACGACGATCAGGAAGAAGCCGATCATCATCGCCCACACCGCGCGCAATGAGGACCTCCCGGTCGGCGCGTCCGGCGTGGGCACCGAGATCACCGCTGTAAGAGCAGATGCAGCGCCTCGGCCCGGGACGCCGGATCGGTCTGGAACTGGCCGCGGACCGCGGACGTCGTCGTGACGGCTCCTGGCTTGCGCACACCGCGCATCGCCATACACAGGTGCTCGGCCTCGATGACGACGATCACGCCGCGCGGATTCAATTTGTTCATTAGCGCTTCGGCTATTTGCCCGGTCAGTCGCTCCTGCACCTGAGGACGCCGGGCATAAAGGTCGACGAGTCGCGCGATTTTCGACAGTCCGGTGACTCGGCCGTCGTCGCCGGGAAGGTAGCCGACATGGGCGACTCCGTGGAAAGAAACGAGGTGATGTTCACACGTGGAGTACATCGGAATTTGCTTGATCAGCACGAGCTCGCCGTGGTGCTCGTCGAACATCGTCGCGAGAACATCGTCGGGATCGCTGTACAGACCTGCGAATGTCTCCTGGTAGGCCCGGGCGACGCGGGCAGGAGTTTCGCGCAGCCCTTCCCGGTAGGGGTCCTCACCGATCGCGACGAGCAGATCGAAAATGGCGGCTTCGACGGCCGCCTGGTCGAATGTGCGGGCGCGTGGCAGTTGGCCGTTTCCGGTCTGCGGCGCTTCAGGCGTCTGCAACATGAATGCCTCCTCGCCGCATGAAGAAAGCGTCACAAAGTAGTTTGCTGCCGGAATCCTTTGGGCAGCTTTATTCACTACTAGCAGAGGCTTTACCTTGCCGTCAGTTGATTTGGGAAATTCATATCGGTGGGAACGGGAGCCAGTCGTCGAACAGGAATGCATCCCCGCGGGCGATTACGGTCGCGCCGGCGTGGCCGGGATAGTGCGCGGGCACCACAGCTGCGCGCCGCCGCGACGCCTCGGTGAGGACGCGCTTGCGCGTCACCGCGGCCGCCGTGAAGTCCTCGTCCCAGCCGCACGGGTCGTCCGGTCGGAGGACCTGGATGGGGCAGTGGGTCAGATCGCCGACGAACACCGCGGGCCGCCCGGCGTCGAGCCACACCACCGACGATCCAGGTGTGTGGCCCGGCGCGGGGCGCAGCCACAGCGACTCGCTGAGCCGATGGGTGCCCGACCACAACTCGATCTGCTCCTGCACTGGAGAAACGCTGTCTGCGAACACCGTTCGGACATGCCGCTGGATGGAGGCCTCCTCCTCGGTGCGGGGTGCGGTCGACTGCGCGGAGCCCTCGGGGCCGAAGTGCCGGTAGTCGGCCTCCGTTACGAGGTAGCGGGCGTTGGGAAACGTCGGAACCCAGGAGTCGTTGTGACGCAGTGTGTTCCAGCCGACATGGTCGAAGTGAAGATGCGTGTTGACGACGACGTCCACATCGGCGGGGTCGAATCCGGCGGCCGACAGCGAAGCCAGGAACTCGGTCTGCAGGTCGGAGAGCACCGCCATGCGGGGCCTGCTCTTACCGTTGCCCGCGCCCGTGTCGATCAGCACCGTGAGGCCGTCGACCTCGATCACCCAGATCTGCAGGGCGATACGCCATCCGGCCTCGGTCCAGTAGGTCGGCGTGAGCTCGTCGGCGTGCTCTTCCCAGGCTTCCGCGGGAGTGTGCGGGAACACCGACTTCGGCAAGGTGTCGACCTGCCACTCCACCGCACGTGCGAGTGTCGCGGCGCCCCACCGGATCCGGTCCACGGCTCACAGGTTAGAGGAATCGGTTACGGCTTGATGCGGATGTGGCCGGGGCTGTACAGGCCGCTGTGTGTCGCCGTGCCGAAGTCCAGAGCCGCCGGCGTCGCGCCTTGGGCGCCGGGTGTCATCTCGAACCGACGAAGCGAGCCCCAGTCGCGGCCCCAGTCCTCCGACAGATACGTCGCCATCACGTGGGCGCGCATCAGCAGATCGGTGATTCCGAGCAGCCCGCCGTTGAGGCCGTCCTGCCAGGTGTCGGTATCCTTACGCTTGGCGTTGTAGTCCGGAGTGATGCGGAACTTCGGAATCTCGGTGACGCCGTTGGCGTGCAGCATCGGCTGCTGGCACGGGAACGCCAGACCCACAGCCCAGTCCATCAGCACCGGCTGCTCGGACCCGACGTACTCCTGCACCGATCGCAACTCGGGCACCCGCGGCGGCGTCACCGCCAGCCAGTCGCCCTGGGTGAGCGAACGGTCCTCGGCGACAACGCGAACAGCGACGGCGTCGGACGGAATCTCGGCGCGGGGGAAGCGCAGGTTGCGCCACGACGGGATCGGCCCGAGGTCGTAGGGCACCATCCGGCCCGCGGGCACCAGCGCGCCGTCGGGTCCGCGCCGTGCGTACTCCAGTTCGACGGTCTCACCCTCGGTGCGTCCGTTGAACACGCTGTTGCCCGTGATGGTCCCAGCGGCGGTGACCACCACCAGCGGATGTCCGTCGTCGGCCGCGGGCAGTTCGTACCACGCCGACGCCAGGGTGCTCTCCTGCTGCGGCCCTTCGACGTAACTACCGGCCAGCGGCACCTTCTTCGGGTCGAGCCCGTATGGCAGCGGCACGGTCGAGCCGTTGATCCCGGGGGTCTTCAACTTCGTCGGCTGATCCCAGTCATAGTCGGTGCCGGGCATCGGCAGGTTGACCCGGATCGCCTCGGCGACAATCTTTTCCGGCACGCCGTTAGCCGTGAATCCGACGGGCCCGACACCGCCCAGCGGCCCGAGCGGTCCGTAGTCACCGGGCAGCGGCGTCAGGAAGCCGTCGTTGGCGTTCGGTTCGACGAGCACGTCGTCGGCCAAACCGCAGCCGCCTGTGAACGCACGCAGGTTGGCCCACGCATTCGAGTACGTGGGGTACTGGCGCACCACGCCGACGACCATCGAGCCGACGAACACCACCACCATGAAGCCCGCGACGACCGGGATCGGCGCCGCCGTCAGCGCCCGCGCGATGCGGCCTTCGCCCCGGGTCCTCGACGAGAAGTGCAGCCAGGCCGCCCATATCGCCGCGATTGCGAAGAGCGCGAAGAAGAACGTGCTGACCGTGACGCCGCCGAGCTTCGGTTCGTCGTTGTTGAACGGAACGCCGTAGCTCGACACGTACCACCAGCCGTTGGTGGTCGCGAAGCACAGCGCGATCACGAACAGCACGGCCGCCAGGAACGCCATCCGGTTCCGCGACCACGCCAGTACCTTCGGCGAGGCCAACACCGTCGCCAGCGCCGCCATCGCGGCGCCCACGGCAGCGAACAACCCGAAGTGATGCACCCACTTGGTCGGGGTGAACATCAGGAAGAACACCGTGCCGAGGATGATCCCCATCAGCCGCCACGCCGGACCGCGCGCCACACCGGGCACCCGGCCCCGCCGCAGCATGATGAACATCGAGGCGAACAGCGACAGCGCTGTGATCAGGAAGCCGAACCGGCGTGACAGCGATCCGTCGACCGTCGGCAGAATCAGGTAGTAGTAGCGCAGGTTCTCGGTATACCACTCCTGGTTGGGGCCGATGGCGGTGCGGATCCTGGTGGCTTCCAACACCGTTGCGATGGTCTGGTCGAAGAACACCACCGTCAGGATCACGGTGCCCGCGGCCAGCAGCGGCAGCAACAGCGGCCACAGGCCCACCGCCTGACGTCGGCGCACGAGGATGCGCAGCAGGGGGCGGCCGCCGGCCACCAGCGCGGCCACCGCGATCAGGCCCGTCGGCTGGATACCGAGCGTGAACGCCGCCGTGATGATCGCGAACGCCGCGGGGGTCAGCCGTCCGGAGGTGATGGCCCGCTCGATGAGCACGTAGGTGATCAGTGCGCCCGTGGCGATCTGGCCCTCCGGGCGTAAACCGTTGTTGAAGGGCATCCACGCGGCCAGCAGCACCAGGCCGGCCGCCCACAACGCGGGCTTGCTCGCGGCGACGGCGGGACCGAGCCGCGGCAGCACCTCGCGAGACAACAACAGCCAGCACAGGATTCCGCACACCAGGTCGGGCAGCCGCATCCAGATGCTGGCGTCGCTGACGCTGGTCATCATGGCGAGCAGGTTGTAGTACCAGCCGAACGGATCCTCGGGGCTGCCGAACCACCGGAAGTAGTTCGACATGTAGCCGGCGTGGCCGGCCACCCGCGCCATGCCGAGGATGTAGCCGTCGTCCGACGAGTTGGCCCCGATCACGTGCCAGAGGGCGAAGCCGCCGATGACGACCACGTCGGTGGCGGTTAACGTGCGCCACCGCTGCGGGATCAGCCGGCGCATCCGCCTGCCGTCCATGCGGTCCAGGCGCCACAGCGCGAGCAGCGCGATCACCGTCGACACGATCGCCAGCACCATCGCCGTCAGCTTCAACGGCGTTGGCTCGGTGGTGAATCGGGTGTCGATCTCCGCGGACAGGCTCAACCCCGGCGGGGCGGGCCCGGTCAGATCGGTGAACACCCCGACGATCGCCGGACGCAGATTCGGATCCGGGAAGCCGGTGTACTGCGGCGAGCCGTCCGCTTTCGTGAGCCCGACGAACGTCGCGAATGTGCCCTCCTCGGAGGACGTGATCTCGATGCGCGAACAGCCTGGGGCGCCGTCGGTTCCGACCACGCGTGCCCGGGGCACGCTGGCCACCACGACGTTTCGGTCGGTGATGTCGACGCGCTGCGTGTTGACGGTGACGAACAGGCTCTGCAGCGCGGCCTGTTTACCGTCCTTGGGCGCGGTGCCCAAAACCATTCCGCCGCGCGGCGGCATCGAACGGATCACGTCGCACGGCACCGTCACCGTCATCCGCACCGGAGTCTGCGTGATCAACGGTGCGGTGACGCTGTCCACCTGACCCTGCTGGGGCCAGTTGAGCGTCGCGGTGGTCTGCTCCACGGGCAGCAGGGGAGTGGCCACCGACAACACGAAGCCGATCAACCCCGCGATCGCCGCCACCCAACGGGCGATGCGCACGTCGGAACTCGATGTCTGGCTCATGGCAGCGCCCTGATGGGTCCGTTTCGGCTCCAACCGAACACGCGCTCCGTTCCTTGTTCGACGACGGCGTCGGGCGCGTCGGCTTCGGGCACCACCCGCAGATAGCGCTCGATCGAACCCCAGTCGCGGTACCAGTCGTCACTCAGGTAGGTGGGGACCGTCGCGGTGCGCAGCAAGGCCTGGATGAACAGGAACGGGCCGCCGTCCTGGGCAGACTGCCACTGGTTCGACGACACGACCACCTGCTTAAGGTTCGGAAGGATCCGGTATTCCGGAAGTTCGGCGACGCCCAGATGTTCGGAGAACGGGCGCTGGCAGGGGAAGTTCGCGGCCGTCGCGATGTCCATCAGCACCGGCGTCTGCGAGCCGAGGAATTCCTGCGCCGTCTCCAGCACCGGCACGCGCGGCGGGGTGAAGGCGAACCACTGGTCGGTGGACAGGTTCGGGTCATCGGCGACGATGCGCGCGACGTTCGCCTCCGGCGGCGCGGTCGTGAGCGGGAAACGCAGGTTGCGCCAGGCCTTTTGGGGTCCGGGACCGACATCGATCGGTTGCACCTCGGCCAGCGGCACGTAACTGCCGTCGGGACGGTGCTCGCCCCACTGCAGCTTGAGCGACTGTCCGTAGTTGAACGAGCCGTCCTCCTCGTAGAACCAGATCGCGCCCGCGGCAGCGACGGTGACCAGCGGCCGGTCCGGGGTGCGCTCTCCGGCATTGAATGGCAGCTGGTACCACGCCGACGTCACCTTGGCCGCGACCGTATTTTCGTCGTAGCTGCCCATCACGGGGGTGCGGTCGGGATCGAGCCCGAACGGCAGGAACACGTTCGAACCGTTGACTCCGACGGGTCCGTAGCCGCCGCCCGTGCCCGCCGCGAACCCGATCCCGATGTTCGGTTCGTTCGGGGATCCGTCGGAGTTGACCGTGCCCGGGTTGGCGGTGATCGGCTCGGGCGGTTCAAGGGTGTCGCTCACACCGTTGGGGGTGAAGCCGACCGGATCCTCTCCGCCGAGCGGACCGTACTCCCCGAACTGTTGGCCCGGAACCGGTTGCAACATACCGGCATTCGTGTCGGGTTCGACGAGTACGTCGTCGGCCATCGCGCAGCTGGTGTCCGAAAGCCCCGACTTCAGTGCCGAGACGTTCGCCTTGGCGGTGGTGTACACGGGATAGCGCTGCACCGCGCCCTTGGCCATGGAGCCGACCTCGAGCACCACCATGATCGTCGCCACCACGAGCAGCGGCGTCGATGCGAGCACGCGGTTCCGCTTGGTGTTGGCGACCTCGGTGTGCCCCGCGTAGTCCATGCGGAAGTGCAACCACCCGGCGAGCAGGCCGGTGACGATCGCGAGCGCGAGGAAGATCCCGGTCACGGGGATACCGGCGATGACCGGCTGCTTGTCGAACCACGGCACACCGTAGTTGCCCACGTAGAACCAACCGTTGATTCCCGATGTGGCCCAGGCCAATACGAACAACAGCGCGGTGACGTAGAGCGCGAGGTTCCGACGGCTGTGCAGCCCGACGCGGGAGAACGCGAACGCCGTCACCGCGCCGAGCGCACCGGCCAGCCCGGCGAACGCACCGAACTGCACCGCCCACTTGGTGGGCGTGAACGTCAGCAGCAGAAGGCCGATCACCGTCGATCCGATCAGCCGCCAGACCGGGCCGCGCGCCATGCCGACAACGCCGCCGCGCCGCAGCAACACCGCGAGCATGCCGAACAGGCACAGCAGCAGAACCAGCACCGCGAAGCGCCGGGTCAGCGACGAGTCGACGCTGTCCTCGACGGTGAGGAAGTAGTAGCGCAGGAACTCCTGGTACCACGCGATGGTGGGGCCGACGACGTACTTGATACGGGCCGACTCGGCGACGGTGGCCAGCGTCTGATCCCGGAAGACCACCACGAAGATCAGCGCGAGCGCGCTCAGTAGCGCGGCGAGCGGCGCCAGGACGCCGTCGACCGGACGGCGGGCGCGCACGGTGCCCACGATCGCACGGGCCCCCACCAGCAGCGGTGCGATGGCGATCAAGCCTTGGGGCGCCAGCGTGACGGAGAAGACCGCGACGACGATCGCGAGCGCGGCCGGCCACGTCCGCCGGGTGGCGACGGCGTTCTCCACCAGCACCCACACGGCGACCGTGCCGAAGGCGATGAGCGGTTCGGGTCGCAGGCCGTTGTTGAACGGCAGCCACGCCGCCAGGAACACCGCTCCGGCCGTCCACACCGTCACCCGGTTGGCGGCCGGGCCGCGGCCCAGGCGCGGGACGATGCAGCGGCTGACGATCAGCCAGGCGCCGATGGCGGCGAGGGTCGCGGGCAGGCGCATCCACACGCTCGCGGTGCTGACCGAGGCGAACGCCGACAGCAGCGATTGGTACCAGTCGAACGGCGCCTCAGAAGCGCCGAAGAAGCGGTAGTAATTGGCGTTGTAGCCGGCGTCGGCGGAGACCCGAGCGATCGTGAGGTTGTAACCGTCGTCCGACGACAGGGCGCCGATGACGTGCCACAGCAGCAGCGTGCCGACGACTGAAAGGTCGGCCATCCAGTGCCAGAAGCCCACGCGCCAGAAGCGGCGCCAGGCGCGCGGCACGCGACGCCCGCCGCGGAGCCCAATGTCGCCGCCGGAGCGGCTCCGGCGGTCCAGCACCGCCAGCGCGGCGATCGACGCGATCACGCACGCGACCCCGAGCACCATCACGGCGAGCTTGAGCGCGGTGGGCGAGGTGATGAAGCGGGTGTCGACGTCGATGCGTGCCGACAGTCCCTCCTGCGCGGCCACCTCCATATCGGTGAAGACCCCGGCGACCTGTGGTTTCTCCTCGGCGGGCAGGGTGCCCGCGGAACCGGGGAGCCCGATGAAGTCGGCCCCGGCCTCACCCGGGTTGGCCCAGATGTGCAACGTGCTGCAGGCGCCGTCCTCGACGGCCGGGCGCGGTGCGACCGCGGCGACGGAGTCGCGGAACGCCACCACGACGACGTCGCCGGTGGCGCGCACGAACAACCCGTTGCGGCTGGCGTCGATTCCGCTCGGCGGGACGGTGGAGAGCACCAGGCCGCCGTCGGCGGGCAGCGTGGCGACGGCCCGGCAGGGGATGGAGATGTCGAGCGCGGCGGGCGCCCCGGAGACCAGCGGGGCGGTGATATCGCTGACGAACCCGTCGGGCCCTGTGCCCTGCGGCCACAGGATGGTGGCGGTCGTCTGCTTGACCGGCAGCAGCGGGACCAGGCCGCACAGCAGTACGCCGGCGATGCCTGCGACGACGGCGATCAATCGCGCGATTCGATGAGCAGGCACGAGCGTCGATGGTAGGCGACGAAATCTCGTGAGTCGGTGACGCCAGGCCGATATGCCTAGAACTGCTAGGGTATGACCTAGAACTGCTAGGTATCGGAGGTGGCGGCGTGCACATCGACAAGGACCTCGTTGCCGCGTCTGCCACCCCGTTGGTGCTCGGCATCCTGGCCGAAGGCGAGTCGTACGGCTACGCGCTCATCAAGCGGGTCAACGAGTTGTCGGGCGGCCGGATGCAATGGACGGACGGAATGCTCTACCCGCTGCTGCACCGGCTCGAACGCCAGGGCTACGTCTCGGCGGACTGGCGGGTCTCCGACGGCGGGCGCCGCCGCAAGCACTACGCCATCACCGCCGCGGGGCGGGAGGTGTTCGCCGAACGGCGCCGGCAATGGACCGTTGTCGCCGAGGCGCTCGACCGCGTATGGAAGCCGTTGTCCGCCGACGCGGCGCCGGGGTGGGCGTGATGGCGACGGACACCGAACTCGAGTCGCAGATCGCCCAGTGGCGTGGCTACGTCCAACGGCACCGCGCGATCGCCGCAGCCGACGTCGAGGAGATGGAGGATCACCTCCGCGAGCAGATCGCCGACCTGTCGCGTTGCGGGCTCTCCGGTGACGAGGCTTTCCTGGTTGCGGTGAAGCGGATGGGCAACGTCGACGCAATCAGTCGCGAGTTCGCCCGCGAGCACTCCGATCGGCTGTGGAAGCAGCTGGTGCTCGTATCGGAGGAGCCGGGGCCGACGGTCCGGACGAACCGTGAGCTGTTCGTCGTCCTCGCCCTCGGGATCGGCGCAGGCGTCGCGGTGAAGTTGGGTTCGGCGCTGCTCGACGACGAACTCACGCTGTGGCGCAACATCGCATTTCTCGTGTTCCCTTTCCTGGCAGGGTATTTCGCGTGGAAGCGACGGTTGGGGTGGCGGCAATGGGCCGTGCTCGCGCTGCCGGCCGCCGCGCTCGCGGTCGCGATCAACACCTACCCGTTCAGTGACGACATCTTTGACGATCCCGACACCGAGGCGCTGGCCGGGATCCATGCACCGATCGTGTTGTGGCTGCTGGTCGGATTCGCCTACGTCGGCGGTCGATGGCGATCCGATTCGCGCCGGATGGATTTCATCCGGTTCACGGGTGAGTTTGTCGTGTACCTGACGCTGCTGCTGATCGGCCTCGCGGTGCTCTTGCTGTTGACCGGTGGCGCGTTCGACGCCGTCGGCGTGGACACCGAGGAGTTCGTCGGCGACTGGGCGTTGCCCGTCATGGTGCCGTTGGCGGTGCTCGTCGCGGCGTGGCTGGTCGAGGCGAAGCAGAGCGTCATCGAGAACATCGCGCCGGTGCTGACGCGGGTGTTCACGCCGCTGACGATTGTCATGCTCCTGGCACTGCTGGTGGTCTTCGCGACCGCAGGCAGCGTGATCGGCGTCGACCGCTACCTGCTGATCCTGGTGGACCTCATCCTCGTGCTCGTGCTCGGGCTGCTGCTGTATGCGATCTCGGCCCGCGACCCGCTCGCCCCGCCGACCGTATTCGACTGGCTGCAACTGGTTCTCGTGCTCAGCGCGCTGGCCGTCGACGTGCTGATGCTCACGGCGATGCTGATGCGCATCGCCGAGTTCGGCTACAGCCCGAACAAGGTCGCCGCGCTCGGTATGAACCTCGTGCTGCTGGTCAACCTGGCCTGGTCGGCGTGGCTGGTCGTCGGCTTCCTGCGGCGACGGCGCCCGTTCGGCGACGTCGAGCAGTGGCAGACGCGCTACCTGCCGGTCTACGGCGTGTGGGCCGCATTCGTGGTGTTGGCGCTGCCGCCGTTCTTCGGATTCGTCTGACGGGCTGATTCCGCGCACCACACATACGTGCGGTCAACCCGTTAAGCCCGCGATGACGCTCTACGACAACCGCAACGGCGCCGGGCTCCACAGCCCGCTGCGCGTCGCCGTGCCGAGGTCAAGCCGGGCCTCCGCGGCGTTCGGGTACCACGGCGTGAGTTGCTGCAGCGATCCCCAGTCGCGGAACCAGTCGTCATCGAGGTAGGTCGGCACCGTCGTGGCACGCAAGAGCAGTTCGGTGATACCGAGCGGACCGCCGCCGAGATAGTCCATCACCGGCGAATTCGCCTCGGCGCCAAAGCGGTCGGGCAGAATGCGCCACTTCGGCACCTCGATGACACCGTTCTGATGGCCGAACGGCCGCTGGCACGGGAACGCCAGGCCGACCAGCCAGTCGAGCAGCACGGGGTCCGATGACCCGACGACGTCCTGCAGCGTGCGCAACTGCGGTATCCGCGGCGGCGTCACCGCGATCCAGTGCTGCGGATCGAGGTCGTCGTCGGAGGCCACCAGCCGGATGTGGGTGGCCTCCAGCGGTATCGCGTCCAGCGGAGCGCGCAGGTTGCGCCACGCCGGAGACGCGCCGACGTCGGCGAACCCGATCGAGCCGCCCGGCTCGTCGGCCGCGGCCTGCTCGTCGGTGGCCCACTGCACAGCGACCTCCCCGGCGTCGAAACGCCCTGCCGCCGAGACGACCAGCAGCGGCCCGGCGTCGTCGCGCGACGGCAGGCGGTACCAGGCCGAGCGCAGCTGCGCGGGCTGCTGGGTGCCGGGACGCCAGCTGCCCATGACCGGCGTGCTCGCCGGATCGAGCTTGTACGGCAGCCGCGCGCGCGAGCCGTTGACACCCGCGGCGGCCGTCGTGCCGCCCTCGGTTCCGCCGTTGCCGGCCTGATCGTCTTCGCTGTCGGTGTCGGCGAAGTTGGTCGAGGTGCCCTGACCGCTCATCGTCTCGTCGGCGGAGACGTCGGTGGGAATTCCGTTGGGGTCGAACCCTTGTGCGGTGCCGGCAGCGAGCGCCTCACCGACTGGCGTGTCGACCGGCCTGAGCACGCCGACGTTGGGGTCCTCCTCGACGAGCACGTCCTGGGCCATCCCGCACGTCTTGCCGGTCAGGGCTTCGAGGTTGGACCGCCCGACGCTCCACGCCGGGTACTGGTCGACCATGGCCAGGGTCAGCGAGAGCACCTCGAAGACCACCAGGACCCAGGTCGCAACGGCCAACGGGGCCTGCAGGATTCGCTGCCAGCGTCGTTGCGGGCCCGGCGGTGACGAATCGCGGCCGGAGAAGTGGAACCACGCCGCGGCGATCAGCGCCAGCACCGACAGCCCCAGCAGGAACGTCGAGAAACCGAACTTCCACTCCGGCATCGCATTCGACCACGGCACGCCGAAGTTCGACACGTACCACCAGCCGTTCACGGTGGCGAAGGACAACGCCATCGCGAACAGCACCGCGGCGCCGAACACCGAGCGGTTGCGCCGCGACCGCATCGCCGTTGCGGTGACGGCGACCGCCGCCAGCGCACCCAGCGAACCGGCCAGGCCTGCGAACACGCCGAAGTGATGCGTCCACTTGGTCGGCGTGAACATCATGGCCAGGAACGAGATCACCGTGATACCGATGATGCGACGACTGGGACCCAGTGCCGTGCCGGGAATCCTGAACTTGCGCAACGACATCGCGACCGCGACGGCCAACGCGATCAACAGCATGAGCACCGCGAAGCGGCGCGCGACCGAACCGTCCGGGCTCAGTGTGAACAACCGCTCGTAGCGGATGTGCTCGTCGAACCAGCTCAGGCTCGGCCCGACCGCCGACTTGAAGGTGCTGGCCTGCAGTTCGGCGGCCAGCGTTTGGTCCCGGAAGATCAGGATGATCGTCACCGTCGCCGCGGCCAGAATGGGTGCCAGCAACGCGAGGTATCCGAAGCGGGAGACATGCGCGGCGACAATGGTTTTCAGTGGTCCGACCGCCACCAACAGGGCGCCGATCGCCGCGATGCCGGTCGGGCCGGAGAACAGTGTGAGGGCGCCGATGATGATGGCGATCGCGACGGGTAGCAACCTGCTGGTGGCCACGCCCCGCTCGACCGAGCACCACGTGAGGAGGATGCCCAGCGCAATGATCGGTTCGGGCCGCAGCCCGTTGTTGAGCGGCAGCCAGAACGCCAGGAACAGGCCCGCCGCCGTCCACGCCGCGGCCGGCGTCGACTTCACCGCATGGCCGAGTCGCGGGATCACCTCGCGGCTGATCACCCACCAGCACGCCAGCCCCATCACCAGCGTGGGCAGGCGCATCCAGACGCTGTGCGTGCTGACGTGTGCCCACAATGCCAGCAGGTCGTAGTACCAGCCGAACGGCGATTCCGGGGTGCCGAACCAGCGGTAGTAGTTCGCCATGTAGCCGGCGTGCTCGGACACCCGCGCCATCGTCAGGATGTAGCCGTCGTCGGCGGTGTTGGCGCCGACGAAGTGCCACCACACCAGCACCGCGGTGACCACGCCGTCCAGCGGCCGCAGCGTCCACCACCGCGGGGGCAGGAACCGTCTGACGCCGCGGCCGTCGGCGACGTCGAGAAAATGGAGCGCGACCAGCGCGATGAGGGTCAGCGCCACTCCGACGATCATCGCCAGCGTCTTGAGCAGCGTCGGCGAGGTGCCGTACCGGGTGTCGAGGGTCGCGGAGAACTCCAGGCCCGGCGGCGCCGAACCGCTGAGGTCGGTGAACACGCCGACGATCTGCGGCCGGAAGTCGTAGCCGCCGCGTTCGCCGCGCAGTGGTTCGCCGGGATCCTCGCTCGGGATGCGCCCCGGCCCCTGCACGAGGCCGACGAACTCGCCGGTCACCTTGTCGGCGTGGGCAGTGAAGGTCAGCCGCTGACACTGCGGGCTGAGCACCTGGTCCAGCGGCGCGCTGACCACCGGGGTGTTGCGCACGATCACCAGCAGGTCGTTGTTGACCCGCTCGATGAGCAGGCCGCGGTCGATGGCCTTGGGCGCCTGTTTGGGCACGGTCGACAGCAGCACCGTGCGACCGCCGGCCAATCCGGCCGCCGCGCGGCACGGCACGCTGATCTCGAGGTCGGTCGCGACGTAACCGATGAGCGGCGCGTCGACACTGCGCAGCACACCGTTCTGCGGCCAGTTCAGCTGCGCGGTGGTCTGCGTGACCGGCATCAACGGCGTCGCGATCGCCAGCAGCGCACCGAGCAACCCGGCAACAATGGCTATCAGCCGCACCGTCCGATGGTTCGCCCCGACCCCGGCTTCACCGACCACGGCGTTCGATCCTAATTGGGCTTCCGGATCGCCAGCACGAACGGTCCGATGCTGGAGACCTCGAAGCGGGGGTCGTCGAACAACGCCTCGTCCAGCGCGACGTGATAGCGCCGGACGTTGGGCTGGTTCGGATACACGTCGGAGGCCAGCCGCAACGTGTAGGTGTCGTCGGCGCCGCGGCGCATCAGGAACACCGTCGGCGGCGCCCACGGCAGCGAGTCGAGCGCCTCGATGAACTTGTCGGCCTCGGTCAGCGTGGCCCAGCCCTCGATGGCCTCGGCGCGCTTGTCGAACTGTGCGAGCGGGTTGGCGTAGTGCGAGGTGAGCCCCTGGAAGCCGTAGTACGGGTAGTAGGACAGGAAGCTGTAGTCGGCGGTCAGCACGATGGTCTCGTCACGGGGACGGCCGGTCACCTCCGTGATCTTGGCGTCGATCTCGCGGTAGTAGCGCTCGGCTCCCGGCGGTCGCCGATCGGCGCGCTGACCGTAGCCGTCGGTGTCGGTGTAGGCGACGACGATGTCGGAGCGCAGCACGTCGGGGATGTCCTGGCTGTACGTGACGGCACCGATCACGCCGAGTGCGGCGGCCGCCGCGATGACGCGTCGCGTGTTCTCGGGCCGCACGCGCGCCGCGACGGCGCGGGCGACTTCGATGAAGCCGAAGGCACCCGCGGCCGTCAGCAGCACGGTCAGCGTGGGATTCAGCCGGAACGACAGCAGGGTGGTTCCCGCCAGCGTGGTCAGCATGGACAGCAGCGACCACGCGTAGACCGCGAGCACCGCGATCGCGAGTGCCCCCGCACGCGTCGACGAGCGCGCCCGCCAGACCAGCCACAGCGTGCCGAGCATGCACAGCGCCCCGAGGAGCGTGAAGTGCAGCATCGGGAATTCCAACTGCGCCCCGACCGACGGGAGGTAGTGCTGGGCGGTTCCGGAGTCGGCGGGCTCGCCGGAGATCGCGGCGAGCAGGTACGGCGCCCAGCCGATCAGCGCGATAGCGCCCGAGATCACCGCAATGACCGCCAGCCGCAGCAGCGGGTCGATGCGCCTGCGCGCGACCGCGAGCAGCACACCCATGATCGCGAGCGTGAAGGCGGCGTAGGCGAACAGCAGCGTGTACGACAGTGCGGCTCCGCCGAGGAACAGTCCGGTGCCGACGACCGCGGCCCACCCGGCTCGCGTCCTCCCACCTGCCACCCCATGCGGGTCGCCGGCGCGCAACCCCGACCACGCCAGCACGAACACCGGCGGCAGCAGCACCGCGATGATCGCGGCGTAGGGCTCGGCGGGCGAGTACGCGAGTGTGGCAGCAGTGGTGGCGGTGGTCACCACGAGCGCGTACTCGAAGCGAATCATGGCCGCCCACAACACGAACGCCACCGCGATCGCGGCGGTGATCGAGATGATCGCCCACGGTTTGAACATCTCCCACGCCGGCGTTCCGGTCAGCGCGGCCAGGCGTCCGCCGATCCAGAACCAGCCGGGCGGGTAGAACGGCGGCAGGCCCATGTAGGTCATGTCGCGCAGTGCGGCGCTGTCGGCGAGCCGGGTGAGGTACTCGGTGCGGAACTGCTGGTCGACCGAGATGCCGTACAGGTACAGCTTCGTCGCCCCGAGCGGCATCGCCAGCGTCACCACAGTGAACGCGGACAAGAACACCGTGGCCGCGGCCTTGCCGAGCAGGCGGCGGCCCCGCCGCCATGCCCATCCGCTCGCGAACAGCCCTGCCAGGCAGGCGACCTGGCCCACCGTGGTCAGGGCGTGCAGCTGATTGGAGGAGTTGTAGGCGGGCCACTCCACCCGCGCGATCGCGGCCAGGGACACCACGGCGACGACGACCGCCACCGCGGTGGCCGCCACCATCTGGCCGGCGACCTTGATGGGCAGGGCCGGCGAGCCGTCACGCATCAGATGGGTAGCTTGCGGAAGATCGGCCGCGGGATGTGGCGCAACACCATCATCACGTACCGGAACGCTCCCGGCGCCCATACCAGTTCCTTGCCCTTGGCCGCCGCCGTGACAGCGAGTTCGGCGACGTCTTCTTTATCGACGGTGAACGGCGCTTCCTTGGCGCCGGTGGCCTTCCAGTGCTCGATGGTGGTGGTGGTGCGCACCTGTCCGGGGCGAATCACCAGCACCCGAACACCGAACTCGCGCAATGCTTCTCCCAAACCGAGGTAGAAGCCGTCGAGTCCGGCCTTGGTGGAGCCGTACACGAAGTTGGACCGCCGCACCCGCTCGCCGGCCGCCGAGCTCATCGCGATGATCTGCCCGAAGCCCTGTGACCGCATCTTCTCCCCGATCAGTACACCGACCGAAACCGCTGCGGTGTAGTTGATCTGGGCGATCTGCACCGCCTTGGCCTGGTCATGCCACAGTTCCTCGGCGTTGCCGAGCAGGCCGAAGGCCACAATCGCAACGTCGACATCGCCAGTGGCCCATGCCTTGTCGATGACGTCGCGGTGAGACGAAGTGTCGGTGCCGTCGAAGTCGATCCACTCGACGGACTTGGCACCGGCCTCGGTCATCGCGGCGATGGCCTCGCCTTTGCGCGGATGGCCCGGCAGGTCGGCGAGGATGATGCGAGCGTGGGCGTTGCGCAGATAGCGCGCGCAGATCGCCAGGCCGATCTCCGATGTCCCGCCGAGCAGCAGGATCGTCTGGGGGTTACCCACGGCGTCAAGAACCATTTTTGTGAACCATCTACAGCAGCTCCAAGCGTCGGGCCATATCGGATGCGAAGACGCCGTTCGGGTCGGCCTTGCGGCGCACGGCGATCCACTCGTCGATCCGGGGATACATCTTGTGGAACCTGTCCGCGCTGACCCGGGAGTCCTTCGCGGTGTACACGCGCCCACCGAACTCCATGACCCGCTCGTCGAGTTCGTTGAGGAATTCGTTGACCCCGGGCCTGTTCGGGAAGTCCATCGCCACGTTCCAGCCCGCCATCGGGAAGCTCAGCGGCGCCCGGTTCCCAGGGCCGAACAGCTTGAAAACGTTGAGCGCCGAATAGTGTCCCCGCGTCTGGATCCAGCGGATGATCGCCTTGAACTCCTCGAGCGCGTCTGGCGGCACCAGGAACTGATGTTGCGCGAAACCCGCTGGGCCGTAGGCATTGTTCCACCCGCTGACGAGATCCAGCATGTGGTAGAACTGCGACAGATTCATGATCTTGCCGGTGTACGTCCCGCCGAGCCGGTAGTACACCTCGCCGATCGCCATGAACGAAAGCTTGTTCATCGCGCTGACCGGGAAGATGTTGGGCACCGAGAGCAGTTGCGGCGCATCGAATTTGAGCGGATTCTTGGCCAACTTCGGCGGGAGCTGATCGAGCGTCGCGAGGCTGCCGCGGCTGATCGCCGCCCTTCCGAGTTTCGGCGGCGGGCTGATCAGGTCGAACCACGCGCTGGAGTAGGTGTAGCGGTCCTCGCTGCCGTCGAGGTGGACCGCGACGGTCTCGTCCAGGTCGTTGGTGGAGACACCGTCGGCGATGAAGTACGCGGTTTCGGTGCGTGTCATCGCAATTCGAGCCCGCAGGACGATGCCGGTGAGGCCGTTTCCGCCAACCGTCGCCCAGAACAGTTCGGCATCCGGCCCGTCGGGGGTGAGGGTGTGAACCTCCCCGTCGGCCATCAGCAGGTCCATCGACAGCACGTGGTTTCCGAAGCTGCCGGCACTGTGGTGGTTCTTGCCATGGATGTCCGACGCGATTGCCCCGCCGACGGTGACCTGGCGGGTGCCGGGCAGGACGGGAACCCACAGCCCGAACGGAAGCGCCGCCTTCATCAGCTGATCGAGGCTGACGCCCGCGTCGACGTCGGCCACGGCCGTCTCGGCGCTGATCGAATGAATCCTGTGCAGCGCGGTCATGTCCACGACCAGGCCGCCGCCGTTGCACGCCTGATCGCCGTAGGAGCGGCCCAGCCCGCGGGCCAGAACGCCCCGCTGCAGGAACGCCGGGCTCGATGCGCTGCGGTCGGCGGCCTCGCGGACCGCCTGCGCGATCAGTTCGACGTCCGGTGTGGTCAGCACCTGCGCGACGGACGGTGCGGTGCGACCGAAGCCGGTCAGGGCACGCGAGGTCGTCGGCAGGTTCTCGGACATCGCAACGAGGGTACCGTGCCCCCGTCGGCCCTCCGGTGCGCGCAATTCAGCTCGGCACCAGCGCCCGGCTAACGCAGGCGGAAGATGACCGCGCGCTGGATGACGAAGTTGATCACGGTCGCTGTGCCCTGGGCGATCACGAACGCGACCACGACCGCGGTCGGCGTGTAGTCCAGAAGGTCCAGGAACAGGTGGTTGAGCCCGACCTGCACGACGAACGTCGTGATGTAGAGCGCCCACACCGCGGCCAGCCGGGCGTGGCTCGGCGGCGCCTGGAACGTCCAGCGCCGGTTGAGCATGTATGCCGTCGTGGTGCCGGCGACCCACCCGAGAGCCTTCGCCAGGTCCGGCTGCACGCCGCCGACCCGGTAGAGCAGTACGTAGAGACCGAAGTCGACGACCGCCGAGAATCCGCCGGTGACGACGAACCGCCAGATCTGGGTGCCCAGGCTCAAGGCGGGTTGCATCGGGGGCTCGGCCACCCGGGCAGCTTACGGCGAAGCGCGCGTCAGCCTGATCAGTGGGACAGTCCGCTCGATGTCAGAACGTCGCAGAGCGCGTCGACGGCCGCGGCGAACGCATGCTCGGCAGGCGTGCCGAAGCCGACGATGACTCCGTCGAGCTGCGGCACCTCCCGCCCCGCCAGTGGATGACGCATGCCCGAAAGCCCCTGCAGCGCAACTCCTGCCTCACCGGCACGCTGCACCACCTCATGCTCGGCGCCGTCGGGCAGGGTCAGCAGCATGTTCAGGCCGGCGTTGAGCCCGCTGATCCCGATGTCGAGACCGCCCAGCGCATCGACGAGGGCGTCGCGGCGTCGCCGGTACCGGATCCGCATACGTCGGATGTGCTTGTCGTAGCGGCCGCTGGAGACGAATTCGGCCATGGTCAACTGCGCGATGCCGTTGACGTAGAACTGGTCTCCGCCGTAAGCCTCGACCACCGCGTCGACAAGGTCGGCGGGCAGCACCATCCAGCCCAGGCGCAGCACCGGCGACAGGCTCTTGCTGGCCGAGCCGAGATAGATCACGCGGTCGGGGCTCAGCGCCTGCAACGCGCCGACCGGCTGGCGGTCGTAGCGGAATTCGCCGTCGTAGTCGTCGTCGATCACGTAGCCGCCGGTGCGCTGAGCCCAATCGACGACCGCGGTGCGCCGCGACGGATGCAGCGGCACACCGAGCGGGTTGTGATGGGCCGGGGTGAGAAGCGCCGCGGGGGTGTCGAGGCCGTCGAGATCGCCGACAACCGCGCCGTGCTCGTCGACGGCGATCGGGACCGTCGGCACGCCCAGAGCGGCGATCGCATCACGGAATATGAAGAGCCCGTATGCCTCTACTGCGATCGGGCGGTCGCCGTGAAGCACACGGGTGAGCACCTCGACGCCGTGCCGGACGCCGGCACAGATGACGACCGCCTCCGGTGAGGTCCGGACCCCGCGCGCACGCGTGAGGTAGTCGGCGACGGCATGCCGCAATTCGGGGCGTCCGCGCGGATCGCCCATGCGCAGCGCCTCGGTCGGCGCAGTCGTCAGCGCACGACGGGTCGCGGCCACCCATTCCGCGCGCGGGAACTCCGCGACGTCGGGTGAGCCAGGCCGTAGGTCGTGGCGCGGTGTGGACCGCACACCGCGCGGGTGGGCCCGAGCCGCGGCACCGGGGTTGTTGACCACCCACGTACCCGCACCCTGGCGCGACGCGAGCCACCCCTCGGCCACGAGTTCGGCGTAGGCCTCGGCCACCGTGTTGCGGGCCAGGCCGAGATCGGCGGCCAGGCTGCGCGACGGCGGCAACATCGTGCCGGGACTCAGCCGCCCCGAACGCACCGCGTCGCGCAGTGCGCCGAGCAGCAGCTCCCTGGCACCGCGCGCGCGGGGGGTGATCCGCTCGCGCAAGTCCAGGTGGAGGTCGCGAGTGGGCATATTGGCCCACGAAGTCATGACCAAATTGAACCATGTCGATGGGACACTGCATACTAGCGTCGACGGTATGGCACAGACACTGGACAGAGAAACCATCGACAGAATCAAGATTTACAAGACGTCACCGGAGCTGCTCGAGGCGATGCTGACGCTGAGCAGGGTGTCGGCCAAGGACATCGACGTCGAACTCGGCGAGCTGATCAAGATCCGTGCGTCGCAGATCAACCACTGCGCGTTCTGTCTCGACATGCACATGCGCGACGCCCGCAAGCACGGAATCGACCAGCACAAGCTCGACCTCGTCGCGGCCTGGCAGGAGGCCGGCGACCTGTTCTCCGAGCGCGAGCGTGCGGCGTTGGCACTGACCGAGGCCATCACCGACCTGCACAACGGCCACGTCCCCGACGACGTCTACGCCGCGGCCGCTGAGGTCTTCACCGAACGCGAACTCGGGCAGGTCATCGCGGCGGCCGTGACGATCAACGCCTGGAACCGCATCAACGTGACGATCCGGCAGGCACCGCGGGCCGCGCTGGGCTGAGCGGTCTACACCCAGTACGCGACGCGGGCGCGGTACTGGCGCATCGCGAACGCCGCGAAGATCCAGCCGACCACCGTCAGCACGATCACCACCAGCCAGTGCCGCAGTTCCTGATCGGCACCCAGCAGCGGGGCGCGGACGATGTCGAGGTAGTGCAGGAGCGGATTGAGCTCGACGACCTTGGCGTACTGTTCCGCGCCCTGCTGTTGCAGGGTGGACTCGTTCCAGATGATGGGCGTCATGAAGAACAGCAGCTGCACCAGGCTGACCAACAGCGGGCTGATGTCGCGGTAGCGGGTGGCCAGGATCCCGAAGCACAGCGACACCCAGATGCAGTTGAGCACGATCAAGCCCAGCGCCGGGATCACCGCCAGGTCCGTCCACTTCCACGGCTTGGGATAGATCATCGCGATGATCACGAAGATGATCATGTTGTGCGCGAACAGGATCATCTGTCGCCACACCAGCCGATAGACGTGTACCGACAGCGGTGTGGGCAGCTGTTTGATCAGCCCCTCGTTGGCCACGAACACGTCGGCGCCCTCGAGAATCGCCGCGTTGATCAGGTTCCACACGATCAGGCCGAGGGTGACATACGGAAGGTGTTCGGACAGCTCGAGTTTGAACAGTTTGGAGTAGAGCAGGCCCATCGCGACCGCGGTCGCGCCGGTGGCGATCGTGATCCAGAACGGCCCCAGTACCGAACGGCGGTAGCGCTGTTTGATGTCCTGCCAGCCGAGGTGCAGCCACAGCTCGTGCTTGCCGAAGCCGGCGACGAGGTCACCCCACGCCCGGCCCATCGTCCGCGACTGCGCGGCGGCGTCGGTGAACGTCACGATCCGAGCCTCCCGAATTTCTCCTTGCGGCCCCTGCGGCGCAACCGAATCCACTCCATCAGCCCCGCGGGGTCGCGGCGCGACACCAGGAAGAACCAGCCGAAGCGGGCCCACTCCTGCAGCTGCAGCCGACGCAACCCGGGCTGCGACAACAGATAACCGCGGTTGCGGTAGGTGTAGAACCGCTTGCGCTCGTCGTCGGGGTACTGCGTGTGCATCCGGCCGCCGAGGATCGGCTTGAACTCGTCGCCACCCTGCGGATGCAGGTACACCGCGTCCAGGCAGGTGCCGAACGGCAGCCCGGAGCGGACCAGCCTGCGGTGCAGTTCGGTCTCGTCGCCGCGAACGAACAGCCGCAGGTCCGGTACGCCGGTCACCTCGAGCGTCGAGGCGGCGAACAGCGCGCCGTTGAACAGCGAGGCGATGCCGGGCAACACATTTCCGCCGGAGTCGGTGCGTAGTTCGTCGACCCGGCGGCGCCACACGAGGCCGCGGCGCAACGGGAAGGCCAGCCGCCCAGGGTCGGTCATGTCGCAGACCATGGGTGAGACCTCGGCAAGGCCGTGGCGCGCAGCGCATTTCAGAAGCGTGCCCAGCACCTCCGAGTCGGCGGGGCGCCCATCGTCGTCGGCCAGCCAGACCCAGTCTGCGCCCGAGGCCAGTGCGTGCAGCATGCCCAGCGCGAAACCGCCTGCACCACCGAGGTTTCGCTGTGACCCGAGGTAGGTGGTGGGAATCGGTTGCGCGGCGACCAGCTCCGCGACGCGGGGATCGTCGTCGTTGTCCACGACAATCAGATGGTCCGGGACACGGGTCTGCGCCGACACCGACTCCAGTGACTTGGCCAGTTCGTCGGGACGACGGTGGGTGACCACCACCGCGCACACGGTTTCGGTCATCCGTGGCGCGTCTCTTCGAGCACTTCCCGGACGGTCCGGGCGGCGTCCTCGCCCTCGTAGGCGCGCACGACGTCCTCGATGCCGCCGGTCATCTTGATCGTGCCGTGGTCGATCCACATCGCGGTGTTGCAGAGCCGGGCCAGGAATTCGTTGGAATGGCTGGCGAACACCAGGATCCCAGAGCGCGCGACCAGTTCGGACAACCGGGTCTGCGCCTTCTTCAGGAACTCGGCGTCCACCGCCCCTATGCCCTCGTCGAGCAGCAGGATCTCGGGGTCGATGCTCGTCACCACTCCCATCGCGAGGCGCACCCGCATACCGGTGGAATAGGTGCGCAACGGCATCGACAGATAGTCACCGAGTTCGGTGAACTCCGCGATCTCGTCGACCTTGGCCAGCATCTGTTTGCGCGTCTGCCCCAGGAACAGCCCGCGGATGATGATGTTCTCGAATCCGGAGATCTCGGGATCCATTCCGACGCCCAGGTCGAACACCGGCGCCACCCGGCCGCGGACGGTGGCCACCCCGCGGGTGGGCTCGTAGATGCCCGACAGCAGTCGCAGCAGGGTCGACTTGCCCGCGCCGTTGTGCCCCACCAGACCCACGCGGTCGCCGAGTTCCAACGACATGGTGATGTCCCGTAGCGCCTCTATGACGACGACGTTGGAGTCGTTGCGTCCGATGGCGCCACCGGCCTTGCCCAGGAATGCCTTCTTCAGCGAGCGGGACTTCGCGTCGAAGATCGGAAACTCGACCCACGCGTTGCGGGTCTCGATGTGCGGGCCCAACGCCTGCCCCTACAGGTACTGCCCGGTCCCCGGATGGGACGCGCCGCCGCGCACCGCCACCCCGGGTGGCAGCGCACCCTGGCCCCGCATCTGCTCCAGCTGCTGGCGTGCCGCCATCTGCTGGGCGAACAGCGCCGTCTGGATCCCGTGGAACAGGCCCTCCAGCCAGCCCACCAGCTGTGCCTGCGCGATCCGAAGTTCTGCGTCCGACGGCACGCCTTCTTCGGTGAACGGCAGCGTGAGCCGCTCGAGCTCGTCGCGAAGTTCGGGGGCCAGACCCTCCTCGAGTTCGGTGATGCTCGTGCGATGGATCTCGCGGAGCCGGGTGCGGCTCGCGTCGTCGAGCGGTGCCGCCCGCACCTCCTCGAGGAGCTGCTTGATCATGGTGCCGATGCGCATCACCTTCGCCGGTTGCTCGACGAGGTCGGTCAGCGACTTGCCGTCCTTCTCCTCGCCGTCGGCGTCTGTGGTCTCACCGCTGATGATCTCGATGTTGTCGTCGTCGGTCATACTCCCTGCGTTCCCTCTAATCTCCACGCCATTCGTCGCTGGGTCCCGCGATCCCGCCCTCGATCGCCGACCATCTAGCGAGATTAGTCCCGTCGCGCACGGGACGGTCGCCGCGTCGCGCACGGGCAACGTGGCGTCCGTCACCGCAAATCCGTCGGCGGATCATCCCGGACCATCGAGCAAACGCCAGCACGCACGGCTATCAGTCCGAACAAGATGTCTCGTTAACCTGCCGCCGCGAGTGTCCGGCGCTGTCGGGCTGACCAGCAACGACAACGGGTTTAGCCCTCCGATCGTCAAGGTCACTGGACTAGTATGGCTGCCCAGCAGACCCAGTCCGACATGGCGGGTCGGGCCGAGAATCGGCCAGAATCGTGTCGGTTTGTGAACTCACGGACTCTCGAAGGTGGGCTGGCATGGCATACGACGTCGCCCGGGTGCGCGGTCTGCACCCGTCCCTGGGCGACGGCTGGGTGCGGTTCGACGCCCAGAACGGCATGTTGTTGCCCGATACGGTGGGCCGCGCGGTGTCCACCGCATTCCGCGGTTCGATGCCCACGCCGGTGGGTCCGCACCCGTCCGCGCAACGCAGCGCCGCGGTGCTGGAGGCCGCGCGATTGGCCGTGGCCGATCTGGTCAACGCCGATCCCCGCGGCGTCGTCCTGGGCGCCGACCGGGCGATCCTGCTGACCTCGCTGGCCGACGCGTCGTCGTCACGCGTCGGTCTCGGTTACGAGGTGGTGGTCACCCGTCTCGACGACGAGGCGAACATCGCACCGTGGCTGCGCGCCGCCAATCGCTATGGCGCCAAAGTGAAATGGGCCGAGGTCGACATCGAGACCGGCGAGCTGCCCAGCTGGCAGTGGGAGAGTCTGCTCACCAGGCCGACCCGGTTGGTCGCAATCACCTCGGCCTCTTCGACTTTGGGCACCGTGACCGACCTGCGAGCGGTGACGAAGCTGGCCCACGATCAGGGTGCGATGGTCGTCGTTGACCACTCAGCGGCCGCCCCCTACCAGTTGATCGACATCGACGAGATCGACGCCGACGTGGTGGCGGTCAATGCGTTGGCATGGGGTGGTCCGCCCATCGGTGCCTTGGTCTTTCGCGATCCGTCGCTCATCGACTCCTTCGGTTCGGTGTCGCTCAACCCGAACGCGACCGGTGCTGCGCGGCTCGAGGTCGGTGCGCACCAGTTCGGCCTGCTCGCCGGTGTGGTGGCCAGCATCGAGTACCTGGCCTCACTCGACGAGAACGCGCACGGCACCCGTCGTGAACGCCTGGGGATCTCGATGCACTCGGCGAACGCCTACATGAGCCGGCTGTTCGACTATCTGCTGATCTCGCTGCGTTCGCTGTCGACCATCATGGTCATCGGTCAACCCGAATCACGAATCCCCGTATTGAGTTTCGCGGTCAACGACGTGCCGGCCGATCGTGTGGTGCAGCGCCTGGCCGACAACGGGATCCTGGCGATCTCGAATGCGAGTTCGCGGGTCCTCGACGTCATCGGCGTCAACGACGTCGGCGGCGCGGTGACGGTGGGGCTCGCGCATTACACCACCACCGCCGAGGTCGATCAGCTGGTTCGCGCGCTGGCCTCGCTGGGCTGACCGCCGCTAATCGGCAACGCGCAGAAGAACTTTGCCGGACACCTCGCCGGACTCCAGCAGCTCGTGCGCCGCGCCGGCTTCCTGCACGGGGTACTCGGCGCCGATGATCGGCCGTACCTGACCGCTCTCGATCATCGGCCACACGTTGGCGGCCACCTCGGAGACGACGTCGCTCTTGCTCCCCCGGCCGCTGACCGGACGCGCGCGAAGCGCCGTCGCGATGACGCCGGCCCGCTTGCCGAGCAGTTTGCCGATGTTGAGTTCGGCCTTGACCCCGCCCTGCATCCCGATGATCACGAGCCGGCCGTCGGACGCGAGTGCGTCGATGTTGCGGTCGAGGTAGGCCGCTCCCATGATGTCGAGGATCACGTCGGCGCCGCCCTCGGACTTGATCCGCTCGACGAAGTCCTCGTCGCGGTAGTTGATCGTCACCTCGGCGCCGAGCTCGGCGCACAGGTCGAGCTTGTGAGCCGAGCCCGCCGTTACGGCCACGCGGCAGCCGAGTGCGCGCCCCACCTGCACGGCATGGGTCCCGATGCCGCTGGCACCGCCGTGCACCAGGACGAGTTGGCCGGACGACAGGCCCGCGGTCATCACCAGGTTGGACCACACCGTGCAGGCCACCTCAGGCAGTCCCGCGGCCTCGTGCAGAGAAACCGACTCGGGAATCGCCATCACCTGGCCCGCCGGGACGGCAACGTACTCGGCGTAGCCCCCGCCTGCCAGCAACGCACAGACCTGTTGTCCGACAGCCCAATCCGATACGTGGCCGCCGACCGCAGCGACCGTTCCGGAGACCTCGAGACCGAGAATGTCGCTGGCGCCGGGCGGCGGGGGATATTTGCCCGCGGCCTGCAGCAGATCGGCGCGGTTGATGCCCGCCGAGGCCACCTTGATCAACACCTCGCCATCGGTGGGCGCGACGTCGGGAACTTCTTGCCAGCTCAATCGGCCTTCCGGCCCGGCCACGATCGCATGCATTCAAATAACGCTACTAGCCTGCGAGAACACTCTGACGAATCGGTCGCCAGCAATGTCATCGCCGTTTACTATTGCCGAATGGAGGGGATTATTGCGGGTCGTACCGCGGGGGATATGCCAGGGCTGGACATAGCCGAACAGCGATCCTGGCAAAATTTTCTGGACGCCGCACTGCGGCTGTACGCGACCTTGAACCGGTCGCTGGTGGATAAGCATCATCTGACGCTCAACGACGTCAGGCTGCTGGACACCCTGGACAAGTCGCCGACCGGATCGGCCCGGATGGGCGACCTCGCCGAGGCGTTGATGTCGCTGCCAAGCAGGGTCACCCGGCAGATCCGTCGATTGGAGATGCAGGGCCTGGTGAAACGTGGGGCCAGCCCCGACGACGGCCGTGGCGTGCTCGCCAGCATCACCGACGACGGACGAAGCGCGGTGCGCGACGCGATGACCACCTACGCCGAGAACGTGCGGGCGCACTTCCTCGACAGGTTGTCGCGGCCCCAGGTCGCGGCGATGGGTGAGAACTGCAGGCGCATCAGCGTCGCGCTCAAGAACGGGTCGACGAACGCCAAGCTCGGCCGGGTCTGAGGGATTCCCCGTCGCGGTGAAAATCCCCGCCCCGTACTCTTGTCGGCGGTGGCGTGGCAGAGCGGCCTAATGCACTCGCCTTGAAAGCGAGAGACGGCTAACACCGTCCGGGGGTTCAAATCCCTCCGCCACCGCTCACGCGATGCGGTGGGCGATGCGCGCCAGCAGCCGCACGCCCGAATCGATCTGCGACTCAGTGAGGTTGGCGTAGCCGAGCAGCAGTCCCGGCGGCGCCGAGGCGGGGTCGGCGTAGCACGGCGCGAGTGGCTCGACCCGCACTCGTTGCTCGGCCGCGCCTCGCACCAGCTCGCCGACCGGGAAACCATCGGGGAAGCGCACGGTGAGGTGGACACCGGCGGCCGCGCCGAGCACTCTCGCTTGCGGCAGGTGCCGGGCCAGCGCGCCGAGCAACGCGTTGCGCCGGGTCAGGTAGCGGCGGCGCATCTGGCGCAGGTGCCTGTCGTAGCCGCCCGATCTCAGCAGCTGCGCGAACGCCAGCTGGTCCATCACCGAACTTCCGGTGTCGGCAAGGCCTTTCGCCGTTTTGACCGAGCCGACGAGGTGCGCGGGCAGCACCATCCAGCCGATGCGAAGACCGGGTGCCAGCGTCTTGCTCGTCGAGCCGATGTAGACGACGCGGTCGGGCGCGATCCCCTGCAGTGCACCGACGGGTGCACGGTCGTAACGGTATTCGGCGTCGTAGTCGTCCTCGATGACCAGGTTGCCGGCCCGCGCCCAGTCCATCAGCTCGGTGCGCCGCGCCGCCGACAGCACGACCCCGGTCGGGGACTGGTGCGCCGGCGTGGTGAGCACGGCGTCGGCGCCTGTCCCGGCCAGTGCGCCGACATCGAGCCCGTTCTCATCAATCCGAACCGGGCAGGGCTCGATTCCGTTGTCGTGCAGCACCATCCGGTGCAGCCAGAATCCGGGGTTCTCCATGGCCAGCGTCGACCCCGACAAGGACCGGGCGAGCAACGCCACGGCCTGGGTCGCTCCCGAGCAGAGCACGATGTGCTGTGGGTCGGCCAGCACACCACGGACGCGTCGCAGATAGTCGGCCACCGCGGCGCGGGCAGTAAGCAGCCCCTGGGGCGCGACGTATCCGAACGCGTCCGCCTCGATCTCGGCCAGTCCCTGGCGCAGCGCCCGCAGCCAGGCGTCGCGAGGAAAGCTCCGCAGATCCGGTGAGCCCGGCAGGAAGTCGATGTCGTAATGGGCGGTCGGCATGTCGTCACCCGGCGTGGGCGCCTCGATGGCATCGACGGTCGCCACCACCGTGCCCGATCCGTGCCTGCTCAGCAGGAAGCCCTCGGCCACGAGCTGGCTATAGGCGTCGACGACGAGTCGCCGGGACACCTCCAGGTCGGCGGCGAGTACGCGGCTCGAAGGCAGCCGCGTTCCTGGTGAGAGGCGCCCCGTCCTGATGGCGGTCCGCAGACCATCGGCCAACTGGCGGTGCAGCGGGTCGGTGACGTCGCGGTCCAGCTCGACCAGAAGCTCCGGGCCGGAAGTGGTACCCGATTCCGCTATCAAAGTGGTGCCTATCTTGAGGCCAGTAACCAACTAGCGTGACGGTATGACAACGACGCCGACGCGCACAAGGGCCGGGTTGGTCGAGGTGGCGCTGATCGTGTTCGGGCTCTACGCCCTGGCCGTGGGGTTGTTCATGATGTTCGCCCCCGGCGCGTTCTTCGACACCCTGGGCTACTTCGGCGTGCGCAACGACCACTACATCTTCGACAACGCCACGTTCGAGGTGCCGCAGGGGCTCATGCTGCTTGCCGCGGTGCGGTGGCACAGCTGGCGTACTCCGGCGCTGGCGTTCGCGACGCTGCACTGGGCGTTGCACGCGATCAGCCACCTCATCGACCCGCACCACGGCGCGGGTGACTGGATCGGCTGGCTGGAAGCGGGCGGTCTGGTGCTCACCACCGCGATCCTGGCGGTTGCCCTGCGCGCCAGCGTCATCACCGACAGGAGGCCATGATGCGAGTTCTGGTAGCCGGCGCCACGAGCGTGCCGGGCCTTCCGCTGCTCCGTGAACTGAACAACCGCGGCCACGAGGTCGTCGGGCTGACGCGGTCGTCGTCCAAAACCGCGGCGATCACCGCTGCGGGCGCCAAAGCCGTTGTCGCCGACGTGTTCGACCCCGACGACATCGACAAGGTGGTCGCCGATATCGGCCCCGAGGCCGTGGTGTCGCTGTTGACCACGCTGCCGAAGCGGGGACCGATGCGGGTCAAGGACTTCGAACCGGCGAGGAAATTGTGGGGCACGGGCGCGCCGAACCTGCTGGCGGCCGCGCAACGTGCCGGGGTGCGGCGCGTCGTCGCCGAATCGGTGATCTTCGCGTACGGCTACCCGACCACCGGCCCGGCGATCATCGACGAGTCGGACCCCTATCCCGGTCCGCCCCCGAAGGGCGGCGACGCCATGCTCGGCGCGATGCGGGCGATGGAACAGGCCGTGCTGACATCGAGCGAGCACAGCGACACCGAGGGAATCGTGTTGCGCTACGGCGCCTTCTACGGCCCCGGCGTGCCGCACGACGAGATGTTCGCGCGGATGGCCAAGTGGCGGGTCAGGCTCGACATGGGTGGAGAAGGCATCGCGTCGTGGATCCACATCGACGACGTCGCCACGGCCACGGCGAATGCGCTCGACCGCGGGCGGGACGGCCAGATCTACAACATCGTCGACGATCGGCCGCAGTCGTTCAACGGCTATCTCCAGGAGATGGCCGAGAAGCTGGGACGCCCTCGGCAGCTACGCATTCCGCGTTCGGTGCTCAAGGTCGCCGCGCCCTACGGCGTCACCGCTTTCGGCGATACCTGGCTGCCGCTGTCCAACGCCAAGGCCAAGGCCGAGCTCGGATGGACGCCGCGTCTTCGAGTCTGACTCCTCAACGCGGCTCGTTCCTCGCCGCTTGATCGTCGTCAGACAGCCCCGGGTCTGACTACGCGTAGCCCAGCGCCGCGTTCTCGGCCCGGATGCGGACGTTCAGCACCAGCGCGTTGGCCACGGTGAAGACAATCGCGGTCAGCCACGCCGAATGGACGAGAGGCAGCGCTGTCACCTCGACCACCACCGCGGTGTAGTTCGGATGGTGCAGCCAGCGGTACGGACCGCGAGCCACGAGCGGTGCGCCTGGGATCACGATGAGCCGCGGATTCCACTGCTTGCCCAAAGTCGCCACGCACCACCACCGCAACGCCGTGCTCGCGCACACGACGGCTACCATCGTCCAGCCGAGCGCGGGTATGAACGGCCTGTGCAACGCGGCCACCTCGACGATGCACGACACCAAAAGCAGCGTGTGCATCGACACCATCGCCGGATAGTGACCCTGCCCGAACTCCCTGCCACCGTTGGCAAGGGACCACCGCGTGTTACGTCGTGACACCGCCAGTTCGACGAGCCGCTCGAGGCCGATCGCGACGATGAACAAGTAGTACGCCATGTCCGGTCCTCACCACTTCAACAGGAGCATCTCGAAGCTGAAGCCCGGCCCCATGGCGAGCAGCACGCCGAACGATCCCGGGGCGGGCGGTGAAGCCAGCGTGCGGTGCAGCACGTCGAGCACCGACGCGGACGAGAAGTTTCCGTTCTCCCGCATCGAGTTCCGGCTGTGGGTGTTCGCCTCCGGCGGCAGGCCGAGCGCGGTGTCGATCGCGTCGAGCACCTTGGGTCCGCCGGGGTGGCAGATCCACGTGGAGATGTCCGCCACCGTCAACCCGTGGTCGCCGAGGAAGGCGGTGACCTCTTCCGAGAGATAGTTCGCGGCCATATGGGGGACCTCGCGCGACATCACCAGCCCGAAGCCGTTCGACGAGATGTTCCACCCCATCACGTCGACCGTGTCCGGGAACAGCCGGCTCCTGGTCGCCAGGACCGCGGGCGCGTGCGCGATCGTCGGGGGGACGCGGTCCGCACCCGAGACCACCACCGCCGCCGCGCCGTCACCGAACAGGCAGGCACCGATCAGCGCCGGGATCGACGTGTCGTTGCGCTGCAACGTAAGTGAGCACAGTTCCACCGAAAGCAGGACCGCCACGTCGGAGGGAAAGCCTCTCAGATAATCGTGCACACGGGCCATGCCGGCAGCGCCTGCGACACAACCCAATCCGAACAGCGGGATGCGTTTGACGTCGGGCCGCAGGCCGATTCGCGATGCCACTCGTGCGTCGATGGTGGGCACGGCCACGCCGGTGCTCGACACGAACACGATGGCGTCGACCTCCTTGGCCGTGACATGAGCAGCCTCGAGCGCCGAGCGCAGGGCCCGCTCGCCGAGATCGGCGGCGACCTCGATGTAGGCGTCGTTGGCCTCGGTGAACCCCGACAGTTCCGGGTAACGGGACAGTGGCAGCGAGAGACTGCGACTCTGCACGCCACTGGTCTCAGCGAAGCGGATGAACTCCGGGCCGCCGACGCTGGTGAGCATCGTCGCTACGTCGGCCTGCTCGTAGCGATTCGAGGTGAAGGCCACCGCTGTGCCCCCGATACGGGGTGCACCGATTCGTTGAACCGCGTCGCTGTCAAGCGACGCGAAGTGAGTTGTATCAGTCATGTAGTGCTGAACGCCGCTGCGGGCAGGATCGTTGCCCGAGGTGACGCATCGCACAGCGATATGTACTGAAATACGTTGCGGCCGAAGGGATCTGTACGCCTAGTTTCTGTTTGAAAGCGGGGAAAGCGATGGGAATGTGCTGGGAGTCAACGCTATTCGCCGGCGAATTTCGGCGGCCGCTTCTCGAACATCGCCTTGACCGCCTCGCCCAGATCCTTCGACGGCAGGAACGCCGAATTCCACGCTGCCACATAGCGCAAACTCTCCGACACCCTGGCGATTCGCTGCTGGTCGAGCACGTCCTTGATGCCGTGCACCGTCAGGGGTGGGTTGGCGGCGATCTCGGCCGCGGTCGCGTGCGCCGCGGCGAGTGAGGCGTCAGCGTCGTCGTACACGTCGTTGACCAGACCGATCTTCTCGGCCCGCGCCGCGTCAATGTCCTTACCCGTGAGAGTCAGCTCGCGCAGGTGCCCGTCGGACAGGATCAGCGGCAGCCGGGCCAGCGAACCCACGTCGGCGACGATCGCCAGCTTGACCTCGCGCACGGAGAACTTCGCGTCGGCGCTCGCGTAGCGGATATCGGCGGCGCTGATCAAGTCGACGCCGCCGCCGATGCACCAGCCGTGCACCGACGCGATGGTGGGGGTGCGGCAGTCCGCGACCGCGTTGATGGCGCCCTGCATCTTCTGCAGCGTGGTGTGGAACTCCAGGCGGCCCTTGGCGCCGGAGTCCAGGCCGGGCAGGCTGCCGCCCATCGCGACCAGGTCGAGCCCGTAGCTGAAGTTCTTGCCCGAGCCGGTCAGCACGATGGCGCGGACCTCGGGGTCGGCGTCGAGCGAGCCGAACACGTCGGGCAGCTCGGCCCAGAACGCCGGGCCCATGGCGTTGCCCTTGCCCGGCCCGATCAGCGTCACGCGTGCGACGTGATCGGAGATGTCAACGGTGACGGATTCGTAGGTCTCGCCCATGGGCCACCACGCTAGTTGGTCGGCCGCGCGGTCAACCCGGCGGCTTGCCCAGCAAAACCTCGTTCACCGTGGCGCTGGGCAGGAACTGGCACGCGGCGTCGACCAGCATCTGGCCGATGCCCTCGCCATCGGGGCCGAGCGGGTTGCCCTCCTGGTTGAGGATCTCGCGGATGACGGCGACTTGGGTCGCCTCGTCGAGCCCGTTGTACTCGTCACATTTCATCGACAGCGCGTTCGGCGGCGCCGGGACCACCGGGACGTCGGTGTTGCGCGTCGGCAGCGGAATGTCGGGCAGCCCGATGTCGGGCAACCCCGGGATCGACGGTGATGTCGGCCGTGTCGGCGAGGTGGTCAACGGTGGCCCGGGTTCGGTCGTCATCGCGACGGATCCCTCGGTGGTGCGCGAGCATCCCGCCGCGACACCGGCGAAGACCAGCACAGCCGCTACCACTCGCACGTGCGTCCTCATCCCGGCAACGATAACGCTCCACCGCGACGTAGCGTGGCGTCATGCCCGATGACTTGCGTGCAGGACCCGAATCACCGCCGACCGATGAACTGCGAGGAGCGGAGAAATCGTTCGCCGTGCTGCAGCACGTCCTGCACGGCATCGCCGCCGACGATTTGCACAAGCAGACGCCGTGCCGGGAGTTCGACGTGGCGGCGCTGACCGACCACCTGCTCAACTCCATCGCGATTCTCGGCTCGATGGCGGGCGCGGAGTCACCCGAGCGCGACCGTGACGCGCCGATCGAGCAGCAGGTGGTGATCGCGGCCCGGTCGGCGCTGGATGCCTGGCAGCGTCGCGGACTGGACGGCACCGTGGAGTTCGGCGGTAATGAGGTGCCGGCCCGGGTGATGGTCGGCATCCTGTCGCTGGAGTTCCTGGTGCACGCGTGGGACTACGCCGCGGCGGTGGGACGCGAAGTCAGCGCTCCCGAGTCGCTGTCCGACTACGTGCTGGGCCTGGCGCGCAAGATCATCACGCCGGAGGGGCGCGCCAACGCCGGCTTCGACGATCCGATCGACGTCGGCGCCGATGCCGATGCGCTGACGCGGTTGCTCGCCTACACCGGCCGGCAGGCCTAGCCGTTTTCGCGAGACGGCATGCCTAGCCGTTTTCGCGAGACATAAGGCCTAGCCGCTTCGCGAGACGTACGCCAGGGCTGTGGATCCACAGCTCCCCACGACCCTGGTGTTCATCTCGCGAGCGCTCAGACCCGCTCGAGGTAGAAGTACAGGTGCCGGTCCCCGTCGAGCGCGCCCTTGCCGTTCATGATGCCGACGACGGCGTTCTCGTCGACGACCTTGAAATGGTCGTGCACCGGTGCGCCGTCGTACACCATCGCGGCCGTCACCTCGCCGCGGAACTCCTCCATCCACAGGCTGGCCTCGCCCTTCATCGCCTCGGTGTTGGAGAACTTGTTGCCGTCGGAGTCCAGGCACACCAGGGGCTTGGCGTCGGTTGCCGAGTGGAAGGTCTTGCCGAACCAGTTGAGGCGTTCCATGAACCCGTTCGCCTTGTGACCGGTGTGGAACTCGCCGCCCTTCCACTCGCCGATCATGAAGTCGATGGTGGCGGGCTGCAGTGTCGCCCAGAAGTCGTCGAGTTCAGCGTCGGAGATGGTGCCGGTGCGCGCGACCAGTTCATCAAAGGTCTCGCGGGCATCGCTCATGGCTGTCCTATCCATCGGCGGGCGAACTCGAGGAACGCGTCGTTCTCGTGTGTGGCGGCGACGGTGACGCGCACTCCGTCCTCACCGTAGGGGCGCACGATGATCCGGTTGTCCGCCGACGCCTCGGCGAACTCCTGTGCGCGCCCGGGCAGTGCCAGCCAGACGAAGTTGGCCTGCGAGTCGGGCACGGTGTAGCCGGCGGCGCGCAGTGCGTCGGTCACCCTGTCGCGTTCGGCGACGACCGCGTCGGTGCGCTCGAGCAGCTCGTCGGCGGCATCCAGCGACGCGATGGCGGCGGCCTGCGACACGCTGGTCGCGGTGAACGGCACGTACACCTTGCCGAGTGCGGTGATGAGATCCGGGTCGCCCACCGCGTAGCCCACCCGCAGGCCGGCCAGCCCGTAGGCTTTCGAAAACGTCCGCAGCACAACGAGGTTGGGGTGCGAACGGACCAGGCCGAAGCTGTCGGGAACCATCGGATCGCGGATGTACTCGACGTAGGCCTCATCGAGGGCGACCACGATGTGCGGCGGCACCGCGGCGACGAAGCGGGCGAGTGCATCGGGTGCGACGACCGTGCCCGTGGGGTTGTTCGGATTGCACACGAAGATCAGCCGGGTGCGGTCGGTGATCGCGGCCAGCATGGCGTCGAGGTCGTGGGTGTGGTCAATAAGCGGCACCGGCACGGGCGTGGCCCCCGCGGTGCGCACCTGTAGTGGATAGATCTCGAAGCTGCGCCACCCGAAGAGGACTTCGTCGCCGACGGTCGAGGTGATCTGGATCAGCTGCTGGCACAGGCTGACCGACCCGCAGCCCACCGAGACGTGCTCGGGGGCGAAGTTGACGTGCTTGGCGAGCCGCTTGCGAAGCTCGACGTAGCCGTTGTCGGGATAGCGGTTGATGTTGCCGACGGCCTCCTCGATCGCGGCCCGGACGCTCGGCAGCGGGGGATACACCGTTTCGTTGCTGGCGATCTTGATTGCGCCCGGAACCGTCCTGCCGGGGGTGTAGGCGGGCAGATCGGCCAGTTCGGGACGCAGCCGGACGGTCACCGCACCAGTTTATGGGTCGGCCGAACGCGCTTTGCCTCGCGCGGTAGGCCATGTGTACGCTGTCGGATCGGCGGTAATCGTCAGGAGGCGTGCCAGAGCGGCCGAATGGGGCTCACTGCTAATGAGTTGTCGCCCTCAAAGGCGACCGGAGGTTCAAATCCTCTCGCCTCCGCCACGGCTGACAACGTCAGCCGGACAATTGAACACTGAAGATCGACCATGCGCCCGTAGCTCAACGGATAGAGCATCTGACTACGGATCAGAAGGTTAGGGGTTCGAATCCCTTCGGGCGCGCTTCTTCATCCCTCCGAGCGCGCGCTTGTTCGCGCTGCCATCCGCGATATGTGGACACAACCGTGCGTTCGGCGCGGCCTCCGGGCGCGCCGATTGCGCCGCCCACTAGATTGGGAACAGTGCGGCTGTTGTTGATCGCCGATACTCACGTCCCCAAGCGCGCCAAGGACCTGCCCTCGCGGGTGTGGGACGAAGTGACGAAAGCCGACGTCGTCGTGCACGCAGGCGACTGGGTGGACCCGTCGCTGCTGGACGCGCTGGAGGCCCGCGCCAGGCGACTGGTCGGTTGCTGGGGTAACAACGACGGTGCCGAGTTGCGGCGCCGGCTGCCCGAACGGGCCGACGTGACGCTCGACGGGCTGCGGTTCACCGTCGTGCACGAGACCGGCGCGGCGACCGGCCGTGAGGCCCGCATGGCCAGTGCCTACCCCGACACCGATGTGCTGGTGTTCGGCCACAGCCACATCCCCTGGGACACCACCGCGAAAACCGGCCTGCGACTGCTGAATCCGGGCTCTCCGACCGACCGGCGTCGCCAACCACACTGCACGTACATGACCGCCACGGTGCGCAAGGGCACGTTGTCCGACGTCATCCTGCACCCCGTGGACCGCCATGCGTGACCGGCCGGCGCGGGTGGCCGACGTGCACGAGATCGCCGCGGCCATGCCGCACGTCACGCGCATCGAGGGTCCCAAGGGCAACGCGATCTACCAGGTCGGAGGCAAGTCGTTCGTGTTCTTCCGCACGCCTCAGCCCGACGCCGAGGATCCGGAGACCGGCGAACGCTACGCCGATGTGATCATGATCTGGGTGGAATCGGAGATGGACAAGCTGGCGCTGATCCAAGATCCCGGTTCACCGTTCTTCACCACCGACCGTTTCGAAGGTCATCCTTCGGTCCTGGTGCGCGCCAGCCGATTACGTGAGATCGGCAAGGTCGAGCTGACCGAACTCATCCAGGACGCGTGGCTCTCCCGCGCTTCCAAGCGCCGGGCCGACCGGTGGCTGGCCGAACACCAGGGCTAGCCGAGATCACGCGTATCGCTTCGCCAGTGTGTACGCGGCGATAGTCTGCGCCTCACGATGGGAGGCGCGGACATGGCGCGAGGCACCGTGGTCAAGGACAAAGTCATCGCCATCACCGGCGGTGCACGCGGAATCGGTTACGCGACGGCAAGAGTGCTGCACCGAAGCGGTGCGAAGGTGGCCATCGGTGACGTCGACGACGTAGCGGTCAAGCAGGCGGGCGTCGACCTCGATGTCGGCTTCTACGCCCGCCTGGACGTCACCGATCGGCAGTCGTTCACGGCATTCCTCGACGATGTCGAACGAGAAATAGGGCCGGTGGATGTCCTGATCAACAATGCGGGCGTGTGCCCGACGGGGCCGTTCGCCGACGAGCCCGACGAGGTCACCCACCGCACGCTGGGCATCAACGTCTTCGGGGTCATCCTCGGTACGAAGCTGGCGGCTGAACGAATGGTCAAGCGAGGCAGTGGCCACATCATCAACATCGCTTCGCTCGCCGGGATCAACGCCGTGCCCGGAATCGCCACCTACTGCGCGACGAAGCACGCGGTGGTCGGTTACACCGACACGGTGCGCCTGGAACTGCGGGGCACCGGCGTCACCGCATCCGCGGTCCTGCCCACCTTGACGAACACGGCGATGATCGACGGGGTGGCCAGCATGCCGGGGATGCGCAACGCCGAACCGGAAGACATCGCCGCCGGAATCATCCGGCTCATCGCAAAACCGAGGCCACGCCTCACGGTTACCCGGCAAGCCGGTGCGATGATGGCCGTCACAAAACGACTTCCATTGCGAGTGAACGAGGCGGTCACCCGTGCGCTCAAGGCGGACCGGATATTCGCCGACGCCGCCGGGACCGAGGCGCGCCGCGAGTACGAGGGTCGCGCGCGAAGCTCCTGACTATCTGGCCGGCACGTTGGCGTGCTCTGCCCCGCAGATGAACACCGCCATCCGGGCTGGCGTATCGCCCGGGTTCTTCCACCGGTGCCGGGTGCCGTTCTGCACGACGGTGTCGCCCGGATGCAGGGTCACTTCGGCGTCGTCGTCGAGTTCGAGCACGACCGTGCCCTCGAGCACCACCTCGAAGTCGACCGTGTCCGTCGTGTGCATGCCCGGGTCGGTGTAGTCCATGTAGCCGAGCATCCCCGGCAGCTTCTCCTCCATCTCCAGCATCGCCTCGTCGATGTCGAGGGCCTCCGGAGCCTGGGCACCGTGCGACGGCGGCAGTGTCAGCATTGCGAACCGAAAACCGCCGACGGGCGGAAAATAGTTGTGCCACTGCGGCATCGAACCATTGCCGGGAAAGCGGCAGGGCTCGTCGCCGCCCCACAGCAGATGGTTCTCGAAGCCGGGCATCAGCATCGTCTCGATCGGCGCGACCTCGTCGTCGCTGACGAACACGGACTTACCTGACGGGTCGTGACCGGTCACCACTCGGCGTACATGCATGGGCTCAGTGAACCAGCCCCGCGCCGGCCCGGGGATGAATATCGTGACGCCATGCGACAGAAACCTCCCGCGGCCGTTATCGAGTCCGCACACCGGGAGCACCTCACGGCGTTACCGTTCGACGACACCGCGGACTTCACCGATGCCGACCGCGGTTTCATCGCGGCGCTCGAGCCGTGTGTGATCAAGGCCGCCGACGGACGAGTGGTCTGGGACAACGACACATACGCGTTTCTCGACGGCGATGCCCCGGAGTCGGTGCACCCCAGCCTCTGGCGTCAGAGCGGCCTGTGCGCGAAACAGGGCCTCTACGAAGTGGTCGAGGGCATCTACCAGGTGCGCGGATTCGACCTGTCCAACATCACCTTCGTCGAGGGCGACACCGGCGTGATCGTCATCGACCCGCTGATCTCCACCGAAACCGCGGCGGCGGCGCTGGCGCTGTACCGCGAACACCGGGGCGAGCGGTCCGTGAGCGCTGTCATCTATACCCACAGCCACGTCGACCATTTCGGTGGCGTCCTCGGCGTCACCTCACAGGCCGACGTCGACGCGGGCCGTGTCGCGATCATCGCGCCCGAGCACTTCACCGAACATGCCGTGCAGGAGAACGTCTATGCGGGCACCGCCATGGGCCGCCGCGCGAGCTACATGTACGGCGCGTTGCTGGCCCGCGGGCCGCAGGGGCAGGTCGGGTGCGGGCTCGGGCAGGTGACGTCGACGGGCGAAGTCGCGCTGATCGTTCCCACCGTCGACATCCGCGAGACCGGCGAGACCCACACCGTCGACGGTGTCGAGATCGAGTTCCAAATGGCACCCGGGACCGAGGCGCCCGCCGAGATGCACTTCTACTTCCCGAAGTACCGCGCGTTGTGCATGGCCGAGAACGCCACCCACAACCTGCACAACCTGCTGACCCTGCGCGGGGCGCTGGTGCGTGACCCGCACGGATGGGCCGGCTACCTGACCGAGGCGATCGACGCGTTCACCGACCGCGCCGACGTGGTGTTCGCGTCCCATCACTGGCCGACTTGGGGTCGCGACCGCATCGTGGAATACCTGTCGCTGCAACGGGATCTGTATGCCTATCTACACGACCAGACGTTGCGTCAACTGAACCAGGGCTTCACCGGTATCGAGATCGCCGAGGACTTCACGCTTCCTCCCGCGTTGCAAAAAGCGTGGCACGCGCACGGCTACTACGGTTCGGTGAGCCACAACGTGAAGGCGGTCTATCAGCGCTACATGGGCTGGTTCGACGGTAATCCGGGACGGCTGTGGGCGCACCCCCCGCAAGCCGCAGGGCCCCGCTACGTCGCGGCGATGGGCGGACTGGACCGTGTGGTCGAGATCGCCCATGAAGCCTTCGACGAGGGTGACTATCGCTGGGCGGCAACACTTCTCGACCACGCCGTCTTCACCGATGAGCAGCACGCCGAGGCGCGTGAACTGTACGCCGACACCCTCGAGCAACTCGCCTACGGCGCCGAGAACGCCGTGTGGCGCAACTTCTTTCTCTCCGGTGCGACCGAACTGCGCGAGGGCAACTTCGGCACACCCACCCAGACCACGTCGGCGTCGATGGTCGCGCAGCTGATCCCCGAACAGATCTTCGACGCGCTGGCCATCACTGTGAACGGTCCGCGGGCATGGGATCTGGACGTCGCCATCGACGTCACTTTCGGCGACACCGCGACCAATTACCGGCTGACGCTGCGCAACGGTGTGCTGGTGCACCGTAAGGTCGCCGCGGATCAAGCGTCGGCTCAGGCGACCGTCAAGGTCGACTCCAAGATGCGGCTGCTCGCGCTCGCCGCGGGCGACGACAGTTCACCCGGCCTGGACATCTCGGGCGACACCGGTGCGCTGCAGTCGCTGATCGCCGCGCTGGACCGCCCGGATCCGGCGTTCAACATCGTCACGCCCTAGTGATTTCGGTGCACTAGCAGTCGCTCACCGACTTGTAGCGCACCGAAATCGCTACGGGATGCCGCCGTCGACGCGCAGAATCGAGCCCGATGTGTAGCTCGACGCGTCCGACATCAAATACAGGGCGGCGCCGACGATCTCGGGTGGTTCGCCGAGCCGCTGCAGCGCGAAGTGCTGCGCACCCTTCTGCGTCGCGGGGATGTCCCACGCCTTGCTGATGTCGGTGAGAAACGGGCCAGGCATCAGCGTGTTCACCCGCACGGTCGGGCCGTAGGCCAACGCGAGCCCCTCGGTCAGCGCGTTGAGCCCCGCCTTGGCGGCCGAATAAGGTAGTTGCTCGGGGCGCGGGCGGCGCGAACCGCTCGAGCTCACGTTGATGATGGACCCGCCACCGTCGGCGACCATGCGCTCGCCCACGAGCGCAGACAACCGGAACGGGCCCTTGAGGTTCAGATTGATCACCGAGTCGAACAACTTCTCGGTGACCGAGGGGAGCGACTCGTACAGCGGCGACATTCCCGCGTTGTTGACGAGCACATCGACCTTGCCGAACCGCGCATACGCCGCGTCGACCAACCCGTCGAGCTCATCCCACCGCCCGACGTGCACCTGGTAGGGCAACGCGGCCCGGCCGGTCGCCGCGGCGATCTCCTCGGCCGTCGCCACGCACGAGTCGTATTTTCGGCTGGCGATCACGACGTCCGCACCGCACCGCGCGGCGGCCATGGCCATCTCCTTGCCCAATCCGCGGCTACCGCCGGTGACCAGCACGACCCGGTCGGTCAGATCGAAGAGATCGGCTGCAAAATCCTTCTCGGAACCCATGGCCATATGGTGGCACGGTGCAGTTGCTCATCATTCGACATGCGTTGCCGCTCCGCAGCGAGCCGGGGCAGGGCTCCGATCCCGACCTCTCAGAAGAGGGCATCGAACAGGCCAAACGCCTACCCGAAGCGCTGGCGCGCTTCCCCATCTCACGACTAGTCAGCAGCCCGCAGAAGCGGGCGATCCAAACCGCGGAGCCTGTTGCCGAGGCGCTCGGGCTGCCGATCGACATCGATGACCGAATGGCCGAATACGACCGCGACCTCTCGCACTACACCCCCGTCGAGGAGATCTCCGAGGAGGACATGCGCCGGCTGGCCAACGGCGAGTTGCCCAGCGGCGTCGACCAGTCCGAGTTCATCTCCCGGGTCAGGGCCGGGGTCGACGACATCGTCTCCTCCGCCAAACGGGAGGACACCGTCGCGCTGTTCAGCCACGGCGGCGTCATCAACGCCCTGGTCCACCACGTCATGGGCACCGAACGGCTGTTGTGCGTGCAGGTCGACTACGCGGGCATCACCCGGCTGCTGTGGTCGTCGACGCGCGGGGCGTTTTTCGTCGCCGGCATCAACTCCACCGAGCACGTATGGGACCTGCTGCCGAGAAATCAGCAGTGGTAGACATTTGCAGATGACCGCTGAGACACGCCCCCCCGAGCCCGCCCGGCTGGAAGGGCTCGATCTCGATGCCCTGGACCGTCATCTGCGTTCGGAGGGCATCGCCCGTTCCGGTGACCTGCGCGCCGAGCTGATCTCCGGCGGCCGCTCCAACCTGACCTTCCTGGTGTGCGACGACCAGTCGAAGTGGGTGCTGCGCAGGCCCCCGCTACATGGCCTGACGCCATCGGCGCACGATATGGCCCGCGAGTACAAGGTCATTTCCGCTCTGCAGGACACCGCCGTGCCGGTGCCGCGCGCGGTGACCATGCGCAACGACGACTCGGTGCTCGGCGCGCCGTTTCAGATGGTCGACTACGTGCCTGGTCGGGTGATCCGTCACGCGGCCGAACTCGAGGCCCTCGGCGACAAGACCGCCATCGAGGCCTGCGTCGATGCGTTGATCAAGGTGCTCGCCGATCTGCACGCCCTCGATCCCGAAGAGGTCGGCCTCGGCGACTTCGGCAAGCCCACCGGATACCTCGAACGGCAGGTGAAGCGCTGGGGCGGACAGTGGGAGTTGGTGCGCCGTGAAGGGGACGAACGCGACGACGACGTCAAGCGGCTGCACACCGCGCTGGGGGAGGCGATCCCGGCGCAGAGCCGCAGCGCGATCGTGCACGGCGACTACCGCATCGACAACACGATGCTCGACGCCGATGACGGAACCAAGGTGCTGGCGGTTCTGGACTGGGAAATGTCCACCCTGGGCGACCCGATCAGCGACGCAGCGCTGATGTGTGTGTACCGCCACCCGATGTTCAACCTGGTGCACGCCGACGCAGCGTGGGCGTCACCGCTGATCCCTCCGGCAGACGAACTCGCACAACGGTATTCGGTAGCCTCCGGTCAACCGCTGGACCACTGGGAGTTCTACATGGGCCTGGCGTACTTCAAGCTGGCGATCATCGCGGCGGGCATCGCCTACCGCGGACGGGTGGGCGGCGCGCCGTCGGACTTCGTCACCCTGGTCGACGACGCTGTCGCACCGTTGATCGACGCCGGGCTCGAGTCGATCCGCTAGCGCAGCGCGGCTTTGTAGTTCTTCTTCGCCGCACGGCGCAGTTGGACCATGCGCGCCATGCCCGCCAGTGCGGCGATCAGACCGCCGCACACCGCGGCGAGCAGGATCGCCACCCCCAAAGGCAGCTGCCAGCGCCAACCCAGGAACGCGAACTGCGCCGACTCGGTGTTCTGCGCGATGAAGATCAGCAGGACGATCAGGATGAGCAGGCCGCTGATGACCGCGGTCCACAGCGCGGCGGCCCGGGTGAAGTGGACCTTGTTGACCGACGGCGCTGTGTGGTCGGCGATCTCATCGTCCGTCGGCGGAACCGGCGGCCCGGGGTTGGGTGGACCGTAGGGTTCCGGCTCGTTCTGCGCTGACGCCCCGTACGGATCGGTACTCATGGCTCCATCTTTGCCCTTTCGGATGCCCGGCAAACGGCGTTTGACGCGGAGCGTCGATTCGATGACCGAACAAACCGCGCGTAGCTGCGGCGATGCCGATACTGTCGGGTTTATGAGCTCGATGCCGCGGCGCCGGCGCCGGCCGCTCGTCGTGGTGGTGGCGGTTCTCGCGTTCCTGATGAGCTCGGCCTGTGGGAGCTCGAACCCGCTGGGTGGCGGCGAGATCTCCGGTGACCTCAAGACGATCGCGGTCGGATCGGCGGATTTCACCGAGTCGAAGATCATCGCCGAGATCTACGCCCAGGCGCTGGAGGCCAACGGTTTCACCGTGCGCCGCCAGTTCGGGATCGGCAGCCGCGAGACCTACATCCCGGCGGTGCAGGACCACTCCATCGATCTGATCCCGGAGTACACGGGCAATCTGCTGCAGTATTTCGACGAGAACGCCACCGCCACCACCCCCGACGCCGTCCTGCTCGAACTGTTCAAGGTGTTACCCGGGGACCTGTCGATCCTGTATCCGTCCCCGGCCGAGGACAAGGACACCCTCGCGGTGACCGAGGCGACCGCGCAGCGGTGGAATCTCAAGACCATTGCGGATCTGGCCAAGCATTCGCCGGAGGTGAAAGTCGGTGCGCCTTCGGAGTTTCAGACCCGCGTGACCGGTTTGGTGGGGCTCGAGGATCGCTACGGCCTCGACATCGCACCGGCGAACTTTGTCGCGATCAGCGACGGTGGCGGCCCAGCGACCGTCCAGGCGCTCAACAGCGGGGCGGTCACCGCCGCGAACATCTTCAGCACCTCACCGGCGATCGAGCAGAGCAGGCTCGTCGTGCTCGAGGACCCCGCGAACGTGTTCCTCGCCGCCAACGTGGTGCCGCTGGTGGCGTCGCAGAAGATGTCCACCGATCTCAAATCGGTGCTCGACGCAGTCAGTGCGAAGCTGACCACCGAGGCCTTGATCGAGCTCAACACCTCGGTCGAGGGCAACCGGGGCGTCGATCCCGACGAAGCGGCGCAGAAGTGGATCGCGGACAACGGATTCGACAGGCCGGTGCAGACGCGATGAGCGCTCGCGCGAAGAGGGCCCACGCCCGAAGGGCAGGGGACGGACAATCATGATCGAGTTCTCCAACGTCACCAAACGCTATCCGGACGGCACGGTCGCAGTCGACGACCTGACGCTCGAGGTGCCCGAGGGAACGCTGACGGTGTTCGTCGGCCCGTCAGGCTGCGGCAAGACCACCTCCATGCGGATGATCAACCGGATGATCGAGCCCAGCTCGGGCACCCTGACCGTCGACGGCCGCGACGTCACCAAGGTCGATCCGGTCAAACTGCGGCTCGGCATCGGATATGTGATCCAAAGCGCGGGACTCATGCCGCACCTGCGGGTGGTCGACAACGTTGCCACCGTCCCCGTGTTGCGGGGCGAATCACGGCGCAGCGCAAGGCGATCCGCGCTCGAGGTGATGGCACGCGTCGGGCTCGACGTCAAGCTCGCCGATCGCTACCCGGCGCAGTTGTCGGGCGGCCAGCAGCAGCGGGTCGGGGTGGCCCGGGCGCTGGCCGGCGACCCGCCGATCATGCTGATGGACGAGCCGTTCAGCGCCGTCGACCCCGTCGTGCGAGAGGAACTGCAGGCCGAGATCGCCCGTCTGCAAAGCGAATTACGCAAGACCATTGTCTTCGTCACCCACGACATCGACGAGGCGGTCAAGCTCGGCGACCGAGTGGCGGTGTTCGGACGCGGCGGCGTGCTGCAGCAGTACGGCGACCCCGCGTTCGTGCTGTCCAATCCGGCCAACGAGGAGGTGGCGGCATTCGTCGGCGCCGACCGCGGCTACCGCGGCCTGCAGTTCTTCCACGCGTCGGGCCTGCCCCTGCACGATGTCGGCCACGTCGACGAAACCGAGCTGGAAACATTGGATTTGGGACCGGATGACTGGCGGCTGGTCACCAGGGACGACAGGAAACCGTACGCGTGGATCAACGCCGACGGTGTCGCCCTGCACCGTAGCGGAAAATCCCTCTACGACAGCACGATCGGCGGAGGATCACTGTTCCGCCCGGACGGCACGCTGCGCAACGCGCTCGACGCGGCGCTGTCCTCGCCGAGCGGGCTGGGGGTTGCGGTCGACGACGACGGGCGGCTGATCGGCGGGGTCAGGGCCGACGACGTCCTGGCAGAACTCGAAAAGCAGCGTCGCGTTCCGGAGTTGGGCTAGCGGATGCGGTATCTGCTCAACCACCTCGACGACCTGTGGGCGTTGACGGTGATCCACCTGCGGCTGTCGCTGATCCCGATCGCGCTCGGGCTGATCATCGCCGTGCCGCTAGGCGCGGTGATCCAGCGCACCACCACGCTTCGACGGCTGACCACGGTCACCGCCAGCATCGTCTTCACGATCCCGTCGTTGGCGCTGTTCGTGGTGCTGCCCCTGATCATCCCGACCCGCATCCTCGACGAGGCGAATGTGATCGTGGCACTGACGCTCTACACCGTCGCGCTGCTGGTGCGTGCGGTGCCGGAGGCGCTGGACGCGGTGTCGCCCACGGTCCTCGACGCCGCGACCGCGGTCGGTTACCGGCCGCTGACGCGAATGGTGAAAGTCGAACTACCCCTTGCCGTTCCGGTGCTGATCGCCAGCCTGCGCGTGGTGGCCGTCACGAACATCTCGATGGTGTCGGTCGGTTCGGTGATCGGCATCGGCGGGCTGGGCACCTGGTTCACCGAGGGCTACCAGGCCAACAAGAGCGATCAGATCGTCGCCGGCATCATCGCGATCTTCGTGCTGGCGATCGTCATCGACACGCTCATCATGCTCCTGGGTAGGGCGCTCACCCCCTGGACGCATGCGGCACACGGGCCTCGGACATGGGGCCGGGCGAGGGCGGTGTCATGACGGGGCCGACGGATTTTCTGCGGGAGGCGCTGGCTTACCTCTTCACCGCCGCCAACTGGGGCGGCCCCGCCGGGCTGCTCGCGCGCACCCTGGAGCATCTCGAATACACCGTGGTGGCGCTGTTCTTCTCGGCGATCATCGCGATTCCGATCGGGATGCTCATCGGCCACACCGGGCGCGGAACATTCCTCGTCGTCACGGGCGTGAACGCGTTGCGCGCGCTGCCGACGCTCGGTGTGCTGCTTCTCGGCGTGCTGCTGTGGGGACTGGGGCTGGTGCCGCCGACCGTCGCGCTGATGCTGCTGGGCATTCCGCCCATACTGGCGGGCGCCTATGCGGGCATCGCCAACGTGGATCGCTCCGTCGTCGACGCCGCGCGCTCGATGGGAATGACCGAACGGCGCATTCTGCTGCGCGTCGAGACGCCGATCGCGTTGCCGTTGATTCTCGGCGGTCTGCGCACCGCCACGCTGCAGATCGTCGCGACGGCGACGGTCGCCGCGTACGCCAGCCTCGGCGGGCTCGGACGCTATCTGATCGACGGCATCAAGGTGCGGCAGTTCCATCTGGCGTTGGTCGGTGCGTTGATGGTGACCGCGCTGGCGTTGCTCCTCGATGCGGCACTGGCGTTGGCGGTGTGGCTCTCGGTGCCGGGAACCGGACGGCTGAGTATTCGGGGACGGCGCATGCCGCAGCCGTTCCTCGGTGACGAAGTCGTTCTCGAATCCCGCCCCCGCGCAACATCACAGCGCGACCGAAAAACCACCGACCATGCACGTTACGAACGAGGGGACCCTTCGCATACGGTATAGGGGTGAGTGAAGCAGGCGGCTCCGAAAAGTCATGGCCGGCGATTCTGACCTGGCGGGCGCACGACGTCCCGCGGATGGAATCGGTCCGGGTGCATGTGTCGGGCAACCGCATCAAGGCGTACGGCCGGATCGTGGCCGCAGCTACGCCGTCTCATCCGGCGTTCTCCGCCGACTATGACTTGGTGACCGACGAAACGGGCGGCACCAAACGGCTCTCCATGACCGTCACGCTCGCCGAGCGCGAGCGCCAGCTGTCGATCGCCCGCGACGAAGAGAACATGTGGCTGGTTCAGCAGCACACCGGGGAGTCGCGCCGCGCCGCCTACGACGGTGCGCTCGACGTCGACGTGATCTTCAGCCCCTTCTTCAACGCGCTGCCGATCCGGCGCAGCGGGCTGTATCAGCGGACCGATTCGATCAGCTGCCCGGTGATCTACGTCCGGCTTCCCGAACTGTCGGTCGAGACGGCGGTCATCAGTTACAGCAGCGCCGAGGATGGCATCAAACTGCACTCGCCCGTCGCCGACACCACGATCACCGTCGACTCGGACGGGTTCATCCTCGACTACCCAGGACTGGCAGAGCGGATCTGATCACCCCGCCCGCGCGTCCGGCGGCGGCCAGTTCCTCGCGCCACCGATCCTCGCCGATCACGACCGTCACGATCTCCGGCCTACCGAAGTTGTCGTAGCGGGTCCGGGCGGCGTGCCCGGTATCGACGAGGTCGGTCAGCGGTCTGTGCGCGGCCAGTGCGTCGCGTGCCTGATTGAGCAGTTCGAGCGTGTGGTCGAGCACCGGCAGCAGTTCGTCGGCGTTGGCCTCGCACATCGCCCGCACCAGGTCGGGCGCGGTGGCGGCCACCCGGGTTCCGTCGCGAAACGACCCGGCCGCCAGCGCGAACGCCAGCGGCACCTCGCCGGCGGTGGCGGCCAGCGCCTCGGCCAGCAGGTGGGGCAGATGTGAGATCGTCGCGGCGGCCGCATCGTGTTCGTCCGAGCGAGCGGGGACGACGACCGCGCCGCAGTCCAGCGCCAGGTCCATGACCAGACTCCAGACCTGCGGGTCGACGTGTTCGTCGACGCTGATCACCCACGGCGCGCCCACGAACAACTGGGCGTCGCCCGCCGTCCACCCCGAGTGCGCTGTGCCCGCCATCGGATGGCCGCCGACGAATCGCTCCAGCAAGCCGTAGGACCGTACCTCCTGCAGCACAGCGGATTTCACGCTCGTGACATCGGTCAACGGGCAGTTCGGGGCCGCCTCGCGGATGTGGCCGAGCAACTGGCCCAGCGCGGGCACCGGTACCGCCAGGACGATCAGCGCGTCCTTGCCCGCCGCCCGCTCCAGCACCGCGTCGAGATCTTCGGAGGCGTCGAACCCGTCGGCGGTCGCGGCCTGGACGCCCTCCAGGGACCGGTTGTAACCGAACACCTCGCGTCCCGCCGCCGCGGCCGCGCGCACCACCGAACCGCCGATCAGCCCCAGGCCGAGCACGCAAACCGGTGTGTTGGTCACCCACCAAGGTTGGCACATCGGAGGCCATCGGCCGACGTCAGGCTCGGTGTCGATTCCTGGTCAAGGGCATGGACGGCGACTACCGTAGGCCGACATGGGAGCACAGCGTGCGCCGGCGCGGGAGCAGTCCACGGACACCCCCGACGGCTTCGGCGTCGCCGTCGTCCGCGAAGACGGCAAGTGGCGATGCGCGCCGATGCGCAGGGCGGCCCTGACCAGCCTCACCGCCGCCGAGCGGGAACTGCGCGAAATCCGTAGCGCGGGAGCCGTGTTCGGGCTGCTCGACGTCGACGACGAGTTCTTCGTGATCGTGCGTCCGGCCCCCTCCGGCGCGCGGTTGTTCCTCTCGGATGCCACCGCCGCGCTGGATTACGACATCGCCGCGGAAGCGCTGGAGATGCTCGACGCCGACATCGAGCCCGAGGAACTCGAGGAGGCCGAACCGTTCGAGGAGGGCGATCTGGGCCTGCTCTCCGACGTCGGGCTGCCCGAGGCCGTGCTCGGCGTCATCCTCGACGAATCCGACCTCTACGCCGACGAACAGCTGGGCCGGATCGCACGTGAGATGGGGTTCGCCGACGAGTTGTCGGATGTGCTCGACCGCATGGGCCGGTGATTCCCGACGATTCCCGACGATGAGGCGCTGATCCGCGCCGCCCTCGAGGCCGCGACGGCTGCGGGTCCCCAGGACGTACCGATCGGCGCCGTCGTCGTTTCGGCCGCCGGCACCGAACTCGCCCGGGCGGCCAATGCGCGCGAAACTCTCGGCGATCCCACCGCGCACGCAGAGATCCTCGCGATTCGGGCCGCGGCGGCCGCACTCGGCGACGGTTGGCGGCTGGAGGGCGCCACGCTGGCGGTCACGGTCGAGCCCTGCACGATGTGCGCGGGCGCGCTGGTGATGGCGCGGGTGGCGCGGGTGGTGTTCGGCGCGTGGGAACCCAAGACGGGAGCCGTCGGGTCGCTGTGGGATGTGGTACGCGACCGGCGGTTGACGCACCGGCCACAGGTGCGTGGGGGTGTGCTGGCCGATGAGTGCGCGGCGCCGCTGGAGGCGTTCTTCGCCCGACAGCGATGACGCTGATGTGCCTCGCGAGACGTATACCCGGGTCGCGTGTGCCTCGCGAGACGTACACCAGGGTCGCGCTCGGCCCGGGGTTCACGACCACGCTGTAGCTCTCGCGAACAGAACGACCGCTCCCGACAGCGATTGGAGTAGACCGGTGCCCGCCCGGTAAGCTGCCACACGGTGGCGTGTCCGAGCGGCCTAAGGAGCACGCCTCGAAAGCGTGTGACGGGTAACCCCCGTCCGAGGGTTCAAATCCCTCCGCCACCGCCACAATGATTCAGGCACTATTGTCAGGATCTGTCACTGAAGCAGAGGTCGAGGCGACCGCGGTGACCAACCCGAGAGAATTGGCATATGCGCGCGCTTCATGACCAAGACCCCTCGGCCTCGGCCGGCGGTGGCGCTGCGCTGCGCCCGTTTTCGGTGCTGCTCATCGAGGATGACCGCGGTGACGCCATCCTGGTCGAGGAACTGATCGCCGACGCCGACTCCAATATCAAGGTCGTGTGGGCGCCCAACATGGAGGACGCCGAACATCAGCTCGAGGTCTTCCGGCCCGACTGCGTGCTGCTCGACCTGAACCTGCCCGACGCCGACGGCATCAAAGCCCTTGACCGCGTAGCCAAGCGCGACATCACGATGCCGATCGTCGTGCTGACCGGCCTCAACGACGAGCACTTCGGCATCTCCGCGGTCGCCGCGGGCGCGCAGGACTACCTCGTCAAGGGGCGCGTCGAACCGGAGACGCTACGTCGCGCACTGCTCTATGCAGTGGAGCGCAAACGCGCCGAGTTGACCGCTGTCGAACTGCACGCCAGCGAAATGCGGGCCATGGAGAACGCTCGCCTGGAGCGCGGTCTGCTGCCGTCGCCGCTGCTGCTCGATCCGCCGACGGTCGACATTGTCGCGGAGTATCGCCCCAGCCGTCAGCACACGCTGCTCGGCGGCGACTTCTACGACTTCATCCAGACCCAAGACGGCACCGTGCACGTCATGGTCGGCGACGTGGCGGGGCATGGTCCAGACGAGGCCGCTCTCGGCGTGGCGCTGCGGATCGGCTGGCGTGCTCTGACGTTCGCCGGGCTGCGGGGGAACAGCCGGATGACGCAACTGGAGCGGATTCTGAGCACAGAACGCCCCGGTAGGAGCATCTTCGCGACAGTTATCAGCGTCGCCATGTCCCCAAAGGGACTCGGTTACGACGTCGTCTCGGCCGGACATCCCGGGATGTTGCTGCACGGGAACAACACCGTGGAGTGGATAGAACCCAGCGGCGGGCCGGCCCTCGGGCTGTGCGGGCACGAATGGCCGCTGAACAGATTCGATCTGCCGCCCGGACACGGACTGGTGCTTCTCACGGACGGACTTTTCGAGGGCAGATCCGGTCACGGAACCGAACGCCTGGGCGAGGCCGGCCTGCTTGAAGTGGCCAAGGGCTATGCGCACTTGCCGGGTCGCGAGTTCGTCCGTGCGCTGATCGACGATGTCGAGCGCCGTGCCCAGTCGGTGGGCGGCATCAGCGACGACATCGCGGTGGTGCGGGTGGAGCGGACGACCACCGGATGAGGGCTCGCCTCACCGTCCAAGGGTGGCAGAACCTGGTGCTGTCCTTGATGGGAGTCGTCGTCATCGGCGGTGCGGTCGTCGGTGCGCTGCTGTTGAACCGCACCGACGAGGTCTCGCGCGAGTTGAACCTCGGCATCCAGCCCGCGCGCGTCGCGGCCTACCAGTTGCAAGCCGCGTTGCGCGACCAGGAGACGGCCGTGCGCGGATATGCGATCGCCGCCGATCCCCAATTCCTCGACCCCTACTTCGACGGCCAGCGGGTTGAGAGCGACGCGGTCACGCAGATCCGCGACGGTGTCGGTCACCGGCAGGACCTCATCAACGACCTCGACGCGATCGAACGCTCCGCGACCACCTGGCGGACCAGCTACGCGGACCCGCTGATCGCCTCGGTCACGCCCGGCACGCCGAAGGTGCTGGACGCCGAGACGGCCGAACGCGGCAAGAACGAATTCGACGCTCTACGCGTGCTGTTCGACGATCAGAACCGCGACCTGGCCCAGGCCCGCCAGGACGCGGTCGACGAACTCGCCGCGGTACAGAGGTGGCGCGACACCCTGCTGATCTCGATCCTGGTGGCGTTCTTCGTCGCGGGTGCTGTGCTGGCACTGCTCGTGCGCAAGGCGGTCACCCGACCGCTGGAGAAGCTCGCCGCATCGTGCCGCAGGATCACCGAGGGCAGCTTCGACGAGAAGATCTCGGTGAAGGGGCCACGCGACATCCAAGCCATCGCTGCGGACGTGGAGGACATGCGCCAGCGCATAGTCGACGAGCTCGAGGCGTCGCGTTCGGCAAGAGAGCAGCTCGGCGAGCAGGCGCTGGAACTGCAACGCTCCAACGCCGAACTCGAGCAGTTCGCCTACGTCGCGTCGCACGACCTGCAGGAGCCGCTGCGCAAGGTGGCGTCGTTCTGCCAGCTGATCGAAAAGCGCTACGGCGACAAGCTCGATGAGCGTGGCGTCGAGTACATCCGATTCGCCGTCGACGGCGCCAAGCGGATGCAGGTGCTGATCAACGACCTGCTCACCTTCTCCCGCGTCGGCAGGCTCGGCTCGACCGAAGCCGACGTCGACCTCGAGGCCGTGCTGGCTGACGCGGCCGAGAACCTGGCCACCGCGATCGAGGAGTCCGGTGCCGAAGTAGTCCGCACTGGGGCGCCGCTGCCCACCGTCAAGGGAGACCCGACCCTGCTGACCATGCTGTGGCAGAACCTGATCGGCAACGCGGTGAAATTCCGCAAACCCGACGTCGCGCCGCGGATCGTCATCGACTGCACGGTCGGCGAGGGCACGCGCGAAGGCGCGTGGCTTTTCACCGTGACCGACAACGGGATCGGCATCCCCGAGGAGTTTGCGGAAAAGGTCTTCGTGATCTTTCAGCGGCTGCACGGCCGCGACATCTACACCGGGACGGGAATCGGCCTGGCACTGTGCAAGAAAATCGTCGAACACCACGGCGGTAACATCTGGATCGACACCGGCCACACCGAGGGCACTCGATTCCGCTTCACCATCCCCAGCGTCGTCGACGACCCTGTCGAGGCCGAAATGGAAGGATCCACCGCATGACATTGGACGGCCGGGCGATCGACGTACTGCTCGTCGAGGACGACCCGGGTGACGAACTGATCACCCGAGAAGCGTTCGAGCACAACAAGATCAAGAACACTCTGCACGTCGCGCACGACGGCGAGGAGGGACTGGACTTCCTATACCGCCGGGGCAAGTACGCCGATGCACCGAAGCCGGACCTGATTCTCCTGGACCTCAACCTGCCCAAATACGACGGCAGGCAGTTGCTCGAACAGATCAAATCCGACGCCGAACTCAGCCATATTCCGGTGGTCGTGCTCACGACATCGTCGGCCGAAGAGGACATTCTGCGCAGCTACAAGCTGCACGCCAACGCGTACGTCACCAAGCCCGTCGATCTCGATCAGTTCATGAACGCCGTCCGCCAGATCGACGAGTTCTTCGTTCAGGTGGTGCGGCTACCCAACTCTTGACCGCCGCGGTCGGCGTCGGCCACGTCGAAGTCCATGCGCACGGTGGTGCCCGCCGACGACCGCATCACCTCTACGTCGTTGCCCAGGGCGCGAATGATCGGCAGACCGCGGCCGCGAGTCGTCGGTTCCATGCTCGGCGCCCGCCATTCGCCACGATCGGAAACGCGCACCACGATCCGGCCGTCCTCGACGTTCGCTTCGACCACCACCACGCCGTCGGCGGAGTTCAGATAGGCGTGTTCGACGCAGTTGGTGGCGGCTTCATTGACCGCGAGGACAATATCGGCGCCCACGGCGTCGGGCACGCCGATCGGTTCCATCCACCCGAGAAGCTGTCGACGAATCTGTGCCAGTCGATCCGCGGTGGCCGGCACTTCGATCCTCAGAGGGTCTGCCGGCCGCAGACGCACATCGATTACCACGCCCGTGGTTGTACCCCGCTTGCCCCGATTCATCACGTTCGTCGCGCATACGCTCTGGTCTCAAAACCGTAGCGAGGCGCAGATCACAACCGACAAACGATGAGAGGTAAGACATGCCGGTGCTGACGCCGCAGCACGAGGACTTTCCCCGCTGGTACCAGGATGTGCTGAACAAGGCGAAGCTCGCGGAGAACGGACCCGCTCGCGGCACCATGGTGATCCGGCCGACCGGCTACGCGATCTGGGAGCGGATGCAGGCCGACCTGGATGCGAGGATCAAGGCGGCGGGCGCGCAGAATGCGTACTTCCCGCTGCTGATCCCGATCACTTTCTTCGAGCGCGAGGCCGAGCACGTCGAGGGATTCAGCCCCGAACTCGCCGTCGTCACTCACGGCGGCGGCAAGCAACTGTCCGAGCCGCTGGCCATCCGGCCGACCAGTGAAGCCGTCATCGGCGAGTACATGGCCAAATGGATCGACAGCTACCGCGACCTACCGCTGCTCCTCAATCAGTGGGCCAACGTGGTGCGCTGGGAGATGCGGCCCCGAATCTTCTTGCGCACCACGGAGTTTCTGTGGCAAGAAGGCCACACTGCACACGGCGGCGAAATCGAGGCACGCGACTACGCCCGCCTGATCCTGCACGACGTCTACGAGCGGTTCCTGCGCGAGGCGATGGCGGTGCCGGTGATCGTCGGGCGCAAGACCGCCAAGGAACGGTTCGCCGGCGCCGCCAACACGATGACGTGCGAGGGCGTCATGCGCGACGGCAAGGCGCTGCAGATGGCCACGTCGCACGAACTCGGTCAACGGTTCGCCCGGGCCTTCGACATCACCTACTCCAGTGCCGCGGGCTCCTCCGAGCTCTGCTGGACCACGTCGTGGGGCGCCTCGACCCGGATGCTGGGCGGGCTGATCATGTGCCACGGTGACGATTTCGGGCTCGTCGTGCCGCCCACGCTTGCCCCGGTGCAGGCCGTCGTGGTGGTGGTCAAGGACAACGGCGATGGTGGCGTCGTCCGGGCCGCCGCGACACTGGTCGACGAGCTCCGCGCCCGCGGCGTGCGGGTGCGGTTGGACGACAACGTCGAGGCCGCGTTCGGTTGGCGCGCCACTGACTGGGACTTGCAGGGTGTGCCGATCCGCATCGAGTTCGGCCCCCGAGACCTCGACAAGAACGCGGCGACGCTCTACCGCCGCGACACCCGCGAGAAGACCGCGGTCAGCGTCGACCGCGTCGCCGAGCGCGTGTCCGAACTCGTCGGGAGCATCCAGGCCGACATGCTCGCCGCGGCAACCGAGCGCCGCGACGCGGCAATCACAGACTGCGCGACGATCGACGAGGTGCGCGAGGCCGCGCAGACGGGCGTCGCACGGCTGCGGTGGGACAAGGTCGGCGTATCGGGGGAAGAAGAGCTCGCCGCGGCGGGGCTCACCGTGCGATGTCTGCAACGCAGCGACGGCACGCTGCCGGACACCGATGACGACGCCGACGCCTTGGCCTACGTCGCGCGTGCCTACTGACCAACGTCAGCCGTAGAAGATCACCTGGTAGTCGGGAGTCCACGCGCCGCCCCTGCAGCTCAGCGGAACCCCGTCGGGCGACTGGGCCACCCCGGTCGCATCCCCGCACGGCAGTCGGTTGGTGCGGATGCCGATCAGCGGGGGCGACGAGATCCAGGTGCTGCGCGAGTTGCATGCCAGCGTGTTGCCCGACGCGTCGATCCCGAAGTTGTAGCGGGTGTTCTGCACGCAGTGCGTGCCCTCCACCGCGGTGCGGTCGACGTAGGGAACACAGTCGGCGCCGTCGCAGTAGCCGGGCGACGCCGGCGCATTCGCGGCGGTCATCAGGGGTGCGGCGACAAACCCGGTCGCGAGCGTAGCGGCAGCCATGAGCCTCATAGGTGGCTAGCCTAAGTGCCCCGCATCGACGGCGGGCACGGAATAGGCTCTTAACCCATGAAGCCGGTTCTGGTTGCTCTGGCCGCAGCGGCGGGTGCGGCCGTGACGATCTCCGCTCCCGCTGCCAACGCCGACGTGGTCGCGTATCTGGTCAACGTGCACGTGCGGCCGGGCTACAACTTCCCGAACGCCGACGCCGCGATCGGCTACGGCAGGACGATCTGCGACCGGGTGGCGGGCAAGATGAGCTACGGCGAGCTGGTCAACCAGGTTACCGCCGACTTCCACACCGCCGACAAGTACCAGGGCATGTACCTGATCAATCAGGCGGTCAACGAGTTGTGCCCGGCGCAGATCTGGCAGCTGCGGCAGTCGGCGGCCGGCTACACCGGATAGAAGGTCGAGCGGGGAGAAAAACGGCGGCGCCCCTGTCGGGACGCCGCCTTCTCTCAGGCTCGTGACCTGACTACGGGCAGGTGACTTCGATCTCGAATGGCTTGTTGACCGGCTGCAGCGGGTTGGCCATGTCGACGCCCGTCGCGGTGCCGGAGATCTTGTAGGTCTTACCGTCCTTCTCGGCCTTGGCTTCGCCCTGGCCGGCGCCGCTCTGGTAGCCCAGCGTCACGCCGTTGACGTTGCCCAGGCCGACGGACTGCACGGTCGGTTCGTCACCGGAGCTGACGACGGCGCCGATGCCCGTGGTCGCGTCGCCGATCGCGATGTTCGTGTTTCCGCCCATATCGCTGCACACGACGGTGCCCTGGACAGCCTGATCTTTGCCGTCGATCGTGACGGTGGTCTTACCCTCCGCCGATGCGGCCGTCGATGTCTCACCCGACGTTTCGGACTTCTTGTCGCCCGAGGAACAGCCGGATAGACCGGCGATGACGATCGCCGCGCCGCCGATGGCGACCAGGAAACCACGCTTCACCCTGTTCTCCTTTGTGTAGTGACCCGTCAAGATCGGATCATCAGAAGCAGTATGGTTCGCGCCAAACTCGGCATCCGCGATTTCGCGGAATTGACGTGGGCCGGGATCCGCTCAACAGGACACGCGAATGGCGAACGTGCCGGACGCGCGGAAGCTGGGATTGTCGGTGTCGAAGCCGTCGGCGGCGCCCGAGATGTCGTAGGTCCGGCCCGTCATGGAGATGTCTGCGGCCTCGGCCGTGTCGCCGACGCCCGCGGTGTAGCTGCCGGTGAAGCCGCCGACGTTGTTGATTCCGACCGACTCGACGGCCAACTCCTCCTTGTTCGAGACCATCGCCGTGACGCCCGAGGTCTGGTCACCGGTGGTGATCGTGGTCAGGTAACCCGTGGTGTTGCACTGCACCGCGTCGGTGGTGCCCGCGTCGCGACCGTTGACCGTCACCTGGGCCGTGCCCGCGACCAGCTCACCCTTCGGCGGCGTGTACTCCGGCGGGCTCGAACAACCGGCCAACCCCGCCGCGATCGCGGCGACGCAGCACGTCGGGACCCACCGATTTTTCACAGTGCAGAATCTACGACGTGGCCGTGCCGAAATCTCCCGCTCCGAAAGAGTCGTCGGCTCCGTTTTTCAGCGTCACCGCCGAACTCCCCGGCCGGGCCGGCCGCACCGGCGTGATCCGCACCCCGCACGGTGAGATCCACACCCCGGCGTTCATTCCCGTCGGCACCCAGGCGACCGTCAAAGCGGTGCTGCCCGAGACGATGAGAGAGCTTGGCGCACAAGCCATTCTGGCCAACGCCTATCACCTGTATCTGCAGCCCGGCCCGGACATCGTGGACGAGGCCGGCGGCCTGTCCGCGTTCATGAACTGGCCGGGCCCGACGTTCACAGACAGCGGCGGATTTCAGGTGCTGTCCCTGGGTGCGGGGTTTCGCAAAGTGCTCGCGATGGACACCGAGCGCGTCCAGGCCGACGACATCATCGCCGAAGGCAAGGAGCGGCTGGCCAACGTCGACGACGACGGCGTCACGTTCCGGTCGCACCTGGACGGCTCCGTGCACCGGTTCACCCCGGAAGTGTCGATCGGCATCCAGCACCGGCTTGGCGCCGACATCATCTTCGCGTTCGACGAGCTGACCACGCTGGTGAACACCCGCGGGTACCAGGAGCGGTCGGTCCAGCGCACGCACGACTGGGCCGTGCGGTGTTTGGCCGAACACCGACGGCTGCAGACCACCCGGCCGGACAAGCCGGAGCAGGCGCTGTTCGGGATCGTGCAGGGTGCGCAATACGAGGACCTGCGGCGGCAAGCCGCCCGCGGTCTGGTGGCGATCGGCGAAGGCGCCGGTCCCGCGGAGGGTCTGGAGTTCGACGGCTACGGCATCGGCGGTGCCCTGGAGAAGCAGAACCTGGCCACCATCGTCGGATGGGTGTGTGACGAATTGCCGGCCGACAAGCCGCGGCATCTGTTGGGCATCAGCGAGCCCGACGACCTGTTCGACGCGATCGCCGCCGGGGCCGACACGTTCGACTGCGTATCGCCGTCGCGGGTCGCGCGCAATGCGGCGGTGTACTCCACGACCGGCCGCTTCAACATCACCAATGCGCGGTTCCGCCGCGATTTCACGCCGATCGACGCCGACTGCGACTGCTACACGTGCGCCCACTACACCCGGGCGTATCTGCATCACCTGTTCAAGGCCAAGGAGATCCTGTCGGCGACGCTGTGCACCATCCACAACGAGCGGTTCGTGGTACGGCTCGTCGACCAGATCCGGGCCGCCATCGACGCGGGTGAATTCGACGAGCTGCGCGCGGACGTGCTGGGCCGCTACTACGCAACCAGTACCTAATCCGCGATTTCGGTGCGGTAACCGTCGCTCAGCGACCGCTCTTGCACCGAATCCCGTAGTTTCTAGCCATGCGGATACTGCTGATCGGCGCGGGCGGTGTGGGTGCCGCGTTCTGTTCCATCGCGGCGCGGCGTGATTTCTTCGACACGATCGTCGTCGCCGACTACGACGAGGCCCGGGCGCGACGGGCGGCCGAGTCGGTGGGGGACGCCCGGTTCATCGCCGCACGGGTGGACGCCACGTCAGCCGAAGCGGTCGCGGACCTCGTCCGCACCCATGGCATCACCCATGTGATGAACGCCGTCGACCCGCGCTTCGTGATGCCGATCTTCGACGGCGCACTCGCCGGCGGCGCCGACTACCTCGACATGGCGATGAGCCTGTCGCAGCGCCACCCCGAGCAGCCGTACGCGCTGCCGGGCGTCAAGCTGGGCGACGAGCAGTTCGCCGCCGAACGGCGGTGGCGCGACGCCGGCCGGCTGGCGGTGGTCGGCATCGGCGTCGAACCGGGCCTGTCGGACGTGTTCGCACGCTACGCCGCCGACCACCTGTTCTCCGACATCGACGAGCTCGGCACCAGGGACGGGTCGAACCTGACCGTCGACGGTTACGACTTCGCACCGTCGTTCTCGATCTGGACCACCATCGAGGAGTGCCTCAACCCGCCGGTCATCTGGGAGGCCGACCGCGGCTGGTTCACCACCGAACCCTTCAGCGAGCCGGAGGTTTTCGAGTTCCCCGACGGTATCGGCCCGGTCGAATGCGTGAACGTCGAGCACGAGGAGGTGCTGCTGATGCCGCGCTGGGTCAAATGCAAGCGGGCGACATTCAAGTACGGCCTCGGCGAGGAGTTCATCGACGTCCTCAAGACACTGCACAAGCTCGGGCTCGACCGCACCGACAAGGTGACCGTGTCCGGCGTCGAGGTCAGCCCACGCGACGTGGTGGCGGCGTGCCTGCCCAACCCCGCGACGCTCGGGCCGAAGATGCGCGGAAAGACCTGCGCCGGCCTGTGGGTGACGGGGACCGGCAAGGACGGCAACCCCCGGTCGACCTACCTCTATCACGTCGTCGACAACGAATGGTCGATGGCCGAATACGGCCATCAGTGTGTGGTCTGGCAGACGGCGATCAATCCGGTTGTGGCCCTTGAGCTTCTGGCCGAAGGCACCTGGAGCGGCGACGGTGTGCTCGGGCCCGAGGCGTTCGACTCCGTACCGTTCCTGGACCTGTTGACGGCGTACGGCTCGCCGTGGGGCCAGAAGGAGATGCCCTAGTCTCGTCTGAGTGCGACTTGTGTGCGCTTAGGCGCGCTCAGCGCAACAGAATGCACACAAATCGCTACAGCGGGTTGAGGATCCGGTCGAGGAACTGGCGGGTGCGCTCCTGTGTCGGGCTCCCGATCACCTCGGCGGGCGGACCCTTCTCCAGGATCACTCCGCGGTCGGTGAACAGCACCTGATCGGAAACCTGTCGGGCGAACTGGATTTCGTGGGTGACGATCACCAGGGTCCAGCCCTCGACCGCGAGGTCCCGGATGACCGACAGCACCTCGCCGACCAATTCGGGATCGAGTGCTGAGGTCGGTTCGTCGAACAGCACCACCTTGGGCCGCAGCGCCAACGCCCGCGCGATGCCGACCCGCTGCTGCTGACCGCCGGACAACTGAAACGGGAACTGGTCCTTCTTGTCCGCGAGTCCGACCTGTTCAAGTAGCGCCACGGCATCCGCCTCGGCCTCGGCCTTGGGTCGCTTCTGCACGACGACCGGCCCCTCGATGATGTTCTGCAGCACCGTTTTGTGCGGAAACAGGTTGTGGCTCTGGAACACGAACCCGCTCTGCGCCCGGTACGCACGCAGGCGATCCTTGGGCACCGGCCCGGAGAAGTCGATCTCGACATCGCCGACGCGGATGACTCCGGCGTCGGGCAGGTCGAGCGCGTTGAGGGTCCGCAGCAGCGTCGTCTTACCCGAACCCGACGGTCCGATGATCGTCGTCACCGAACCCTGCGCCACCTCGAATGAGACGTCGTTCAGTACGTTGTTGTTGCCGAAAGCCTTCCGTATGCCCTCGGCGCGAACCCGCGATTGCGTCACTTTGCCACGAACCTTTCCAGCCGTCGCTCGAATCGGCTCTGGCCGAACGAGAGCACCAGACAGATGATCCAGTAGTACAGCGCGGCGGTGCCGTAGAGCGCGAAGAACTCGAACGTCGGCGCCGCGATGTTCTGCGCCGTCCGGAACAGCTCGGTGACCAGGATCGTCGACGCCAGCGACGTATCCTTCACCAGCGAGATCAACGTGTTCGACAGCGGCGGGACCGCAACCCTGGTGGCCTGCGGCAAGATGATGCGCCGCAGCGCCCCAACGTAGTTGAGGCCGATCGTCTCGGCCGCCTCCCACTGCCCCTTCGGGATCGATTGGATCGCCGAGCGGATCACCTCGGCCGCGTAACCGCCGACGTTCAGGCTGAAGGCGATGACCGCTGCGGGGAACGGGTCGATCCGCACACCGACTTGCGGCAGCGCGAAGAACACGATGAACAGCTGAACCAGCAGCGGTGTCCCGCGGATGATCGAGATGTAGAACCGCGCCACACCGGCGATCACGATGTTCGCCGACAACCGCGCCAGCGCCACCACCAGCGCGATCACCAGGCCGATCGTGAAGCTGATGACCGTCAACGGGATCGTCTTCTCGATCGCCGCGCGCGCCAGCGGCCACAGGTTGTCGAGGATCAGTTGTCCGGTGCCCGTGGGCGCAGCCCTCGACAGGTCGACGTCGAGGTACTTCTTCGAGATCTCGGTCAGCGTTCCGTCGGCGCGCAGTTCCTCGAGTGCCTTGTTCAATTCGGGCAGGTAGCCGCTGTCCTTGCGCGCGGCGAACGCCTGCTCGCTCCGCTCGTCCGTCCTGGCCGCGACCTTGATCGGGGCGTCGGGACGTTCGGCCTGATACGCCAGCACCGTGATGCTGTCGTTGACGACGACGTCGACGCGGCCGTCATAGAGCACGCTGATCGCCTGGGAGAAACCGTCGACCGAATCGATCTGCGCTCCCGCGTCACGCGCGACCGTCGCCCAGTTGCTCGTCGGGCTCTGCGCGGCCCGCTTGCCCTTGAGATCGGCCAGCGACCGGACCGAATCGTCGTCGGCCCGTGTCACGATCACGCCCTCGGCGATCGAATACGGGTCGGACAGGTCGTATTTGGCCTTGCGCTCGTCGGTGATCGTCACCTCGTTGGCGACGACGTCGAAGCGGTTGGCCTCCAGGGCGGCGAAGATCGAATCCCACGACGTCTCGACGAACTCGATTCTCACGCCCAGCTTTTCGGCCACGGCACGGGCGACGTCGACGTCGTATCCGGCGAGCTGGCCGCCCTGGCGGGGATCGTGGAACGAGTACGGCGGGTACACGCCCTCGGTGCCCACGCGCAGCACTCCCGCCGATTGGATCGGGTCGTCGTTGTTGGATTCCGATGAACCGCACGCGGCGGCGCCGAACAGCACCGCCGCCGCGAGCAAAAGGGCGGGCAGTGCCTGCCTGAGGTTTCGGTGCACCGGCGGAACCTAATCCACGCTGTGCGGGTGGGGGAAGTGTTCGGATCAGTCGGGGCGATAAATCCACGGCTGTCGCGGTAACCGTTGCGGGTCGAACTCGGCGAGCATGCCCTCGACGTCGCGGGCGCGCCAGCCCAACGACTCACTGATCTGCGCAAGCACCCGCGGTACGCCGATCTCGGCGAGCGTGACCGCGCCGTCGCGCTTGGCCAACCGTGCGCCGTCTTCGTTGAGCACCAGCGGAACGTGGGCATAGACCGGCTCCGGATGGCCCAGCATCCGAGCCAGATACGCCTGCCGCGGCGAGGAGGGCAGCAGGTCGTCCCCGCGCACCACCTGATCGACGCCCCGGCTCGCGTCGTCGACCACGACCGCGAGGTTGTAGGCGGGCACCCCGTCGCCGCGGCGAACCACGAAGTCGTCGACGATGCCGGTGTACTCACCGTGGAGCACGTCGTGGACGGTGTGCACGATGGCGTCGCTGCGCAACCGCAGCGCGGGCGGACGTCCCGTCTCCGCCCGTCGCGCCGCGCGCTCGTCATCCGTCAGCTCGCGGCACGTGCCCGGGTAGGCGCCCTGCGGTGCATGCGGCGCTCGGGGAGCCTGCGCGATATCCCTTCGGCTGCAATAACATTCGTACAGCAGTCCGCGCGCGTCCAGCTCGGCGATCGCGGCGTCATAACGCTCCGGATGCTCCGACTGCCACTCCACCAGGTCCCAGGTCAGCCCGATCGCGGCGAGGTCGTCGAGCTGCCGTTGCCCGACGTCGGTGAACGTGCGGTCGTCGAGGTCGTCGACGCGCATGAGGAACCGCCGGCCCGTCGACCGGGCGAACAGCCACGCGAGGATCGCCGTGCGCAGGTTCCCGATGTGCAGATCCGCCGAGGGGCTCGGGGCGAACCTGCCTGCGGTCATGACCGCAATCTAGCGGGCCGGGATGCCGCGCCCATCGACCGAACGGGCACTCTGCCGTCAGGCCACGCGTTTGCGCGCCTTCCGCATGGTCTTGCGCGTCTTCTTGCGGACGTCGGCGCTGACGTCGGACGTGGCGGATATGGCCTTGCGCTGCCTGCGCTTGGCCGATTTCGACGCCTCCGCGACCGGGTGGGCGAGGCCGCGAGGTAGGAACAACGATCCCGCCCGCGTCATCAACTTCCCCGCAAAGGCCACCAAGGGGACGCCGAGGGGCAGCAGGACGATCGTCAGGCACAGCAAAATACCTACGAGCCCGAGCAACGCCCCGACAATCCACAGCAAGGCGCCGGCGAGGCCCCGAAGAAATCGCATCTCATCCTCCGATGTGCATCATGTCGCCGGCGAGGCTGAACAGACGTGAACCCAGTTTCAGTACGGGGATGCCGAGCGGGATCAGGATGAGGGTCAGACAGAGCACGCCGCCGACGACCCACACCACGGCGGCGACGACACCGAGCACGACGCCGAGCACCGCCCCGAGGATTCCGAGCACCACACCGACCAAGCGGTTGAGTACTTGCATGATGACCTCCTCCGCGGAGGACCGGTGCCAGCAAAGCGATGCGGTCGCACCTCGGCACCGCTCCTCGCTGCCGGAGGACTACCCGCTGGCGCCGACTTCAAAGACCCTTGCCAGCGAATTCTTACGGGCGCGTCGATTAGGTTCGTACCACTAAGTAGCTAAGCGAAGTTGACAACCGACGACTTCAATTGTGTGACGTGGGCCACAGGGCTCGGTTAGCTACTCACCATCGTTTGCAAAACTGACACAGGCGAAGAAAGAATTTTTGAACTGCAGATTTATGCGTGAGCGCACGTGAGTTGGGGTAACGCTCTAATTAACCGTCCGTCGCGGTCATGCAGGGTCGCAGCGGGCGTCCTCGGCGCAGGCCGAACAAAATCTTTAGAACCAAAATCGAGAGGAACGCATCATGGCAAACGGGCCAAAGGTGGCGCTCGCCGTGGGCGCCGGCTATTTCCTGGGTAGGACGCGCAAGATGAGGATCGCCCTGATGTTGGCGGCAGCCGGCCTGACGGGCAAATTCCCGGGACCGGGGCAACTGGTCACGCGCGGGATCAATTCACTTGGTGTCTCGGACCAGGTCCACGATCTCTCGAGCCAACTCCGCGGCGAGGTCCTGACCGCCGCCAGGGCGGCCGCGATGACTGCGGCGACCAACCGAGTGGACGCGCTCAACGATCGACTTCAGGGCGTCGTGCCGACCGACGACGTGGCACGCACCGCGGGTTCTGCGGTTGGTGACGTGACTTCGGCGACGGGGCTGCTCAACGGTCGTCGCAAGCAAGTCGACGCAGATGACAGCTACGACGACAGCTACGACGAGGACGACTACGACGACGAGCCGTTGGACGTCGAGGAGGAAGACCTCGATGACGACGATTTCGAAGAGGACGACCTCGAGGATCTCGACGAGTACACCGACCTCGACGCCGACAACGACGAACCGGACGACGAGCCACCGCGGCGAGCCGCCCGCCGTGCGGCCAGTCCGCGGTCGAGTCGGCCCGCCCGACGGACGCGTGCTGGCAGTAACGGCGAGGCACAGGGCCGCCCGACGCGACGCAGCAGCGCCGCCGCGAAGCGCGCGCCGGTGCGCAGGGGGAGGTGAACGACATGGCGACGCAGACGAAGCGAAACGCTCATGACGCGAAGCCGACGAGCGGCGCAGATGCGCTGCAGGAGTCGTTGCAAAGGCTCGCAGGGTCGATGACGGACCGGGCCGTGAACTCGGTTTCCGGACGGCTCAGCGGCGCCTCGAGCCGCCTGACCGACTATGCCGAGAACGGCGGCGGACTGTTGTCGGCCGTCACGGGAAAGGAAGGACTGTCACCGGTCAAGACGATGCTGAAGGCCGGCGTCGGCGGCGCCGCGAGCAGGGTGAAGGACTCGGTGAAGGGCGCGGCTGAGTCGTTGACCGACGCAGTAGGTGGTAAGGGCGGCAAGGGCGGCCAGAAAATGAAGGTCACCAACATCGTCGAGCAGATCGAGGTCGGCGTGCCGATCGACGTGGCTTACGACCAGTGGACCCAGTTCGCTGAGTTCCCCAAGTTCATGAAGAAGGTCGAGAACGTCGAGCAGGTTTCCGACGAGAAATTGGAGTGGAAGGCTCAGGTGTTCCTCTCGCACCGGACCTGGGAGTCCACGATCGTCGAGCAGGTGCCTAACGACCGCATCGTCTGGAAGTCGAAGGGTGCCAGGGGGTATGTCGATGGCGCGGTGACGTTCCACGAGCTCGCCGCGGACCTCACACGCATCATCGTGATACTCGAGTACCACCCGCAGGGCTTCTTCGAGAAGACCGGTAACCTATGGCGCGCCCCGGGTCGCCGAATCCGACTCGAGCTCAAGCATTTCCAGCGTCATGTCATGACAGACACCATTCTCCACCCCGACGACGTCGAAGGGTGGCGCGGTGAGATCCGCGACGGCGAGGTGGTGTCGCCGAACCAACCCGACAACGATGAACAGGATTCGAAGCCCGCGACACGGCGTCGGAAAGCGGCGGCACGCAACGGTTCCGGCGGGCCCAAGCCGAATCGCATGCGAGATCAGCGGGGCGCCGGTGATCGTTCCGCATCCTCCCGATCGGGCGCCCGTCGGCCCTCGTCCGGCCAGCGGCGCACCACTGCGAAGAGTACGGCACGGTCATGACAACGGCGATCCAACCCGCATCCGGAGGCGGAGATGCGGGCGGCCCCAGCTCGAGCAGCCTGGCCGACGTCATCGACACCATTCTGGACAAGGGCCTGGTGATCGATGCTTACGTTCGAGTGTCGCTGGTCGGCATCGAGTTGCTGACGGTGGACGCCAGAGTCGTCATCGCGAGTGTCGATACGTACCTACGTTTCGCCGAAGCCGTTAACCGGCTGGACATTTCGGAGCAGGACTCCAAGGCGGGGCTGACGGACCTGGTCGGCGAGGTCACCGAGGGCGCAGCCAAGAACAAGACCAAGGGCGCATTGGAAGCGGCGGGCGAGAAACTCGGAGATCTGCTGAGTGATTCGACTGCCGAACACGAACCGCAACCGCGGCGGAGACGACGAAGGGAGGAGTGATGGCTAGGGGCAGGGACTCCGATGCATCGGAGAAGCCGTCGGGGATCTACGTCTACGGAATCGTGCCCGCCGATGTCGAGGTCGAGAGTGACGCCGAGGGAATCGGTGATCCGCCGGCGAAGGTCGACGTGGTGCGCAAGGGAGATATCGCCGCGCTCGTCAGCCCGATCACCACGGATCAACCGCTGGGCAAACCCGAATGCCTGCAGGCGCATGCGCGCTTGCTCGACGGTACGGCGGCGGTGGCGCCGGTGCTGCCGATGCGGTTCGGGGCGGTGATGACCGACGAGGAGTCCGTCGCCGACGAGCTCCTCGGGCAGAACCACGACGAGTTCGCCGAAGCGTTGAGGGCCCTCGAGGGACATGCCGAATACATCGTCAAGGGACGCTATGAGGAAGCGGCTATCCTGCGCGAAGTCATCTCGGAAAGCGAAGAGGCACAGCAACTTCGAAACAAGATGGCGGGCCTCTCGGAGGACGCGTCGCGACAGCTGCGGATGGCGCTGGGCGAGATCGTGGTCAGCGTCATGGAGGCGAAGCGGCGCGCCGACACGGACACCGCGATCAAGGCACTCGACGAAATCGCCAAGCAGGTCAACGTCCGGGAACCCACGCACGAACTCGATGCTGTGAGTGTGGCGGTCCTCGCCGCGGTCGACGACGAGGGTCGACTGCAGGATGCGGTCGACGGTTTGGCGCAAAAATGGGCCGCTCGCGTGCAGCTGCGGCTGCTGGGACCACTGGCGGCGTACGACTTCGTCGTCACTCGTGCGACGGCGGGCTGACGGCGATGGGCATTTTCTCGGCTCTTGTCACCTGGCCGCTGTTGCCGGTCCGGGGTGTGATCTCGCTCGGTGAGCTGATCGAGCGCCAAGTGAATGCCGAACTGAACGATCCGGCACGGACGCGCAGGCAACTCGAGGAACTCGAAGATGCGCGTCGGCGGGGCGAGATCTCGGCGGAAGAGGAACGCGAGGCCCAGGAGCAGATTCTGGCGACGAGGATCGGGCAGGACGCGGGCACAACGCCTGAGGAAGACGGGTGAGAGCAATGACCCAAGGCAGTCGAACACGCACGAGTAAAGGTCGCGGCGGCGAATCACCGCTGAATGCACGGCAAGCCGTCGGGGTGGCACGTGACCTCATCGAGGAACTCAGCGGCAGCGAACCGGTCGCCATGACTTCGGTGGAGCCGACCGACACCGACGGCTGGGTGGTCGATTTCGAGGTGGTCGAAGACCGACGCATCCCATCCTCGGCGGACATCCTCGCGCTCTACGAGGTCGAACTGGATGTCGACGGCGAACTGCTGGGATTCCGCCGGGTCCGGCGATATCTGCGCGGCCAGACCCGAGAGGGAGGTGAGGGCACGTGACGTTGGGCGACGACAGCCTCGTGCCACGCGGATACGGAGGTGGCGGTGTCGCGAGTCCGCAGCCGGCGAACCTCGGCGACATCCTCGAGCGGGTGCTGGACAAGGGCATCGTGATCGCCGGCGATATCCAGGTCAATCTCCTCGACATCGAACTTCTCACCATCAAACTGCGGCTGGTGGTGGCGTCCCTCGACACCGCCAAAGAGGTGGGTATCGACTGGTGGGAGAACGACCCCTGGCTCACCGGCAAGAAGTCGCAGCTGCAACTCGAGAACGAAAAGCTGCGCGCGCAGATCAGGCGGCTCGAACAGGGCGACGGCCAGCGCCGCGCGGTCGAGGCGCAGCCGGTGACATACGAGGACGTCGAATATGACTGATGGCGTTTGGCTGTACGCCGTGACCCAGAGTGAGGGTGCCGATGCCCGGCTGGCCGGCGTCCGAGGTGTCGCCGGTGGACTGGTGCACGTGGTGTCGACCGATCACCTCGCAGCCGTCGTCGGCTCCGTCGACCTGGACGAGTTCGGCAAGGACGCCCTTACCCGCAACCTCGAGGACCTCGACTGGGTCGCCGGGAAGGCGCGTGCGCACGACGCCGTCATCAGCACGGTCGCCCGGTCCGGCGCGGTCATTCCGGTACGGATGGCGACGGTCTACCTCTCGGAGGACCGGGTGCGGGAGATGTTGCGCCATCGCGGCCTTGACTTCGAGGCGACGTTGAACCGGCTCCGCGACCGCCTCGAGGTCGGTGTGAAGGTCTACGCCGACCCGAAGCGCCAGCACGCGCCTGCCGGTGCCAAAGAGGGCAGCGAAAAGATAAGCGGCACTGCATATCTGATGCGCAGAAGACAGGCGCTGGTCTCCCGCGAAGAGGCTTATCAGGCCGCGGCCGCCGAGGCCGAGCGTATTCACAGCACGCTGATGCGTTACGCCGTCGACGGGAAGCGCAGGCCGCCGCCGACGCGCGCTCTGTCGGGCCGCGACGACGTGATCGTGCTCAACGGTACCTATCTGGTCGACTCCGACGCGGTGGGGTTGTTCCGCAAAGCCGTTGCAGCGCTGGTGATGTCGACAGACAAGCTCACGCTGGAGACGACGGGTCCGTGGCCTCCCTACTCGTTCGCGGGTGAACCGGTGTCCGGATGACCGACGTACTACCCGGGCAGGAGGACCGCCGCATCGCACTCGTCGATCTACTCGACCGGGTGCTGGCCGGTGGCGTCGTGATCAGCGGTGAGGTCGTACTCTCGATAGCGGACGTCGACATGGTCGTGATCTCCCTTCGGACCCTGGTGTCTTCGATGAGCTCGCTGGTGTCAGCCGAACAGGACATCGGAGATGAACCTGACTGGTCCTGAGGCCCGCGACGAACCGCCCGCGCCGAGGCGGCGGATCAACTCCGACCCGGCCAATGTCGAGCGCGGTTTGGTCAGCCTGGTGCTGACACTGGTCGAGCTGCTGCGACAGCTGATGGAGCGTCAGGCAATCCGCAGGGTCGACGATGGGACATTGTCCGACGAGCAGATAGAGCGCATCGGCACCACGCTCATGCTGCTCGAAGAGAAGATGGCCGAGCTGCGCGACCACTTCGGTCTCAAGCCGGAGGACCTCAACATCGACCTGGGGCCGCTCGGGCCACTGCTGCCCACCGATCGCGACCCGCTTTATTGACAGTCTTGTCAAAGTTGCCATCGCACTGGCGATACCGGGTATCCCCCGACGTGCGCTGGTAATTTGCCTGTGCACCGAGAAACACGGCCCAACTGCCGGCGCTCGCCGTGCCAACCGTCAGCGGGTCGTGCCCGACGGACGGTAGGAGGCCCGCACGTGGATCCCGATGGTTCGACCAGCCCGAAGCTGCAACCCGAACCGGAAGCACCCGCGCCGGGCGATGTGAAGAAAGCGATCGCGGCCTCGGCCGTCGGCAACTACACCGAATGGTTCGACTACGGCCTCTATGCCTACGGGGTCTCCTACATCTCCGCTGCAATCTTCCCGGGCGAGGGAACGACGGCGACGTTGTTGGCCCTGATGACGTTCGCGGTCTCCTTCCTGGTGCGCCCGCTCGGCGGATTCGTGTGGGGGCCCCTGGGTGACCGGCTCGGCCGGCGCCGGGTGCTGGCGATCACGATCCTGGTGATGGCTGGTGCGACGCTGTGCGTCGGACTGGTTCCGAGCTACGCGACGATCGGGGTCTGGGCGCCGGTCCTGATGGTGATCCTGCGGATGATCCAGGGGTTCTCGACCGGCGGCGAGTACGGCGGCGCCGCCACGTTCATGGCTGAGTATGCGCCGACGCGCCGTCGCGGCGTGATGGGCAGCTTCCTCGAGTTCGGCACCCTGGCCGGCTTCTCGACGGGCGCGCTGATGATGCTCGGATTCTCGCTGGTGCTCTCCGACGACCAGATGGAAGTGTGGGGCTGGCGACTGCCGTTCCTCGTCGCCGCGCCCCTCGGCCTGATCGGGCTGTACCTGCGCACCCGGCTGGACGAGACCCCGGTGTTCAAGGACCTGGAGGACCAGGGCGAGCAGGAGGAGAACGTTTTCGCTGCGTTCCGGGACCTTCTCGCCGAGTACTGGGGCCCGATCCTCCGCCTCGGCGGGCTGGTGGTCGCGCTCAACGTCGTCAATTACACGCTGCTCACCTACATGCCCACCTACCTCGAGCAGTCGATCGGCCTGTCCACCGACATGTCGTTGGTCGTGCCGATCATCGGCATGCTCTCGATGATGGTGTTCCTGCCGTTCGCGGGGTTGGCCTCGGACCGGTACGGGCGCAAACCGGTGTGGTGGATCTCGTTGATCGGCTTGTTCATCGCCGGGATCCCGATGTTCATGCTGATGTCGACCGGTGTCATCGGCGCCATCATCGGCTTCGCGGTGCTCGGGTTGCTCTACGTGCCCCAACTGGCGACCATCTCGGCGACGTTCCCGGCGATGTTCCCGACGCAGGTGCGCTATGCCGGCTTCGCCATCGCCTACAACGTGTCGACGGCGCTGTTCGGCGGCACCGCGCCGGCGGTCAACGACTGGTTGGTCAACTTGACGGGCGACAACCTGGTGCCGGCGTACTACATGATGGGCGCCTGCGTCGTCGGCGCGATCGCATTGGTCAAGAACCCAGAGACCGCGCGATGCCCGATCTTCGGCACCAAGATTCCCGGCACCCCGGGAGCGCCGCCGCAGGAGGATTACGCGCTCGAGGGCAGCCGCTGACTCACAGGACGGCGCTCACCGCGTCCGACCAGATGCCCGCGGCCTCGTCGATCTGCTCGGCGTTCACGACGAGCGCCGGGATGAACCGCACGACCTGTCCCCATGCGCCGCAGGTGAGCAACAGCAGGCCCCGGCGGGCGGCCTCCTGCTGCACGGCGAGGGCCGTGGCTCCATCGGGTTTGCCTGCGGCGTCGCGGAATTCGGTGCCGATCATCAACCCAAGACCGCGCACATCGGAGATTGCGTCGAACTTGTCGCCGACCGTCTGCAGCGCCTCGCGCAACTGCGCGCCGCGTGCGGCGGCGTTGTCGACCAGTCGCTCGTCGGCGATCACGTCCAGGGTGGCCACCGCCGCCGCGCACGCCACCGCGTTCGCGCCGTACGTACCGCCCTGCGAGCCCGGCCACGCCCGTTCCATCAGCGCCGCCGGCGCTGCGATACCCGACAGCGGGAAGCCCGACGCGAGTCCCTTCGCGGTGATCAGGATGTCCGGGCGCGCTTGCGCGGTGAAGAAATGCTGCTGACCCCAGAAGCGGCCGGTGCGGCCGAAGCCGGTCTGCACCTCGTCGACGACCAACAGGATGCCGTGCTCGTCGGCGCGCTCGCGCAGGCCGGCGAAGAACCGTTCGTTGGCCGGCACGTAACCGCCCTCGCCGAGCACCGGTTCGACGATGAACGCGGCGGTGTCGGCCGGCGCGCTGATCGTCTGCAGGAGGTAGTCGAGCTGGTCCAGGGCGAAGTCGGTGGATTGCTCGACCGGCCACCCGAAGTGGCCCGGGTCGGGGAAGGGCGCGACGTGCACGCCGGCCATCAACGGGGAGAAGCCCGCGCGAAATCGGGTGCCGGAGGTGGTCATCGACGCCGCCGCGACGGTGCGGCCGTGGAAGCCGCCGTGGAAGACGATGACGTTCGGCCTGCCCGTGGCCTGCCGCGACAGCCGCAGCGCCGCCTCCACCGCCTCGCTCCCGGAGTTGGCGAAGAACAATCGGTCCAGTCCGGACGGCAGCACCTCGCCGAGGCGCTCCACCAGCGTGAGCAGCGGCCGGTGCATCACGGTCGTGTACTGGCCGTGAATCAGCGTGGCGACCTGGCGCTGCGCGGCCTCCACCACCCGCGGGTGGCAGTGCCCGGTGCTGGTCACCCCGATGCCGGCGGTGAAGTCGAGGTAGCGGCGGTCCTGTTCGTCGTAGAGCAGCACTCCTTCGCCGCGGGCGGCCACGACGCCGGTCGCCTGTTTGAGAATCTGCGAGAGCTGTGGGGCTTGGGAGGCCGAGGTCATGGCATGATCCTCAGTGGCTAGCTGTAGATTGTCAACAATCCGACCATTCGAGGGAGGCGTGGTGGATCTCGAGCGGCAAGTGATCGATGCGGTGAACAAGCAGCTTTTCGTCGACGGCAAGTGGGTCGACGCGAGCGAGGGGCGCAGCTTCGGCGTCGTCGATCCGGCGACCGGGCGGACGCTGTGTGCGGTCGCCGACGCCACCCCCGCCGACGCCCGTGCCGCACTGGACGCCGCGGTCGCCGCCCAGCGGGAGTTCGCGGCGACACCGCCCCGGGCCCGCGCCGACATGCTGATGGCCGCGTTCGAGTTGCTGCACGCCCGTGTCGACGATCTGGCGCTGCTGATGACGCTGGAGATGGGCAAACCCCTCGCCGAGGCGCGCGGTGAAGTCGCTTACGCCGCAGAGTTTTTCCGCCACTTCGCCGAAGAGGCCACTCGCATCGACGGCGGCTACCAGACCGCACCCGCGGGCAATGCACGTTTTCTGATCGCCCGCCAGCCCGTGGGGCCCTGCCTGCTGATCACCCCGTGGAACTTTCCGATGGCGATGGGAACCCGCAAGCTGGGCCCGGCCATCGCCGCCGGGTGCACCAGCGTGATCAAACCGGCGCACCAGACGCCGCTGACGATGTTGGCGCTGATGGCGATTCTCGACGAGGCGGGCGTGCCTGCCGGTGCGGTCAACTGCATCACCGCGATGGATGCGAACGCGGTGTGCGAACCGCTGATCCGGTCCGGGCTGGCCCGCAAGCTGTCGTTCACCGGGTCGACCCGGGTGGGCCGCATCCTGCTCGAACAGTGCGCCCAGAAGGTGCTGCGGACTTCGATGGAACACGGGGGCAACGCCCCGTTCATCGTGTTCGCCGACGCCGATCTCGACGAGGCGGTGGACGGGGCGATCGCGGCCAAGATGCGCAACATGGGCGAGGCCTGCACGGCGGCGAACCGGATCTTCGTCCACGCCGCGGTGATCGATGAGTTCGGGCGTCGGCTCGCCGAACGGATGGCGGCGATGACCGTGGGTCGCGGCACCGAGGAGGGGGTCAACGTCGGTCCGCTGGTCGACGAGGCCGCGCTGCACAAGGTGCAGGCCCTGGTCGACGACGCGGTGGGTCGCGGCGCCCGCGTATTGACCGGTGGCACACCGGTTTCCGGCGACGGCTACTTCTATGCGCCGACCGTGCTGACCGCTGTCCCGCGCGACGCCCGGATGTCCGGTGAGGAGATCTTCGGCCCGGTCGCTCCGTTGACACCGTTCGAGACCGAGGACGGTGTCGTCGCCGCCGCCAACGACACCGAGTATGGGCTGGTCGCCTACGTGTTCACCAACGATCTGCGGCGCGCGCTGCGGGTCGCCGAGGCGCTCGAGACCGGCATGGTCGGGCTGAACCAGGGCATCGTGTCCAATCCCGCGGCGCCGTTCGGCGGGGTCAAGCAGTCGGGCCTCGGCCGTGAGGGCGGCTCCGTGGGCATCGACGAATTCCTGGAGACCAAGTACGTCGGTATCGCCCTGTAGCGGTCAGGCGCCGCGCGACACCCGAGCGACCAGCCGGTCGACGGCGTCCTCCATGTGCGCGATCAGCAGCTTGTCGGACAGCTGCACGTCGCCGGCCCTGATCGCGCTGGCCAACGCCTGGTGCTCGACCACGCGGTCGCTGGGGTTGTCATAGGTGTCGGCCAGCGCGTGCACGCACATCCGCGTCTCGACGAGGTACGTCTGGTGCATCCGCGACAGCCGCGGGCTTCCCGCCAATTCGACAAGTCGCTCGTGGAAACGGATGTCGGCCTCGCTGCCCTCCTCGACGTCGGCGGCCGCCGCCATCTCCTCGACGATCGCCAGCAGTTCGTCGCCCGCGGTTGCGTAGTCGCCCTGCAGGATCCGGCGGGTCGCGGCGCGTTCGATGGCCTCGCGCGCGAGGTACATGTCGGATGCCACCTCGGGTGTCATGTCGATCACGAACACCCCGCGGTTGCGGATGGCGATCAGCAGACCCTCCTGGGTCAGCCGCTGCATACCCTCGCGCAGCGGCCCGCGGCTGACGCCGAGCTTGCGGGCCAGGTCGGCCTCGATCAGCTGCGTGCCGGGAGCCAACTCACCGTGCGCGATCGCCTGCCGCAGCTTGTCGGCGACGATGCTCGGCGTGGACTCCTGCTCGACGGGTGCGAGGAACTCGGTCATCGGGCCTCCTCGAACAGGCGGCCCAACCCCGGGAAGGCGAGCGCTCCACCGGCGAGTTGCAGACCCTTCCACACCGTCACCTGGTTGGCGGTCAGCACGGGTTTGCCCACCGCGGCCTCGAGCCGGTCGACGATGGCCAGCGTGTGCATCGCGGTGTCGGGCACCAGCACCGCCTCCGCGTCCGGATGATCGGCCGCGGTGACCATCTGCTCCACCCGCTCGGGCTCCAGAGTGCCGACTTCGGCGGCCGTGATGATCCCGTGGCTGCCCATCGCCATCACCTCGATCCCGTCGGCGGCCAGGAACCGCACGAAATGCTCGGCCACGTCCTGCGGGTACGACGCGGCCACCGCCACCCGTCGGATACCGAGGTGGCGCAGCGCGTCGACGAACGCGATCGAGGTCGAGGACGCCGGAACTCCCGCCGCCTCAGCCACTTTCGCGGCCTGGTGGCGTGCGCCCTCCGGGCCGAACACGAAGCTGCCTGAGGTGCACGCCCACATCACCGCCTGCGGACGCTCGTCGGCGAGTTGGCGCACACCGTCGGCGAGCCGGTCGTCGCCGCCGAGGTCGAGCAGTGCGTCGACCCGGTGCGCGTCCTCGCCGACGGAGGTGATGACCACGGGAAGGCGCAGTAGCCCCGCGGCGCGAGCCTCCAGCGCCGGGAAATCGTCCTCGGCGCTGTGCCCCGGGTAGAGGAGTCCTACGGTCGCCATCACGGCCCCTTCGATCGGCAGATTGTCGACAATGTTAACAACCGGCAGGTCGACGCCTACGCCTCCAACAGGCGCTGGCCCGGCCCCACGGCCTTGCGCCCGGCGACGCGCAGCGCCGCCCACATGGTCACCTGGTTGGCCGTCACCACCGGCTTCTGCAGCTCGGCCTCCAGCTCGGCGATCAGGTCGTAGGTGGGCAGGTTCGTACAACTGACGACGATGGCATCGGCTTCGGCGACGTCGGTGGCGCGGACCAGCTCGGCGGTCTCCGAATACGGCACCGCCCAGATCTGTTCGGTCAGGCCCAGGCCGGAGGTGGCCACCACCTCGATGCCGGCTTCCATCAAATACTTGGTCAGGCCGATCGTCAGATCCGACGTGTACGGGGTGACGGTCGCGACGCGGCCGACACCGAGGTGGCGCAGCGCCTCGAGCATCGAGCCGCTGGTGGTGACCGCGGCCGGCGCTCCGGCCGCCCGCATCGCCGCCACCAGCGCGGCCTCGCCGGCCATCCCCTTGACAAAGCTGCCCGCGGTGCACGCATACGCGGTGACGATCGGCGAGACCGCCAGGACGTTGGCCGCACCCGCGACGACGTGTTCGGGATCGGAGATGTGCACGGCCATGTCGACGGTCACCGGCAAGGGGGCGTACCTCAGCCGGGTGACGAACAGGCTGACGTCGTCGGGCACCCAACGCCATAGTTCGCGGTCGAGCGCGAAGTCGTATGGAGTGACGACGCCTATGCCTACCTGCTGCAATGGTGGGGGCGGCGCCAATTCCCCGATCCTCATTTGCACAGTGTGAGGCCAGGAGGCCAAACCAGCAACAGATTGTTGACAATCCTACGGCGTGTCCCTAGCTTGGGGGCGTGCCAGCCCCGGGGGAGAGCGTGCGGATCGCATCGTCGTCGCAGCTCACGGGTGGTTCCCCTGAGCCGCTCATCGCCGTCCTGTGCGAGAAATCGACGGACCGCCCGCCCGGCCTCGAGCGTGTCGGAGCCGACCTGCGCTACTGCACCGCCGAGGATCTCGCTGCGGCCGTCCGCGGTGCCCGCGCGCTGTTGTTGTGGGACTTCTTCTCGACCGCGGTGCGCGACGTGTGGAGCGAAGCCACCGAACTCGAATGGATCCACGTCACCGCGGCCGGCGTCGACACCCTGCTTTTCGACGAACTGCGTGACTCCGACGTCGTGGTGACCAACGCCCGCGGCGTGTTCGACCGGCCCATCGCCGAATACGTACTCGGCGCGGTGCTCGCCCACGCCAAGGACAGCCGCACCAGCTTCGCGTTGCAGCGCGAGCATCGATGGCAGCACCGCGAGACCCGCGGCATCGCGGCGGCCCGCGCACTCGTGGTCGGCACCGGCAGCATCGGCCGGGAGATCGCCCGCCTGCTGCGGGCCGCGGGCATGCAGGTGCGCGGCGCGGGCCGCGTCGCGAGAGCGGACGACCCCGACTTCGGCGACGTGGTGGCCAGTGCGGACCTGGCCGATGAGGTCGGCTGGTGTGACCATCTGGTGCTCGCGGCGCCGCTGACATCGGCGACGCGCGGCCTGGTGGACGCATCGGTGCTGTCCGCGATGAAGCCCGACGCGCATCTGGTCAACATCGGACGGGGTCCGCTGGTGGAGGAGTCAGCACTGGTTTCGGCGTTGCGCGACAACCGGATTGGCGGTGCGACACTGGATGTGTTCGACACCGAACCGCTGCCGACCGGCCATCCGCTGTGGGACGCTCCCAACGTGACGATCACTGCGCACATGGCCGGCGACGTCGTGGGCTGGCGGGAGACGCTGGCCGAGCAGTTCGCCGACAACGCGCGGCGCTGGCTGGCGGGGGAGCCGTTGGTGAACGTGGTGGACAAGAAGCTCGGCTACATCCCGGGGGACATCCCGGGGGACCCGCGATGATCCCGACGGCCGCCGAATTGGTGCAGGGTTACCGCGCCAAGACCCTCTCTCCGGTCGAGGCCACGCAGGAGGCGCTGGCCGCAATCGATGCGTATGACAGTGCGGTCAACGCCTACGTGCTCGTCGACCCCGAAGGGGCACTGGCCGCCGCCCGCGCGTCGGAGGCGCGGTGGCACGCCGGGGAACCGCTCGGCCCCGGAGACGGGTTGCCGACGTCGATCAAGGACGCGTTGTGGACCAAGGGATGGCCGACGCTTCGCGGCAGCTGGCTCATCGACGAGGCCGGACCCTGGGACGAGGACGCGCCCTGCACCGCGCGATTGCGTGAGACCGGTGCGGTGCTGCTCGGCAAGACGACGACACCGGAGTACTCGTGGAAGGGCGTGACCGACTCGGCGCGCTTCGGCCTCACCGGCAACCCGTGGGACCCCACGAAAACGGCGGGCGGTTCGAGCGGCGGCAGCGCAGCGGCGGTGGCCCTCGGCATGGGGGTGTGGTCGGTGGGGACCGACGCGGGCGGGTCGGTGCGGATCCCTGCGGGGTTCACCGGAACCGTCGCGCTCAAGCCGACGTACGGCCTGATTCCGCACTATCCGCCGAGCCCGTTCGGCACACTGGCGCATCCGGGTCCGATGACGCGGACCGTGTTCGACACCGCCGCCCTGATGGATGTCATCACCGGTTTCGATGCGCGCGACTGGTCGGCGATGCCGACTCCGCGCGAGTCGTTCCTTGCCGGCCTCGACGACGGTGTCGCGGGTCTGCGCGTGGCGTTCTCACCAAGGCTCGGCTACGTGCGCAACGACCCGGAGATCGACGCGGCGGTACGGGCCGCGGTGAACGTCCTGGCCGACGCGGGCGCCCGGGTCGAGGAGGTCGATCCCGGTTTCCGCGACCCTATTGAGGCCTTCCACATCCTGTGGTTCTCGGGGGCGGCGAAGGTCTTGCAAGCCTACGGCGAAGCGGTCGACGATCGCGTTGATCCGGGGTTGCGCCGGATAGCGGCGGTGGGTGCGACGTTCTCGGCGTCGGACTACCTCGACGCCACGTCGGTGCGGATGCAGCTCGGGCAGGTGATGGGCCGGTTCCACCGGGACTACGACGTGCTGGTTACGCCGACGCTCCCGATGCCCGCTTTTCCCGTCGGCCGCGACGTGCCCGAGGGGTGGCGGTCGCACTACTGGGCGAGCTGGACGCCCTACACCTACCCGTTCAACATGACTCAGCAGCCCGCGCTGAGCGTGCCGTGCGGCTTCACCTCCGCTGGGCTGCCGATCGGGCTGCAGATCGTCGGCCCCCGGCACGCCGATGCGACGGTGCTGCGGGTGGGCCGCGCCCACGAGATGGCCACCGACTGGCATACGCGTACACCGGCAGTGATGACACAAGGAGTTCGATGAGCAGGCTGATCACCGTGTCCCTCGACAAGCGCGGCGTCGGCTGCACCGCGCGCCTGCTCGACGATGCGGCACCACGCACGTGTGCGGCGGTGTGGGACGCGCTGGAGGAGCGCCCACTATCGTCCCAGGTGTTCCACGGAAAGTACGCCCGCAACGAGATCTACACGCTGCTACCGGCTTTCGCGCCGTCGGACCCGGGCAGGGAGAACACCACCGTGACGCCGATCCCCGGCGACCTGTGCTGGTTTTCGTTCGACTCCGACCAGCTGGGCAACCCGGCCTACGGCTACGAGAACTCCACCGGGACCGGCACCACCGGTGCGATCGTCGACCTGGCGCTGTTCTACGGCCGCAACAACCTGTTGATCAACGGGGATCAGGGCTGGGTGCCGGGCAACGTGTTCGGAGAGGTCATCGAGGGCCTCGACGAGATGGCCGAAGCCTGCCAGGACCTGTGGATGGGCGGGGTGCGCGGAGAAAGCCTGACCTTCGCGCGCGCTGCGGGTTGAGGCTCCGGGCTACAGCGGCTGCAGGCTGACCGGTTGTTCGTTCTCGCCAGGGTTTTGATCGTTGCAGGAACCGGCTTTCCACGCGTAGCGAAGGCTGCCCGCCAAGGTCGTCGGGTCGAACGAGTACGTCAGATCGGCCGGGCCGGTGGTGCCGTTGGCACACGGACGCCCGTTGAAGACGTCGTGACGCTCGACGACCCATGGGCCGTCCGCCTGCCTACCGATCTGCGCGATCATTCCCGTCGAGCTCGAAACCGTTCCGCCGCAATGCCCTTCGGGGTTGCACTGGGTGGTGATGGCCCACGTGTTCGACGTCGGCCCGTTGACGAATCGGAATTCGCCCTCCAGGCGCCCCTGGGCTGCCGCCGGTGCGGCCAATCCGACCGCGGCGCCGACGAACATCACCACCGCGGCCGTCGCTCGTGTGATCGCCATGCCCGCAGCATCACACGTCTGGCGTGCCCGCATCGGCGAGTTGACGAAAGTCGCCGCGGTCAGCCGAGGCCGGGAACGATGTCGCGCAGCGCGAAGGTGATCGGCTGCTCGAGTTGCTCGTAGGTGCACGAACGGGGGTCGCGGTCGGGACGCCACCGGTTGAACTGGGCGGTGTGGCGGAACCGCTCACCCTCCATGTGGTCGTAGCGGACCTCGACCACCCGTTCGGGGCGCAGCGGCACGAACGACAGATCCTTGCCGGCGTTCCAGCGCGACCCGCCGCCGTAGCGGCGCACGACGTCGGGGTCGGCGTCTGCGGCCCAGTTCCACGGATGCTCCTCGAAAGTCGTTCTCAGCGGCTGAAGTTCGGTGAACAGCTCGCGACGGCGGGCCATCGGGAAGGCGCCGATGACGCCGACGGATGCCAGCGTGCCGTCGTCTCTGTACAACCCGAGGAGAAGCGATCCGATCGCATCCTCGCCGGACTTGTGCACGCGGTAGCCGCCGACGACGCAGTCCGCCGTGCGCTGATGTTTGATCTTGAACATCACGCGCTTGTCCGGCTGATAGGTCAGGTCAAGGGGTTTGGCGATGACGCCGTCGAGGCCCGCGCCCTCGAACTCCTCCAGCCACTGTAACGCGAGCTCGGGATCCTCAGTTGTTCTCGTGACGTGGCACCACTGCTTCTC
>NZ_LZMD01000084.1 GCF_001668575.1 Mycobacterium sp. 1164985.4
CCGCCAAGATGTTCAATGTCACCGGCTGGAAGATCGGCTGGGCGTGTGGCCCGGCCGATCTCATCGCAGGGGTGCGGTCGGCCATGCCGGGATAGGACGCGAGCGGGATGTGGCGGCGGCCGTCAAAGACGAGGTGCTCGTAGACCTCGTCGGTGATCACCAGTAGGTCGGCCTCGACAGCCAGGGCCGCCAGCGCCCGCAGCTCGTCGTCGCCGGCCACCATGCCGGTGGGGTTGTGCGGTGAGTTGACGATCAGCGCCTTGGTTTTCGGTGTGATCGCCCGGCGCAGCCCGTCGACGTCGATCCGGAAGCCACTGCCCTCCTGGATCATCGGCACGGCGCGGCGCTCGCAGCCTGCCATCGCGATCACCGGGGAGTAGGAGTCGTAGAACGGCTCGATCAGCAGCACCTCCGAGCCGGGTTCGATTAGCCCGATGACCGAGGCCGCGATCGCCTCGGTGGCGCCGACAGTGACCAGCACCTCGGTGTCCGGGTCATAGGTGCTGCCGTACGTGCGTTCCCGCTGGGCGGCAATCGCCTCGCGCAGCGGTGCGATGCCCAGGCCGGGCGGGTACTGATTGGCGCCGCCGGCGATCGCGTTCTCGGCGATCTTGAGCATCTCCGGCGGACCGTCCTCGTCGGGGAATCCCTGGCCGAGGTTGACGGCGCCGATGCGGGCGGCCAGCGCCGACATCTCGGCGAAGATCGTCACCGCGTACGGCTGCAACCGTCTGACTGTCACGGTTATCGAGCGTAATGCCGCTGCGAACGTGGGTTATCGTCACGCAAATCCCGCCATTCGGGTGCGGGTAACCCACGTTCGGCGGGTGCGACGGCCGCCCAACCAACAGGTTGGTCTGGGCTGTTACGCTCGGGCGCATGTCTGAAGAAGCCTTCATCTACGAGGCGATCCGTACGCCTCGCGGCAAGAACAAGAACGGCGCGCTCAACGAGGTCAAGCCCGTCAACCTGGTTGTCGGCCTGATCGAGGAGATCCGCGCCCGCTATCCCGACCTCGACGAGACGCTGATCAGCGACGTCATCCTCGGTTGCGTGTCACCCGTCGGCGACCAGGGCGGCGACATCGCCCGCACCGCGGCGCTGGTGGCCAACCTGCCGGAGACCACCGGCGGGTTCCAGCTCAACCGGTTCTGCGCCTCGGGCCTCGAGGCCGTCAACACCGCCGCCCAGAAAGTCCGGTCCGGATGGGACGACCTAGTGCTCGCGGGCGGTGTCGAGTCGATGAGCCGCGTCCCGATGGGCTCCGACGGCGGCGCGTGGGCGTCCGACCCCGAAACCAACTACCGCATCGGCTTCGTGCCGCAGGGCATCGGCGCCGACCTGATCGCCACGATCGAAGGCTTCTCCCGCGAGGACGTCGACCGCTACGCGCTGCGCAGTCAGGAGAAGGCCGCCGCGGCCTGGTCGGGCGGCTACTTCGCCAAGTCCGTCGTCCCGGTCAAGGACCAGAACGGCCTCGTCATCCTCGACCACGACGAGCACATGCGGCCCGACACCACGCTCGAGGGCCTTGGTCAGCTCAAGACCGCTTTCGACGGTGTCGGCGCGATGGGCGGCTTCGACGACGTGGCGCTGCAGAAGTATCACTTCGTCGAGAAGATCAACCACGTCCACACCGGCGGCAACAGCTCGGGCATCGTCGACGGCGCCGCGCTGGTGCTCGTCGGCAGTGAAAAGGCCGGCACATCGCAGGGTCTGACCCCCCGCGCGCGCATTGTGGCCACCGCCACCAGTGGCGCCGATCCGGTCATCATGCTCACCGGTCCGACGCCGGCCACCCGCAAGGTGCTGGACCGCGCCGGTCTGACGGTCGACGACATCGACCTGTTCGAGCTGAACGAGGCGTTCGCCTCGGTGGTGCTGAAGTTCCAGAAGGACCTGAACATCCCCGACGAGAAGCTCAACGTCAATGGTGGCGCCATCGCGATGGGCCACCCGCTGGGCGCCACCGGCGCCATGATCACCGGAACCATGGTCGACGAGCTCGAGCGTCGTAACGCGCGGCGTGCGCTGATCACGCTGTGCATCGGCGGCGGCATGGGCGTGGCCACCATCATCGAGCGCGTCTGAGCGCGGGTTTAAGGAAAAGCAATGGCAGAGAACACTATTCAGTGGGACAAGGATGCCGACGGCATCGTCACCCTGACGCTGGACGACCCGACCGGTTCGGCCAACGTGATGAACGAGCACTACACCGAGTCGATGCACAACGCGGTCGAACGCCTTGTTGCAGAGAAGGACTCGATCACCGGTGTCGTCATCACCAGCGCGAAGAAGACCTTCTTCGCCGGCGGTGACCTCAAGGGCATGATCAACCTCGGCCCGGACAACGCTGCCGAGGCGTTCGCCACACCTGAGGCGATCAAGGCCGACCTGCGCAAGCTCGAGACGCTGGGCAAGCCGGTCGTCGCGGCGATCAACGGCGCCGCGCTCGGCGGCGGCCTGGAGATCGCGCTGGCCTGCCACCACCGAATCATCGCGGACGTGAAGGGCGCCGTCGTCGGCTTCCCCGAGGTCACGCTGGGCCTGCTGCCCGGCGGCGGCGGTGTCGCCCGCAGCGTGCGGATGTTCGGCATCCAGAAGGCCTTCATGGAGGTGCTGTCGCAGGGCACTCGGTTCAAGCCGGGCAAGGCCAAGGAGGTCGGCCTGGTCGACGAGGTCCTGCCGACGGTCGACGAGCTGGTGCCCGCCGCCAAGGCGTGGATCAAGGCCAACCCCGACGCACATACCCAGCCGTGGGATGCCAAGGGCTACAAGATGCCCGGTGGCACACCGACCAGCCCGGGCCTGGCGAGCATCCTGCCGTCGTTCCCGGCGCTGCTGAAGAAGCAATTGAAGGGTGCGCCGATGCCGGCGCCGCGGGCCATTCTCGACGCGGCCGTCGAGGGTGCGCAGGTCGACTTCGACACCGCGAGCCGCATCGAGAGCCGTTACTTCACCCAGTTGGTCACGGGGCAGACCGCCAAAAACATGATCCAGGCGTTCTTCTTCGATCTGCAGGCCATCAACGGCGGGGCGTCGCGGCCCGACGGCATCGAGCCCGTCAAGATCAACAAGATCGGTGTGCTGGGCGCGGGCATGATGGGCGCGGGTATCGCCTACGTCTCGGCCAAGGCCGGCTTCGACGTCGTGCTCAAGGACGTCAGCATCGAGGCCGCCCAGAAGGGCAAGGGCTACTCCGAGAAGTTGGAGGCCAAGGCGCTCGAACGGGGCAAGACCACCAAGGAGAAGTCCGACGCGCTGCTGGCCCGCATCACGCCGACCGCCGATCCGGCCGACCTCAAGGGCGTGGACTTCGTCATCGAGGCCGTGTTCGAGGACCAGGACCTCAAGCACAAGGTGTTCGGTGAGATCGAGGACATCGTCGAGCCCAACGCGCTGCTGGGGTCGAACACCTCGACGCTGCCGATCACCGGTCTGGCGACCGGGGTGAAGCGCCAGGAGGACTTCATCGGCATCCACTTCTTCAGCCCCGTCGACAAGATGCCGCTGGTCGAGATCATCAAGGGCGAGAAGACCTCTGACGAGGCGTTGGCCCGGGTGTTCGACTACACGCTGGCGATCGGCAAGACGCCGATCGTGGTGAACGACAGCCGCGGCTTCTTCACCAGCCGCGTGATCGGCACCTTCGTCAACGAGGCGCTGGCGATGCTCGGCGAGGGCGTCGCGCCCGCGAGCATCGAGCAGGCCGGCTCGCAGGCCGGCTACCCGGCGCCGCCGCTGCAGCTGTCCGACGAGCTCAACCTCGAGCTGATGCACAAGATCGCCGTCGCCACCCGCAAGGCCGCCGAGGCCGAGGGCAAGACGTACGAGCCGCACCCGGCGGAGGCGGTCGTCGAGAAGATGATCGAGATCGGCCGTCCGTCGCGCCTGAAGGGCGCCGGGTTCTACGAGTATGCCGACGGCAAGCGAGTCGGCCTGTGGCCGGGGCTGGCCGAGACGTTCAACTCCGGCAGCTCCTCGATCCCGTTGCAGGACATGATCGATCGCATGCTGTTCGCCGAGGCGCTGGAGACCCAGAAGTGCCTCGACGAGGGCGTGCTGACCTCGACCGCCGACGCGAACATCGGCTCGATCATGGGTATCGGCTTCCCGCCGTACACCGGTGGTTCGGCGCAGTTCATCGTCGGCTACCAGGGTCCCGGCGGTCTCGGCAAGGAGGCCTTCGTGGCCCGCGCCAAGGAGCTGGCCGCCAAGTACGGCGAACGGTTCAACCCGCCGTCGTCGCTGCTCTGACGAACTAAACGGGCCGAGCGCTCACTCTTGTACGGTTCTCCACCGAGGATTCGTACAGGGTGGGCGCTCGCCGCTTCCCCGTCCCGGTGCGGGTGATTCGCTAGATTGGCGCCGTGCCGGAAAGCTTCACCGAAAGGTTCGCGGCCGGGCTGGCCCGCTACGGCGACAACCCCTGTATCGAGTTCGAGGGACGTTGGTACAGCGGACACGAGGTGAGCGCCTATGGCCGCGCCATCGCGCAGGCGCTGCGGGATGCTGGTGTCGCCGACGACGCCCCCGTCGGCCTCGTGGTCAGGAACCGGTTGGCGCACGCCGCGGCGATTATCGGGTTCCTCGCCGCGGGACGCACGGTGTCGATGATCTACTCGTTCCAGTCGCCCGAGTCGATCGCCCGCGACATCGAGATGCTCAGGCTGTCGGCAATCGTCGCCGACGTCGAGGACTGGACTGCGCCGGTCGTGGAGGCCGCGCGGCGGGCGGGCAGCGCGGGCGTGGCGATAGCCGGTCGGCAGCCGAACGTCGCCACGGTGCCCCGGCTGCAACGTCGCGACCCGCAACACACTCACGCCGACGCCGAACCCGGTGCGGCACTGCAGATCCTGACCAGCGGCACGACGGGACCGCCGAAGCGGCAGTCGATCAAGACCGCGGTGCTCGAGCGGACCGTGTTCAGCGTGACCAGCGGGGAGGCCGCACCCGCCGACGCTCCGCCAGAACTCGCGTACTGGCAGTTCGGCGGAATCGGCGTGTGCCAATTGATCGCCGGCGTGTACAACGGCAGGCGCATCGCGATGCTCGAACGATTCACCGTCGACGATTATGTGGACATGGTGAGGCGCCACCGCATCACACGCTCGGGTGTGCAGCCCGCCGTCATCCGGATGCTGCTGGACGCCGACGTCGCCAAGGAGGATCTCGCGTCGCTGACCTTTCTGATCAGCGCGTCGGGACCACTGGACCCCGAGACCCGCGATGAGTTCGAGGCCAAGTACGGCATTCCGATCGTGCTGGCTTACGGGGCAACGGAATTCGCGGGATCGCTGTGCGCATGGACCCCCGATATGTTGCAGGAGTTCGGCTCGGCCAAGCGCAACAGCGTCGGCAGACCCTTGCCGGATGTGCAGGTGCGCATCGTTGACCCCGACAACGGGGTAGAGCTCACCGTCGGTGAGCCCGGGCTGCTGGAGGCCAAGGTCGCGCCGATCGGCCCGGACTGGATTCGTACCACCGACGTCGCATCCATCGACGCCGACGGTTTCGTCACTCTCCACGGTAGGGCTGACGGCGCCATCAATCGGGGCGGGTTCAAGATTCTCCCGGAAACCGTTCGGCGCGTGCTGATCTCGCATCCGTCCGTCCGCGACGCCTGTGTGGTCGGGGTCCGCGACGCGCGCCTCGGCGAGGTGCCTGCCGCGGCGATCGAGGTGTTTCCGGGGCTGCCGGTGCCCTCGGACGAGGAGCTCGCCGCGCTGGTCCGCCGATCGCTACCGGTGTACAACGTGCCCGTGGCGTTCACGGTCGTCGACGAACTACCGCGCAACCCGGCGCTGAAGGTGAGCTTTCCCGCCGTCGCCGCGCTGTTCGAGCCGCGCTAGAACGCCCCGAGGTCCGAGGACAGCCAGTGCTGCGGCTTCATGAAGATCACGACGCTGGCGCCGTGCTCGCGGCGGGCGTACTCGAGGTAGGCGTCGACCTTGTCGGGCGGCATATAGCGTTTGGTCACCTCGACGAGCTGCTCGTCGGTGGCCGGCTCGATGCGGCTGACCGGGCCGTCGACGGCCACGTACCGAACCGTCGGCTCGAGCCGCTCAACCATCAGCGTGAACTCGCCCTGGGTCTCGATGAGCCGATGCTTTCGGGAGCCGTCGCCGGTGAGCACCCACGGCTCGCCACCGGGAGAGTACTGGTACCAGATCGGAACGGTCAGCGGACCGCGCTTGTCACCCGCCGATACCGACAGCGCGGCAATGTGCGGTTCGGCCAGAAATTGTTCGCGTTCGTCTTTGGAGAGGGCCATGGCCTTCACGCTAGACCCGACATCCGTCAGGCCGGTGGGCTCAGGTCAGCAGCCGACCCGCGAGAAGAACGCCACGGCGACGAGGCCGATCACGAACGCCACCTGGGGCTGACCCATCGCCAGGGTGCTCGCGACGCCCGCGATCGCAGCGATCGCGATGACGGCGAGCAGAAGCATGCGGAACCACCGGACGTGGTGGTGAGCGGCGCCGCCGGCCCGCACGTGGTGCGATTCCATTCCCGTCGCTGGGTCACGGACCACGCCGACCTCCTTGTGGCTCACATCACACAAAATACTGCTTTGTGAGCCACACCATACAACACCTGATGGCGAACGCAAACGCGCACGCGGCGATGTTCGCGTTGCAGGCCGATAACGGCCCGGCCACCGCTTTTGTGGGAGACACGGCGACGTGATCCGCAGTTAATTCGAAAGCTGAGCTAACAATGACGGACCTGTGCCTCGGCGCCTACCGCATCGAGATGCTCGGGTTCATGGCTGACTACGACGTGATCGTGGGACTGCCCGTCGGTGTGCAGATCGCGGGCCCGACCGTGGGAGGACGGAACGGCGCTCGCGGCAGCGGCTCGGCTGGAAACGGCGCTGGGAGGATGGCGTCCTCCGCCGCTGGTTGCATAGAGTCGTGAGCCATGCGCTTCGGACTGTTCATCCCGCAGGGCTGGCGACTCGATCTGATCGACATTCCCCCCGCAGAGCAGTGGGCGGTGATGCGCGACCTCGCCGAGTACGCCGACGGCAGCGGAGCGTGGGACTCGCTGTGGGTGTACGACCACTTCCACACCGTGCCGGTGCCCACGTCCGAGGCCACCCACGAGGCGTGGACCCTGATGGCCGCCTACGCCGCGACGACATCGCGCATCAAGCTCGGCCAGATGTGCACCGCGATGGGCTATCGCAACCCGGCGTATCTGGCCAAGGTCGCCGCCACCGCCGACGTCATCTCCGGAGGCCGCATCCAGATGGGCATCGGCGGCGGATGGTACGAACACGAGTGGCGCGCTTACGGTTACGGGTTCCCGTCGGCGGGCGAGCGACTGGGCCGACTCGACGAGGGAGTGCGGATCATGCGCGACGCCTGGCGTGACGGGACGGTCAGCCTCGACGGCAAGCACTATCAGGTGTCCGGGGCGATCGTCGAACCGAAGCCCTTACAGGACAACGGGATTCCACTGTGGATTGCCGGCGGCGGCGAGAAGGTCACGCTGAAGATCGCGGCGAAATACGCGCAGTACACCAACTTCACCTGCGAGCCGGGAGGATTCACCCATAAGTCACAGGTGCTCGCCGACCACTGCCGTGACGTCGGCACCGACTACGACGCGATCGTGCGCTCGGCCAACTTCAACGCCGTGATCGGCGAATCGGAGTCCGACGTCAAGGACCGGGTGGCGAGGCTGCGCGCCCGGCAGGTCACCAAGGCCGACGAGTCGGCGGTCGACGCGATGCTGAGCACCGTGTCCGCGCCCGAGTCGGCAAGCGGCACACCCGAGCAGGTGGTCGAGAAGCTCGAAAAGATGCGCGGACTCGGCTGCGAATACGCCATCCTCTACTTCCCGGAGGCCGCGTACGACCGCTCCGGTATCGAACTATTCGAGCAGAAGGTGATCCCCGCCCTGAGCTAGGGATACGAAAGACGTACCACGACGGGACTCAAAGGGGCTCGCTTGGTGTTGTGGTGGTCATCAGCCGAGAGGAACGCCGCCATGACAGAGAACATCACCGCTGTGGTGACCGGGGCCAACCGAGGACTCGGGCGCCGGCTCGCGGCCGAGCTGGTGTCGCGCGGTGCCAAGGTCTACGCCGGGGCCAGGAATCCCGCGACCGTCGACCTGCCCGGCGTGGTTCCGATCCAGCTCGACATCACCGATCCGGAGTCGGTACGTCGCGCGGCAGAGACCGCCGACGACGTCACGGTGCTGGTGAACAATGCCGGAGTGTCGACGAGGGCGGGCCTGCTGAGCGGACCGATCGAGGACATCCGGCTGGAGATGGACACGCACTACTTCGGTACGCTCAACGTCGTCCGCGCCTTCGTGCCCGTCATCGAGAAGAACGGCGGCGGGTCGATACTGAACATCCTGTCGGTGCTCTCCTGGTATCACTCGCCGACGTCGGGCGCCTATTCGGCGGCCAAGGCCGCGGCCTGGGCGATGACCGATGCACTGCGAACGGAGTTGGCGCCGCGAGGAATTCACGTCTCGGCGCTGCACGTGGGCTATATGGACACGGACATGGTCAGCTACATCCCCGCGGAGCAGAAGATCGATCCGTCGGTGGTCGCCGAGCAGGCCATCACCGGTCTGCTGAACGCCGATGCGGAGATCCTCGCCGACGACCTGTCGCGTTCGGTGAAGGCTTCGCTCTCGACCGCGAACACCTGATCACGGCGTCGGCGGAATCGGTCCTTCCGGCGGTATCGCGGGTCCGGGTGCGGGGGTGTCGTAGTAGCCGGGCGGCGGCGGGCCGTTCAGGGGGTAGTACCCCGGCGGCAGCGGTGGACCGCCCTGTTCCGGCGGTGCGACCGGCGGGCCGTTGGACTCCGGAGCGTTGATCGAGGTGTAGCCGGGCGGCAGCTGCGGCGCGGGCCCCGCGCCGGGTGGCGGCGCCGCCCCGACCGGCCTCTGACCGGGCGGCATCGCGGTGAACCCGTACGGGTCCTGGGCCTGGTGCCAGGCGTCCCGGAGGAAGCCGAGCGGACCTGGGCTCGAGCCCTGACCGTACTGCGGGTTCTGGATTTCGGGCACGGGTGGTGGGCCGACAGGGGGCGGCGCCGGCGGGGGATCTGCCGTGTCGACAGGGGCCGCGTAGGGCTGACCGGGCGACGGCGGCGCGCCGGGCGCTCCGGGAACTTGCGGGACCTCGGGATTCGCCGAAGCGAAACCGGCCGAAGCCAGCGCACCCAGGCCGACAGCGATGCCGACGAGCCCGAACTTGGCCGCCTGGACGGACGTGGCGCGACGGCGTCTGGTCATGGGTAAGCAGGCTAGCGCCTCGGTGTCGCGGGCGCTCAGTTACGACGGTGTCGGTGCGACCGCCGGCGGCGTGTGCGCCGTCATTAAGATTGGCTTTTCGGCCGAAGTGCGAATCGACCAGCCCTCGATAGGAAGCCCGCGATGAACAAGACCTCGCTGACCGCGCTCGTACGTGAGCAACTCGAGACGGCACGCGCCGCCAGCAGCGGCCGCAGCGCGCACACCGTGTACGGCGGCCACGAGCATTCGCTGCGTCAGACGTTGATCGCGCTGACCGCCGGCAGTCGACTCGACGAACACGAGACCAACGGTGAGGCCACGCTGCAGGTGTTGGCGGGACGCGTTCGGCTGACCCAGGACACGACCAACTGGGAGGGCTCGGCGGGTGATCACATCGTCGTGCCGAAATCCCGGCACGGCCTGCAGGCGCTCGAGGATTCCGCGGTGCTGCTGACGGTGTCGAACCCGGTGGGTCCGCACGTTTAGGAATTAGATCGTCGGCCCCAACAGGTCGTCGGCGTCCTTGATGACGTAGCCGTAGCCCTGCTCGGCGAGGAATCGCTGGCGGTGCGCGGCGTACTCGGCGTCGAGGCTGTCGCGGCTGACCACGGAGTAGAAGATCGCACCGCCGCCGTCGGCCTTGGGCCGCAGCAGTCGGCCCAGCCGCTGCGCCTCTTCCTGACGCGAGCCGAAGGTTCCCGAAACCTGCACGGCGACACTGGCTTCCGGTAAGTCGATGGAGAAGTTGGCGACCTTCGACACCACGAGCGTGGAGATGTCGCCGCGACGGAACTGATCGAACAGCGCCTCGCGTTCGGCCGTCTTGGTCGAGCCCTGGATCACCGGTGCGTCGAGCTCCTGGCCGAGCTCCTCGAGCTGGTCCAGATAGGCGCCGATCACCAGCGTCTGTTCACCCTTGTGCTTGTCGAGAATCGACTTGACCACAGCGATCTTCGTGTGCGCCGTCGAGCACAGCTTGTACCGCTCGTCGGGTTCGGCGGTCGCGTACAGCATCCGCTCGTTGTCGGTCATCGTCACGCGCACCTCGACGCATTCGGCCGGTGCGATCCAACCCTGCGCCTCGATGTCCTTCCACGGCGCGTCGTACCTCTTCGGGCCGATCAACGAGAACACGTCGCCCTCGCGGCCGTCCTCGCGAATCAGCGTGGCGGTCAGGCCGAGTCGGCGACGTGACTGCAGATCGGCCGTCATCCGAAACACCGGCGCGGGCAACAGGTGCACCTCGTCGTAGATGATCAGGCCCCAGTCGCGGCTGTCGAACAGTTCCAGGTGGCGGTATTCGCCCTTGGTACGACGCGTGATCACCTGATAGGTCGCAATCGTCACCGGGCGAATTTCCTTGCGTTCACCGGAGTATTCGCCGATCTCGTCCTCGGTGAGCGAGGTCCGGTTGATCAGTTCGCGCTTCCACTGCCTGCCCGCGACGGTGTTGGTCACCAGGATCAGCGTGGTGGCCGAGGCCTTCGCCATCGCGGCGGCGCCGACGAGCGTCTTACCCGCACCGCAGGGCAGCACGACGACGCCGGATCCGCCCTCCCAGAACGAATCCGTGGCCATCTGCTGGTAGTCGCGCAGATGCCAGCCGTTCTCGGCCAGGCTGATCGGGTGCTTCTCGCCGTCGACATAACCGGCGAGATCCTCTGCGGGCCAGCCGATCTTGAGCAGCATCTGCTTGACGCGGCCGCGTTCGCTGGCGTGCACGATCACGGTGTCGTCGTCGATGCGGGCGCCAAGCATCGGTGCGATCTTCTTGTTGCGCAGCACCTCCTCGAGCACCGCGCGGTCCAGGCTCACCAGGGTCAGGCCGTGCACCGGGCTCTTCACCAGTTGCAGGCGCCCGTAGCGGGCCATCGTGTCGACGATGTCGACGAGCAGCGGTTGCGGCACCGCATACCGGGAGAACGACACCAGCGCGTCGACGACCTGTTCGGCGTCGTGCCCCGCGGCGCGGGCGTTCCACAGTGCCAGCGGGGTGATCCGGTAGGTGTGCATGTGCTCCGGCGCACGCTCGAGTTCGGCGAACGGGGCGATCGCGGCGCGCGCGGCGCCCGCCTGTTCATGGTCGACCTCGAGCAGCACCGTCTTGTCGGACTGCACGATAAGGGGGCCGTCGGTCATTTTGTCCATTATCCAGAACCCCCGGACGTGCCCATCGGTGAGCGACCGTGTTTGACCGCCGCCATGCAGTGTGAGCTGGTATTTTGCGGGTCCCTTGCGCCCTATTGTTCGTCGGCGGCGACCACGGAGGTGACCCGGTGGATGGCGAAGTCGCGTACCCGGCCCGAGGCGGGGTCGTAGGCGGTCAACTGTCCGCCGCGCACGTTGATCGGCGCGACGACTCGCTGCGTGGCCACCCCGGCGGGGTCGACGTAGCCGATCACGACCGAGGCCTGGGTATGGGCGGCCTCCTGCAACTGGCTGATCGCGACTGCGGGGTCCAACCGCAGACCGCCCGTGGGGGCGGCCGCCACCTTGCGCAGCACCGACACGATGGCGCCGAGCGTCTGGCTGGTGGGGGTCGGGGCCAGACGGTAGGTACGCCGTCGTCCCGGCGGGGCGGGTACCCGCGCGCCGCGGGCCCGGATGTCGACGATCGTGCCGGTCGAGTCCTCGGCCGCCGGTGCGAAGCCGGCCTGACGCAGCGCGGCGAGCACCTCGGAGATCGGGGCCTGCGATACCGCGACCGTCGGCGCGAGTAGACGCATCTCCAGCGGTTCGGTCGCCGGTGCGCCGACCGCCTGCGCGAGTAGCGCGGCGTCCTCGCATCGCACGAACGACGCCGCCATCCCGACCCGCAACTGCCCATGCCTGCGGGCGACGTCGTCGATCAGATACGTCAAACCTTGAGGGACAGGGGTTTTCGAGTGACATTGAAAGAATGCGTGTAACTCGCCCGCCGTCCTGCCGGTGTCGAGTGCCCGGCGGATCGAGGCCTCGCTGATCCGGTACACCATCGCCGCGCCCGCGGACTCCACGCTCGCCACCGCGGCGAGTTGTTCGGCGAGGTCCCGCTGCAGCGGACCGGGAACGATCACCGTGAGGTCGGCCTGCAACAGGAAGTGGTCGATCGGCGCGGGCAGCACCTTGTCCATGGCCTTGACCACGTCGTCGGCAGATGCGTCGGTGAGCAGTTCCCGAGCCGGGGTGGCCAGCGCGCCGCGGCCCACCAGGCCCAGCGTATGGGCCTCCGTCAACAGGTCGCCGACCGGACCGGGCTGCAAACGGACACCCCAACGCGGCCTGCGCCAGATCATCGCGCGCGACGCCTCATTTGCGTCCACCCCCGCACCCGGGGGCAGCCCGGCCAGCACCTCGAGAAGCAGTCGCCGGTCCAGTGGCGCGGCGGTGGAGAACAACGAATCCGACAGGGCGGCATAGGGTTTGCCGTCTGGTCCGCGGTGTCCGACCAGGCTCGGTCGGCCGGGCAGATCCAGCCAGGTGGTGGCCAGCAGGTGCCATTTGACCGCGGTCGGGGATTCGACGAAGCGGTCGGCGGAGACCGTCGGCGCCCAGTAGGGGCCGTCGCCTGTGTCCGGTTCCGGTTCCGGCATGCCCGCGGCGATGAGCCCGGCGGCCGCGGCCACCTCGAGGATCAGCCCGAGGCGGCGATCGTCGATGCCGGTGGTCTTGGTCAGCCGTTTGACGTCGCGCACGCCGAGCCCACCGCTGCGCAACTCGGGAACCGGTGTGGCGCCGAGTGTTTCGAGTACCACCTCGACCTCGCGCAGCAAATCGAGCGCCGCCCCCGCGGCGACTGCGTCGGCATCGGCTGCCGATGTCGTGGACACCACCGGATCGGGTTCGGTGAGCTGCACCGGCCCGGGCAGCTCACCGCGCAGCACCTGGCCGACCAGCCGCGGCAGGATCACGGTGTCCGCGTCGACCTGGCGCAGGAGGCCAGCGGCCAACAGCCGCTGCACCGGGCGGTCCGGCGGTGTGCCGGGCGCGGCGTCGCGGGTGCGGCCCATCGGCGAACCCTCGAGTAGTTTCTGCAGCAGTTCGGACTGTGCCTCGTCCAGCGTCTGTAGCCGCGCGGCGATCTGCTCGGGCGTCGCCGAGCTGTCCTCGGCCGAGGCCTGGCCGGGGTACCACGGCAGGCCTGCCGCGGCCTCGGCCGCCACCCGCACCGTCGCGTCGCCCCATACCAGCGCGCGGTCCCGAAGGTCATCGACGGCCTCGTTCACCGCGGCCTCTGGCACACGGTCGCCGATCAACTCGATGAGCTTGGTGACCGGCACACCAGCGGTATCGGCGTGCAGCACGAGCAACGCGTCGAGAACGGCCAACCGCAGAAAGTCGAGGTCATCGGTGGCGGCCTTCACCGACTGGCGCGCCTGCGCGCGGGCGGCCAGTGCGGCGATCGTCCCCGGAGGCGGTTGGGTCAGGTCGGGCCGCAACTCCAGCAGACGGATGAGCCGCTCGTCGGGGAGATCGGCCAACCAGGCGCCGAGGGGAAGGCCTGGTCTGTTCTCGGTCATCGCTGACCAGCGTAAAGGAGTGTGGCGGTGTCGCCACCGGCCGGAGCATTTGCCACAATGTGGGCGTGGCAGACAACAAAGGGAAGAAGCGGTACGTCGATCCGGGCTGGCCGGCGGTCGACGGGGACGATGACCACGCGGTGAGCGAGCTGGCCACCGACCGTACCGGCGCGCTGTCGCCCTTCGGCGAGATCACGTTCCCGCTGCCCGCGGACGAACTGCCGTACGTGCACGCGGTCACGGTCGTCAACAAGTAGGTGTCCGAGCGGCCCCGCCTCTCACACGTCGACGAGACCGGCGCGGCGCACATGGTCGACGTCACGGCGAAGGATGTCACCAAGCGCACCGCGGTCGCCGCGGGGACCCTGCACACCACCGCCGACGTCGTCGCGATGATCGCCTCGGGCGGGCTGCCCAAGGGCGACGCGCTGGCCACCGCCCGGGTCGCGGGCATCATGGCCGCCAAGCGCACCAGTGACCTCATTCCGCTGTGTCATCAGTTGGCGCTCACGGGCGTCGACGTCGAGTTCGAGATCGGCGAGGCCGCGCAATCAGGGCGAGTCGACATCACGGCGACGGTGCGCAGCACCGATCGCACCGGCGTGGAGATGGAGGCGCTGACCGCGGTGAGCGTGGCCGCGCTGACGCTTTACGACATGCTCAAGGCCGTCGATCCCGCCGCCCGCATCGACGGCGTGCGGGTGCTGCGCAAAGAGGGCGGCAAAACCGGAACGTGGACCCGCTGATGCGATCGGGGCGGGTCGTCATCGCATCCACCCGCGCCGCCGCGGGGGTATACGAGGACCGCAGCGGACCCGTCGTCGTGGACTGGCTCACCGCCCGCGATATCGAGACACCGGCACCCGTGGTCGTGCCGGACGGTGACGCGGTCGCGGAGGCGATCGCCGCCGCCGTCGTCGAAGGCGCCGACGTGGTGATCACCTCCGGCGGGACGGGAATCTCGCCGACGGACCGAACCGCCGAGGCCACCGCCGCGATGGTCGACTATCAGATCCCCGGGCTGGCCGACGCCATCCGTCGGGCCGGCGAGGACAAGGTGCCGACGTCGGTGCTCTCGCGCGGCGTATGCGGGGTCAAGGGCCGCACGCTGATCGTGAACCTGCCTGGCTCACCGGGCGGGGTCAAGGACGGCCTCGGCGTGCTCGACCGGGTTCTCGAGCATGCACTCGACCAGCTCGTTGGAAAGGACCACGAACGATGACCGCCGTCGTGCTGCGCGCCGACGTGAGCGAGGAGCCGATCGAGCTGGCCGACCACGAGGCCCTGGTCGCCAACGCCTCCGCGGGTGCGGTGGTGAGCTTCGCCGGTGTCGTGCGTGACCACGACGGCGGGCGTTCGGTGATCCGGCTTGAGTATTCGGCGCATCCCCAGGCGCCGCAGACGCTCGCGGAGGTGGCCGCTCAGGTCGCCGCGGAGGCCGACGGCGTGCGGGCGATCGCGGTCAGCCACCGCGTCGGCGTGTTGGAGATCGGCGACGCCGCGTTGGTAGCCGCGGTCGCGGCCGACCACCGCGCGGCGGCGTTCGCGACGTGCGCTCGGCTGGTCGACGTCGTCAAGGAGCGACTACCGGTGTGGAAGCACCAGTTCTTCGCCGACGGCTCCGACGAATGGGTCAACTCCGCGTAGCGACGAGTTGTCGCTGTGCCCTGTCGGCGGTCAGGCGGGCGGCGGCGCGGCCGGATCGGCCGGTGCCGGCGCAGCCGGGAGATTCGGCGCCTGGCCGCCCGGTGCGTCCGGCGTGGTGAGCGGACGCTGGGTCAGCGCCAGCAGCGCGTCCTTGCCGGTGATGTCCTGCGTCTGGATCGCATGCCAGATCTCCTTGAGGTAGGAGACGTTCGGGCTCTGGGCGCCGGCCTGTGCACGGTCGACGGTCGTTCCCGGCGGCAGGTTGTCCGGGCTCGCGAGATGCGGTACACCGCCGTCGGCCGCGAGCGGATCGGCAGCAGGCGCGGGCGGCGCCGGCGGCATCTGCGGAGCGGGCTGCAGCGCCGCATCGACGGGCAACGACCAGAGCTCGGGCTGCTCGCCGGGGACCGGCACGTCCGGTGCGACGTCCCAATTCGCGACGGACTGCGCGTCGACCGGCGGTGCCTCGGGCACCGGAGCGGCCAACGGATCGAACGGTGCGGGCGGCGCTTCTGGAACGGGCGCGGCGAGCGCGTCGAACTGCTCAGGGGCGGGCGGCGCCTGGGGAGCCGGAGCCGGCGCGGGCGGCGCTTCCGGAACGGGCGCGGCGAGCGCGTCGACGGGCGGTGCCTCGGGAACCGGGGCGGCCAGGGCATCGACGGGCGGTGCCTCGGGTGCGGGCGCCGGCGGCGCCTCGGGAGCCGGCGGCGCCTCGGGCGCCGGGGCGGCCAGCGCGTCGCCGCGCTCGCCGCGCCCGTTCCGGCAGCGCCGCCCGCGCCGGCTACGGCTCCCCCGGCGCCGCCCGCCCCTGAGCGA
>NZ_LZMD01000085.1 GCF_001668575.1 Mycobacterium sp. 1164985.4
TCGACGATCGTGGTGCTGTCCTTGTTGACCGCAACGCGCCGGGCGGTGCCGAGCACCTCGAGGCCCACCTCGCGCAGCTGCGGGCCGAGATCGAGGTCTCCGACTCCGAATGGGACCGCGAGAAGCTCGAGGAGCGCTTGGCCAAGCTGGCCGGCGGTGTCGCCGTGATCCAGGTGGGTGCCGCGACCGAGACCGACCTGAAGAAGCGCAAGGAAGCCGTCGAGGACGCAGTGGCGGCGGCCAAGGCGGCCGTCGAGGAGGGCGTGATCGCCGGTGGCGGTGCGGCGCTGGTCCAGACGCGCGGTGCGCTGGACAAGTTGCGCGACAGCGTGTCCGGTGACGAGCGCCTCGGCGTCGAGCTGTTCTCGGCGGCGCTCGGGTCTCCGCTGTACTGGATCGCCACCAACGCCGGCCTGGACGGCGCGGTCGTGGTGAACAAGGTGACGGAGTCGCCTGCGGGACATGGCTTCAACGCCGCGACCCTGACCTTCGGTGACCTGGCGGCCGACGGTGTCGTCGATCCGGTCAAGGTGACGCGTTCGGCGGTGTTGAACGCGGCGTCGGTGGCCCGCATGGTGCTCACCACCGAGACCGCGGTCGTCGACAAGCCGGAGGAACCCGAGGATGACGGCCACGGCCACGGACACGGCCACCACCATCACTGATCAGTAGTTCGAAACACCCCCGGTCACCAGGCCGGGGGTGTTTTGTTCTGACATGGACCGCATCTGGCAGTGGGCATGGGACCGGTATGGACCAAGGTATTCGTGGGCGATATGGGGAGTCACGTTGGCCTCGATGCTGGTGACCTACATCCTGTGGTCGCAGCTTCTCGTCGCTTTCGAGGACTCGGATCGCTATGTCGCGGCGGCGGTGGTCACAGCAATCGCCGTTCTGGTGAATGCGTCGGTGTCGATACTTCCCGCCAGCCGGATGTTTCGTCGGGCGCATCAGTGGGCGGCCGGTCGCGAAGTTGACCGCACGCAGGCTCTGACAGACACGTACGCCTGGAGCCGAGCTGCGAGCGTCCGAGCGATCTGCTTCCTGCCTGTTTGGACCGCACTGATCACGGTTTCCGTCGGCGCGGTGGCGGGAGCGACGGGATGGCGGCTGGCCCAGTACGCAATCCTGGGTGCCGCATTGGGCATCGCCATGGCGCTGCTCGGCATGCACACCTCTGTGCAGGGAGCGATGCGTCCGATTCGAGCCGCACTTGCCGCCGATACCGTAATCGGTGACCAGCTGCCCCGCTCACATCCGACCTTCGCGGCGTGGCTCAACGTCGCGATGCTGGGCTCTCTGTTCGCTTCTACAGTCATCGGCGCGACGCTGGGCATCGTGTGGGATTCTGCCGCAAAATCTCCGGCGCTTCTCGTCTTAATCGGTTGCGTGGCAATCGGTCTCTACTGGCCGATCACCGTCAGCGGCGTCGTTCTACCGTCTTTGCGGCCGATTCGCGACCTCGCCGGCGGAACTGAACGGGTCGCCGTCGGTGATTACACGCAGCACCTGCCCGTGGTCCAAGACGATGACTTGGGAGCGCTCGCGGCGTCGTTCAATCGCATGCAGACGGGACTGGTTGAGCGGCAACGACTCCAGGCCGCCTTCGGCACCTACGTCGACCCAGCGCTTGCCGGCCGTCTCCTCGAGCAGGGTGACGACGTGTTTACCGGTGAGCGCCGCGAGGTGACGGTGATGTTCGTCGACATCCGCGACTTCACGCCCTTTGCGGAGGCCAACCCCGCCGAGGACGTCGTCGCCCGGCTCAACGCGTTGTTCGAGATCGTGGTGCCAGCCGTGGTCGACGCCGGCGGGCATGTGAACAAGTTCCTCGGCGACGGCGCACTGGCCGTGTTCGGCGCTCCTAACGACGTTGCAGGTCATGCCGATGCCGCGGTCAGTACCGCGGTGTTGATTCAGCGTCTCGTCGGCGAGCGATTCGAGGGAGCGCTTCGGATCGGCATCGGAATCAACACCGGCACAGTCATTGCGGGCACCATCGGTGGGGCAAGCAAGCTGGAATTCACGTTGATCGGCGACGCCGTCAACGTCGCTGCCCGCGTCGAGCAGCTCACCAAGACCACCGGTGACGCGATTCTGCTCACCGAGCAGTGCGTCAACGCTCTGACTTCACGACCGCCCGGACTGAGAGACCGCGGACCACATGCGCTTAAAGGTAAGTCAGCCGCCGTGCAGCTTTTTGGACTCGCCCCTGGGATGGCTCGTTGAGGATGACAGTCGGCACCACCGAGACTGCGGTGGTCGACAACGCGGAGGAACGGGGTAGAGACGGCCACGGACACGGCCACCACCATCACTGATGCGAACGAGGGACCACCCGCTACGGCGGGGGGTTTTTTCGTCTCTGCAGATCGCTGCAGTAGCGACTGATCATCTCTTGTTGGGCCGTTTTGCGGACGGTGCCCGAGGCGTTCTGGTCGGGATATCTTTGACACCCAGACGCGGACAGCGTGCGGGTCACTCAGGCTCGGGCTACGTCGATGGCGACGGGGACTGGATTGGCGATCAAGTCGCGGACGGGCGAGTAGCGAGTGAGGCTGGCGATCTCGGCGAGCTGATTGTCATCGAAGTCGCCGGTGACCTTTATCGTGGCCCGGATCTGCTCATACCCAGGGCGTACACTGTCGTTGAGCCCGAGGATGCCCTGCGCGTCCAGGTCCCCTTGGATCGTGGCTTCTAGCCCCGCCAGTGCTATGCCGCGGGCGGCGGCGTGGAAGACGATTGTGCCGGTGAGACATGCCGCAAGGGCGTGGAGAACATATTCGCTGGCATTGGGCGCCCGGTTCTGACCGAGCAGGACCGGCGGCTCGTCGGCATCCACAGTGAACGTCGCCGTGCGGGAGGCGTCTTCTTGGCCGACGCCGTAGAAGTCCTTGATCGTCGTGCGGCTGTAGCTGCCGTCGATCCACTCGTGGCTGGCACGGAATTGAAACCGTCCTAACGCAGGGTCGGCGGCAACGGCGTCCATCGTCGCCGATATCTGGCTGACGTCGAGGCCATTAACGGTGGTGGTCGCGTACATGATGAGCTCCTATTTGAGTAGATGGCACGATCGGTCGTGCTAACTGAGAAGAGTACGACCGATCGTGCTATGTTGTCAATATGGCGACTGAAACGATCCGTGCACGACGAGCGCCGCGCGCCGACGGCGAACGAACCCGCAGCGCGATCCTGCGTACCGCCGCGTCGCTAGCCACCGTCGACGGCCTGGAGGGGCTTTCCATCGGGAACTTGGCCGCCGCGACTGGCATCAGCAAGAGCGGCCTCTACGCCCACTTCGGCAGCAAACAGCAACTGCAGTTGGCCACCGTGGAGGAAGCGGAGCGGATTCTCGACGCGGAGGTCATACAGCCCGCGTTAGGTGCTCACCCCGGCCTGGCCCAACTGGTAGCGGTATGCGAAGCGTTCTTTGGCTACCTGCAGCGGCGGGTATTCCCCGGCGGCTGCTTCTTCGCTGCCACTGCGCTGGAGATGGGCACCCGTCCAGGTCCCGTCAAGGAACGGATCGCCGCCTTCCAGGACAGCTTCGTGGCGATGCTTCGAGATATTGCGGTCACCGCGATTGAGCAGCACGAACTTCCCCCCTCCGACGACCCCGACCGGCTCGCATTCGAACTACACGCGTCGCTCCTAGCCGCCGATGCCAGATTTGTACTGCACGACGACCCAGCAGTTCTGGACCTGGCCCGACAAGTCGTCCGCCAGCGGCTAGGACTGGTCGACGAACCCACGCAGACCGAACGGACGTAGCGGCATTTCCGATAAGCGGTCAGCGTGGCTGATCGCGTCGAGCAACTCGGGGGCGCGTCTGGCAGTGCCACTCCGGCCATATCCTTAGACTTTCGCCACCGGCGAAAGGATCAACGTGGGCAACACCGCTATCCGTCGGTCCCCCCGCCTGGGACCGCTGGTGGCCATCGCGGCCGCCAGTGTCGGCATCATCTACGGCTACGACCTCTCCAACATCGCCGGCGCGCTTCTGTTCATCACCGACGAGTTCGGGCTGACCACCCGGCAGCAGGAATTGGTGACCACAGCGATAGTCATCGGCCAGATCGCCGGGGCGGTGGGCGGCGGGATGCTCGCCAACGCCATTGGACGCAAGAAGTCGATGGTGCTCGTCGCCGTTGCGTACGCAGCCTTTGCGCTTCTCAGCGCGCTATCGGTATCGGTGCCCATGCTGCTGGTGTCGCGCTTTCTGCTGGGTCTCACCATCGGCGTGTCGGTGGTGGTCGTGCCGGTGTTCGTCGCCGAATCGGCACCGGCGAAGATTCGCGGTTCGCTACTGGTCGCCTATCAGGTGGCCACGGTCGTCGGCATCATCATCGGCTATTTGGCCGCGTACTTCCTGGCCGGCTCGGGCAGCTGGCGGTGGATGCTCGGCCTGGCCGCGATACCCGCGGTGCTCGTCACGCTGCTGCTCCTGTGGATGCCGGACACCGCCCGGTGGTACATGCTCAAGGGCCGGGTCGACGAAGCCCGCCAAACGCTGCGGCGTGTCGAGGCGAGCGCCGATGTCGAGGTCGAACTCGCCGAGATCAGCCGCGCACTCAAGGAGGAGACCGGGGGCGCGGTGCGCGAGATGCTCCGGCGGCCCTACATTCGCGCCACGGCTTTCGTGGTGGTGCTCGGTTTCTTCATCCAGATCACCGGCATCAACGCGATCGTCTATTACAGCCCCCGACTGTTCGAGGCCATGGGTTTCGAAGGAAACTTCGCACTGCTGATACTCCCAGCGCTGATCCAGGTGGCTGCTTTGGCAGCGGTGTTCGTCTCACTGATGCTGGTCGATCGAGTAGGTCGACGACCGATCCTGCTGGGCGGTATCGCAATGATGGTGGCCGCCAACGCCGTGCTCATCGGCGTCTTCGTGGCCGGCACGGAGTTCGGTGGTGCGCTCACCACGATCGGATTCCTCGGCGTGCTGCTTTTCACGATCGGGTTCACCTTCGGCTTCGGCGCGTTGGTCTGGGTTTACGCCGGTGAGAGCTTCCCCACTCGGCTTCGGTCTATGGGTTCGAGTGCGATGCTCACCTCCGATCTGGTGGCCAATGCCATCATCGCCGCCTTCTTCCTGACGATGCTCAATTCGCTGGGCGGTGGGGGGACATTTGCGCTGTTCGGCGTCTTCGCGCTGGCCGCGCTGGTTTTCGTCTATCGATTCGCGCCGGAGACCAAGGGCCGCCAGCTCGAGGAGATCCGGCACTTCTGGGAAAACGGCGGGCGCTGGCCTGAGAAGGCCGACGGCGCGGCAGAGGACCTCAACACGTTGAAACAATGACGGCGGACACGGCGCGGGCTGCACAGGGTCACGGAGATGCGGTGACGCTCATCGCGGCGGGGACCATCGTCCTGGAAGACCGGGTCTGCAAGCCGGGCTGGTTGGCTACCTCTGCCGGTCGAATCATCGACTGCGCGCCCGGCCCCGCACCGCGACCGCCCGACCACGACTTCCCGGACCACGTAGTGGTGCCCGGGTTCGTCGACATGCACGTGCACGGGGGCGGCGGTGCGTCCTACGCCGACGGCATCAGCTCAAAGATCGAACAGGCAGCCGAGTTCCACCTGCGCCACGGCACCACCACGACGGTGGCCAGCCTGGTCACCGCCTCACCGGAGGACCTCTTGCGCCACGTGCGCGTGCTCGCCGAGATGGCTCGGCAAGAAACGGTCGCCGGCGTGCACCTGGAAGGCCCCTGGCTGAGTGCGGTGCGCTGCGGTGCACACGACGCAACACTGATGAGGGACCCAGATCCCGCCGAGATCGACGCTCTTCTCACGGCCGCGGACGGCACAATCCGAATGGTTACGCTGGCGCCAGAACTGCCGGGCAGTCGGGAAGCCATCAACCGCTTTGCGGACGCGGATGTGGTCGTCGCCATCGGCCATACAGATGCCAGCTACGACGACGCGCAGCGAGCGATCGAATCGGGCGCGACCGTCGGTACCCATGTGTTCAACGCGATGCGGCCACTACACCATCGCGACCCGGGTCCGGCGTTGGCGCTACTGGAGGACCCGCGGATCACGGTGGAGGTCATTGCGGACGGCGTGCACCTTCATCCCGCGCTCGTGCGGCGGGTCATCGAGATGGTCGGCCCCGGTCGCGTCGCGCTGATCACCGACGCAATGGCGGCAGCTGGACTGCCGGACGGCTCGTTTCGAATCGGCGCAGTCGAAGTGGAGGTCGCCGAACGTGTCGCGCGTGTGCGCGGGATGTCGACGATCGCCGGCAGCACGACGACCATGGATCAGCTTTTCCGGACAGCGGTGGGTCAACTCGGCGGCTCGGATGAGGCGCTGGCCAAGGCGGTACGGATGACGGCGACCACCCCGGCCTGCGCGTTGAAGCTCAAGCATGTCGGCTGCCTGCGCGTCGGCTTGGATGCCAATTGTGTTGTACTGGACGAAGATCTACGGGTTCAGCAGGTGATGCGCAACGGTTCGTGGCTGCCCCACTGCTAGCAGCACCTAAATTCGACATGGCCCGGGGCCCAACGATTCGCAGCAGCTCACGCGCTGCGACGTTTAGTCTCCCGCCATGGACCGAATTTGGCAGTGGGCGTGGGATCGCTTCGCGCCGCAGTACACATGGCTAATGTGCGCGATTTCGTTGCCTCTCCTGTTGCCAATCTGGCTGTTCGCGTCATTCATCGTGGTTGCATTCGAGCATTCCGATCGATACGCACAAGGGGGCGCAGTCACCCTGGTTGCGGTCCTGGTGCTGCTCTACATATTGATCCTTCCGGGCATGGGCGATAGTCGTTACCTGGAAAAGTGGGCCGCCGGCCAAGACGTCGATCGGATGGTTGCTCTCACAGCCAGTTACACGTGGGCACGGAGAACCATCGTCCGCGCGTTGGTAGCAAACCCGATCTGGGCCGCCGTGCTGCTGGTCGTCATCGGCGCATTCAACGACGCACCGGCGTCCCGACTCGTCCAGTACGGGATTCTCGGATTCGTCCTTGGTGCTCTGGTCCAGCTGATCGGCGTCCATAGCGTCGTAGAAGGATCGATGCGGCCGCCGAGGGCGGCTATCGCCGATGAAAGCGGGGCAGGTGACTCGCTGCCGCGTTCTCGGCCGACCTTTGCCACGTGGTCGAGCGTGTCGATGCTCGCGGTGGCGTTCATCTTCGCCATTGCCGGCGCGGTCTTAGCAGCGGTGTTGGGAAACGTATCCGAACTGCCCGCGATGGCAGTGGCTATCGGGTGTGCAATGACGATCGGCTTCGCGGTGCCGATCACCGTTGGCTCGGCGTTTGCGCCGTCTTTGCAGCCAGTTCGCGATCTCGCCCGGGGAACCGAGCGCATTGCGGCCGGTCACTACACCCAACGTCTGCCGGTGGTTCAGGATGACGATCTGGGCGCGCTGGCTGCATCGTTCAATCGCATGCAAGCGGGTTTGGCCGAGCGGCAACGGCTTCACGCTGCATTCGGCACCTACGTGGACCCGACCCTGGCCGCGCGACTGCTTGAGCAGGGCGATGACGTCTTCACCGGCGAGCGTCGCGAGGTGACGGTGATGTTCGTCGACATTCGCGATTTCACGCCGTTCGCGGAGGCCAGACCCGCAGAGGAGGTTGTGGGCCGCCTCAACGCGTTGTTCGGGATCGTGGTGCCCGCGGTCGTTGATGCCGGTGGACATGTCAACAAGTTCCTCGGCGACGGCGCGCTGGCCGTGTTCGGTGCGCCGAACGACCTTGTGTCTCACGCCGATGCGGCTCTGGAGGCGGCAGTGTTGATCCAACGTCTCGTCGCCGAGCGGTTTGGCGGGGAGGTTCGGATCGGCATCGGAATCAACACCGGCACTGTGATCGCGGGAACCATCGGCGGCGGAACGAAACTCGAGTTCACGTTGATCGGCGACACCGTCAACGTCGCAGCCCGGGTCGAGCAGCTGACCAAGGCCACTGCAGACACGATCCTGCTTACGGATCGAACAGTTGCCAGCCTGGTTTCGCGACCGCCGCGACTCGTCGATCGGGGATTGCATGCCGTCAAGGGCAAGTCCGCAGAGGTGAGAGTCTTCTGCCTGGGACTCAGCACCCCGACTGGTTGACGACTTACCTCCGAACACCGCCGAGACCGCGGTCATGAAAGTGACCCGTCCGCAAGCCGCTCGGCTTCTAATCTGTGCGATGTGGGTGAAGTGACGGATGGCGCTGCAGGCACAATCGATCGATTTTTGGCAGCTTGGAAACGAGCCGATGCCGACGAGCTGATGGGCTTCTTCGCCGACGATTCCGAGTGGCATCCAGACCCGATGAAGCCTGCACTCGGCAAGGCCGCTGCACGAACGCACGGACCACTTCACGCTCATCGGTAAGGAGATCGCCACGCCTGTGGCGGAAGCTTTCGTGGTCCCATGGAGGCCTCATCCACGCCTGGCGGGAATACTTCGACATGTCGCCGTTTGTCATCGCACGAAGCTAATTCGCGCCCATCCGATTGCCGGGGTTCTCACGTCGACACCGTGGCCCTCGGCCGACAGACTCTGTTGATCACCGAAACTTAGCCGAAGAAACGCCCCCCTGTTCGTCGGCGGGGGTGTTCCGTTATCGGTATGGATCGCATCTGGCAATCGGTTTGGGACCGGTACAAATCGAGGTATTCGTGGGCGTGCTGGGTGCTCACGCTTCCCTTGGCGCTACCGGTGTATCTCGCGTGGTCATTGGGCATTGTCGCCTTCGAGGATTCTGATCGGTACACGGAGGCGACCGTGGTGACGGTGATTGCCGTGCTCGCGTACCTCTGTGTGGTGGTGGGTCCCGGCGGGCGAGATGCCCGCCTCATTGAGCGGTGGGCCGCCGGTGAAGATATCGATCCCGAACGCGCACTGCGAGCGACATACAGCTATGGGCGGAGAGTGATTACGAAGAGCGTAGTTGTCACCCTCGGTTGGATCGCGGCTCTCTTCGTCGGTATCGGAATCATTGCCGGAGCGAGCGAATCGCGGCTCATCCAGTACGCGATCCTGGGCGCTGTCGTCGGCACGGCCGGCCAGCTGATCACGGTGCACAGTTACGTCGAAGCCACGCTGCGACCCGCCAGGGCCGCGATTGCCCCGCATACGGATATCGCCGATTCCCTGCCTCGGTCTCACCCGGAGTTCGCTACATGGACCAACGTAGCGATGCTTGCGGTGGGCTTCGCCTTTGCCGTCGCGGGCGCAATTCTGGGAGCCGTTCTCGACGTGGCCAGGCATGGCCCAGCGCTCGCAATGGTGATTGGTGGTGTACTCGTGTTCCTCATCGGTCCATCGCTTTGGGCCGCGTATTCGCCTCTCCTGCAACCTCTTCGCGACCTCGCTGCGGGAACTGAACGTGTCGCTGCCGGTGATCTCAGCCAACGCCTCCCAGTAGTGCAAGATGATGATCTCGGCGCGCTCGCGGCCTCCTTCAACCGGATGCAGGCTGGCCTGACTGAACGTCGGAGATTGCAGGCCGCATTCGGGACGTACGTCGATCCCTCCTTGGCCGCGCGCCTACTCGAGCAAGGGAGTGATGTCTTCAGCGGTGAGCGGCGTGAGGTGACAGTGATGTTCGTCGACGTCCGCGACTTCACGAGGTTCGCTGAGGCGAACAGCGCCGAGGACACCGTTGCGCATCTCAATGCGTTGTTCGAGATCGTCGTGCCGGCCGTCGTTGATGCCGGTGGGCACGTGAACAAGTTTCTCGGCGACGGAGCTCTGGCGGTGTTCGGGGCACCCAACGGACTGGCCGGGCATGCCGACGCTGCGGTGACCGCCGCGATGCTGATTCATCGTCTAGTCGCCGAACGGTTCGGCGACACACTTCGCATTGGTGTGGGTATCAACACCGGGACGGTGATCGCGGGGACGATCGGTGGCGGCGGCAAGCTCGAATTCACACTGATCGGTGACACCGTGAATGTGGCGGCTCGCGTCGAGCAGCTCACCAAGGCCACCGGTGACGCAATTTTGTTGACGCAGCAATCGTTCGACGCTTTGACGTGTCCGCCGCTTGGGCTCATCGAGCGGGGACTTTACGAAGTCAAGGGTAAGTCGGCAGCTGTGAAGGTGTATGGGATCAATTCCAATGAGATTCATTCACAACCGCTTTCGTGAAAAGTTGAACGGCGGCCTTGCATGGTTCGTCCTCGTTCGCGGATGAGCGACTCGAGCTTGCACCAATGTCCGTTTCGCCGAGTCGCGCGCAATGCTTCGCTGAATCGTCGGAAACGCGCCATCGTCCCTGTAACGGGTTTATGTTCACCAAGCGGGGACATAGCCGCAACCTGCGGCTGTCGAGCCGGGATGGTCTCAGCGTCGCACCCCGCCCGAGAGGGGGACTCCAGTGAAGACGATGATGAGGAAGCTCACGATCAGCATCATGCTGGCAGCTGCCGCCTTGGTCGGATTGGCAGCTGGCCCGGCAACCGCACAAGACCGCCATGTGCAAATCATCAATGAAACACAGCACGCGATCGTGCACTTCTACGCGTCGAATATCGGTCGCGACACTTGGGAGGAAGACATCCTCGGTGAGAGCGTGCTACCGGTCGGCCAGTCGGTCAACGTCAACATCGATGACGGGTCTGGTGCCTGCCTGTATGACTTCAAGGCAGTGTTCGACGACGGTGATGAGTTGGTTCGCAACAGAATTGACGTCTGCACCGTCGGCACTTACCGCTACACGGAGGGCTGAGTCCGCGAACACTTGACGGGAGGTGGTAGGACGTATGCCACTGACGCGTCTGATTCGTGCTGCAGCCGGACTGGTCGCCTGCACGGCTGCGGTGGCGACTGCATTGCCGGTCGCCGCCGATCTGTTGAACCCAATCCCCGGCAACGGATTTTTCATCGTCGGAGCCGACATCGCGCCAGGCGTCTACAACACCGCCGGTTCGGCGTCGACCTGGGGCGTGTGGATCAACGATGCGCCGACACAGGACTCAATGTGCGTGTGGTTCACCTACGGCACGCCGGATACGGATAAGGACAACGTCGTTGCGACGAACATGTCCGTTGGGCCGATGAACGCGAACATCAACTCCTCGGTGAAAGCCTTCGAATCGAGGAACTGTCAGCCCTGGACTCGCGTCACCTGAATCCGACGATTTAATCGGTCGCGACGTGTGGCGGGTCGTAAATCACCAGGAACACAAGATCTTCCGCTCCGGTATTGACCAAACTGTGTTCAGCGTTCGCCGGCACCTTGACGAAGGTGCCGGGTGTGACGTCCCAGCTCTGATCGCCGATCCGCATGCAAGCGGTCCCGGTCAGAAAGAAAAAGGCGTGGTTGTAGCCGTGGTGGTGCGGCTGCGATCCGCCCGCGGGCCCGAACTTGGTCAGTTGCGCGCTGAACAATTCGGAGTACTGGGCGCCGACCAGGTCGTCGCTGATCCAAAACGCCCGACCGAGATCGGTCCCGTGCCAAACGATGTCCTCCGGCGCATACACGGACGGCAGAGTTTTCGCTTCCATGGGGTCTCCTTCTAGATGAGGCTTACGATTACTTGAACGTTTTGAACAAGCAAGCGTTGATAACTTCTGCGTTATAGCGCGATCACCCGGGTGTTATAGGGGGGACAGTTGCCGACTCTGGTGCAGCTCAACACCTTCGTGACGGTGGCCGAACAGGGCGGCTTCACGGCCGCGAGCCGTCGACTTGGGTTGTCTCAACCGGCCGTCAGCCGTGCCATCGCCACACTGGAGAACGAGATTGGCGCGCCCCTGTTCGTCCGCCGTCGGGATGGTCTCGCGTTGACCGAAGCCGGCTCCGTTGCGCTCACGCACGCGCGAGAAGCGGTGCGGCAGTTGACATTGATGCGCACGGAGGTCGCCGGCCTGACAGGCGATGTCACAGGCACGTTGAGGTTGGCCAGCCTGCCGACCGCAACCGCTTCGTTCATCGCGCCACAGTTGCGCGCATACGCGCACCGCCACCCGGCAGTTGCGATCCGGTTGCTCGAGGGGAGCGAGGAAGAAATCTTGGATTGGCTCGACCAGGGCGCCGTCGAAGCCGGTGTGGTCAGCCTGCCCGTCAAAGGCATGCAGGTTGCGGTGCTCGGCGACCAGACCCTTGCTGCGGTGATGGCTGCCGATTCCGACCTGGCGTCGAAGGAGACCGTCACCTACGTCGACTTGGCGAGCGAGCCGTTCGTCCGCGGCAAGGGCGGCTGCGCCGACGTGTTCATGCCCATTGCACGGAAGGCCGGTGTCGAGTTCGACTTGGCGTTCGACGCGCGTGAGATCGTCGCAGCGCTGGAGATTGTGCGGGCGGGCCTCGGTGTGAGCATCCTGCCCGTCGCCGGCCTACCCGACGTGCCAGGAGTCGAGGTGCGACCGTTGGTTCCCGAGACCGTCCGTCGCCTCGGTGTCGCGGTATCTGCGAGCGCGTCCGGAGCTGCGCGGGCGTTTCTCGACCAAATCGCCGCCCTCAACCGTTGACCGTTTTGGCGAACGCCCGGAGCCCGGTATAACCTGGTCGGCGTGAACTCTGCGGTGCGCGTCGGCTATTGGCGCTTTATCGAGGCTCCGGGCGGAGCCGATAAAGCGCAGCGCTAAGCCACGCATCCACCCGGAGCCCAGGCAGTGACCATCAGGTCGCTGCCTTTCGTCATTAAAGGGCCCGGGGTCGAACCGGGCGCCGCAACTCGAGAAAGGCACCCGAGAACATGAACCTTGCGCAGACCGCCACTCCGCCCGCCACCTCTGACCGGCGGGTCCGCGGTTTCAGCGAGATTCCCAGCCCGCACTCGGTGCTCAGCGAATTCCCGCTCGGCGCCCGGCGCGCCGAGCGCGTCGTGCGTGACCGGGAAGAGATCGCCGAGATTCTCGCGGGCCGCGACGAGCGGCTGCTGGTGGTCGTGGGGCCGTGCTCGGTGCACGACCCGGCCGCTGCGCTGGACTACGCCAGCCGGCTGGCCAAGGTCGCCGACGAGCTCAGCGACCGCCTGAAGATCGTGATGCGGGTGTATTTCGAGAAGCCGCGCACCACGATCGGCTGGAAGGGCCTGATCAATGATCCGGGCATGGACGGCACCTTCGACGTCGCCCGCGGCCTGCGTACCGCCCGTCACCTGCTGCTCGACATCGTCGACATCGGGTTGCCGGTCGGCTGCGAGTTCCTCGAGCCGACCAGCCCGCAGTACATCGCCGACGCCGTCGCTTGGGGTGCCATCGGCGCCCGGACCACCGAATCCCAGGTACACCGCCAGCTGGCATCCGGTCTGTCGATGCCCGTCGGGTTCAAGAACGGCACCGACGGCAACATCCAGGTCGCCGTCGACGGGGTCAAGGCCGCCGCCGCCGCGCACGTCTTCTTCGGCATGGACGACCTCGGCCGGGGAGCCCTGGTGAACACTGCAGGCAACGAGGACTGCCACGTGATCCTGCGCGGCGGCACCAACGGACCGAACTGGGACGCCGATGTCGTGCAGGCCACCGCGGCCAAGCTCACCGCGGCCGGATTGCCCGGTCGCGTCGTGATCGATTGCAGCCACGCCAATTCGGGGAAGGATCACGTCCGACAGGCGCAGGTCGCCGCCGAGGTGGCGCAGCTGGTGCGTGCCGGCCTACCGGTCAGCGGTGTGATGCTCGAGAGCTTCCTCGTCGCCGGTGCGCAGGCCCCCGAAGCCCATCCGCTGACCTACGGGCAATCGGTCACCGACAAGTGCATGGACTGGGCGACGACGGACCGGGTGCTGCGGGAGCTGGCCGAGCGCTAGCCGCACACAGCCTTCAGGAGGCCCGCCGGATTCCGCGCTTCAGCAAAAGCTCGCGCTCGGATTCCGACAGCCCACCCCAGATGCCGTATGGCTCACCCACGGCGAGCGCGTGCGCGCGGCACTGGGCGATCACCGGGCACCGCCGGCACATCTCCTTCGCACGCATCTCGCGTTGAGCGCGGGCGCGGCCGCGCTCTCCGTCGGGATGAAAGAACATGGAGGAATCGACGCCTCGACAAAGCCCGGCCATCTGCCAATCCCAAATGTCTGCGTTAGGACCGGGCAGCTGCTGCGGTTGTGGCATTGGAAACCCCTCTCTGCACACCCATTTCGGAAACGAATGGATGAGTGAGTTCAAAACCGATTCGAGCTCAAGTCGCCGATGACCACTCGTGGAGACAAAGTATGGGCGCTCGCGAAATCTCGTCAATAGCCCGCACATGTGCTTATTGGCATAACCGCAGGCCCAGAATTTACCTCACGTTCATCATTGCGACCCACAGGCAACGAGAACGGTGCTAAGCCGACGGATGGTCGTCGACCGCCGAACGCATTTTTCCAGTTCGCGCGAATTGAACGTGCGCTGGCAAATTTAGGCCGCTAACACGCACGTAACATTGCGACCACCAACTGTTAACCAAGGTTGAGCGGCAATTGATACCGTCGCCACTCGATGTCCGCAGAAATCGTTCTGTCAATGGCCGCATTCGGTGACGATCCCGGGCGCTGGCCGTTGCCTCCCGGCGCCACGCCGCACGAGTTGTGGCTGCGTGCCGTCGCGGCTGGCGGGCAGGGGCGGTACGCCAGTGCGCGGGTTGATCTGGCCGCGCTGGTGCGCAGCGGCGGCCGAGAGCGCGCGCTGGCACACAGCGCCGAGGCGTCGTTTCTGCGCCAGCTCGGTTGGCACGCCCGCGCGCGGCGATGGGACGGACGGGCGTTGGCACTGGCCGGGTCGGATGTCGAGGCGGCTGCGGATGCGTTGATCGGCCTGGGCGCCGACGCATTGGGCGTGGGGCGGTTCGACGCGGCTGCGCGCGCGCTGGACCGCGCAGCCGAGCTGATGTCGGATTCGCCGGTGCCGCGGCTACGGGTGCGGCTGGCCTGGGTGTCGGCCGAACTGGCGATGGCGCGCGGAGGAGGGGAGGCCGCGGTCGGGCACGCCGAGCGTGCCGTCGAGGCGGCCGCGGCGTTTCGCTCGGTGCGTCACGAAGTGAAGTCGTCGGTCGTGTTGGCCGCCGCCCGGTGCAGCGCCGGTGACCTCGCCGGCGCGCGCTCGGTGGCCGATGCGGCGCTCGACGAGACGCAGCGCTTCGGAATGGTTCCGCTGCAATGGGCGTTGGCTTGCTTGCTGGCCGACATCGGCAGCGCCGAGCATCCGGCACAGGACATGGTGGCGCTGCGCGATGCTTGTGCCGATACAGTGCGTCGGCGGGGCGGCGTGTGGTCGGTGCGGTAACCGGGTCCACGCGGAAGTGAAAGTTATTGTTTAGCTGACCGACCTACCAAGCTCGGTCCTGTTCGTAACGTTGGAGAGATCGCTCACGATGACACTTTCGGGAGAACGTCTCGATGCTGTCGTTGCTGAGGCTGTGGCAGGAAACCGGGACGCACTCCGGGAGGTGCTGGAGACCATCCGTCCGATCGTTGTTCGGTATTGCCGGGCGAGGGTGGGGGCGACAGAGCGCAGTGGCCTCTCAGCAGACGACGTTGCCCAGGAGGTTTGCTTGGCCGCCATCACGGCGCTGCCGCGTTACAAGGATCAGGGACGCCCATTCCTGGCCTTCGTGTACGGCATTGCCGCCCACAAGGTTGCTGACGCGCATCGCGCAGCAGCCAGGAATCGATCCGACCCGACCGATGTCGTGCCGGAGCGATACTCGCTGGACGCCGGACCCGAGCAGATGGCCCTCGACGCCGAGGCGTCGGCGCGGATGAACAAGCTCCTGGCCGTGCTTCCCGAGAAACAGCGCGAGATCCTGATCTTGCGCGTCGTCGTGGGGATGAGCGCCGAGGAGACCGCGGAGGCGGTCGGCAGCACGCCGGGCGCCGTGCGCGTCGCCCAGCACCGCGCGCTCGCGAAACTGAAGTCCGAGATCGTGGCGACGGGGCGTGACTATGCCTGACTTCGGACGTTGGACTGCGAACGGGGGAGATCCCTCGCTCAACGAGATCAACCGCACCGATCGGTTCCTCGATTCGCTGGCCACACAGCAGCCGGTGTACTCGACCGATCCGAACGAGGCGGAACTCGCCCAGCTGCTCGCCGGTTGGCGCGACGAGATCCGTGGTGCTCCTCTGACCGCCACGGTCACGCCGCGCGACGCGGTGCTGGCGCTTGACCGGGCCGCGGCATCGCGCCGCCGCACGCGCACGTCCCTGGCGGTCGTGGGGTCCGCCGCGGCCGCGGTGTTGTGCATCGGCGGTTTCGGTGCGGTGGTGGCCGGTTCGGGCCCGGGCGACTCGCTGTACGGCCTGCGCACCATGCTCTTCGGCGAGCGGCACGACACCCGCGACGACGCGGTCGTCCTCGCGGCGCAGACGCAGATGGCCGAGGTGCAGCAACTGATCGACCAGGGCCAGTGGCAGGCCGCTCAGGACAAGCTGCAGACGCTGACGACGACCGTGGCGACCGTGAACGACACGCAGCGCAAGGAACAGCTGGTCAGCCAGTGGCAGGATCTGACGGTAAAGGTCGAGGCGCAGGATCCCGCGGCGACCATCCCGCCGGGCGCTCCGCCGCCGACCTTCCCCGAGGTCGTCGTGCTGACTCCGGGCGAGGGCACGACGTCGTCGGAAACCTCCGGGCCGTCGGACACCACGTCGCCGTCGCCGGAAACTTCCGGGCCGTCGGAGACGACGCCTCCATCTGTCACGACGCCGCCGTCCGCAACGCCGTCACCGTCGTCCCCGCCACCGTCGACGACGGTCCTGCCGGGCAGCCCACCGCCGACCTCGGTGCCCACCGCCGATCTGCCGACGGTGAGCGCCACCCCGCAACCGACCGCACTGCCGACACCGACGCTGCAACCGACACCGTCGGCGAGCGCACCGCTACCGACGCCGAGCACTCGGGTTCAGATTCCGACGCCCCCGTCACCGCCATCGGTGGTCGAGCAGGAGGAGCAACCGCCGGCCGAGCCGACGCTGAGGCAACCGCCATCCGCGCCGAAGACGGCGGCCACGACCGTGACCGTGCCGGATGCGGTGGAGGAACCGAGCTAGTTCAGCGGAAGCCGTCGGTCTCCGACGTCGCCTCGTTGAGCGATGCGTCGGCGTAGCCCCGGCAGTAATCCCACGTCACGTAGGCGTCGGGTTCGGGATCGTAAGCGGGCTCGTGCGGGCGCACCGTGCCGTCGACCAGCAGCTGCAACAGGTTGGCGCGCAGCATGTCCCAGTCGTGGTAGTGGTCCTGCTGGCATTCGTCGCAGCACACGACCAGACCGCGGATCCCCCGGTGTGCAAGAAGTGCCTCGTACACCGCCAGATCGGCGAGATCGGCCTCGACCGCGGTCCGCTCCTGTGGGTCCAGCGGCTGGCCTGGCTCGAGCGCGTCGAGGGCAGCCGAAGGGTCGCACGGGTCATCGGCGAACGGGTCCGGTGGCAAACCCGGTGGCAGGTGGTCACGCACGAGTCCACCCTACGCAGCAGGGCGGGGATCGCGCTAGCCGTCACGCCGACGCGCCACGTGAGGCCGGGATGCCGACCGGCAGCCGATAGGATGGTTCTTTAGCTCGACGACTGTGTTCGGCTGCGTTTTGTATCTGGAGGCCCCCACCATGTCGATCGCCGAAAGCAGCATCCCCATCGCGGTGCCGGTGCCGACCGGCGGGGATGACCCGACGAAAGTCGCCATGCTCGGCTTGACCTTCGACGACGTGCTGTTGCTGCCCGCCGCTTCCGACGTGATCCCCGCCACCGCCGATACCTCGAGCCAGTTGACCAAGAAAATCCGGCTCAAGGTGCCCCTGGTGAGTTCGGCAATGGACACGGTCACGGAGTCGCGCATGGCGATCGCCATGGCGCGTGCGGGCGGTATGGGCGTGCTGCACCGCAACCTCCCCGTGGCCGAGCAGGCCGGCCAGGTCGAGACGGTCAAGCGGTCCGAGGCCGGGATGGTCACCGATCCGGTGACCTGCTCGCCGGACAACACGCTGGCCGAGGTCGACGCGATGTGTGCGCGGTTCCGGATTTCCGGGCTGCCCGTCGTCGACGACACCGGCGAGCTGGTCGGCATCATCACCAACCGCGACATGCGGTTCGAGGTGGACCAGTCCAAGCCCGTCTCCGAGGTGATGACCAAGGCCCCGCTGATCACCGCACGCGAGGGCGTCTCGGCCGAAGCGGCGCTGGGACTGTTGCGCCGCAACAAGATCGAGAAGCTTCCGATCGTCGACGGGCACGGCAAGCTGACGGGGTTGATCACCGTCAAGGATTTCGTCAAGACCGAACAGTTCCCGTTGTCCACCAAGGACAAGGACGGCAGGCTGCTGGTCGGCGCCGCGGTCGGTGTCGGTGACGATGCGTGGACGCGGGCGATGACGCTGGTGGACGCGGGCGTCGACGTGCTGGTCGTGGACACCGCGCACGCTCACAACCGCGGCGTGCTCGACATGGTGAGCCGCGTCAAGACCGCCGTCGGCGACCGGGTCGAGGTCGTCGGCGGAAACGTGGCGACGCGTGCGGCCGCGGCGGCTCTCGTGCAGGCCGGTGCCGACGCGGTCAAGGTCGGGGTTGGCCCCGGCTCGATCTGCACCACCCGCGTAGTGGCCGGCGTCGGCGCGCCGCAGATCACCGCGATCTTAGAAGCGGTGGCGGCCTGTCGTCCGTATGGTGTGCCGGTGATCGCCGACGGCGGGCTGCAGTACTCCGGCGACATCGCCAAGGCGCTGGCGGCGGGTGCGTCGACCGCGATGCTGGGCTCGCTGCTGGCGGGCACCGCGGAGTCGCCCGGGGAGCTGATCTTCGTGAACGGCAAGCAGTTCAAGAGCTATCGCGGCATGGGATCACTGGGCGCCATGCAGGGCCGCGGCGCCGCCGGGTCGGTGCGCGGGTCGTACTCCAAGGACCGCTATTTCCAGGACGACGTGCTCAGCGAGGACAAGCTCGTGCCCGAGGGCATCGAGGGACGGGTACCGTTCCGGGGTCCGCTGGCAACGGTGATCCACCAACTCACCGGCGGACTGCGCGCCGCAATGGGCTACACCGGGTCGGCGACCATCGAACAGCTACAGCAGGCGCAGTTCGTGCAGATCACCGCGGCCGGGCTCAAGGAAAGCCATCCGCACGACATCACCATGACCGTCGAGGCCCCGAACTACTACACCCGCTAAGGAGAACTGGGCCGTGCGCGACATGGTTGAGATCGGCATGGGCAGAACCGCCCGCCGCACATACGAACTCGACGACATCAACATCGTCCCGTCGCGGCGCACCCGCTCGTCGCAGGATGTGTCGACCGCGTGGCAACTCGACGCCTACCGGTTCGAGATCCCGGTCGTGGCACATCCCACCGACGCGCTCGTATCCCCGGAATTCGCGATCGAGATGGGTCGGCTCGGCGGGCTGGCCGTGCTCAACGGCGAAGGCCTGATCGGCAGGCACGCCGACGTCGAAGCGAAGATCGCCCAGGTCGTCGAGGCGGCGGAGAAAGAGCCAGAACCCTCGGCGGCGGTCCGGCTGCTGCAGCAATTGCATGCCGCACCGCTCGACCCGGACCTGCTGGGCGCGGCGGTCGCGCGGATCCGCGAGGCCGGGGTGACGACGGCGGTGCGGGTCAGCCCGCAGAACGCGCAGGCGTTGACGCCCACCCTGCTGACGGCAGGCATCGACCTGCTGGTCATTCAGGGCACGATCATCTCCGCCGAACGCGTGGCCTCCAACGGCGAGCCGCTGAACCTCAAGACCTTCATCTCCGAACTCGACGTGCCGGTCGTCGCAGGCGGCGTCCTCGACCACCGCACCGCGCTGCACCTGATGCGGACCGGCGCGGCCGGTGTCATCGTCGGCTACGGCTCGACCAGCGGCGTGACCACCAGCGACGAGGTGCTCGGGATCAGCGTGCCGATGGCCACCGCGATCGCCGACGCGGCCGCGGCTCGGCGGGAGTACCTCGACGAAACCGGCGGACGCTACGTGCACGTCCTCGCCGACGGCGATATGCACACCTCCGGTGACCTGGCCAAGGCCATCGCGTGCGGTGCGGACGCGGTGGTGCTCGGCACGCCGCTGGCGTCCTCGGCCGAAGCGCTGGGTGGCGGTTGGTTCTGGCCGGCTGCCGCTGCCCACCCGTCCCTGCCTCGGGGCGCGTTCCTCCAGGTCGCGGTCGGAGAACGTCCAGCGCTGGAGCAGGTCCTGACTGGCCCCTCCGACGATCCGTTCGGCTCCTTGAACCTGGTCGGCGGGCTGCGCCGCTCGATGGCGAAGGCCGGCTACTGCGACCTCAAGGAGTTCCAGAAGGTCGGCCTGGCGGTCGGGAGCTGAGTCGACGACCCGCCGTCGCGCTCTGACCTCCGGCAATGGATAGTTACCCCTCGGTAACGTCATACTGGACGGATGGAACCTGACTACGACGTCCTGGTGATCGGTTCGGGGTTCGGCGGGAGCGTCACGGCGCTGCGGCTCACCGAAAAGGGCTATCGCGTCGGCGTGCTCGAAGCCGGCAGGCGGTTCGCCGACGAGGACTTCGCCAAGACCTCGTGGAATCTGCGCAAGTTCCTGTGGGCTCCGCAGCTCGGCATGTACGGCATACAGCGAATTCACCTGCTGCGCAACGTCATGATCCTCGCGGGCGCGGGCGTGGGCGGAGGCTCGCTGAACTACGCCAACACGCTGTACGTGCCGCCGGATCCGTTCTTCAACGATCCGCAGTGGAAGGACATCACGGACTGGCGCGCAGAGTTGATGCCGCACTACGACCAGGCGCAGCGGATGCTCGGCGTCGTGACCAACCCGACCTTCACCGATGCCGACCGCGTCGTCAAAGAGGTTGCCGACGAGATGGGTGTCGGTGACACGTTCGTGCAGACGCCGGTGGGCGTCTTCTTCGGCCCGGACGGGACGAAGGCGCCCGGCGAGACCGTGCCGGACCCGTACTTCGGCGGTGTCGGACCGGCACGCAAAGGCTGCATCGAGGTCGGCGAATGCATGACTGGCTGCCGGCACAACGCGAAGAACACGCTGATCAAGAACTACCTCTACCTTGCGGAAAAGTTCGGGACCAAGATCCACCCGATGACCACGGTCACCGGCTTCGAGCAGCGCCAGGACGGGCTGTGGGATGTGCACACCGTGCGGACCGGTCGCAAGGTGCGCAAGCACAAGCGCACCTTCACCGCGTCGCACGTGGTGCTGGCGGCCGGCACCTACGGCACGCAGCGGCTGCTGTTCAGGATGCGTGACAAGGGCAAGCTGCCCGACCTGTCGGACAAGCTCGGCGTGCTGACCCGCACCAACTCCGAATCAATCGTCGGCGCAGGACGATTCGAGGTGACCGACGACCTCAACCTGACGCACGGCGTGGCGATCACCTCGTCCATCCACCCGACCCCGGACACCCACATCGAGCCCGTGCGCTACGGCAAGGGCTCCAACGCCATGGGTCTGCTGCAGACATTGATGACCGACGGCGACGGCCCCGAAGGGTCGGATGTTCCGCGGTGGAAACAGCTGTTCCTCAACGCCCGCAAGGATCCCCGCGGCACGATCCGCCTGCTCAACGTCCGGCGGTGGAGCGAACGCACGCTGATCGCGCTGGTGATGCAGCACCTCGACAATTCGATCACCACCTACACGAAGCGCAACCGGTTCGGCATCACGCGCTACCTGAGCAAACAGGGCCACGGGGCGCCCAATCCGGCGTGGATCCCGGTCGGCAACCGGGTCACCCGGCGGATCGCCGAGAAGATCGACGGCGTCGCGGGCGGCACCTGGGGCGAGCTGTTCAACATCCCGCTCACCGCGCACTTCCTCGGCGGTGCCGCCATCGCCGACGACGCGCAACACGGCGTCATCGACCCGTATCACCGGGTGTACGGCTATCCGACGCTCTCCGTGCACGACGGAGCGGCGATCTCGGCGAATCTCGGTGTCAATCCGTCACTTTCGATTACCGCCCAGGCCGAGCGGGCCGCGTCGTTGTGGCCGAACAAGGGTGAGCAGGACCTGCGACCGGAGCAGGGGCAGCCGTACCGCCGGTTGGAGCCCGTCCCACCGCAGAACCCGGTCGTGCCCGGTCATGCGCCGGCGGCGTTGCGATGGCTGCCGATCGAACCGGTCAGCTCGGCTGGTTGAGAATCGCCGATTGGGGTAACTGTCGCAGATGCGGACCGCATACCAGGAGCAACTGGCCGCACTGAGTGCGCAACTCGGTGAGATGTGCGGGCTTGCGATCACCGCACTGGAACATGCCACGCGGGCCCTGCTGGACGCCGATCTGTCGCTCGCCGAGCAGGTCATCGCGGACCACGAGCACATCATCGCGCTGAACCGGCGGGTCGAGGAGTCTGCGCTGCGGATCCTCGCACTGCAGCAGCCCGTGGCAACCGACCTGCGCATGGTCATCGGCTCCATCCACATCGCCGCCGACCTCGATCGCATGGGCGCGTTGGCGGCCCACGTCGCGGGCATCTCGCGCCTGCGCCACCCGGACTGCGCCCTGCCTGCCGACGTGCGCGCGAGCTTCGCCGAGATGGGTGCGCGCGCGGTACAGCTCGCGAGGACGGCGCAGGAGGTGCTGCTGTCGCGTGATCCCGACGAGGCGGCGCGGCTGCGCGACGAGGACGACGCCGTCGATGCCGAGCACCGGCACCTGTTCACGCTGCTGATCGACCACAAGTGGCAGGACGGTGTGTGTTCGGCGGTGGACGTCGCGCTGCTCGGCCGCTACTACGAACGGTTCGCCGACCACGCCGTCGAGATCGGCAAGCGCGTGGTGTTCGAGGCGACCGGCGGTCTGCCCGGGCACAAGAAGATCGGGTGAGGTCTACCGGCTAGCGGTAAGAGCGACGTCGGAAAAGTCCACCGGGTAGATGCCCGGCAGCGTCGATGACCGCGAATGCCCCAGTCAGCGATGGTTTTCACACCAATCCATCACGACAGGGGTAATCCGATGACCGACCAGAAGACCGTCCACGAGGTGACCTTCGATCTGCTCCGTAAGCTCGGGCTCACAACAGTTTTCGGCAATCCGGGCTCGACCGAGCAGACGTTCCTGCAGAACTTTCCGGACGATTTCGAATACGTGCTGGCGCTGCAGGAGGCGTCGGCGGTGGCCATGGCCGACGCGTTCGCCCAGACGACCGGTAAGCCGGCGCTGGTGAATCTGCACACCGCCGCGGGCACCGGCAACGGGATCGGCAGCCTGGTGGCGGCCTACCGTGCCAACACCCCGCTGATCATCACCGCCGGACAGCAGACCCGCGAGATGTCGCTCGTCGACCCGTATCTGAACAATCCCGAAGCGACCGAGATGCCCAAGCCGTGGGTGAAGTGGTCCTATGAGCCGGCGCGCGCCGAAGACGTGCCTGCCGCGTTCATGCAGGCCTACGCGATGGCCATGCAGGCACCCAAAGGCCCGGTGTTCCTGTCCATCCCCCTCGACGACTGGGACAAGCCTGCGCTGGGACCCGCCGTCGTCAGGAGCGTCGCCGAGCGCGTCGCGCCGGACCCTGCCCGATTGGCGGAGTTCGCCGAGCGGATCAGCGCCGCGGAGCGCCCGATGCTGCTGCTCGGTCCGGAAGTGGACCGCGCCGGCGGCTGGGACGCGGGCATCGCGTTCGCCGAGAAGCTGCGGGTGCCGGTCTTTGGCAGCGCGCTGTCCGACCGGGTCTCGTTCCCCGAAGACCACCCGCTGTACGCGGGTCCGCTGGGGATGACGATCGCGGATGTCGAGCGGACCGTCCGCGGTCACGACCTGGTCGTCGTGATCGGCGCGCAGGTGTTCCGCTACTACCCGTATGTGGCGGGGGAGTACCTCCCCGAAGGGAGTGAGCTCCTGCAGATCACCTCCGATCCGCACCTGAGCGGGGTCGCCCCGGTTGGCGACAGCCTGATCGGCGACGTCACCATCGCGCTGCAACAGCTGACCGAGCTCATCAGCGTGCCCGCCGACCGCGAGCCGCCGGGACCGCTGGTCCGAAACCGCCAGTCGGAGGGGTCTTCTGAGGCTCCGATGACGTCCAACGCGGTCTACGAGACGCTCAGCACCGTAAAGCCCGACGACGCCGTGGTCGTCATGGAGTCGACGTCGACGATGCCCGACCTGTTCAACTGGTTGCCCACCACGCGGTCGGCGAGCTTCTTCGCGACCGGTAGCGGTGGCATCGGCTGGGGTCTGCCCGCCGCGGTGGGGCTCGCCCTGGCCGACCGGGCACGAGGCGTCAAGCGGCCGATCGTCGCCACCATCGGCGACGGTTCCTTCCAGTACTCCATCCAGGCGCTGTGGACGGCCGCGCAGCACAAGCTGCCGATCGTGTTCGTGGTGCTGCGCAACGGTGAGTACGCGATCCTGAAGTCGTTCGCGCTGCTCGAGAAGACGCCGCACGTGCCGGGACTCGACCTGCCAGGCCTTGACATCGCCTCGGTGGCAACCGGATTCGGATGCCATGCGGTCGACGTCACCAGCACCGACATGCTGGCCGACGAGTTCAAGACCGCGCTCGACGCCGACGGACCCACCGTGCTCGTCGTGCCCACCATCCCCCAACTGCCCCGCCTGGGCTGAGCCGGAAAGGACACTGCAATGCCTGTCTACACCTGCACCATCGCCGAGGGCACCCTCGACGCCGATACCAAGGCCAACCTGGCGTCCGAGATCACCAAGATCCACTCAGACGTCAACCACGTGCCGAGCACCTACGTTAACGTCGTGTTCAACGAACTGCCCGCCCACAACGTGTACACCGACGCCAAGCCTGCACAGCCGCTGATCATCAACGGTTGGGTGCGTTCCGGTCATCCGGAGGACGAGACGAGCAGGTTGGCGATCGAGATCGCCGATGCGGCAACACGAATCACAGCAATTCCGCCGGCGCGGGTGCTCGTCATCATCGGTAACAGCCCCGCCCGTTTCGCGATCGAGGGCGGCCGCGTGCTGCCCGAACCCGGTCAGGAGCAGGCGTGGCTGGCGGCGGGCAGTCGTACCTAGGCGGGGCGCCGGCGCACCGGCTCGCGCCCGGGCGGTTGCGCGGGCGTCGGCAGCAGCGGTTTGCACCAGCGAACCGGCACGGTGGTGGGTTCCCGCGCCGCGAGCTGCAGGTCCTCGCCGCCATGGCGGATGAGCAGCTCGCCTTCCGGGCCGTCGCGCAGCGTATAGGTGACGTCGTCGTGGGTGGCGTCGACGGTGAGGCGGAAGTTCCTCCACCGCAACCGGAATCGAAGTCGAGAGATCCCGTCGGGCAGCCGCGGGTTGAGCTCGAGCACGCCTTCGTCGTCGCGCAGCCCGCCGAACCCGGCCACCATCGCCGCCCACGCCCCGGCCAGCGATGCCATGTGCAACCCGTCGCGGGTGTTGTGGTGCAGGTCGCGCAGATCGATCATCGCCGCCTCGTAGGCGTAGTCGTGCGCGAGTTCGAGATGGCCGACCTCGGCGCACATCACCGCCTGCGTGCACGCCGACAGCGACGAGTCCCGGGTGGTGCGTTGTTCGTAGTAGTCGACGTTGCGGGCCTTCTGTTCGGCGGTGAACGCGTGGCCCTGCCAGTGCATGGCGAGCACCAGGTCGGCCTGTTTGACCACCTGCGCCGGGTAGAGCCGGACGTACGGTTCGTTCAGCAGCAGCGGGTAGACCGTGTTGGTGTGAAAGTCCCACTCCCGCAGCGTCGTGAAGCCCTCGCACTGAGGATGCACGCCGAGTTCCTCGTCGAACGGGATGTTGGCGCTATCGGCGGCGTGACGCCACGCGGCCATCTCCTCGGTCGAGACGCCGGCCGCCTGGGCGGCGTCGACATTGCGGGCGCACGCGTCGGCGGCCGCCCGAAGGTTGGCCGCCGCCATCAGGTTCGTGAACACGTTGTCCCGCACGATGGCCGTGTACTCGTCCGGTCCCGTCACCCCGTCGACGTGCCACACCCCGTGACGATCGTGATGACCGAGCGATGCCCACAGCCGCGCGGTCTCGATCAGCACGTGCAACCCGCACTCCGCTTCGAGTGAGTGGTCGCCCGTGACGATGCGGTAGCGCTCGAATGCCATCGCGATGGTGGCATTGACGTGGAACGCCGCGGTGCCCGCCGGCCAGTAGGCTGAACACTCCTCGCCGCGGATGGTGCGCCAGGGGTATGACGCGCCGTCGAGGTCCAGCAGCGTCGCCCGCTCCTTGGCCTGCGAGAGAATCGAAGCGCGCCAACGCAATGCGTCGGCTGCAGCCGAGGGGTGGGTGTAGGTCAGCACCGGCAGGACGAAACCCTCGGTGTCCCAGAAGGCGTGCCCGTCATACCCCGTCCCGGTCAGGCCCTTGCCGGGAATCGCGCGACGCTCGGCACGCGCGCTGGCCTGCAGGACGTGGAAGAGGGCGAACCGTACCGCCTGCTGACAGTCGGGGTCGCCCTCCACCTCGACGTCCGCACCGTCCCAGAAGTCGTCGAGGTAGTCTCGCTGGGCGTCGAGCAGCCCCTGCCATCCGGTGTAGCGGGCACTGCTGAGCGCCGCCGCCGCCTGGTCACGCAACGCCGGGCGCGACCGCAGACTGGACCACCCGTAGGCGAGGTACTTGACGATGCGCAGGCGTTGTCCGGGACGCAGGCCGCAGATGACCGTCGTGTTGGCCCAGTCACCGCCGGCGCCGGTGTCCACCTCGACCCGACCGGGAACCTCGATGTCGTGGTCCATGGCCGCGGCCATCATCAGGTTGCTTGCACGGGTGCGGTGCAGCAGGATCGCGCCGTGTTCGGAGTGTTCGTGCTGCACCGGCTCCAGCGGTCGTTCCAGGACGGCCGATACACGTGGGTCATTGGTCGACGGCGGCAACTCCTCGTTGGCCACCAGTTCCGATTGCACCGTGACACGGGCGAATTCGTCATGTGCCTCGACGATGTACTCGATGGCTGCGACACTGCGCTGGGTAAGCGAAACAATCCGCGTCGAAGTGACTTTGATCTTCTTGCCCGCCGGAGAACGCCAGCAAGCGGTGCGTGTGAGCGTGCCCGCCCGAAAATCCAGAATGCGTTCGTGATCGAGCAATTCGCCATACCGGACGTCGAACGGTTCGTCGTCGACCAGCAGCCGCATCAATTTGCCGTTGGTGACGTTGACGACCGTCTGTCCGTCCTCGGGCCAGCCGTATCCCGCCTCGGCGTACGGAAGGGGACGAACCTCGTAGAACGAATTGAGGTAGGTGCCGGGCAATGCGTGCGGTTCGCCTTCGTCGAGGTTTCCGCGCATGCCGATGTGGCCGTTGGACAACGCGAACAACGACTCCGACTGTGCCAGGACGCTGAGGTCGAGCGATCTCTCGCGGACCTGCCACGGCTCCACGGGGTAGATGTCGTCGTGCAGGCTCATGTGAGCAGCTCCGCGAGATCGGACACCACGATGTCAGCGCCGCTGCGCCGCAACGCTTCCGCCTGGCCGACCCGGTCGACACCGACCACCACCCCGAAGTGTCCGGCCCGGCCCGCCTCCACACCGGAGAGCGCGTCCTCGAAGACGGCGCCCTGCTCGGGTTCGATACCGAGAAGTTGCGCGGCGCGCAGGAATGAATCGGGCGCGGGTTTCCCCGCAATGTTCTCCTCCCGCAACACGACACCGTCCACGCGGTATTGGACGAATCGGGCAAGGCCGGTCAGCTCGAGCACCTCGCGGGTGTTGGCACTCGACGACACGACCGCGATACCCAGACCCGCGTCGGCGGCGGCCTGCAGATAGCGGCGCGAGCCCTCGAACACCTTCACCCCGTCGGTCCGCAGGATCTGTTGAAACATATCGTTCTTCGCGTTCCCCAGCCCGTGCACGGTTGCGTTCGTCGGCGGGTCGTCGGGGCCGCCGTCGGGCAACTCGATGCCCCGGCTGGCAAGAAACGATCGCACCCCGTCCTCGCGTTTCTTGCCGTCCACGTAATTCAGGTAATCGGTCTGCATGTCGAACGGTGTGAACGCCTCACCGGTGCGCTCCGCTCGTCGCCGTAGGAAGTCGTCGAACATCGCCTTCCACGCCTTCTTGTGCACGCTCGCGGTGTCCGTCAGCACGCCGTCGAGGTCGAACAGCACAGCGCGGATCCCGGCGGGTAGACCCAACTCTCCGGTTCCAGGCACCAATCACCCATTCCCGTTATCGCGCGCGAACATACCTACGCATCGAAGAACTTATCGCAGCGATCTGAAATTGGGGCAGACAGCAAACAATTGCCCTATATTGAGCGGGCTTGTCGTTCGACAGGGTGCTACTCGAGAAAAGGGACCCCATGACCTATCCGCCTCAGCCCCCGCCGCCACCGCCTCAGGGTTATGGGCCACCGCCAGGAGGTGTTCCGGCACAGCAGCCCGACAGCAACCTCGTATGGGGAATCCTCGTTACGGTGTTGTGCTGCTTGCCGTTTGGCATCGTGTCGATCATCAACGCCAGCAAGGTCTCCGGCCTGTGGCAGTCGGGTCAGTATGCGCAGGCGCAGAAGGCCTCCGACGATGCGAAGAAGTGGGCGATCTGGGGTGCGATCGCCGGTGTGATCGTCATCGTCATCTACCTCATCATCGGGGTCGCGGGCGGCGGCCTGGCCAACATGTGACGTCACATGTGACTTCCGTGCGCTCGCTCACCGCGCCGCTGGCGGTGGCCGCCGCCGCGGTGGGCGGGTGCGCGGCCGTCTGGCTGGCCGACCCGACCGTGCCGGGGGGCATCCTGCCCGTGTGCCCGACCAAGGCGTTGCTCGGCATCGACTGTCCCGGCTGCGGCAGCCTGCGGATGATCTACTCGCTGCTGCATCTCGACCTGGCGGCGGCGGTCCGGTTCAACGCGCTCGCCGTGATTGCGTCGGTGCTTCTGCTCTGGGCGTACGGGGCCTGGGTCTACGGCTCGCTGGCCGGCAGGCGGGTACGCAGTTGGCAGCATCTACGGTGGTCGGCTCCGGTGGCCGTGGTGGTGACCGTGGTGTGGTTCGTGCTGCGCAACTTGCCGTTTGAGCCGTTCACCGCGTTGCACGTGTGACGTCGGTTGGGCCAACTAGACTGACCGCGTGACATCAGGATCTCCCCGGCCCGTTTTGGTAGTCGATTTCGGAGCGCAGTACGCGCAGTTGATCGCCCGGCGGGTCCGCGAGGCTCGGGTGTACTCCGAGGTGATCCCGCACACCGCCAGCGTCGAGGAGATCAAGGCCCGCGACCCCCAGGCCATCGTGCTCTCTGGTGGTCCGGCGAGTGTCTACGAGGAGGGCGCCCCGCAGCTGAACCCGGAGCTGTTCGATCTGGAGGTTCCGGTGTTCGGCATCTGCTACGGCTTTCAGGCCATGGCGCAGGTGCTGGGTGGAACCGTCGCGCGTACCGGCACCCGCGAGTACGGCCGCACAGAGCTGAAAGTCACTGGTGGAGAACTGCATTCGGACCTACCATCCACTCAGCCGGTGTGGATGAGCCACGGCGACGCGGTGACCGAGGCTCCCGACGGCTTCGAGGTGGTGGCCGCCAGCAGCGGTGCGCCGGTCGCGGCGTTCGAACATCGCGGCCGTCGGCTGGCCGGTGTGCAGTACCACCCGGAGGTCATGCACACCCCGCACGGGCAGCAGATCCTGAGCCGCTTCCTGCACGAGTTCGCGGGCATCGACTCGACGTGGACGCCGGCCAACATCGCCGACGCGCTCGTCGAGCAGGTGCGCGAGCAGATCGGCGACGGGCGGGCCATCTGCGGACTGTCCGGTGGGGTGGACTCCGCGGTCGCGGCCGCACTCGTGCAGCGCGCCATCGGCGACCGGTTGACGTGCGTGTTCGTCGACCACGGCCTGTTGCGGGCGGGGGAGCGGGCGCAGGTGCAGCGTGACTTCGTCGCCGCCACCCACGCCAACCTGGTCACCGTCGACGTCGCCGACCGGTTCCTCGAAGCGCTGACCGGGGTGACCAACCCCGAGGGCAAGCGCAAGATCATCGGACGCGAGTTCATCCGGGCGTTCGAAGGGGCGGTGCGCGGCCTGGTCGAGGGCGGCGGGCCTGAGGTCGACTTCCTGGTGCAGGGCACGCTGTATCCCGACGTGGTGGAATCCGGCGGAGGGTCGGGTACCGCGAACATCAAGAGCCACCACAACGTCGGCGGCCTGCCCGACGACCTGAAGTTCAGGCTGGTCGAGCCGTTGAGGTTGTTGTTCAAGGACGAGGTCCGCGCGGTGGGCCGCGAGCTCGGCCTGCCCGAGGAAATCGTTGCGCGCCAACCGTTCCCGGGTCCCGGTCTGGGCATCCGGATCGTCGGCGAGGTCACGGCCGCGCGGTTGGAGACGTTGCGGCGCGCCGATGCCATCGCGCGTGAGGAACTGACCGCCGCCGGGCTCGACGGCCAGATCTGGCAGTGTCCGGTCGTCCTGCTGGCCGATATCCGGTCGGTGGGCGTGCAAGGTGACGGCCGGACCTACGGGCATCCGATCGTGCTGCGCCCGGTGTCCAGTGAGGACGCCATGACCGCCGACTGGACGCGGGTGCCGTACGACGTTCTCGAACGCATCTCGACCCGCATCACCAATGAGGTGGCTGAGGTGAACCGGGTGGTACTGGACGTGACGAGCAAGCCGCCCGGCACCATCGAGTGGGAGTAATTCTTCCCGGGTTTCGCCTCCCGAAGATCGACTGAACCCGCTTGACGCTGTCGGTGGGTGGGTGTTTACTCGGCGTATCGAACATACATTCGAAGAACCAGTGAGTCAGACGATGCAGGAGGTGCTGTTGTGACAGCTGCCGTGAGCCTGGATCAGCGTCAGCTTACCCGCGCTGAACAGGTGGAACACTTGCGTCGCAAGATCGCGGCGGTATCCAGCAAGGTGGGCGCGGGCCGACGCGGAGCCGCTTCGAACACCGAGCCGCTTCCGGACTCGGAAACTTTGCTGCCGATGCCCGAATCGCTGGACGGTCTCCTTCCCGCGCCGTTGCCGCGCGGGTCGGTGGCGGTGGTGTCGGGTGCCCGGTCGCTGTCGCTGAGCATGGTGGCGGCGGTGACGGCGGAGGGCGGCCACGCCGCGATCGTCGGCCAGCCCGACGTCGGCCTGCTGGCGGCCGTGGAGATGGGTGCCGACCTGAGCCGGATCGCGGTCATCCCCGAACCGGGCGCCGATCCGGTCGAGGTCGCCGCCGTGCTGATGGATGGGATGGATCTGGTGGTGCTCGGCCTGGGCGGGCGGTCGGTGCCGGCCACCCGCGCGCGGGCGATAGTCGCGCGGGCCCGTCAGAAGGGCTGCACGCTGCTGGTCACCGGCGGCGACTGGCAGGGGGCGTCGGCCCGGTTGGAGGCCTCGGTGTGCGGATACGAGATCGCGGGGCAGGGACGTCCGGGGTTCGGCCGCATCAGCCGGGTCCGACTGGCCACCCGGGCCAGGGGGCGGTCCGTCCGTGCGGTAGGCGGATGAGTGTCGCGCGTTCTCGCCATCTGGTGCATGGACTGGCCCGCCGTCGCCGCGGCCGCCGCCGCCGACCTGCCGTCCACCGCCTCGATCGCGGTGACCCTGGCAAACCGGGTCATCGCCTGTTCGGCATCGGCGCGGGCAGTGGGGGTACGACGCGGGTTGCGGCGTCGGGAAGCGCAGGCGCGGTGCCCGGAACTGCATGTGGTCACTGCCGACCCGGCACGTGACGCCCGCCATTTCGAGAACGTGACGATCGCGGTGGATGACCTGGTGCCGCGCGCCGAGGTGTTGCGGCCGGGCCTGCTGGTGCTCCCGGTACGAGGCGCGGCCCGGTACTTCGGATCCGAAGAAGCCGCCGCCGAGCGGTTGGTCGATGCGGTGGCCGCTGCCGGTGCCGAATGCCAGGTGGGGGTCGCCGACCAGTTGCCCACCGCGGTCTTCGCTGCGCGCGCGGGGCGGATCGTCGAGCCCGGAAAGGACGCGGTGTTCCTGTCGGCATTGTCGATCCGTCAGCTGGCCACCGAGCCGAGCCTGGCCGCACCAGGCCGCGAAGATCTGGCAGACCTGCTGTGGCGCATGGGAATTCGCAACATCGGACAGTTCGCCGCGCTGTCCCGCAGCGATGTGGCCTCGCGGTTCGGTGCCGACGCGGTGGTCGCGCACCAGTTCGCCCGCGGTGAGCCCACCCGTGGTCCGTCGGGCCGGGACCCCGAGGCCGAACTCGACGCCGTCATGGACTGTGATCCGCCGATCGAACGGGTGGACGCCGCGGCCTTCGCGGGCCGGTCGCTGGCCGCCGACCTGCACCGCACCCTGGCCGCGTCCGGTGTGGGCTGTACGCGGCTGGCCATCCACGCCCGTACCGCCAATGGTGAAGAGCTGGAACGGGTTTGGCGCTGTGCCGAACCGCTGACCGAGGACGCCACCGCCGACCGGGTGCGCTGGCAGCTCGACGGCTGGCTGAACAGGCGCAACCCCAACGACCGGCCCACCGCGCCCATCACGGTGATCCGGTTGCGCCCGGTGGAGGTGGTGTCGGCCGAGGCGCTGCAGCTGCCGCTGTGGGGCGGGGTTGGCGAAGAGGATCGGCTGCGTGCCCGTCGCGCGCTGGTGCGCGTGCAGGGCCTGCTCGGGCCGGAGGCGGTGCAGGTGCCGGTGCTCAGCGGTGGCCGGGGACCCGCCGAACGCATCACGCTCACCCCGCTGGGCGATGAGCCGGTGCCGCGGGCCGATCCGCGCCAGCCGTGGCCCGGGCAACTGCCCGAACCGTCGCCGACCGTGCTGCTCGACGATCCGGTCGAGTTGTTCGACGCCGACGGCAGGCCGGTGCGGGTGACCGCGCGTGGCCTGTTCTCCGCCAACCCGGCGCGGTTGGACGCACCGGGCAAGGTGGTCAAGGCGGGCAGATTGGCTTGGTGGGCGGGACCCTGGCCGGTCGATGAGCGGTGGTGGGATCCGGAAGGCCGCAAGGCGGGCCGCACCGCCCGCGCGCAGGTGCTGCTTGACGGCGGGTCCTCGCGCGACGCCCGGACGGGGCAGGCCCTGCTGCTGTGTTACCGCCAGCGCCGGTGGTACGTCGAAGGGATTTATGAATGACGCCCGCGTGACGGGGTACCCGCACGCCAATGACCGCCATACCGCCCGATCCAGAACCGGCCGAAACACCCGACCTCGAACCCGGTGGTGGAGTGCCGCCAGGGGCCACGCCGCCCGACTCCGATCAGACCTCCGGTGTGGGTGCCGTCGAATCCCGGCCGCGGCGCCGGTGGACGCCGACCGCCGTGGTCAGCGTCATCGCTGTCGCTGTTTTCCTGCTGTTGTTCCTGGCCGTCGTGGTCGGCGTGTTCTTCACCTGACCGTTGCGGCGAACGCGCCGACCCGCGCGATGAACCGGTCGAAGAACCCGGCGGGGTCGACGTCGACTCCGATCAGCGCGTTGGCTTCCCGTCCCCAGCGGTTGCTCCAGTCCGCGATGGTCATGCCGCGCGTCAGTGTGCCCGTGAGTTCGACGTCGACGGTGGTCGCCCGGTAGCTGACGAGGTCGGGATCGAGTGCCACCGCCGCGGCCAGCGGGTCGTGCAGGTGCGCGAGATAGCCCTCGTCCTGGTCGAAGTGGAATTCGAAGTAGAACCGCATGGCGTCCTCGAGCACGGCGATCAGCGGGTTGTCCGACGCCGATCGGGTACCGCGGACGTCGGAGACGCTCATTGCCACCGACGCCGCGCCGGCCTCCTCTGCGAGCCGGTTCAACAGCGCGGGTGTCATCGCAATATGTTCGGTCAGGTTCAGGCCCAACACGATCGGCAGGTGTGCGGGTTTCTCGTCACCCCACGCGCCGGTCCAGTTGGTGAACACCTCGGCGGCGGCTTCGGGGTCCACGCTGATGTTCCACTCGGCGACCGGGGTGGTGTTGCCGCGGTAGTCGAACGCGCCGCCCATGATCACCAGTCGACGCAACAGCGTGGGAAGCGCCGGTTCGGCGCGAAGCGCCAGTGCCAGGTTGGTCAGCGGTCCGGTGGCCACCGCGATCAGTTCGCCGGGGAACGCTCGAGCGGTGCGAACCCACGCCTCAGCGGCGTCGTATTCGGTGAGCCGTCGCCCGGATGGCTTCAACTGGGCGTAGCCCATCCCTTCGGGACCGTGGGTGTCCTCGGCGGTGCGCAGCGGTGAACTGACCGGCTGCTCGGCTCCTTTCGACACCGGGATCTCCGGCATCCGGCACAGGTCCAGCAGGCCGAGGTTGTTGCGGCAAACTTGTTGCACCGGAACGTTTCCCGCCGTCGATGCGATACCGACTACTTCGGCGTCGTCGCTGGCGAACAGGTAGGCCAGCGCCATGGCGTCATCGACACCGGTGTCGACGTCGACGAAGACGGGCTGAGTCACCCTGCCAACGATAGGGATTCGCGGTTACCAGTGCACACCCGGCACCAGGCGCACCGCGGACTTCACCGGCCGCGGTATTCGGACGGGCGGCTTCGGGCGGCGCGGTGGACGTGGCGTCCGTGCGGTCCTCGCCGCCGCCGGCACCCCGCGAGCTGCAGGTGAATCCGGATATCCGAGATAGAGCTGGTGCAGGATCCGCCGCGAGAGCTTCGGCGTGAAGTAGTTGCCGAAGTCGGCGAGCGTGCCCAGCGGCGTGTCGATTCTGGCCGGCTTGTCGATGAGACCGCGCACCACCATGGCCGCGGCATGTTCGGCGCTGATCGGAGGAACCGGGTCGAGCCGGCGCGACGGCACGATCATCGGCGTGCGCACCAACGGCATGTGGATGGTGGTGAACGTGATGTGGTCGGAAAGCGTCTCGGTCGCGACCACATCGGCGAACGCGTCGAGCGCGGCCTTCGTCGGAAGGTAGGAGCTGTACTTCGGATTGCGCGCCTGCACGCCGGCGCTCGACACGTTGACCACATGGCCGAACCGTCGTTCCCGCCAATGCGGTAGCAGCGCAAGGACCATCCGCACAGCGCCGAAGTAGTTGACGGCCATCACGCGCTCGTAGTCGTGCAGGCGGTCGGTGGACGCGGTCACCGAGCGGCGGATCGAGCGGCCGGCGTTGTTCACCAGATAGTCGACGTGGTCGAAGCGGCCGAGGATGTCCTTGACGGTGCTCTCGACCGACGTCGAGTCGGTGACGTCGCAGGTGAACGCATGGGCTTGACCGCCGCCGGCCCGGATCTCGGCGACCAGGTCGTCGAGCGCATCGGCGTTGCGCGCCAATGCGAACACGGTCGCGCCGCGTTCGGCGATCGCACTGGCCGAAGCCCGTCCTATTCCGCTCGAGGCACCCGTGACGATCACGTGCTTGCCGACCAGCGGACCGGCCGGATCGTCGCGCCGAGCGCGGTCGGGGTCGAGGTGTTCGGCCCAGTAACGCCACAGCGCAGGGGCGTAGTCAGCGAAAGCTGGGACCACGATCCCCGTGCCCCGCAACGCTTCTGAGGTGCGATCGGCGGTGAACGTCGGCATTAAGTCGACGACGTCGAGAACTTCGGCTGGCATGCCGAGTTGCGTCGCGACCATGTTGCGCACCACCTTGACGCGGCCGGTGGCCTTCAGCAGGGGTATCGCGGTGGAACGGGGAAGCGACGCGCGTAGCGGCGGGAGTCCGGCGCTTCTGGCCACGGAGCGGTAGATACCGCGCAGCCCAATCGTTTTCGGTGCGGTCAGGTGGAATGTCTCACCGTCGCGATCGCGAAGATGCATGAGAGCGACGAGCGCGTCGGCCACGTAGTCGACCGGGACGAGGTTGGTCCGGCCGGTGTCGGGCAGTGCCATCGGCGTGATCGACGGCAACGAGGCCAGCCTCGCGAGCATCGGAAAGAAGTAGTACGGCCCGTCGATCTTGTCCATCTCACCGGTACGCGAATCGCCGACGACGACGGCGGGCCGGTACACCCGGTACCGCAGCCCGGGCGTCGTGCGGACCAGCTGCTCGGCCTCGAACTTGGTCCGGTGATACGGCGTCGGCAGTTCCTGACCGACGTCGAAGTCGTCCTCGGTGAACTCGCCGCGGAAGGTGCCCGCGACGGCGATCGAGGACACGTGGTGCAGAGCTGCGTCGAGTCGTTTGGCGAGGTCGATGACCGCGCGGGTGCCGTCGACATTGGCCGCGCGCTGGTCGGCGTCGGAGGCGGTGATGTCGTATACGGCGCCGCAGTGCACGACGTGGTCGACGGCGCCGATGTCATGAAGCCCGAGATCCGGTTCGCAGAGGTCACCGACCAGCGGTTTCACCCGTTCGCCCCAGGTGGCGGCGAGTCGTTCGAACCGGGACAGCGAGGCTCGGCGCACGAGCACGAGCACCTCGGCGTCGCCGCTGCGGGCCAACAACCGCGTCACCACTCGTCTGCCGATAAACCCGGTACCGCCGGTAACGACATAGCGCATGCGAGTCATCGTGGACCGCCGCGGCCGAGACGTCAATGCGGATATCGTTCGGAGATGCCTCTCGACCCCAACGCCATCGGCGCCAAGACCAACCCGCAATTGTTCGAATGGACCGACCGCGACACGTTATTGTATGCGCTGGGCGTCGGCGCCGGCACCGCGGATCTCGCGTTCACCACCGAGAACAGTCACGGCATCGAGCAACAGGTGCTGCCGACATACGCGGTGATCGCGTGCCTGCCGTTCGCGGCGGCGGGCCTGATCGGCTCGTTCAATTTCGCGATGCTGCTGCACGGTTCCCAGGGGATCAGGCTGTATGAACCGCTGAAGCCGGCCGGAAAGCTGAGCGTCGTCGCAGAGGTCGCCGACATCCAGGACAAGGGTGAGGGCAAGAACGCGATCGTCATGCTCAAGGCGACGGGCACGGATCCCGACACGTCGAAGGTGGTGGCGGAGACCTTCACGACGGCGGTGATCCGCGGTGAGGGTGGCTTCGGCGGCCAGCCGGGGCAGCGACCGCCCGCTCCGGAGATCCCCGACCGGGAACCGGACGCCCGAATTGCGTTGCCCACGCGGGAAGATCAGGCTTTGATCTATCGGCTGTCGGGCGATCGCAACCCGTTGCACAGCGATCCGTGGTTCGCGCGGGAACTGGCGGGCTTCCCGAAGCCGATCCTGCACGGGCTGTGCAGCTACGGAGTGGCGGGTCGTGCGTTGGTCGCCGAACTGGGCGGGGGTGACGCGACGAAGGTCAGCGCGATCGACGCCAGGTTCACCTCGCCGGTGTTCCCGGGAGAGACGCTGACGACGTCGATCTGGCGGACCGAGGCCGGTCGCGCGGTGTTCCGCACGGAGGCGGCCGAACCCGACGGTTCGAATGTCCGCCTCGTGCTGGAGGACGGCGCGGCCGAATACCGCGACTGACGCTCATTTGGTCGATCCGGAGGCGTGTGCCGCCGGGGATTGACAGGATGGTCGACCATGAGGCTCGTCGTTGGATACCTGGCCACTCCCGGCGGTGCGGACGCGCTTGCGCTCGGTGTGCGGTTCGCGCGCACGCTGGGCGCCGAACTCGACCTGTGCATGGTGCTGCCGCCCGACCGGGTGGTGCCATCGATCAAACCGGTGGGGGATTTCGAGAAGCACCTCGTCGAGCAGGCAGAGCAGTGGCTGGAAGGTGCGCGCGCTCCGGTGCCCGACGACATTGTGGTGCGCAGCCATGTCCGCGTCGACGAGTCGGCGGCCGACGGGCTGATCCAGGAAGCCGCGCGGGTCGAGGCGGACATGATCATCGTCGGCGGATCCGGCGGCCTGGCGGCCAGCTTCTCGCTGGGGTCGGTGGTCAACGGCCTGTTGCACTCGGCGCCGTTGCCGGTGGCGGTGGCGCCGCGGGGTACGCGGAATTCTCCAGTCGACCGTATGCGTGAGGCGACGTGCGCGATCGGTGAGCGTGAAGGTGCGGATGTCCTGTTGGACATGGCTGTTCGCTACAGCCGGGCCGCGGGCACTCCGCTGCGGTTGGTGTCGCTGGTCGCACTGGACCCGACGTTCGGGGCGTTGCGCGGGGACGGTGAGGCGTTGCTCGAGCGGGCGCTCGCCCATGCGCGCCACGTCCTCGATGTGGCGAAATCAGAGTTGCCGCAAGACTTCCCAGTGACATCGACGCTCGTGGAGGGTGCGACCATCGAAGAGGCGGTGGGCAAGCTGGACTGGCGTGACGGGGACCTGATCATGGTCGGGTCGAGCCGGCTGAGCGCGCCGCGGCGGCTATTCCTCGGCTCGAAGGCGGCCAAGATGCTAAGGGTGCTCGACGTGCCGATGGTGGTGGTGCCGCGCGAACAGTTCGGGCGCGAAGATCTGCCTTAGTGGAGATTGACTTCTGGCCATGTTCTCCGAGACGCGGTATGCGACGCACGGGGATCTGCGGCTTGCCTACCGCACGGCAGGCGATGGAGACCGCGAGATCGTCTTTGTGCCCAACTGGTTCACCAATTGCGAAGTGTTCCCTGAACTGCCCTCGGTACGAGACTGGATGGAGGCGATGTCCTCGCTCGGTCGACTGATTATTTTCGATCAGCCGGGAAGCTGAGCATCCGATCCCATTGAGCCAGGCGCACTGCCGACATTGGAGCAGTGGGCGGACAGCATCACAGCGGTTCTAGATGCATTGGGGATCGCCGAAGCGGCGTTGGTGGCGTACGCCGGCGCACTCCCACCAGCGGCCCTGTTCGCGGCAACGCATCCGGCACGCACAACTGCACTTGTGCTGGTTGAAAGCACCCCTGACGAGGCAGACCGCACCGATCTGATGGACGACATCGCAGAAACGGCCGTAGCGATGTGGGACACCGGCGAGATAGAACGCAGGCTCAATCCGGACATGCCGTGGAATGAGGAAATTCGGGCGGCGTGGGCGCGGCACGAGCGCCTGGCGGAAAGCCCTCGGATGGCCGAACTCATGTTGCCGCTTGTCGCAGAGGTGAGCGCACGTGCGATTCTTCCGACTGTCCGAGTACCGACGCTAGTCGTCCATCACAGCGACGATCCGCTACTCCCGCCGGAGAAGGGGCGGGAAGTGGCCGATTTGATCGTCGGGGCGAGGTTCGTAGAGATCCCGGGACGAAACTTCTATCACGTCGTCGAACCGTGGCGGGACTCCTTCAATGTGATCGCTGAATTCCTCACTGGTGCAAAGCCTGAGGTCGTTGATGACCGGGTGCTGGCGACCGTGTTGTTCACCGACATCGTCGACTCGACGCGGCTGGCCGCCGAAGTGGGCGACCGTGACTGGCACGCGTTACTCGACGCGCACGACGCCATCGTGCGATCACAACTCGCCCGTTTTCGCGGCCGCGAGGTGAACACCACGGGTGATGGATTCGTCGCAATGTTCGACGGTCCGCAGCGAGCCATCCGCTGCGCCATGGCGATTCGCGATGCTGTGCAGGCACTCGGAGTGCAGGTGCGCGCGGGCTTGCACACCGGTGAGTGCGAGTTGCGTGGCGACGACATCGGCGGTATCGCGGTGCATATCGGTGCTCGCGTGGCTGCCCTGGCGGGCCCGAACGACGTACTGGTGTCGAGCACTTTGCGCGATCTGGTGATCGGCTCGGGATTGGAGTTCGTGGAGCGCGGGGCACATCAACTGAAAGGCGTGCCGGGGGAATGGCGCCTGCTCGCCGCTGTCGATTAAGGGCTGATTGCGTTGGCGCGCAATGCGGCTGGAAAGCTGCTCAGCGGAGGTGACGCAGTCCGTCGGTCACCTGGTCGCCCCACGCAATAGAATCCTTTCGCCGCGCAAGGCGAGCCGCTAGTTCTGGCACCACGCCACCGAACCGTGCCATGATGCGAATCGGCAATTCGGCGGCATTTACTTCGCCCAGGTTCTTTTCGATGGCAGGGATGACACGCCGAGCGACGAAGTCGCACGAGGTACCTTTTGTGCCGGGCGTGGATGGAAGGCCCGCGTCGGCCAGGAGGCCCGCGTCCGTCATCGTTCCCGGGAACACCACCGATGCGCCTACTCCAGATCCGTGGAGATCCTGGCGAAGAGAACCGCAAAATCCGCGCAGCCCGGCCTTTGTGGCCGAATAGATTGGTACGCGGGCGCTCGGTAGCTTACCGGCGATCGATGAGATGTACACGAAATGCCCACGGCCGCGTTGCAGCATCCCGGGCAGCAGCTGCTGTGTCATCAGCATAGGTACTCGCAGGTTTACGTCGAGCGCGCGGTTCAGTTGTTCTGGCGTGAAGTCTTCAAGCTTCCCCGTGGCGGGTAATGCAGCGTTTGCGACCACGATGTCCGTGCTGGCCAGGCGAGCGGTCAGTTGCGCAACTTGGCGACTGTCGGCCAGATCGCAAACGAAGGACTCGGCACCATTGAACTGCGACGCCAGAGAGTTGAGGGCTTCTCCTCGCCTGTCGGTAAGTATCAGGCGGGCGCCACGGACGTGCAGGGCGCGGGCGATCGCCGCGCCGAGGCCGCCGGCAGCTCCTGTCACCACCGCTTCCGATCCCTTAATTTCCATACCCGCCTCCTCACCCTTTGACGAAGGACGGTAGACCTTTGTTGTTTGGCGAGGGCCCTTTCTGAAAGAACCTGCCGCAGACGGACGCTGCCGATGTGGCACTGCTTGATCCGGCCACAGCATCAGGGCTCGAGTTCGCGGATCGCGGGATACACCAATTGCCGTCGCCATTTAGAACGGCGGTGGCTTATTACGCCCGGCGGCGTAGGGCTGCTTGCGCTGACGCTGCGCGATGGCCGCGATGCAGTTCTGTCCGCGAGTTCGCCTGCGGCGCAGTACCTTCAAGCACCTACGGCGCCGCCATGCGGGTCGACGCCGCGCACACCCACGAGAACAGCCGCCTGTCACCGTATGGTTCGTGTACATCTGTCCGGCCCGTGAGCGCCAGTCGACGGTACCGTAGAACATTTCAGGAAAGTGCTTGTGAGCAGTGTAAACGTCGCCAATGGGCGCCGCTCGGCCTGTTCATCGGCTTAGACTTCCGCAATGTTCTCGGAGACGCGTTATGCAATGAACGGTGACCTGCGGGTCGCCTATCGCGCGTCGTCCCCTGGCGCTCGCGACATCGTGCTTGTCCCCGCTTGGTTCAGCAATAGTGAGGATGCCCCCGATCAGCCAGTCCTTCAAAGATGGCTCCAAGCGATAACGTCGCTCGGTCGCCTGATTATCTTCGACCAACCCGGCACCGGAGCGTCCGATTCCATCACCGGCGGCGCGCTGCCCACCGTGGAGCTATGGGCCGACAGCATCACAGCCGTCCTCGATGCTCTGGGGTGTCGCGAAGCGGTCCTGCTCGCACAGGTCGGCGCGGTCGCGACGGGTGCTCTGTATGCGGCGACACATCCGTCGCGAACCACTGCGCTGGTCGTGCTAGAGGGCTACGCGAATCCGATGACTGAGCGCACCGACGGGCCGACACCCGAGCAGATCACGGCCGCCATGGTCACCATGTGGGGAACCGGTGAGCATCTGCACTTGATGAATCCGGATATGCCGTGGAATGAGGAGATCCGCGCAGCGACTGCGCGTTGGGAACGTGGCGCAGCGAGTCCGGGGACCGTCGCACTCATGATGCCTTTGGTGGCCGAGATGGACGTACGGGCGTTGCTCCCTGCGGTCCGCGTCCCGACGCTCGTCGTCCATCACGCCGATGATCCGATCATCCTGCCCAAGTGGGGTAAGGAAGTCGCTGATCTCATTCCGGGCGCGAAATTTGTTAAACTGCCAGGGCGCAACGTCACACACTTTTATGAACCAGATTGGCGTGAGTCCTTCAAGGAGGTCGCCGAGTTCCTCACCGGCCAACCGACTGACGTAGCCGATGACCGCGTGCTGGCGACAGTGTTGTTCACCGACATCGTGGACTCGACGCGGCTGGCCGCCGAAGTGGGCGACCGTGACTGGCACGCGTTACTCGACGCGCACGACGCCATCGTGCGATCACAACTCGCCCGTTTTCGCGGCCGCGAGGTGAACACCACGGGTGATGGATTCGTCGCAATGTTCGACGGTCCGCAGCGAGCCATCCGCTGCGCCATGGCGATTCGCGATGCTGTGCAGGCACTCGGAGTGCAGGTGCGCGCGGGCTTGCACACCGGTGAGTGCGAGTTGCGTGGCGACGACATCGGCGGTATCGCGGTGCATATCGGCGCACGCGTGGCTGCCCTGGCGGGCCCGAACGACGTACTGGTGTCGAGCACTTTGCGCGATCTGGTGATCGGCTCGGGATTGGAGTTCGTGGAGCGTGGGGCACATCAACTGAAAGGCGTGCCGGGGGAATGGCGCCTGCTCGCCGTTGCCGATTAGGTCGAGGGCGCTCAGCGGGGCGCGAGGAAGTCGGACAGGTACCTGCCGACGATCTCGTTGGGGATCAGGTGATTGGCATCGACGAGTTCGATCCGCGCATCCGGGAGTTGCTGCTGGAGTCGGGCGGCGGTTTTCGGTCCGTTGTGTGCTATTTCGTTCTTGCCGATGATCGCGAGCACCGGGATTCGGGCGGACGCGATTCGATGCAGATCACAGTCGCTGCGCATCGGCCACGGCCTCGGTTCGGCATTTCCGAGGGACATCTTGAAATTCACTGCGCCAATGACGAACTGTTCCATGATCGTGTGCATCGGCTGCTCGCGAAGCAGTGGGCGCTGGTCCGGGTTTACTATGTCGTCGAGTAGTGACCACACGCGTCGTTCGTTGGGCCACACGGCGATGGTGGTGAGGCCGCGAAACAGAAAGCGCGGGCTCATACCTCCAGCGATGCCGACCGGGCACACGAGTGTCAACCGCTCGACCCGCTCAGGGAAGGCCATCGCAAAGTGGGTCGCTATCCAGGTCCCGCGTGAGGCGGCAACGATTCCGGCGCGTTGAATTCCCAGTGCCTGCAACGCTTCGTCGAGCCACGCCACGAGATCGTTGACGTTGGACGTCGGTCTGGTCGGAGCGCTCTTACCTACCTCGTCGATGGCGTCGAGCATCGTCACACTATGGGTGGCGGTCAGGATGGGCAGGAGCGGATCCAACTCGTTGAACTCGCGGACGAACCGTAAAGCGCGACCAGTGGAGGCTTAAATGGGTCACCGGCATGAAGCACGTGCGTGCGCCCGTATGAGGTCTTCGACGTCTGATTCCGTCACCGGGACGGCACTCCCGGCCGGGACCGCGTCGTAAAGCCGAACGTATGCGACGCGTGCGTCATCCGATCGAAATGCAGAGAGTGCGGCGACTCGCAAGGCTGGTGCAGCGGACGCGCTCGGATGCGGTGCGGATAACGTCGAGGTCGTGGGGGTTGGCGAATCGCGTTGTACCAACGGGCACAGCCCGCGAGCGCCAATGCCCTTGGGTTCAGTCGTTGTGCCCCTGTCGACGCTTTACCAGTGGGGCCGAAGCGAGGCGGAGGCCATGCACTTCGAGTTCGACAGTTTGTCGCGTTCGGCATCCGAATTGCAGTCAGGCGCAAAGCGGTTTGTGGACGGTGCGGGCCGACACGGCTCCAGGGCGTGATGGGGTCAATCCCGACGAAGTCCGCGCTGCCCTGGCAGCCACGTGGGGAACGGGGCGAGTACTGGGTTTACTTGCCGTCGCCACCTAGAACGGTGGTGGCTTATTGCGCTCGTCGGCGTAGGGCTGGTTGCGTTGACGCTCGGCTTCGATGGCCGCCGCGCGGTTCTGTTCGCGTGTTCGTTTGCGCCGCGGCATCTTCAAGCATCGAACCGCGTTGTCGAGCAGATCGACGCTCGGATCGATGACGGCGGGCGCGGTTTCCCGGCACAGCGACGGGAAAAGCAGCCTGCTGCCCGGATGGGTCGTGTACTTCTGTCCGGCGGGTGAGAGCCAGTCGACGCTTCCGTCGGGGTGTTGCCGATCGCGCCATCCGAGGAACGTCTTGTAGAGATGATGAGTTCTACACAGGCACTTGAGGTTCGACGCCTGCGTCGCTCCCCGCGGATACGGGACCGTGTGGTCGATGTCGCATTGAGTAGCGGGCCTGTCGCAGTTCGGGAAGCGGCACGTCAGATCGCGGCAGCGGACGAACCACGCCAGCGCCGACGAGGGAACCCGCCCCTTCTCCGGCGGCGCATCCCCGGGATGCCTAACGGGTCGGCGCTTGGCGACCGCCAGCTTGGCGGCCACGATCGGTGCCGGCACCACTCCGCGGCCCATCACAAACCCCGGCCCCGTCTCGGCCGCCCCACCGAGCGTGGGATCGTCGGCCTCGATCGGTTCGACGGGCTTGTCGCCGTCCAATTCGGCCGGGGTCGCGTCATCGAGCGTGTCCTCGCTCGCCACGACATGCACCACCACGCCGCCGACCGAGATGCCCGCCGACGGGCATTCTTTCGATCCGCACTCACACGGCAGCGTTTGGGCGCCGTCGAACGCGGCGGCGACGGCGTCGGCGCGACGCTGTTCGTGGGTGCGCGGGTCGCTTTCGCACACCGTGGCGGCCAACGCGTCGAGCCGTCGGTCGATGAACTCGCCGTGATGGGCGAACACCGTCGCTTCGACATACGCGACACCCGAGCCGTCCCCGCTGTCTTTGACCTCGATGTAGCGGCTGCGCGAACTGTTCTCGGCACGGCGCACCGCAGCGGGGTCGAAGCGGTCGACCCAGTAGTCGATCGCGTTGTGCATCTTCAGCACTGACAGTGCCGTCCATCCCTCGACATGCGCGGCGATCGCGGCGTCGACCTTGGCAAGCGCGTCACAGTCTTGGATCAGGTACGTCCGAAACACGATGGCGGCGACGATGCGGTAGGTGATGGTGCCGGTCAGAAACACCGCGTTCGTTCGAGGCAGCCGGTCGCGCAGGGCGATCGCGATCTCCAGTTGGGACGCCGCAACTCCGATCGACACCTGTTGGGCAGGGGCGATCTCAGCGGCGACGGCGGCGTAGTTGTCGATGATCCACTGCTCGCGATCGGCCGAACCGTCGGCGGCATACATCCGATCCAGCACGGCGACGGCCGCCGAGAGCCTGCGCGCGCACGCGGCATTCTCGATGCGCGCCCATGCACCGGCTGCTTCGGCACCTCTGGCGCCGTCGGCCGCCTCCACCAACTGATCGAACATATGAACGAATCTAGTCGACCCCACTGACATCGGAAAGGTTGTTTTGCCAGCCTGTGGATGAACCTGATGTTGGGGATAACCTGCGCTTTTGCCGAAATTTCGACCGATCAGTCGGTTCGAACACAGGTTCGATACACTGCACACATGGGCTGGCATCTCGGCCCGCCGAGCTGGGCGGAAATGGAGCGGGTGCTCAACGGTAAACCGCGCCGTGCGGGCTGGCCGATCGACGAGCAGATCGGCGACGGTGGCGACAGCCCGGCCTGGTCCAGCAAGCGGGGGGAGTACCAACCGCTCGACGTCGAGCGGCCCACATCGACGGTGCCCTACGCCGAACTGCACACCCATTCGGCGTACAGCTTCCTCGACGGCGCCAGCACCCCGGAGGAACTGGTCGAGGAAGCGGTCCGGCTCGACCTGCGGGCGATTGCGCTCACCGACCACGACGGTCTCTACGGTGTGGTGCGCTTCGCCGAGGCCGCCAAGGAACTCGACATGTCGACGGTGTTCGGCGCCGAACTGTCCCTTGGCGGTGGCGACCGGACCGAAGACCCCGACCCGCCCGGCCCGCACCTGCTGGTGCTGGCGCGCGGGCCCGAGGGTTACCGGCGGCTGTCACGCGAACTCGCGAAGGCGCACCTGGCCGGCGGCGAGAAGGGCAAACTGCAATACGACTACGACGCATTGACCGAAGCGGCCGGCGGACACTGGCATATCCTCACCGGCTGCCGCAAAGGGCATGTCCGGCAAGCGCTTTCCGAAGGTGGGCCCGAAGCGGCAAGTCAAGCGCTCGCCGATCTCGTCGACCGCTTCGGCCGCGACCGGGTCAGCGTCGAGCTCACCCACCACGGGTATCCCTGCGACGACGAACGCAACGCCATCCTGGCCGAGCTGGCACCCCGGTTCGGCCTGAGCGTGGTCGCGACCACCGCCGCCCATTTCGCCGAACCCTCGCGGGGTCGACTGGCCATGGCGATGGGTGCGATCCGCGCCCGTCACTCGATGGACGAAGCCGCCGGATACCTTGCGCCGTTGGGCGGTTCGCATCTGCGATCCGGTGCGGAGATGGCGCGGCTGTTCGCCGACCGGCCCGAGGTGGTGACCGCCGCGGCCGAACTCGGCGAGCAGTGCGCGTTCGGGCTCGCCCTGATCGCACCGCAGCTACCGCCGTTCGACGTCCCCGAGGGCCACACCGAGGACAGTTGGCTGCGCCACCTGGTCATGACGGGGGCCCGCAACAGGTACGGCCCGCCTCAGCGGGCGCCCCGGGCATACGCACAGATCGAACACGAGCTGAAAGTCATTGAGCAGCTGACGTTTCCCGGCTACTTCCTGGTGGTCCACGACATCACCCGATTCTGCAAGGAGAACGGCATCCTGGCGCAGGGCAGGGGATCGGCGGCCAACTCCGCGGTCTGTTACGCGCTCGGTGTCACCAACGTGGACCCGGTCGCCAACGAGCTGCTGTTCGAACGGTTCCTGTCGCCGGCGCGCGACGGCCCACCGGACATCGACATCGACATCGAATCGGATCTGCGGGAGAAGGCCATTCAGTACGTCTACGACCGCTACGGTCGCGACTACGCCGCCCAGGTGGCCAACGTCATCACCTACCGCGGCCGCAGCGCCGTGCGCGATATGGCCCGTGCGCTGGGCTTCTCACAAGGTCAGCAGGACGCCTGGAGCAAGCAGCTCGGCCAGTGGGGCAACCTTGCCGAGGCGCCCCACACCGAAGACATTCCCGAGCAGGTCATCGACCTGGCCAAGCAGATCTCCAACCTGCCCCGGCACATGGGCATCCACTCCGGTGGCATGGTCATCTGCGACCGGCCCATCGCCGACGTGTGCCCGGTCGAATGGGCCCGCATGGAGAACCGCAGCGTCCTGCAGTGGGACAAGGACGATTGCGCGGCAATCGGTTTGGTGAAGTTCGACATGCTCGGCCTCGGCATGCTCTCGGCGCTGCACTACTGCATCGACCTGGTGCGCGAACACAAGGGCATCGAAGTCGACCTGGCGAAGCTGGACCTGTCCGAGCCTGCCGTGTACGAGATGCTGCAGAAGGCCGATTCCGTCGGGGTGTTCCAGGTGGAGTCGCGCGCCCAAATGGCCACACTGCCACGGCTCAAGCCCCGCGTGTTCTACGACCTGGTCGTCGAGGTCGCGCTGATCCGGCCCGGCCCGATCCAGGGCGGGTCGGTGCACCCGTATATCAAGCGCCGCAACGGCGAAGAGGCCGTCACCTACGACCACCCGTCGATGGAACCGGCCTTGCACAAGACGTTGGGGGTGCCGCTGTTCCAGGAACAGCTCATGCAGCTCGCCGTGGACTGCGCGGGTTTCTCCGCCGCCGAGGCCGACCAGCTGCGCCGCGCGATGGGATCCAAGCGATCGACCGAACGGATGCGCCGGCTGCGGGGCAGGTTCTACGACGGTATGCGTCAGCGCCACGGCATCACCGGCGAGACCGCCGACCGCATCTACGAAAAACTGGAGGCCTTCGCGAATTTCGGCTTCCCCGAGAGCCACTCGTTGAGCTTCGCTTCGCTGGTGTTCTACTCGTCGTGGTTCAAGCTGCATCACCCGGCCGCGTTCTGCGCCGCGCTGCTGCGGGCACAGCCGATGGGCTTCTACTCGCCGCAGACCCTGGTGGCCGACGCCCGCCGCCACGGTGTGCTCGTGCACGGCCCCGACGTCAACGCCAGCCTGGCGCACGCGACCTTGGAAGACACCGGGAACGCGGTCAGATTGGGGCTCGGCGCCGTTCGGCACATCGGCGACGAACTGGCCGAGCAGCTCGTCGAGGAGCGAAACACCAACGGCGCGTTCGCTTCCCTGTTGGATCTGACTCAGCGGGTGCAACTGTCCGTGCCGCAGACCGAGGCGCTGGCCACTGCGGGGGCACTGGGCTGCTTCGGCATCACCCGGCGTGAAGGGTTGTGGGCTGCGGGCGCGGCCGCCACTCAGCGACCCGACCGGTTGCCGGGAGTGGGCGCGTCGTCGCACGTTCCCTCGCTGCCCGGCATGACCGACCTCGAGCTCGCCGCGGCCGACGTGTGGGCCACCGGGGTATCGCCCGACAGCTACCCGACCCAGTTCCTCCGTGAGGACCTCGACGCCCTCGGTGTCATCCCTGCAAACCAGCTGCTCGACGTCCCCGACGGCTCCCGGGTGTTGGTGGCCGGGGCCGTGACGCACCGGCAGCGACCAGCGACCGCCCAGGGCGCCACCTTCCTCAACCTCGAGGACGAGACCGGGATGGTCAACGTCATCTGCTCGCGCGGGGTGTGGGCGCGGCACCGCAAGTTGGCGCAGACTGCTCCGGCGCTGTTGGTCCGCGGTCAGGTGCAGAACGCCACCGGGGCCGTCACCGTCGTCGCCGAGCGGATGGGCAAGCTCACCTTGGCGGTCGGCTCCAAGTCTCGCGACTTCCGCTAGCCCGCTACGGTTGAGCGGTGCGGCGACCCCTCTACCTCCTCGTCGGTGCGGGCACCGCACTGATCGCCTGCTGTTACGGGTTCGGGCGCTTCTCCTACGGACTGTTCGGGCCGGTGTTCGGCGAGACCTTCGGTCTGAGCCCCACCATCGCAGGCGTGATCGGCGCGGGAAGCTACATCGGCTACTGCGCCGCGATCACCGCCAGCCTGCTGCTCACCGACCGCGTCGGGCCGCGTGGTGTTGCGGTTGCCGCCGGAGTGGTTGCCACACTGGGCATTTCGATCATTGCACTGGCGCCGTCGGCATGGGTTCTGGCGATCGGAGTGCTGGTCGCCGGCTGCAGCACCGGGATCGTTTCCCCGCCACTGGCCGCCGCGGTCGCTCAACACGTGCCGCCGAGCACGGCGGACCGCGCCCAAACCGTTGTCAACGGCGGCACGGGAATCGGTGTGCTGCTTTCGGCGCCGATCGCGCTGCTGTTGCTGAGCCACTGGCGCGCGGCGTGGATGGTGTACGCGCTGGTGTCGGCGGCCGTGACGCTATGGGTGTCCCTGGCTGTACCCCGCTCCTCGCAGCGCGCGGCCAAACGCGTCGATCCGTTCTGGCGCCCAGGCACTTTCGGCTTGTTGCTGGCGTCGGTGCTGACGGGTGTGGGCAGTGTCGCGGTGTGGACGTTCGGTCGCGACCTGATCACTTCTGTCGGCGGGGCCGACGCCACCCGGTCGTCGGTGCTGTGGATCGTCATCGGCGCGGCGGGCATCGCCGGGGCACTCGCGGGCGACGCGGTACAGCGGATCGGCCTGCAGTGGGCTTGGGTGGCTGCGACCGTAACGATGGCCGCGGCGACGGTGTTGTTGGCCGTCGCCCCATCCCACCTCGGCGCAATCGTCGTGGCCGCGGCGCTGTTCGGTGGCGCGTACATCGCGTTGACGGGTCTGGTGTTGCTGTGGAGCGCACGGCTGTATCCCGACAGCACATCGACGGGCGTCGGGCTGTCGTTCTTCACGCTCGCGGCCGGACAAGCACTCGGCGCGCCCGTGGCCGGCGCGCTCGTCGACATGGTGGGCGGCAGAGCCGCATTCGTGGCGATCGCCGCGGTCGGCCTGTGTGCGCTCGCGGTGCGCCCGGTGAGAACAGCGGCCGTGTACGCGACGCGTTAACCCTCGGTGGGCGTCGTCCAGACCTTGTCGACGCTGATCTTCAGCCGCGTGTCGTAGGCGGCGAAAAACTCGTCGCTGAAACCGAGGCTGGCCGCGAACTTGCCGTATTTCGTTCGGTACCGCTCGTCGTGCAAGGGATTGGCGCCCTCCGCGTCGACCGTTGCGGTTCCGCCGACGACGATGATCCCGCCCCCGCTCCCGTCGGAGTCCAAGTTCAGGCTGACCCGTGGATGCGCCCGGACATGCCTGACCTTCGCCGCGCTCGGTTCCGTATAGACGAGCACGTCGGCCCCGTCGAAGTAGAACCACACCAGTTTCGGGACGGGTTGTCCCGACTTGGACACCGTCGTCAACCAGCCGTGCTTGTCGGACGAGAGCCTGTCGATGACCTCCTGGGTGAATTTGACTGCCATGAAGCGAATGTAGTCTCGGAAAATGACCTTGAACCTCTCCGCCGACGAAGTCCTCACCACCACCCGTTCGGTGCGCAAGCGGCTCGATTTCGACAAGCCGGTGCCGCGTGAGGTGCTGCTGGAATGTCTCGAGCTCGCCATCCAGGCGCCGACCGGATCGAACAGCCAGGCTTGGCAGTGGGTGTTCGTCGACGATCCCGAGAAGAAGAAGGCGCTCGCCGAGATCTACCGCAACAGCTGGAAGCTGTACCGCACGATGCCCGAACCCGAATACGCCGAGGGCGACAGCCGCGGAGAGCGGCGCCAGGCCGTGGTGTCGTCGGCCGAATACCTCGCCGAGAACATGGAAAGGGCGCCGTGGCTGCTGATCCCGTGCCTCGAGGGGCGGTGCGACGGTGTGCCCGGTGCCGTCAGCGCCAGCTTCTGGGGTTCACTGCTGCCCGCGGCGTGGAGTTACATGCTGGCGTTGCGCTCACGCGGACTCGGCTCCGCGTGGACCACACTGCATCTGCTCGGCGAGGGCGAGAAGCAGGCCGCCGACATACTCGGCATCCCGCACGACCAGTACAGCCAGGGTGGGCTCTTCCCGATCGCCTATACGAAGGGCACAGACTTCCGCCCGGCCAAGCGGTTGCCCGTCGAGCAGATCGCGCACTTCAACACGTGGTGATCAGATCGCGCCGCCGAACCCGTGCTGACGCCAGGCCTCGTACACCGCGACGGCGGCCGCGTTCGACAGATTCAGCGAGCGTCGGCCGCCCAGCATTGGTATGCGCAGTTGCGCGGTGATGTGCGGATCGGCCAGCGTCGTGTCGTCCAACCCTGTGGGCTCCGGCCCGAACATCAGCACGTCACCCGGCCGGTACGCGATGTCGGTGAACGACGTGGTCGCGTGCGCGGTGAACGCGAAGACCCGCTCGGGCGCCAAAGCGGACCACGCCGCGGCCAGGTCGCTGTGAACGGTTACCGAAGCCAGGTCGTGGTAGTCCAGTCCGGCCCGCCGCAGCTTCGGCTCGGACAGATCGAATCCCATCGGTTCCACCAGATGCAGTTCGCAGCCGGTCGCGGCCACCATCCGGATCGCGTTGCCCGTATTGGGCGCGATGCGCGGTGAAAAGAAGAGGACATGGAACATTCGACGGGTCAGATCCGTTCGAGCACATCGGCCAGCTCACGGGGCCGAGAAAGCTGCACCATGTGCCCGGCAGATATTCGAACGACGCGGTCGGCGTTCGCCGACCACGCTTCCTGCGCAGCCACCGAGTTCGCTGATTCCTGAGTGCAAATAACGTAAGTCGCCGAATGCGTCCGTTCTCGCGCCATGCTCGGAGAAGAATACGACGCAGCCGATTGAAGCACGAAGCGTGACAGAACCATCTGACTTCGATGGCGGTCAAGATCGGGGCAGAACGACTCCCAGGCCAGTTCAAAGTCATCGGTCATCTCCATCGCGCCGTCCTCTCGCCGGACAAACACGTTGGGTAGCACATCGCCGAGTTGGTTCAGGACTGACTGTCCGCGCTTCGGCCAGAGCGCAGTGAGGTACACGCTGTGCCGCACCTTGGGATGGTCGGCGAACTCGGTTATCACCATCCCACCGTACGAATGGCCAACCAGCACAAGAGGCTCAGCTGTAGTCATTAGCACCTGCCGTACATGATCGGCATCCGCGCTGAGGTCACCGAGCACTGCCGGATTGCTACCACCGCTCGGCAGTTGTTTCACGACGTGTACCCGGTGGCCACCGGCCCGCAGCTGCTCGGCTACGGCGTCCCAAACCCAGCCGCTGTTGAACGCGCCATGGACCAGCAGGTAGTCGCTCATGCCGGAATTTTGGGCTCATCATGGCTACGAGTTCTGACATTTCGTGAAGCCCAGCCACGCTTGGGGAACTCGCAACGCCGAGGGCGGGGAGAACGCTCCCGGGGCGAAGGGATAATGCTCGCATGGTCGCGGAAAGCCTCTGGATGCAGAAGGTGGCGGCCGACCCCGGCCACTCGCAGTGGTACATCGAGCGCTTCCGCGCCATGGCGCGCGCGGGCGACGACCTGGCGGGGGAGGCCCGTCTGGTCGACGCGATGGTGCCGCGCCGCGCGCACATCCTTGACGCCGGTTGCGGACCCGGCAGGCTGGGCGGCTACCTTGCCACCGTCGGACACCGCGTCGTCGGCGTCGACGTCGACCCCGCCCTGATCGAGGCCGCCGAACAGGACCACCCCGGCCCGCACTGGCTCGTCGGCGATCTCGCCGAACTCGACCTGCCCGCACGCGGCATCGCCGAACCGTTCGACGTGATCGTTTCGGCGGGCAACGTGATGACGTTCCTTGCCCCGAGCACCCGTGGCCTGGTGCTGTCTCGGCTGCGCGCGCACCTCAAGGACGACGGGCGGGCCGTGATCGGCTTCGGCGCCGGCCGCGACTACGCGTTCGACGACTTCCTCGACGACGCCTCGACCGCCGGATTCGCGCCCGACCTGCTGTTGTCCACGTGGGATCTGCGGCCGTTCACCGCCGAGTCCGACTTCATGGTGGCGCTCCTTCGCCCGGCGTAAACGGACGCCGCATCACGATCGGGTTCCGGTATTCGCTCGGTATCCTCACACCGCATTCCACCTGCGTTTATGGACTCTGTCCGTTCGGTAAGAACGGTGGATTCGGCCGCGCATCGCTGGCATACTCGTCCAATTGCCAGGGCCGGAATGCGCCCGCCGGGAGGGCATATCACGAGAAATCAGTGGGAAGTCTGATGCATGACGCGCCGACGCTGACGTTGAAACCACCGGCCCAGCGAGCGGGCGTGCGCCGATGAGCGCACTGATCGATTTCGACCGCAAACCGGAGCCACCCGTCAAGAAGCCCTCGCGGTGGGCGCTGTCCAACTGGCCTGTCCGGTGGAAAGTGCTCGCGATCGTGCTGGTGCCGCTGATCGTCGCCGCGACGTTCGGCGGCCTGCGCATCCGCGCCGACGTGACCGCGGAATCCGATCTGCGCCGCGCCGCCGACCGCGCCGAGATGGTGCCCGCGATCGAGGGCTACATGGCGGCGCTGGAAGGCACGATGCTCGCCGGCTCGACAGGCGGCGACATCCAGACGGCGTTGACGCGCTACGACGACAGCCGCCGGAATCTGCAGCGCCGCCTCGACGACACCGACGTCGCGCCCGACGTCCGCCAGGCCATCACCACGATGACCAACGGCGGCCAGATCCTGGTGGAGAAGGTCGCCGCGAACAGTATCGGGTTGCGTGACACCATCCAGGCGTACGCGTTGCTGCTGCTGCCGGCCGAAGATGCGGTGACCGGCTCGGTCCGCGTCGACGACGAACGCATCCGCGCGGAGACCGTCGGCCTGGCCCGCGCGATCGGGGCGCGCGGCCAGATGACGATGCAGACACTCGCGCTGACCCGCGGCGCCGAGCTGCCCGAGCCGGAGTTGAGGACCGCGGTGATCGCGCTGGCCGGCACCGAGCCGTCGACGCTGTTCGGGATGAACCAGGTGCTCGGGGTCGGATCGCCGGACGCGCAGAAGTTGCAGGCCGAGTTCGTCAAGCGGATGGCGTTGATGACCGACCTGGCGGTGCCGCTGGTGAACAACCCCGAGTTGCTGGCGTCGGTGGCCGCCACCGAGCAGATCGCGCGCGAGGTCATCGAGCGCACGACGCCGGCGGTCACCTCGGCCGTCCAGGACCGTGCCGATGCGCAGCGCACCACGCTGATCCGCGACGCGATCATCGTCGGCGTGGCGCTGCTGCTCGCCCTGATCATCGTGGCGCTGGTGGCGCGCAGCCTGGTGCTCCCCTTGCGACGTCTGCGCGACAGCGCTCTCAAGGTCGCCCACGAGGACCTGAGCGCGGAGATCGAGCGGGTGCGCGCCGGCGGTGACGCCTCGCAGATCACGCCTATCCCGGTGCACACCACCGAAGAGGTGGGTCAGGTCGCGCATGCCGTCGACGAATTGCACGAGCAGGCCGTGTTCCTCGCCGCCGAACAGTCGCGGTTGCAGCTGCAGATCGGCGACATGTTCGAGACTCTGTCGCGGCGCAGCCGCTCGCTGGTCGACCAACAGCTGGCGCTGATCGACCGGCTGGAACGCAACGAGGAGGATCCCGAGCGACTGGAGAGCCTGTTCCGGCTGGATCACCTGGCCGCTCGGATGCGCCGCAACGGCGCGAACCTGTTGGTGCTGTCGGGCGCGAAAGTGCCTCGCGAACAAGCCGAACCGGTCCCGGTGTCGGCGGTGATCAACGCCGCGGCGTCCGAGGTCGAGGACTACACGCGAGTGGTGATCGCGACGGTGCCCGACAGCGAGGTCAGCGGAGCCGTCGCCGGCGATCTGGTGCATCTGCTGGCCGAGCTGCTGGACAACGCGCTGCGGTATTCGCCACCGATCTCGCAGGTGCGGGTGTCTGCCGTGCACACCGCCAACGGCGGGCTGGTCATCGAGGTGAGCGACATCGGCCTCGGCATGACCGAGTCGGATCTGCGGGTCGCCAACACCCGCCTACAGTCCGGCGGTCAGGTGGACCCGTACACCGCCCGGCATATGGGGTTGTTCGTGGTGGGTCGCCTCGCCGCCCAGCACGGGCTGGTGGTCCGGCTGCGTTCGACGATCGGCGGCGAACCGGATTCGGGCACCGCCGCGGGGGTTTACGTGCCGACGGAGTTGCTCCGGCGGCCCGGGGAACCGCATCAGTACAGCGCGCCCGAGTACGCGACACCCGCCGACGCTCATGCCGGCATCGCGACGGCGCTAGCCCTCGACGAGGAGCACGTCGAGCGCGAACTCGAGCCCGAGCCCGAGCAGGAACACCCGAACTTATCGGCGCTTCCGCAGCGCGATCCCGGCGCCAGCGGCATCGCGACCGTCTTCGACGAGGAACCGGACGAGCCCGAACCGGCCGCTCGGCCGACGGATACGTCCAGCTTCTTCGCTGCCCGCACCCAGGCGACGACGGAGGCCGATTCCGACGACTCGATCTACCAGAGCATGCTCTCCGAATGGCTGGTCGACCCGACCGAACTCGCCAACAGCGAGGACCTGAATTGGGAGTCGGTCTGGGACCACGGCTGGTCGGTCGCCGCCGCCGCCGACGAGGTGCCGGTCACCGACGTCACCGACGAGGGGCTCCCCGTGCGCACCCCCGGTGCCCGCCTCGTGCCCGGCGCCCCAGACACCGCAGAGGTAGCATCGGCGGCTGAGGTCGGCGCCGAACCGGGAGCCCCGCACCGCGATCCCGAAGCCGTTCGGGCCAGCATCAGCAGCCACTTCGGCGGGGTGCACGCCGCACGATCGCACGCACGAGAGACCAGAGGAACCGATACCGAATGACCCACGCGTCGCGATCAACGCAGCGTGACTCACTCGACTGGCTGGTGTCGAAATTCGCCCGCGAGGTGTCCGGGGTGACCCACGCCGTGCTGGTGTCCGCCGACGGGCTGCTGATGGCGGCCAGCGAGCACATTCCCACCGAACGCGCCGACCAACTCGCGGCCGTGGCATCCGGACTGGCCAGCCTTTCGACCGGCGCAGCGCAGCTGTTCGAGGGCGGTCACGTGCTGCAGTCGGTGGTCGAGATGGAGAACGGCTACCTGCTGCTCATGCGGGTCGGCGACGGCTCCAACCTGGCCACCCTGGCGGCGCGCAACTGCGATATCGGCCAGATCGGCTACGAGATGGCGGTGCTGGTCGAACGGGTGGGCACCGTCGTCCAGTCGGCGCGGCGACGCGCACCTGCGCGTTCGTGAGCCGCCCATGGACCAGTGGGATGGCGACGTCGCCGAAGAACCGAGCCTGGTCCGGCCGTACATCCTGACCGCGGGTCGCACCCATTCCCGGGTCCACCTCCCGCTGGAAGCGCCGATCGAGACGCTTGATTCGGCCAAGCCGCCGCGCTGGCCGGGGAACGACGCGCGCGGGCAGATCCTGGCGATGGGCGTCAACCACCCGTCCGTCGCCGAGATCGCCGCAAAGTTGTCGTTGCCGCTCGGCGTGGCGCGGGTGCTGATCGGGGATCTTGTGACGCAGGGTTATGTGGCGGTGCGCAGCACCCTGGGCGAGTCGAGCACCGTCGACGAGAAACGTGAGCTGATAGGAAGGACACTGCGTGGCCTCAAGGCACTCTGAGGAGCGCTCATCCGCAACGAAGATCGTCATCTCCGGCGGCTTCGGCGCCGGCAAGACGACGTTCGTCGGCGCGGTCTCCGAGATCATGCCGCTGCGGACCGAGGCCCTGGTGACCACTGCGTCGGCGGGCCTCGACGGACTGGAGGCCACACCGCAGAAGAACACCACGACGGTGGCGATGGACTTCGGCCGCATCACCCTGGCCGACGACCTGGTGTTGTACCTGTTCGGCACGCCCGGTCAGCGTCGGTTCTGGTTCATGTGGGACGACCTCGTCAGCGGGGCGATCGGGGCGATCGTCCTCGTCGACGTGCGTCGCCTGCAGGACAGCTTCGCCGCGGTCGACTTCTTCGAGGCGCGCAAACTGCCGTTCCTGATCGCGATCAACCAATTTGACGGTGCGCCAAGGCATCCGGTGTCAGCCGTGCGTAAGGCGCTGGCGTTGGCCGAGCATATTCCGGTGATCACCGTCGACGCGCGCGACCGTCAGTCCGCCAAGGCCGCGTTGATCGCGATCACCGAGTACGCGCTCGTCAGCCTGCCTGGTTGATCGAGTGCCTCCCGACGAAGCATCTTGGAACGACGAGGAATTCACCGGCCGCGACTTTCGCGACGACGACCTCAGCCGGTTGCGCACCCAACGCGTCGTGTTCGACGAATGCGACTTCCGCGGTGTCGACCTCACCGAATCCGAACACGAAGGCTCTGCCTTCCGTAACTGCCGGTTCGAACGAGCGACGCTGCACCACAGCATGTTTCGGCAGTGCAGCATGCTGGGGTCGGTCTTCACAGGCGCCCGGCTGCGGCCGTTGACGCTGGTCGACGTAGACCTGACACTGGCCGTCCTGGGCGGCTGCGACCTGCGCGGTGTTGACCTCGCCGGCTGTCGGATGCGCGAGGCCAGCCTGGTCGACGCCGATCTGCGCAAGGCGGTGCTGCGCGGCGCGGATCTGGCCGGCGCGCGGGTGCAGAACCTCCGGCTGGACGACGCGGACCTGCGCGGCGCCCGAACCGATGCGTCGCTGTGGGCCACCGCGAGCGTCAAGGGCGTGAAGATCGACGTCGACCAGGCACTGGCCTACGCCGCCGCCCACGGCCCGAACATCCACGGGGAATAAGCACCGCGCACACGGGTTTCGTAGTGCATGAGTGCCGTCAGCCAGAACGGCTTCCACGAAGGCGAACTAGCCGTACAGGCGCGCGCCGGCGTCATGGCAGAGGCCGCGCGGCTGGGCAGGGGGATGCTGGCCGCGCCGGACCTGAACGGCAGCATCGGCATGTTTCTGTCAGTCCGGGAGTTCGCCGTCGTGACGGCCAGGGGAGACGACGGCCGACTATGGACATCCCCGTTGCACGCCCGGGCCGGCTTTCTCGAGGCGCACGATCGCACTCTTCGAATTGCGGTCCGGCCGGATCCCGGGGACCCGTTGCACGGCCTCGCCGCGGGCCAGCCGATCGGCATGCTGGCCATCGACTTCGCCTCGCGCCGACGCGTCCGGGTCAACGGCATCGTCAGCGACGTGACCGCCGACGGCCTGACCGTCGACGTCGACCAGGCGTTCGGCAACTGCCCGAGATACATCCAGCCGCGCGATCTTTCCCCCGTGCAACCGTCTGCGCCGCCGCACGGGTACATCCGCTCGGACAAGCTGCAACCGTCACAGACGGCGCTCATCACCCGGGCGGACACGTTCTTCCTCGGCACCGAGCATCCGACCCGCGGCGTCGACGCGTCGCACCGGGGCGGCCCACCGGGTTTCGTCAGGGTCGAGGGCAGCCGGCTGTGGTGGCCCGACTATCCCGGAAACAACATGTTCAACAGCCTGGGCAACATCGCGGTCGATCCCGCGGCGGCCGTTCTGTTCATCGACTTCACGACCGGTGCCACCGTTGCGATCTCGGGCACCGCGGCGGTGGCGTGGCCCGATGATGACGACGGGACCGATCGGGGCGTGACGTTCACCGCCGAGGCCGTCGTCTCCGGCACGCTGCGCTAGCTGCTGCTCAGCCGGATCCGCCAGCGCACGAACGTCGTATAGCCGACACAGATGAGCGCGAGCATGGCCATGTCGAAGAGCCATGTCCCGGACGTGTGGTCCCAGTGCCGGTCGTTGGGTGTCAGCGGGCCCGGCACCAGCCGGATGAGGTCGATGGTCGAGGCGGACGCCGCGAAACCCCAACGGGCAGGCGTGAACCAGGACATCTGATCGAGCACGATCCGGTCCGTCACCGGGATCATGCCGCCCGAGAACACCAGCTGCGACATGATCGCGACGACCAGCAGCGGCATGATCTGTTCGTTGGATCTGGCCAACGCCGAGAGCGCCAACCCGACCATCGCCGCGGCCACCGTCGTCACCGCGATGTCGACGAACAACTCGATGCTGCGGTTACCGAGCAGCGAGCCGCTGTCCACCGCGCCGGGGCCCCAGCCCTTGCCGATGATCGCGATCACCGTGACGATCGCCGACTGCACGATCGCGAACAGCGTGAACACGAACACCTTCGCCAAAAGGTATGCGGTGGTGGACAATCCGACGGCCTGCTCGCGACGGAAGATCGCCCGCTCACCGATCAGTGCCCGAATGGTCAGCGCCGTGCCCATGAAAATGGCGCCGACGTTGAGCATGACCAGGATCTGACCCGGCTCGTTGGGTGCGGCACCGCCCTGCATCGCGGGCACCGGGACACCGAACCCGACGTCACCGGGCACCGAGAGCGACAGCACGCCCATGATGAACGGCAGCAGCATCAGGAACGCGAAGTAGCCGCGATCGGAGATCACCAGTCGCACCTGGCGCCGCGCGATCGTCGAGAACTGTCGCCGCACGCTCGTACTGGTGGGGCTGCCCAGATCGGACGGCTCCTCGGTGGGTGGCGCCGGCGGTGGGGGCCCGTGCTGAGACAGGAAGCGCTGGTTGGCTGCGTCGGGATCGCTGGCCACGCTGCTGAAGATGTCGGCCCAGTTGGTCGTGCCCATCGACGGGCCGATTTGGCTGGGCGGGCCGTAGAACGCGGTCTTACCGCCCGGCGCCAGCAGGAGCACCGAGTCGCAGACGTCGAGGTAGGTCAGCGAGTGCGTGACGACCAGCACGACGCGGCCGGCGTCGGCCAACTGCCGCAGCATCGTCATGACCTGGCGGTCCAGGGCGGGGTCCAGGCCCGACGTCGGCTCGTCGAGGATCAGCAGCGACGGGCCCGTCAGCAGTTCGAGCGCCACCGAGGCCCGCTTGCGCTGGCCGCCGGAGAGCTTGTCGACACGGGTCTCCAGATGCTTGGTCATCTCGAGTTCCTCGAGCACCTGCATGACGACCTGTTCGCGGTCCGCCTTCGTGGTGTCCGGCGGCAGGCGCAGTTCCGCGGCGTACATCAGCGCCTGGCGCACGGTCAGCTGACCATGGACGACGTCGTCCTGCGGCACCATCCCGATTCTCGAGCGCAGCGAGGCGTACTCGGCGTGCACGTTGTGACCCTCGAACGTCACCGTGCCCGTCGTCGGATGGGTATAGCCCGCGACCAATCGCGCGAACGTCGACTTGCCTGCGCCCGAAGGGCCGATCACGGCGGTCAGGGTGCCGGGCCGCGCGGCGATCGAGATGTTGTTCAGCAGCGTCTTGTTGTTCTCGATGGTCCACGTGACGCCGTGCACCTCGAGCCCGCCGGTGCGGGTCGCGGCCTCGGTCTCGGTGCGACGGACCAGCGTGCCGTCCGAGAAGACGAGGTCGATGTTGCCGATCGTGACCGTGTCGCCCTCGCGAAGCAGCGCCGACTCGACCCGTGCACCGTTGACGAACGTGCCGTTGATGCTGCGGTTGTCGACGATCTCGGTCCCGTCGGCCGTCGGCACCAGGGTGGCGTGGTGACGCGACGCCAGCACATCGGGCACGACGATGTCGTTGTCGGTGGCGCGCCCGATCTTGACCGCGCCGGGCACGTTGTCGGTAGGCCGGCTTCCGGGCCGCAGGATCCTGAGCATGCTCGTGGCGAGGTTGCTTTCGCTCGAGCGCGGCGCGGCCGTCGGGCCCATCATCGTCGCCGACTCGAGCGCAGGTGAGGACATGGGCTGCCGCGCGGGCCGCTGGGGGCTCGTATACGCAGCCGGCTGCGGCGTGCTCGGATACCGCGGCGGGGGAGGCGCACTCGGATAGGTCGGTGGCTGACGCCCCTGACCCGGCGGTGGCCCGTACGGCCGCCCGGTGTGGGGACCCGAGACATGCGGCGGCGGAGCCGTGGGGTAGTTGCCCGTCGGCCGGTTGTTGGCGATCGGCACGGCCACCGTCGGTGTGCGGCCCACCGCACCCTGGTGGCGGCCGACCTCGAACGTCAGCCGCGGACCGTCGGGATTGCCGATGTTGACCGTCTGACCGTCGGAGATGTCGACCGCCGGGACGCGGCGGTTGTTGACGAACATCCCGTTGAGGCTGCCGTTGTCGATCGCGACCCAGCGGCCCTGATCGAAGCGCAACACCAAATGCGCACGCGAGATAAGGGGGTGGGCGATACGAACGTCGGCGCGGAGGTCACGGCCGACGACGACGTCATTTCCCGCCGCGAAGGTCCGGGTCGATCCGTCGTACCGAACGGTCAGCGCGGGTGGGGCGGGTCGGCTCATCGACGCCAACTCTAACGGTAGGGACGTCGGAGGCGGAGGTCCGACTACGCGGTCACGGCCGGGGAATGTTCCACCTTGCGGTGTCGGTGATCTGATGCAGCGCCGCGATGCGGTCCTCGCGTGTGGTGATGACGTGTGCGAACGCTGCGTCGACGGTGCTTCGGCAGTCTTGGGCGGGACCCCAGTACCGGCCGATGACCACGACGCGATCGTCGTCGACCGCCAGATACTCGGACGGGTCGACGTGCATGTCGTACAGCGCTCCGATGCGGCCCCAGACCCCGGCGATCATGTCGGCCGGACCGTGATGCCGTCCGCCGACACCGTGTGGCATGCCGGCGCTGACGGTGCCGATGAAATCGTCGGTCAACAATTGGAAGAGCGCTGGACCGTCGGCACGTGCGAGCGCGCCGTACAACCGCCGGGCGACGTCGATGGAAGTGGACACGACTACCTCCTTGAGTATTAGAGATTAGTCTCTATTATAGGCTGTGGCAATGCCGAGGCCCGCGCGCTTCAGCGCCGACGTTCTCCTGGACGCCGCCGCGGCACTGCTCGCCGAGCAGGGGCCCGCCGCGGTGACCGTGTCCGCGGTGGCGCGTGCGGCGGGGGCGCCGAGCGGGTCGATGTATCACCGGTTTTCGGGTCGGGCGGCGCTGTGCGGGGAACTGTGGATGCGCACCGAGGAGCGTTTCGGTGAAGGGTTCGCGGCGGCGCTGAATGGTCCGGGCGACACACGCGCGCGATGTGTTGCGGGCGCCCGTCACACGGTCCAATGGTGTCGCGACCACCGCACCGAGGCGGCGGTTCTGCTCGCGGGTGCCGATGCGCTGTGCGCCGCCGAGTGGCCCCCCGAGTTGCACGAAAGAAGGCGCCGCCTGCACCGGCGCTTGCGGCGCCTGCTGTCCGGACTGCACGCCGACGGCGACCGGGTGAACGCGGCGGTGATCGACATCCCCTATGCCGTCGTGCGCCGACACCTGCTGGCGGGGACGGCGATTCCGGCAAGCGCGGATGCGATCGTCACCGAGTGCGCCGAGGCCCTCGTACCGGGCGACTGACGAAAGTTTGCCGGTCATCCGGCGAGTCGCGCGCGGTTGGTGGTGAAACGTGGTCACCATAGGGCATGGTGTCTCGGGCGCCTTTCGTGGTCGTCGGCATTGCTGGGCTTTGCCTCGCCGCGGCGTTCCTGGCGCCGACGGTCGACGCGCAGAGCGCGATCGCCATCGACGACCGCGGGTTCGTCGATTCGAAGGCCCGGTGCGAGGCGCCGTGGCAGCCAGTGGCTTTCGGCCGCACCCAGTTCGCGCTCGTGGCGATCTGCGAGCGGGGTGGCAGCCACGAGTACCGCGGTGTGCGGATGAAGGACGGCCTGGTGCTGACCGCCCCGGCGATCGAAAAGACCGACGGGGTGTTCACCGCCGAGAACGACGGAGCCACCTATACGTTCTCGGCGAAGGAACTCGTCGTGAGCGCGGACGACCGAGTGTTGGTCACCGAACCGATGGTGGCCTACGTCGAACCGCGGCCCGCCGTCGACGGCTGATAGTTGTCTGGCGCCCCCGTCAGCACGCAATGGGTGTGGCTGTAGATCGTCGGCATGCACTTGTTGCAGTGATCGCAGATCGACCGCACCGAGCTGTCCGCCTGGATGCGGTTCAGCAGATCCGGTTCGGCCAGCAGAGCGCGGCCCATTGCCACGAAGTCGAAGCCTTCGGCCATCGCCAGGTCCATCGTTTCGCGATTGGTGATGCCGCCCAACAGGATCAGCGGCAGCTTCAGCTCGGCGCGGAACTGCCGGGCATGGCGTAACAGGAACGCCTCGCGGTAGGGGTACTCGCGCAGGAACTTCTTGCCGGTCATCCGGATGCCCCACCGGATCGGCGGTTTGAAGGCGTTGGCGAACTCCTTGACCGGTGCATCGCCGTGGAACAGGTACATCGGGTTGACGAGCGAGCTACCCGCGGTCAGTTCGATGGCGTCCAATCCGCCGTCCTCTTCCAGCCACTTCGCTGTCTGCAACGCCTCCTCGACGGTGATGCCACCGCGCACGCCGTCGGACATGGTGAGCTTGGCCGTCACCGCGATCGGGTTGCCCTTCTTTGCGACGGCCTGGCGCACGGCCCGAACGACGCCGCGCGCGACCTTGGCCCGATTCTCCAGCGAGCCGCCGAACTCATCGGTGCGGCGGTTGAGCAGCGGACTCAGGAACGAGCTGGCGAGGTAGTTGTGGCCGAGGTGGATCTCGACCGCGTCGAACCCGGATTCGATCGCCAGGCACGCGGCGTTGGCGTGCGCCTCGGTGACCTCGCGGATGTCGTCGCGCGTGGCCTTCTTGGCGAACCGCATCGAGAGCGGGTTGAAGAAGCGCACCGGCGCCAGCGCCTTGGCCTTGTTGGTCCGTGCGTTGGCGACCGGTCCCGCGTGTCCGATCTGCGCGCTGATCGCCGCGCCCTCGGCGTGGATCGCTTCGGTCAGCCTCGTCAATCCCGGCACGGCCTCCGGCCGCATCCAGATCTGCCAGCCGTCGGTGCGTCCGCCGGGGGCCACCGCGCAGTAGGCGACCGTCGTCATGCCGACCCCGCCTGCGGCGGGCAGCCGGTGATAGTTGATCAACTCGTCGGTGACGAGCGCGTTCGGCGTCGATGCCTCGAACGTCGCCGCCTTGATGATCCGGTTGCGCAGCGTCACCGGGCCGAGTTTGGCCGGGGTGAACACATTGGGCTGAGTGTTCATAGAAAGCGAGCATGCCAGACTGAGACCCGTGGGTGCGATCACACTGGACGGTAAGGCCACGCGCGACGAGATCTTCGTCGACCTCAAGGAGCGGGTCGCGGCGCTGACCGCGGCCGAACGCACGCCCGGACTGGGCACGGTGCTCGTCGGCGACGACCCCGGCTCCCACGCCTACGTACGCGGCAAGCACTCCGACTGTGCGAAGGTCGGAATCAACTCGATCCGCCGCGACCTGCCCGCCGACATCAGCCAGGCCACGCTCGACGAGACGATCGACGAGCTCAACGCCAACCCCGAGTGCACCGGTTACATCGTCCAGCTTCCGCTGCCCAAACACCTCAACGAGAACTCCGCCTTGGAGCGCATCGACCCGGGCAAGGACGCCGACGGCCTGCACCCGACCAACCTGGGTCGCCTGGTGCTCAACGAGCCGGCCCCGCTGCCGTGCACCCCGCGGGGGATCGTGCACCTGCTGCGCCGCTACGAGGTGGAGATCGCCGGCGCTCACGTCGTGGTCATCGGTCGCGGAGTAACCGTCGGACGCCCGCTCGGGCTGCTGTTGACCCGACGCTCCGAGAACGCGACGGTCACGTTGTGCCACACCGCAACTCGTCACCTGCCGGAGTTGGCCCGCGAGGCGGACATCATCATCGCCGCGGCGGGCATGCCGCACATGGTGACCGCCGAGATGGTTCGGCCCGGCGCGGCCGTCGTCGACGTCGGGGTCAGCCGCGACGAGAACGGCAAGCTTGTCGGTGATGTCCACCCTGACGTATGGGATGTCGCGGGCCATGTGTCACCCAATCCGGGCGGTGTGGGTCCGCTGACGCGCGCGTTCCTGCTGACGAATGTGGTCGAGCGCGCGGAGGTACTGGCCGCGACGTGACGCCAAAGGAGTTCGCGCGCAAGGTTTTCGCCGGCCAATGGCCGTTCTGGTCGGTCGGCCTGATCTTCGCCGCCGCGTTCGTCCTGGTGGTCGCGGGCTATTGGCGGCGGGGCGCGCTCGTGATGGCGATCGGGGTCGGCGTGGCGGCGGCGTTGCGGCTGCTGCTGAGCGATGACCGTGCCGGACTGCTCGCGGTGCGCAGTCGCGGCGTCGACTTCGTCACGACCGCGATCGTCAGCGCCACCATGCTCTACATCGCGTGGACCATCGACCCGTTGGGTACCAGCTGACTCACAGGAAATTGCCCGGCATGCAATCTTGCACAGTAGGCAAGTTTGTGGTTACCGTGTTCGTATGGCCGGACTCCGGGAGCGCAAGAAGCTCGACACGAGGCGCGCGCTGAGCGACGCCGCGCTCAAGCTCGCGTTGGAGCGTGGATTCGATGGTGTGACCCGCGAGGCGATCGCCGACCTCGCGGGCGTATCACTGCGCACCTTCAACAACTACTTCAGCGGGAAGTACGAGGCACTGGCCTACCGTCAGACCCAACGGCTGCGGCGCAGCATCGCCGTGCTGCGCGACCGGCCCGCCGACGAGCCGCTGTGGACGTCTATCACCGAGTCCGTGCTCGCACCGCTGGAAGAGGACATGAGCGACGTCGACGGCGCGGAGCGCCGGATACCCAGTCGTGAAGAGTTCGCCGAGATACGAAAACTTCTGATGCGACCCGAGATTCGCGACGCGGTTTCGAGGGAGTTGTTCGATGAGTGGATGGAGGTGGTCGCCGAGCGCACGGCAACCGATCCGCAGCGCGACATGTACCCGCGGCTCGTCGCGGCCGTCGTGCGCGCCGTCGGCGACGCGGCAACCGAGATCTACGTGCGTGCCGATCCGCCGGTGCCGATCACCACGCTGATCCGTGCGGGGTTCGCGGAAGTGGCCGCGGGACTACCGGATCCGAGCACGTCGTGACCGTCGATAGCGTCGTCATCAGCGGAGCCGGCCCCAACGGACTGCTGCTGGCGTGCGAGCTCGCGCTCGCGGGTGTGCGCCCCGTGGTGCTCGACCGGCTCCCGGGTCCGAGTGACGAGCCCAAGGCCAACGGCCTTGTGGGCCAGGCGATCCGGCAACTCGACATGCGTGGGCTCTACCACGCTTTCGGCGGTGACGAGGGACCCCCGCGCCCCGCAGGCGGCTGGCCATTCGCAGGGATGGCGCTGAACTTTCTCGACATCGAACCGAACCCGATGCATGCGTTGCTAATTCCGCAGCCGCGGCTGGTGCGGCTATTGGAGAAGCACGCACGCGGGCTCGGTGTCGACATCCGGTGGGGGCACGAGCTGGTCGACCTGGAACCGGGTACCGAGTCCGTTGCGGTGACGGTCGCGGGGGACGGGCGGCCCTACGAACTGCGCACGCGCTATCTGGTCGGCGCCGACGGCGGCCGCAGCTTCGTCCGCAAGCGTGCGGGGATCGGATTCCCCGGGCACACGTCGCCGATCGAGAGCCGCGTCGCCCATGTCGGACTGCCCGACGAGTTCCTCGTTCCCGGCCAGGGATACGACATTCCCGGCTTCGGCCGCCTGAGGTTCGGCTACAACCGCTTCGAACGCGGAAGCATCATCCTCTTCCCGCTCGAGCCCGACCGCCCGCTGCTGGGCACCATCGAATACGGCAGGGCCAGTCAAAGCGCCGACGACATGACGCTCGACGAGTTGCGCGCCAGCGTCCGCCGTCTCATCGGGGTGGACGTGCCGTTGGACACACCGAAATCGGCGGGCCCGCACGCCCTTCGGCGGCTCGAGAACATCAACTCGCGTCAGGCCGACCGCTACCGGGCCGGCCGGGTGCTGCTGCTCGGCGACGCGGCGCATGTCCATTCGCCGATGGGAGGGCCGGGCCTGAACCTGGGGTTGGCCGATGCGGTCAACCTCGGCTGGAAGCTGGCGGCCGTCGTAAGCGGCTGGCACGTCGACGATCTGCTCGACACCTACGAGTCCGAGCGTTATCCGGTCGGCGAACGGGTGATGATGCATTCGCAGGCTCAGCTCGCGCTCTCGGCGCCTGGACCCGACGTCGAAGCGCTGCGGACACTGTTCGGCGAGCTGTCCCAACAGCGCGGTGTCTCACAGCATCTCGCAGATCTGCTGGCCGGCTCGGACGTGCGCTACGAGGTCGGCGACGACCATCCGCTGTCAGGGCGGATGGCGCCGGAGCTGACGCTGACTGACGGCCGTCGCCTCGCCGAACTCCTGCACCGCGGCCATGCGGTGCTGCTGGACCTCGACGGCGGGGTTGCTGCGGCGGTCGGCGAGCCGTGGGTCAAGCGTGTCGACCCGATCACCGCATCGGCGCAGGAGCGGCCCGCTGCGGCCATGCTCGTCCGGCCCGACGGGTATGTCGCCTGGGCCGCTGAGCGATTCGACGACGCGGGGGCCGACGCTCTGCGGATCGCTCTCACGCGCTGGTTCGGTTACCCGCTGCCGAACGTGAGCCAGGGCTGGTCGCGGAACAGGCCGACGCTCAGGCCAGCGAAGCGCGGATGCACACCGTGACGTACGGCAGCGCGAGCCCCGTCGAGTTGGCCAGTGCCGGATGGGTCGCCAACAGCTCGCGCACCCGGTCCAGCGTCCTGGTGCGCACCTTCTCCGGTGACGTGATGCAGTAGCTGCGCGACGCGACCAGGTCGATGAGAGCTTGCGGGGTCAGGTAACTCGTCCACTCGACCTGATGGCGTTCGACACCGGTGAACGGTTCGGGCAGCGCCACGGTGTTGCTGAACGGGTCGTGCTCTTGGCCGATGATGCGGCCGAGGTCTTTCACCCAGCCCAGCCGCTCGTCGCGGGTGTTCCACACCAGACCGAGCCGGCCCCCGGGGCGCAACACGCGCGCCACCTCCTTGACCGCGCGATCGGGGTCGAACCAGTGCCATGCCTGGGCCACCAGCACGGTGTCCACGCTGTCGTCGGGCAGCGGGATCTCCTCGGCGGTGCCGAGCAGTGCGGGCGTCTCGGGCAGCGAACTGCTCAGCAGCTCAAGCATTTCCGGGATCGGGTCGACCGCCACGACGTCGAGACCGCGCTCGACAAGGCGAGTGGTCAGCTTGCCCGTGCCCGCGCCGAGGTCGAGCACCTTGGAGGCATCCGACGGCAACAGCCAGTCGATCGCCTCGGGCGGATACGACGGCCGACCGCGTTCGTATGCCGCGGCTTCCGCGCCGAACGACAGCGAGCGATCGTGCTCCGACCCGCTCACCGAGATGCCAGCTCCAGCGTTCGGCGGATCAGCTTGTACACCGCGTCCGTCTCCACCAGAAAGCCGTCATGCCCGTAGATCGAGTCCACGACATCCAAACCGGCACAGCCCGGCAGCAATTCGGCCAGCTCCTCCTGCAGCCGCAGGGGGTAGAGCCGATCCGAGGTGATGCCGCCGACCACCGCGGGCACCGGGCAGCCACGCAAGGCGGGCTCGACACCTCCGCGGCCGCGACCGACGTCGTGACCCGACAGCGCCTCGGTGAGCGCCACGTACGTGCCGGCGTCGAACCGCGACACCAGCTTTCGGCCCTGATGCTCCAGATAGCTCTGCACGGCGTAGCGGCCGCCGACGGCGGGGTCCTCACCGTCCTGCGGATCGTTGGCGAACCGGGTGTCGAGCTCTTCCTCGCCGCGATAGGTCAGATGCGCGAACCGGCGGGCGATCTCCATGCCGACGTCGGGGGAGAGCCGGGTGCCGTAGTAGTCGCCGTTCTGCCAGTTCGGGTCGGCTTTGATGGCGGCGACCTGCGAGCACTGGGTGCCGATCTGATCGGCGGTGGCTCGCGCGCCGACGGCCATCACCAGCCCCGACCGCACCCGGTCGGGATGGCCGACCATCCACTCCAGCGCCCGGGCGCCGCCCAGCGAGCCGCCCATGACCGCGGCGACCTGGGTGATGCCGAACGCTTCCAGCGCGGCGATGTCGGCGCGAACCTGGTCCCGCACGGAGACGACCGGGAAGCGGGAACCCCACGCCTTGCCGTCGGGATGCAGCGAGCTCGGGCCGGTGGAGCCGCGGCAGCCACCGAGCACATTGGTCGCCACGGCGCACCAGCGGTCGGTGTCGATCGGCCCGCCTGGCCCCGCAACACCGTCCCACCAGCCGGGGGTCGGGTGGTCGGGTCCTGCCGGACCGGTGATGTGCGAATCGCCGGTCAGTGCATGCAGCACGACGACGACGTTGTCGCGCGTTGGCGACAGCTCGCCCCAGCGCTGCACGGCGATCGACACATCGTCGATGACCGCGCCGTTCTCCAGCGTCAGCGGGCCGATGTCGACCACGCCGATTTCGCCTTCGACGGGCAGACTCAAGGTGGGTACCTCCGAAATCGTCATCAGAACGCCGCCGCGGTGTTCGGATCGGCCTTGGCCGCGGAGCTGAACGGCTTCGCCGCCGCGAAACCCTGCTGGAGGTCGGCCAGGATGTCGTCGATGCCCTCGATGCCGACCGCCAGGCGCACCAGCCCCGGCGTGACGCCGGCGGCCGACTGCTCCTCCGGCGACAGCTGGGCATGCGTAGTGGACGCCGGATGGATCACCAGCGAGCGGACGTCGCCGATGTTGGCGACGTGGCTGTGCAGGGTCAGCGCGTTGACGAAGGACTTGCCCGCGTCGACGCCGCCGGCCAGCTCGAACGCGAGCACAGCGCCGGTGCCCTTGGGCGCCAACTTCTTTCCGAGTTCGTACCAGGGGGACGACGGCAACCCGGCGTAGTTCACCGAGATCACGTCGTCGTGGCCCTCGAGGTACTCGGCCACCTTCTGGGCGTTGGCGACGTGGCGCTCGACGCGCAGGCTCAGTGTCTCCAGGCCCTGGGCGATCAGGAACGCGTTGAATGGCGACGCCGCCGAACCGAGGTCGCGCAGCAGCTGTACTCGCGCCTTGAGTGCGAACGCCGGCGGGCCCAGTTCGGCGAACACCACGCCGTGGTAGCTGGGATCGGGTTCGGTGAAGCCGGGGAACTTGCCGCTCGTCCAGTCGAACGTGCCGCCGTCGACGATGACGCCGGCGATCGCGGCGCCGTGCCCGCCCAGGTACTTGGTGGCCGAGTGCACGACGATGTCCGCACCGTGCTGCAACGGCTGGATCAGGTACGGGGTGGCGATGGTGTTGTCGACGATCAGCGGCACCCCGTTGCCATGGGCGACCGCGGCGACGTTGGGGATGTCGAGCACGTCGATCTTGGGGTTCGAGATCGTCTCGGCGAAGAACGCCTTCGTATTGGGCCGTACGGCCGCACGCCAGGAGTCGGGGTCGTCGGGATCCTCGACGAAGCTGACCTCGATGCCGATCTTCGGGAACGTGTAGTGGAACAGGTTGTACGTGCCGCCGTAGAGTCGCGGGCTGGACACGATGTGGTCGCCCGTGTTGGCCAGGTTCAGGATCGCGAAGTGTTCGGCGGCCTGACCGGAGGCCAGAAACAGCGCCGCGACGCCGCCCTCGAGCGCGGCTATGCGCTGCTCGACGACGTCCTGCGTCGGGTTCATGATCCGGGTGTAGATGTTGCCGGGCTCGGCCAGGCCGAACAGCGCCGCGGCGTGATCGGTGCTGTTGAACGTGTACGACGTGGTCTGGTAGATCGGCAGCGCCCGCGCGTTGGTCGCCGGGTCGGGCGTCTGGCCGGCATGGACCTGTTTGGTCTCGAACGCCCACCGAGCGGTGGGGTCAGTGTCATCGGTGCTCATCGAATCTCCTGTTGTGAGGGGCCGGGAAGGGGCATTTCACGCACTCAGCGGTAACTGCGCACGCCGGACCTCCGCTGTCATCTCTGGGGGCCCGTCACAACGGACCCGCGCTTGCCGGTAGCCGCTTGTCAGCGGGTACTCAACCTGGTCATCACCCGGGGCACCCCACCGCGGTTGGAGGGTTGCCGACCAGCAAGCCGGGGCTTGTCGCTGGCACTCATGACCGATGAGAAGCGTATCTCATATTGTTCACGGCGTGCCAGCGAGGTGATCTCGGCGAGGCGCGCCCGAAGCTACCGGTCAGTAGCAGATCACACACCCGAAAGCGGACCCCCTGGCTCACACACGGGGTCACCTCCGAGGGAATACTGGTAGTCGACTGACCGACTAGCGAGCCGGGAGAACCCCACATGACTGCCGAGCAGCCGACCATCATCTACACGCTGACCGACGAGGCGCCGCTGCTGGCGACCTACGCGTTCCTGCCGATCATTCGGACCTTCACCGAACCGGCGGGCATCAACGTCGAGACCAGTGACATCTCGGTGGCGGCACGCATCCTCGCGGAGTTCTCCGACCGCCTGTCCGAAGAGCAGCGCGTGCCCGACAACCTGGCCAAGCTGGGGGAGCTCACCGAGAAGCCCGACACCAACATCATCAAGCTGCCGAACATCAGCGCGTCAGTGCCGCAGCTGCTGGCCGCCATCAAGGAGCTCAAGGCCAAGGGCTACGACCTGCCGGACTATCCGGGCGAGCCCAAGAACGACGAGGAGAAAGAGATCAAGGAGCGCTACGCCAAGGTGCTCGGCAGCGCGGTCAACCCGATTCTGCGGCAGGGTAATTCGGATCGGCGCGCCCCCAAGGCGGTCAAAGAGTACGCACGCAAGCACCCGCACAGCATGGGCGAGTGGTCGATGGCGTCGCGCACCCACGTGGCGACCATGAAGAAGGGCGACTTCTACCACGGCGAGAAGTCGATGACGCTCGACAAGGACCGCAAGGTCAAGATGGTGCTCGAAACTAAGAGCGGCGAAACCCTCGTGCTCAAGCCCGAGGTCAAGCTCGACAGCGGCGACGTGATCGACAGCATGTTCATGAGCAAAAAGGCGCTGTGCGAGTTCTTCGAAGAACAGATCGAGGACGCCTACAAGACCGGCGTGATGTTCTCGCTGCACGTCAAGGCGACGATGATGAAGGTGTCGCACCCGATCGTGTTCGGCCACGCGGTGAAGGTCTTCTACAAGGACGCGTTCGCCAAGCACCAGAAGGTGCTCGACGAGCTCGGCGTGAACGTCAACAACGGGATGTCCGACCTGTACGACAAGATCCAGGCGCTGCCCGCCTCACAGCGTGAGGAGATCGTCCAGGACATCCACGCCGTGCACGAGCACCGGCCGGAGCTGGCGATGGTGGATTCGGCCCGCGGCATCACCAACTTCCACTCGCCGAGCGACGTGATCGTCGACGCCTCGATGCCGGCGATGATCCGGCTCGGCGGCAAGATGTACGGCGCCGACGGGCGGACCAAAGACACCAAGGCGGTGAACCCCGAGTCGACGTTCAGCCGGATCTATCAGGAGATGGTCAACTTCTGTAAGACCCACGGCCAGTTCGATCCGACGACCATCGGCACCGTTCCGAACGTCGGGCTCATGGCGCAGAAGGCCGAGGAGTACGGCAGCCACGACAAGACCTTCGAGATCCCCGAGGACGGCGTCGCCAACATCGTCGACGTCGACACCGGCGAGGTGCTCCTGACCCAAAACGTCGAGACCGGCGACATCTGGCGTATGCCGGTGGTCAAGGACGCCGCGATCCGGGACTGGGTCAAGCTAGCCGTGACAAGGGCGCGTGCTTCGGGCATGACCGCGCTGTTCTGGCTCGACACCGAGCGGCCGCACGAGGTGGAGCTGCGCAAGAAGGTCAAGGAGTACCTCAAAGAGCACGACACCGAGGGCCTGCACATCCAGATCATGCCGCAGGTGTGGGCCATGCGATACACGCTGGAACGGTTGATTCGCGGCCAGGACACCATCGCGGTGACCGGAAACATCCTGCGCGACTACCTGACTGACCTGTTCCCGATCCTGGAGCTGGGCACCAGCGCGAAGATGCTGTCGATCGTGCCGCTGATGGCCGGTGGCGGCATGTACGAGACCGGTGCGGGCGGCTCGGCGCCGAAGCACGTTCACCAGCTCGTCGAGGAGAACCACCTGCGCTGGGATTCGCTGGGCGAATTCCTCGCTCTCGGAGCGTGTTTCGAAGACATCGGGCGCAAGACCGGCAATGAGCGCGCCGTCCTGCTGGGCAAGACGCTGGACTCGGCGATAGGAAAGTTGTTGGACAACAACAAGAGTCCGTCGCGCAAGACCGGCGAGCTGGACAACAGGGGCAGCCAGTTCTACCTCGCGATGTACTGGGCGCAGCAGCTCGCGGAGCAGACCGACGACAAAGAGCTGGCCGACCACTTCGCCGACCTGGCCAAGTCGCTTGCCGAGAACGAGGACGCGATCGTGTCCGAACTGGCCGAGGTGCAAGGCGATTCGGTCGACATCGGCGGGTACTACTACCCGGACTCCGAGAAGACCACCGCGGTGATGCGGCCGAGCAAGACCTTGAACTCGGTGCTGGAGGGTGCGACGGCGGAACCCGTCACGAAACTTTAGCCGCCGAGCGCCTCGCGCGGCGGTTCTACATGGCGGTCGACGAACTCGAGGATCAGGTCCGCCACGCGCTGCGGCGCCTCGAACATCGGGATGTGGCCGACGTCTTCGAGATGCGTGATCTGCGGGCTCGACTGCAGGTGTGCGGTGAAATGGCGGGTGAACCGGGGATGCGGCAGTACGCGGTCCTTCTCGCAGATCACCAAGTGCGTGGGGCAGTCGCTCTCGGCCAGCTCCATCAGGCCGGGCGTCAGCAGCGACTTCACCAGCAGCTGGTAGTAGGCCGGACAGTGCGTGACGTCGTCGATGATGTCGATGAGGTCGTCGTCGGACAGGCGGTCCGGCGTGGCGCTGATCGGGAAGTGCGCCAGGTAGCGCGTGAACGGGAACTTCAGCACCCGCTGTCCGAACGCGAGCGTGAACAGCCATACCGGGAAGCCGGCGACGAACTTGCCGACGATCTCGAACTTGGCGGGCGTGAACTTGCTCCAGCCGCCCGCGGGCGCGATCCCGGTCAGCGTGCGGGCCCGGCCCCGGCGCTCCAGCTCGAAGGCGACCCAGCCGCCAAGCGAGTTGCCCACGACGTGCGCGGTGTCCCAGCCGAGCGCGTCGAGTCGACGTTCGACATCGTCGGCGAGCTCTTTCGTATCCAGGAAGCGGTGCCCCTTCACGCCGCCGTTGTGCCCGGGCAGCGTGGGTGCGAACACCTCGTAGCGGCCGGTGTCGGCAATCAACGGGACGACCTTCTTCCACACGTTCTGCGACATCATGAACGGGTGTAGCAACAGCATGGGTTCGCCGGAGCCGACGTGGAGCGGGTCGCGCGGCAAGTTTCTAGCCATCAGCCCGACACTAAGGTGATACCGCCGGTACCGCAAGTACGTCGGTATGGTCTGCCGCTGTGACCTCGCTGATCGTCAGCACCATCAACGTCAACGGCATCCGCGCCGCGGTCAAAGAGCGCTCGCTACAGAATCGCGGCCTGCTGCCCTGGCTGGCGTCGACCACCGCCGACGTGGTCTGCCTGCAGGAGACCCGCGCCGACGACGCCCAGCTGGCCGCCGCGCTGGCGCCTGTACTGGACGACGGCTGGCATCTCGCGTCGGCCGAACCGCACATCAAGGGCCGCAGCGGCGTCGCCGTGCTCTCGCGTCACCCGATCGGCGCCTCCCGCCTGCTCGATTCCGACGAGTTCGGCGCGCACGGCCGCTACCTGGAGGTCGACACCGCGGGGACGACGGTGGCGAGTGTCTACGTTCAGACCGGTGAGGCCGAGACCGACCGTCAGCTCGAGAAGGAACGGTTCATGGCCGAGCTCGCCGCGCGAATGGCGACGTTGACCGACTCGGACGCCGTCGTCTGCGGCGACTGGAACATCGCTCACACCGAGAACGACATCAAGAACTGGAAGGGAAACCTCAAGAAGTCCGGTTTTCTGCCCAGCGAGCGTCAATGGCTCACCGAACTGCTGGCCTCGGGCTGGGTCGACGTGGTTCGCGAGCTCCACCCCGACCAGCCGGGCCCGTACGCGTGGTGGTCGTGGCGGGGCCGCGCCTTCGACAACGACGCCGGCTGGCGGGTCGACTATCAGCTGGCCACGAAGGCCCTGGCGACGCGGGCGGTCGCGGCCCGGGTGGAGCGCGCCGAGGCGTATGCGCTGCGCTGGTCGGACCACGCGCCGGTGACGGTCGAATACGGGCCGCGTGAAATGATCGGTCGATCATGAGCAGTTCGTCGAAACCCGTCGTCTTCTCCGGTGTCCAACCCACCTCCGATTCGCTGCACCTGGGCAACGCGCTGGGCGCGATCCAACAGTGGGTCGGCCTTCAGGACGACCACGACGCGTTCTTCTGCGTGGTCGACCTGCATGCGATCACCATCCCGCAGGATCCCGAGCGGCTGAGGCGCCGCACCCTGGTCACCGCCGCGCAGTACCTGGCGCTGGGCATCGATCCGAACCGCAGCACGATCTTCGTGCAGAGCCACGTTCCGGCGCACGCCGAATTGGCTTGGGTGCTGGGCTGTTTCACCGGGTTCGGGCAGGCGTCGCGGATGACGCAGTTCAAGGACAAGTCCCAGAAGGAGGGCAGCGAGGCGACCACGGTCGGGCTGTTCACCTATCCGGTGCTGATGGCCGCCGACGTGCTTCTCTACGACACCGATCTCGTGCCGGTCGGCGAGGACCAGCGCCAGCACCTCGAGTTGGCACGCGATGTGGCGCAACGGGTCAACTCCCGTTTCCCGGACACCTTCGTCATTCCCGAGCCGATGATTCCGAAGGCGACGGCGAAGATCTACGACCTGCAGGATCCGACGTCGAAGATGAGCAAGTCGGCGGGGACCGAGGCCGGCCTGATCGGCCTGCTCGACGATCCGAAGGCCTCGGCCAAGAAGATCCGCTCCGCGGTCACCGACAGCGAGCGCGAGGTGCGGTTCGACCCGGACGCCAAACCGGGGGTGTCGAACCTGCTCACCATCCAGTCGGCGGTCACCGGCACCGACATCGACAAGCTTGTCGAGGGGTACGCCGGACGCGGCTACGGCGACCTCAAATCCGACACCGCGGAGGGAGTCGTTGAGTTCGTCACCCCGATCAAGACCCGCGTCGACGAACTGCTCGACGACCCCGCGGAACTGGAATCGGTACTGGCGACGGGCGCCGAACGGGCGCGCGACGTGTCTGCGGCGACGCTGCGGCGGGTATACGACCGGTTGGGGTTCCTGCGCCCGGGCGGCTGAGGTTTTCGGGAGGTTGGCGTGACACAACCCGCCGAGCCGGAAGGATTCGTCGGGCGGCTGCGGTCGCGATACGAATGGTTCGACCACGTCATGCGGGCGCATCAGCGCTACAACGACAGCAAGGGCGACTTCTACGCCGCCGGCATCACGTACTTCACGGTCTTCGCGATGTTCCCGTTGCTCATGGTCGGATTCGCCGTCGCCGGCTTCATCCTGGCCAGCCAACCGGAACTGCTCGCCGACGTTCAGGACAAGATCCGGGCGTCGGTCTCCGGAGACATCGCTACCCAGCTGGTCGAGCTCATGGACTCCGCGATCGAGTCGCGCACCTCGGTCGGCATCATCGGGCTGGCGACCGCGGCGTGGGCGGGGCTCGGGTGGATGGCGAACCTGCGCGAGGCGCTGAGCCAGATGTGGGGCCTGATGCGGCGCGACACACCCGGGTTCGTGCGCACCAAGCTGTCGGACCTGACCGCCATCGTCGGCATGTTCGTAGCGATCGCCGGCACCATCGCGTTGACCGTGGTGAGTAGCTCGGGACTGGCCCGTAAGGCCGTCGAATGGATTGGGCTGGAGGGTGTTCCGGGCATGAGCATCCTGCTGCGACTGGTGTCGCTCGTGGTGTCGGTGTTGATCAGCTGGTTGCTGTTCACCTGGATCATCGCGCGGCTGCCCCGCGAATCCATCAGCTTCCGATCCGCGTTGCGCGCGGGGCTGCTCACGGCGGTGGCGTTCGAGGTCTTCAAACAGGTGGCGTCGATCTACCTGCGTTCGGTGGTGACGGGTCCGGCTGGGGCGACGTTCGGTCCGGTGCTCGGCCTGATGGTGTTCGCCTACATCACTGCGCGGCTGATCCTGTTCGCGACGGCGTGGGCGGCCACGTCGATCGAGAACATGGAGGCCGCACCCGTCTTCCCGCCCGACGCCGCGCAGATTACGCCGCGGGTGCAGGTGCAGGAGGGTGTCGGAGTGGGCGGGGTGCTGGCCGCCGCGGCGGCGGGGGCGCTTGGCGCGCTGGGCGTTTCGCGGCTCCGCCGCCGTTAGCTGACCAGCTTGAGCCCGACGACGCAACCGATGATCCCCGCGATCAGGAGCGCCTTGACGGACGACGCGCTCTCCGCCCCGGTGAACATCGCGTAACCGACGGTCAGCGAGGCGCCGATGCCGACCCACACCGCATAGCTGGTGCCCGGCGGCAGGCTGCGCATCGCGATGCCCAAGCCGGCCATCGAGAGCACCAGCGCCACCAGGAACACCATCGACGGGCCCAGCTTCGTGAACCCCTCGGTCCTGCCGAGCGCGGAAGCCCATACCGCTTCGAGAACGCCGGACACCACCAGAATCAGCCACGCCATCCGGCCCACCGTACCCAAGGCGTAACGTGCCGCTGCGTGCCTCTTTTGACGCCCTGGTCGCAGCGGATGGGTCTGTCCGCGCCGATCGTCAACGCCCCCATGGGCGGCACCGCAGGTGGTGCACTGGCCGCCGCGGTCTCACGGGCCGGTGGCCTCGGCATGATCGGGATGGGTAGCTCGGCGACCGCCGCGGCGCTCACCGCCGAACTGCCGCACGTGGGCGGGTTGAACGTCGGTATCGGTCTCGTGCACTGGGTGGCGGCGGCGCAGCCCGAACTGCTCGACGTTGCGCTCGCCGCCAAACCTGCTCTGCTGGCCGTCAGTTTCGGCGACGAGTGGTCCTGGATCCGCCGCGCCCACGACGCCGGGGTGCCGGTCGCCGTGCAGGTGGCCGACGTCACCGGCGCGCGGCGGGCGGCCGACGCCGGCGCGGACGTGGTCGTCGCGCGGGGGGCCGAGGGCGGCGGACACGGCGAGGTGCGCGTCGGCACCCTTCCGTTGCTTGCGGAGGTGCTCGACGCCGTGACGGTGCCCGTGCTCGCCGCCGGAGGCATCGCGTCGGGCCGCGGGCTGGCCGCGGTGCTGGCCGCCGGGGCGTCGGGCGCCTGGCTCGGCACCGCGTTCACCACCTGCCTCGAAGCGGCGACCTCCGCCGCGGCGAAAAACCTGCTGCTGGGTGCGGCGGGGGAGCAGACCGTCACCACGCGGGTCTTCGACGTCGCCCTCGAATACCCTTGGCCGGCAACAATTCCCGAGCGTGTGGTGCGTAACGAATTCGTGGACCGCTTCGACGGTCACGAGAACCTTGTGGACGCCGACGCCCGGGCCACGCTCGAAGCGGCCGCGGCCGCGGAGGATTATCGGGTCGCGCCCGTCAACGCGGGGCAGGGCGTCGGCATGGTCCGCGAATCACGTTCCGCCGCAGAGGTGATCGAACGGCTTTGCGTCGACGCCGAGCGGCTGTTGCGGCACTGGGCCTAAAGCTGGGGCCGGCGGTTCAGGGACCGCGCGCCCATGATCAACGAGAACACGATCACGCTGCCGACGACCGCGACGCCGACCCGCACCGGCATCGCGTCGATGTCCGACATCATCGGCGAGGCGTTGACCGCGGGGTTGGCGGCGGCATCCACCTTGGTCCCGAGCAGCGAGGGGTCGGGCTCGATCAGCGTGCCGACGCTGGTGCCCGGCGCCGTGGCGAACCCGTAGTCGAGCAGGTGAGCCGCCTGCTCCCACGGGGCGATCGGCTGGCGGGTGCCCTTCATCAGCACGGCGACGAGCCGGCGGCCACCGTGATCGGCCGCGCCGACGAACGTCTGGCCCGCGTCGTCTGTGTAGCCGGTTTTACCGCCCATCGCCCCGGGGTAGTTGAGCAGCAACTTGTTGTCGTTCTCGATCGGGTAGCCGGCGTCGCCGCGGCCGGGGAAGTCGAACTCCCGGGTCGAGACGACGTCGGCGAAGATCGGGTTGCGCCAGGCGTACCGGTAGAACAGCGCCATGTCGTAGGCCGAGGTGCTCATGCCCGGTCCGTCGAGCCCCGACGGTGTTGCAACCCTGGTGTCGAGCCCGCCCAACTTGCGGGCCAAGTCGTTGAGCTTGTGAAGGGTCGCGTCCCAACCGCCGAGCTGGCGGGCAAGCGCGAACGCGGCGTCGTTGCCGGAGTACATCAGCAGGCCGTGCAGCAGGTCGTTGATCGAGTAGTGGCCGCCTTCGCCGACCCCGACCTTGGTGCCCTCCTGTGCGGCGTCCTCGGCGGTTCCTGCGACGACCTTGTGGATGGGCAGGTCCTTGATGGCCTGCATGGCGACCAGCACCTTGATGATGCTGGCGGGCCGGTGCCTGCCGTGCGGATCCTTGGCGGCGATGACGTCACCGGAGTCGAGGTCGGCGACCACCCAGGCCTCGGCCGAGACGTCGTTGGGCAGTGGCGGGGTGCCCGGCGCGGTGATGACGCCGCAGCCGGACAGCTTGTCGCCGCCCATCGGCGTGGCGGGCACCGGTAACGGTGCCGGTGGTGCGTCGCCGGGTTTGGGCACCTCGGACGCATCGACCGCCGGGGGCGTCGACTCTCGGTACGGACACGTACTCGCCTCCGGCGCCGTGGGCGGCTGAGCGCTCGCCACAGCCGGACCCCCGACCACGAACAGGGCCGCGGCCAGCGCGGCGGCGCGGTGCAGCGGTTTACGAAACTTCGCCATTGTGACCGCACATTAAGCCGCGAAGGGGCCGAAGCCGCGTAGGCGCGCTGTGACTGATGTTACTTGAGTTTCATTTGTGACTTAGCGCAGCGACAGGGACGCGAGGTCGGCATGCGCGACGGCGGGAAATCCGATGCTGCCCATCCAGAGTCGGCCGTCGGCCTCCACCAGGCCGGTCACCATGCCGAACTGCGGGTGCTCGCAGCGGATACCCGCGACCACATCGCCGGTCTCCGGGTCGAACGCCACCGCCCACACTTCCGGTTTGATCTGGGGCTGCAGTTTGTCGGGAAGCCTCCACAGCAGCTTGCGCAGCGCGGGCCAGCGCGGTGCGAGCCATTCGGCGGCGGCGTTGAGCGGCGAGACCATCGCGCACCAGATGCGGCCGTCCGCACCGGTCGACAGGTTGTCCGGATGGCCGGGCAGGTTCTCGCGCAGCGGGGTCACCGACCCGGCGCGCTCGCCCGTCAGCCAGAACTTCGACAGCCGCCGCCCCATCGTCTCGGCGAACACCAACGCCGACCCGTCGGCCGTCGGTGTCACGCCATTGGCGAAGTACAAACCCGCGGCCGCGGTCAGCACGGTGCCGTCCGCGTCGCGGCGGAACAGGCTGCCGCGCGGCCGCGCCTCCATCACCGCGCCCTTGAAGTGGGCGTAGTCGAACGCGCTCGTCGACTCGGTGAAATAGATTGTGCCGTCCGGTGATTGGGTGACGTTCGAGCAGAACATCAGCCGCCGGTCGTCGACCTCCGCCACGAGCGTCTGGACCGTGCGGTCGATGGGGTTCAGCGACATCAGGCCGCCGGGGCTGGTACATACCAGGATCCGACCGTCGTGTGCGACGTGCATGCCCAGCGGGCGGCCCTCGGTGGTGGCGACGACGTCCGCGGCGCCGCCGGGGGCGATGCGCACGATGCGGCCGTCGTCGACGCCCGCCCATATCGCGCCCTCGGCGTCGACGACGACGTCCTCGGGCGCGTGGCCGGGCACGGGTACGACGGTCAGCTCCGCCGACGGCAGATCCGGTAGTGGGTCGACCGGCGGCGGTTGCCAGCGGACGGGGTCGATCGGCGGCTTGTGGGATCCGGGCGCGCTCACAGCGCCGACGCTACGCTTCGGCAGCGCCGCGCTCAGAGCAGTCGGCCCGCCTCGGACAGCACATCGCGCATGATCTGGTAGATCGCATCGAACTCCTTTTGGCCGCTGATCAGCGGCGGAGCCAGCTGAACCACCGGGTCGCCGCGGTCGTCGGCCCGACAGTACAGGCCGGCCTCGAACAACGCGGGCGTCAGGAAGCCGCGCAGCAGCCGCTCTGATTCCTCGTCGTTGAACGTCTCCTTGGTGTCCTTGTCCTTGACCAACTCGATGCCGTAGAAGTAGCCCTCCCCGCGGATGTCGCCGACGATCGGCAGGTCGTACAGCCGCTCGAGGGTGGCCCGGAAGTTCGGGGCGTTCTCCTTGACGTGGTCGTTGAGGCCCTCGCGCTCGAAGATATCGAGGTTGGCCAGCGCCACCGCCGATGACACCGGATGCCCGCCGAAGGTGTAACCGTGCGCGAACGTGGTCTTGCCGTCGTTGAACGGTTCGAACAATCGGTCGCTGGCGATCATTGCGCCGATCGGCGAGTAGCCGGACGTCAAACCCTTGGCGCAGGTGATGATGTCGGGCACGTAGCCGAAGTCGTCACAGGCGAACATCGACCCGATCCGCCCGTACGCGCAAATGACCTCGTCGGACACCAGCAGCACGTCGTACTCGTCGCAGATTTCTCGCACCCGCTCGAAATAGCCTGGGGGAGGGGGAAAGCAGCCGCCCGCGTTCTGCACCGGTTCGAGGAAGACCGCGGCGACGGTGTCGGGCCCCTCGAACTCGATGGCTTCGGCGATACGGTCGGCGCAGTACTGACCGAACGCCTTCTCGTCGTTCTGGTACGGCGCAGGCGCGCGATAGAAGTTGGTGTTGGGCACGCGGAAGCCGCCAGGCGTCAGCGGTTCGAAAGGCGCCTTGAACACCGGCAGGCCGGTGATGGCCAGCGCGCCCTGCGGAGTGCCGTGGTACGCGATCGAACGCGAAACCACCTTGTGTTTACCGGGTTTGCCGGTGAGCTTGAAGTAGTTCTTGGCCAGCTTCCACGCCGACTCGACGGCCTCACCGCCGCCGGTGGTGAAGAACACCCGGTTCAGGTCGCCGGGCGCGTAGCCGGCGACGCGTTCGGCGAGTTCGATCGCCGTGGGCGTGGCGTAGGACCACAGCGGGAAGAACGCCAACTGCTCGGCCTGTTTGGCCGCGGCTTCGGCCAACTCCTGGCGGCCGTGGCCCACCTGGACGACGAAGAGCCCGGACAGGCCGTCGATGTAGCTCTTTCCGTGGCTGTCCCAGATCGTGACGCCCTCGCCCCGGGTGATGATGGGCGGTGTGATGCCCGCACCGTGGCGGGCGAAGTGGCCCCACAGGTGGCGGTTGGCTTTGGCTCCGAGCTCGGACGAAAGGGTTGTAGTCATCTAGTGCCCCAATTGTATTGCTGTTTAACAAGTTTCAAGTAGACAAGTGTTTCGGTGGATATCACTCCCGGCAGGGCGCGGATCTGGGTGTTGAGAAGGTCGAGGAGGTCGTCGTCGTCCTCACAGACCACCTCGACGATGGCGTCGAAGGACCCGGCGGTGAGCACGACGTAGTCGACGGATTCGATGGCCGCCAGTTTCTCGGCCACCTTGGTGGTGTCACCGGTGCAGCGGATGCCGATCATCGCCTGCCGGGCGAAGCCCAACTGCATCGGATCGGTGACGGCAACGATCTGCATGACGCCGGCGTCGACCATGCGCTGCACACGCTGGCGGACGGCGGCCTCGGACAGGCCGACGGACTTGCCGATGCCCGCATACGAGCGGCGGCCGTCCTGCTGCAGCTTCTCGATGATCTGCTTACTGAGGTCATCGAGCTGGAATGCGGCACCCGGACGGGACTGGTTGAGCCGGAACGAGACGGGGCCGAGACTGTGCGTTGCACCCGGAGAAGGCATGCCAGTGATTGTGCACGGAATCCGTCGTAGCGGGCAACCACAGCCATGAAATCACTCGTTTGACGGCCCTGCCGCTATGGGATTGCGTAGCTCGACGGCGGGGCGTCCGTTAGCGTAAAGCCATGACTGCGTCTTCCGTTTCCACCAGTGTGGCGGGCAGCTGGATCGACGGCGCCGCGGTGACGACGGGTGGCCCCGCCCACCAGGTCGTCGACCCCGCCACCGGCGAGGCCGTCGCCGAATACACGCTGGCCACCCCCGCCGATGTCGACAGCGCGGTGACCTCGGCGCGTGCGGCGCTGTCCGACTGGGCGACCGCTACCCCCGCCGAGCGCTCGGCGGTCCTGTTCAAGCTGGCCCGGCTGACCGGTGAGCGCGCCGACGAGCTGGTCGCCGAGGAGGTCAGCCAGACCGGTAAGCCGGTGCGGCTGGCCGCCGAGTTCGACGTGCCCGGCAGCGTCGACAACATCGACTTCTTCGCGGGCGCGGCCCGCCACCTGGAAGGCAAGGCGAGCGCCGAGTACTCCGGGGACCACACCTCGAGCATCCGGCGCGAGGCGGTCGGCGTGGTCGCGACCATCACGCCGTGGAATTATCCGCTGCAGATGGCGGTGTGGAAGGTGTTGCCCGCGTTGGCCGCCGGATGTTCGGTGGTGATCAAACCCTGCGAGCTGACGCCGTTGACCACCCTGACTCTCGCGCGCCTCGCCAAGGAGGCGGACCTGCCCGACGGCGTGCTCAACGTCGTCACAGGAGTGGGCTCCGACGTCGGTACGGCGCTGGCCGGCCATCGCGACGTCGACGTCGTGACGTTCACCGGTTCGACGCCGGTAGGTCGCAGGGTGATGGCCGCCGCGTCCGTGCACGGCCACCGGGTGCAGCTCGAGCTGGGCGGCAAGGCGCCGTTCGTGGTGTTCGACGACGCCGATCTCGACGCCGCCGTCCAGGGTGCGGCGGCCGCCGCGCTGATCAACACCGGCCAGGACTGCACGGCCGCCACCAGGGCAATCGTGTCGCGCGAGCTCTACGACGACTTCGTCGCGGGCGTGGCCGAGCTGTTCTTAAAGGTCGTCGTCGGCGACCCGCAGGATCCCAACACTGACCTGGGCCCGCTGATCTCTGCGGCGCACCGCGCCAAGGTGGCGGGCATGGTCGAGCGGGCCCCCGGCCAGGGCGGGCGGATCGTCTGCGGCGGGTCGGCACCGGACCGGCCCGGTTCGTTCTACCTGCCGACGGTGATCGCCGACGTCGACGAGCAGTCCGAGGTGTACCGCGACGAGATCTTCGGTCCGGTGCTGACGGTGCGCTCGTTCACCGACGACGACGATGCACTGCGACAGGCCAACGACACCGACTACGGGCTGGCCGCCTCGGCGTGGACGCGCGACGTATACCGCGCGCAGCGGGTGTCGCGGGAGATCAAGGCCGGTTGCGTGTGGATCAACGACCACATCCCGATCATCAGCGAGATGCCGCACGGCGGTGTGGGTGCCTCCGGCTTCGGCAAGGACATGAGCGACTATTCGCTCGAGGAGTACCTCACGGTCAAGCACGTGATGAGCGATATCACCGGGGTAGCCGAAAAGGAATGGCATCGAACGGTATTCGCCAAGCGCTAGAGGAGTAGCCTCGAATCCATGACCGCCAGCACGCGGGTCGACGAGTTCGAGGAACTGCGACCGCACCTGCTGTCCGTCGCCTACCGGCTCACGGGCACAATGGCCGATGCCGAGGACATCGTGCAGGACGCCTGGTTGCGGTGGAGCGCCGCACAACACGAATCGATCAAGGACCTGCGGGCGTGGCTGACGACGGTGGTCAGCCGGTTGGGGCTGGACCGGCTACGTTCGGCGGCGCATCGACGCGAAACCTATGTGGGCGAATGGCTTCCGGAGCCGGTTGTCGTCCCGCTGGACAGCGACGATCCGTTGGCGGCGGTGGTTGCGGGCGAGGACGCCCGGTTCGCCGCGATGGTGGTGCTCGAGCGGCTCACGCCCGACCAGCGGGTGGCTTTCGTGCTGCACGACGGCTTCTCGGTACCCTTCGCCGAGATCGCCGACGTGCTCGGAATCGGCGAGGCGGCGGCTCGGCAACTCGCGTCGCGCGCTCGTCGGGCCGTTGCCGATGCGCCGCCACCGGTTCCCGACGAGGCCCACAACGAGGTGGCGGGCGCGCTGATGGCGGCGCTGGCGTCGGGCGATATGGAAGCCGTTGTGGCACTGCTGCATCCGGACGTCACCTTCACCGGCGACTCGAACCGCCAGGCACCCACCGCACCGCGCGTCATTTACGGACCGGAGAAAGTGGCCCGGTTCCTGTTCGGGCTGGTCCGGCGATACGGACCGCAGTTCCTGTCGTCGAGCCAGCTGGCGAACGTCAACGGACAGCTGGGCAGCTACCTCTCCGGCTCACCGGCCAACGACGGCTACCCGGAGGTCATGCCGCGCGTCACCGCGATGACCGTGCGCGACGGCAAGGTCTGCGCGATTTGGGATATCGCCAACCCGGACAAGTTCACCGGTTCACCCTTGAGGGGTCGTCCGTAGCCGTCGTCTCCTCGCGCAAGCGCTCGTCGGAAGCCCACGGAACGCGGCACGAGTCGCCGGAGCCGAAGCCCTGCTCGGTGATTCCCAGTGCCGAGTACATCCGCGCCCGCATGTTCTCCACGCCGATCTGATACGTCAGCTCGATGACGCCGTCGTCGCCAAACCGCTTGCGAAGATCGTCGACCTGCTCATCGGTGACGGTGTGCGGGTCGGTGGTCATCGCGTCGGCATAGGCGATCGCGGCGCGCTCGTCGTCGGAGAACAGCGACGAGGTCGCATAGTCCTCGATGTGCTTGAGCCGGTCGACGTCCAGGCCGTCGAGACGCTGCAGCATCGCGCCGAAGTCGACGCACCACGAGCAACCAACTGTGCGGGCGGTCCAGAAGACCGCGAGCTCGCGGACGCTCTTGGGCAGCTTTTTCGACCCGGATTGCAACATGCCTTCGTGCACCACGTTGGCGAGCATCAGCCTCGGGTGGTGCGCCGCCACGGCGAAGGGTTCGGGAACCTCACCGAACCGGCGCTTGGCGACCCGGTACAGGAGCTTGGTCAGCAGCGTCGCGCGCTGAGGGGGGAGGGGTTCGATGCGGGTTTTCTGTGCGTTTTCAGTCATACCCATTAGACGAAGCGGTCGACGGATGTGTGACAGCCGAATGTGCGACATCGCGTCCGTGCTGGTGACACGATGTTCAGGTGGACGCAGGACGGGGTCCGGCCGGCACAGCTACCGCCGGGGACCTTCGTTGCGCCGGATGCGAGGCACCGCTGGCAGCGACCGCGAAGTTCTGCAGTGAGTGTGGCGCCGCTGTCGTGCAATCCGGCCGATCCGCTGAGTACAAGCACGTCACGGTGTTGTTCGCCGACGTGGTGCGGTCCATGGACATCGCGGCGGCGCTCGGCGCAGAACGATTGCGCGAGATCATCACCGACCTCGTCGAGCGCTGCGCCGCGGTCATCCGTCGTTATGACGGCACCGTTGACAAGTTCACCGGCGACGGCCTGATGGCGGTGTTCGGTGCGCCGGTGGCGTTAGAAGATCACGCCGCGAGCGCCTGCCTGGCGGCCCTGGGGCTACAGGAGGAGACCGAACGCCTCGCGGCCGACGTCGCGCGACACGACGGCGTCGAGCTCCGGGTGCGCGTCGGGCTGAACTCCGGCCGGGTCATCACCGGTGAGATGGGTTCGGGCGCATTCGGTTACACCGCGATCGGCGAGCAGGTCGGCATAGCGCAACGCATGGAGGCGGTAGCCGCGCCCGGCGAGGTGATGCTCAGCGAGTCGACCGCGCGGCTGGTGGACGGCGTGGCCGTGCTCGGTGAGCCCGAGCGGGTCCGGATCAAGGGTGCTGACGAACCGGTTGCGGCTCGCCGGCTGATCAGCATCAACAGGGTGCACCGCCCCGATCGGCGCGACGAATCGAAGTTGGTCGGCCGACGGTGGGAGCTGGCGGCCGCCGAGGGGCTGCTCGAGGGCGCGATCGACGGCCACGGCGCCGTGGTCGGGTTGGTCGGACCGCCGGGTATCGGCAAGAGCCGGCTCGCGCGCGAGGTCGCGGCGCTGGCCGATCGGCGGGGCATCGAAGTGGTCCGCTCGTACTGCGAGTCGCACACCAAACAGGTCCCGTTCCATGCGCTGGCCGCGTTCCTGCGGGCGGGTACCGGCGTGGAGCGCCTCGACGCCGCCTCCGCGCGTGCCCGGCTCCGCGCAGCCCTCACCGATGTCGACGCCGAGGACGTGTTGCTGTTCGAGGATCTGCTGGGCATCGGCGAGCCGCATGCCGCGTCGGCGACCATCACCCCGGAGGCCAGGCGGCGGCGGCTGACCGCGATGGTCAACACTTACTGCCTGGCGCGCAAGATACCCGCGGTGTACGTCATCGAGGACGTGCATTGGATGGATGAGGTCAGTGAGTCGATGCTGGCGGACTTCCTGACGGTGGTCCCTCAGACCCACCTGCTGACGGTGATCACGTATCGACCGGAGTACCAAGGGATTTTGACCAGGGTGCGAGGCGGGCACACCTTTACGCTGGCGCCACTTCGAAACGCGGATGTGCGCGCGATAGTCGACGGCCTGCTCGGAGCCACCGATTCGGTCGGAGAGCTGCGGGAGACGATTTGCGAACGGGCGGCGGGCAATCCGCTGTTCGCCGAGGAGATGGTGCGCGAGCTCGCCGAGCGCGGCGTGCTCGACGGCGAGCCCGGACGGTATCGCAACGCGGCGGACGACGTCGATGTGAGCGTGCCCGCGACCCTGCAGACGACGATCGCGGCGCGCATCGACCGCCTGGACCCGAAGGCCAAGCGCACGCTCAGCGCCGGCGCCGTCGTCGGCGCGGAATTCGGATTGGATCTCGTGAGTGCGCTCGGGGTCGAGCCCGCGGTGGAGGATCTGCTCGAGGCGCAGCTCATCGAGCAGATCAGGTTCGGGCGTCGGCCCGAATTCGTGTTCCGCAATCCACTGATCCGCACGGTGGCGCTCGAATCACAGCTGAGATCCGAACGCGCCGAACTGCATCGGCGCCTGGCGGCCGCCATCGAAGAGCGTGGCTCCGCGGGTGAGAACGCGGCGTTGATCGCCGAACACCTGGAAGCGGCCGGTGATCTGACGGCTGCCTACAACTGGCATCTGCGGGCAGCCACCTGGTCGATGCAGCGCGATGTCCGAGGCGCGCGGGCGGGTTGGGAGCGCGCCGCGCAAGCCGCCGACGCGCTGCCCCTCGAGGACCCGAACCGCACGGCCCTGCGCATCGTGCCGAAGACGATGCTGTGCATGTCGACATGGCGGGTCGGCGGGGGCCTGGCCGACACGGGATTCGAAGAACTCAGGGAACTGTGTGAGGGTTCCGGTGACGACCTGTCGCTCGCGATCGGAATGTACGGCCAGATCGCGTTGCTGAGTTTTCAGCATCGCCACCGGGAAGCATCCACGCTGGCGTCCGAGCAATTCGAATTGCTCCAGGGATGCGACGGTGCGGTGAGGGCGCTCACCTACATCCATGCGGGAGCGATGGCGAAGGTTCTCGCGGGGGAGGCGCGGGAGGCGCGTCACATCGCGGATTGGGCGGCCGGACTGCTCGAGGGTTACACCGGCGCCGACATGAGCAACGAGCAGATCGGCACGGCTCTGGCGACGGCGTTGATCTGGGGATCGGTCGCCAAATGCGTCCTCGGCGAGCCCGACTGGCTGCAGAGTGCACGCCGCAGTGCCGCGCTGGAGCGCGAGTTTCACCCGGTCGGCGCGACTTTGGTCTTCATCATCGGCATCGGCTACTCGTTCGGTATCCACACAAAGGCCATCGTTCCGGACGATCGCGCCGTCGCAGACACGGAGGAGGCTGTTCGGAAGGGACGGGAGATCGGCGACGACCTCGCGCTGGCCACCGCTTGTTCGGCCCTGGGTCTGGTTCTCACCTCGCAGGCGACGGAAGCCGAGCGGCGACGTGGATTCGAGGTACTCCAGGAGTCGCGCGACCTGTACGAACGCAGCTCGATTTTCGCGCCCGCGGTCATCCCGAGAATCCGGATCGCCGAGATCACCGCTGTCTCAGGCGATCTCGACGGCGCGATCGAGGACCTGAAATCGCTCCTCGACACGCTTGTGCGAGGCGAGGAGAGAGTTCTGCGCGTGGAGGCCACCGCTGTTCTGGTGGAGTCGCTGCTTCGGCGATGCGGACCCGACGATCTCCGCGATGCGGCCGAGCAGATCGACCGGTTGGCGGACACGCCGACCGACCCCGGAATCGTGGTCAACGAGATCCAGCTGCTGCGCATGCGTGCCCGGCTGGCCCGCGCCCGAGGCGACGACAGCGGCTATCGCGACCTCGTGGAGCGTTATCGATCCTTGGCGGTATCGCTCGGCTTCGCCGGACACATCGAGATCGCCGACGCGATGCGTGGTTCCTAGCGCGCGAACATCAACGCGCGCTTGACCTCCTGGATCGCCTGCGTGACCTGGATGCCGCGCGGGCACGACTCGGTGCAGTTGAACGTCGTGCGGCAGCGCCACACCCCATCAACCTCGTTGAGGATGTCGAGCCGTTCGGCGGCCGCCTCGTCGCGGCTGTCGAAGATGAACCGGTGTGCGTTGACGATCGCGGCGGGGCCGAAGTACGACCCCTCGCTCCAGTAGATCGGGCAGCTCGTCGTGCAGCACGCGCACAGAATGCACTTCGTGGTGTCGTCGTAGCGGGCCCGGTCGGTCTGGCTCTGAATGCGTTCACGCGTAGGGGGATTGCCGCTGGTGACCAAGTACGGCTTGATGGCGCGGTAGGCGTCGAAGAACGGCTCCATGTCGACCACGAGGTCCTTCTCCACGGGCAGCCCGCGGATCGGCTCGATGGTGATCGTCAGCTGCTTGTTGGGGTTCTTCGGCAGCATGTCGCGCATCAGCACCTTGCACGCCAGCCGGTTGACACCGTTGATGCGCATCGCATCCGAACCGCACACACCGTGTGCGCAGGACCGTCGGAACGTGAGAGTGCCGTCCAGATACCACTTCACGTAGTGCAGCAGATTGAGCAGCCGGTCGGTGGGCAGGCATGGAACGCGAAAGCTCTGCCAGCCACCCGAATCCGCGTACGCATCGGGATTCTCCGGATTGAACCGGGCGATCTTCAGCGTCACCATCACCGCGCCCTCGGGTACGGGCGGCAGTTCGGGATCCTTGGTATCGACCTCAGGCGCTAGGGTCATTTCTCCTCGCACAAGTGCTCGTCGGGAGCCATTTGATCAGTACTTCCGTTCCATCGGCTCATAACGTGTCTGGACCACGGGCTTGTAATCCAGCCGGATGTCGGACAGAAGGTCCGCGCCCTCCTTGTAGGCCATGGTGTGGCGCATGTAGTTGGTGTCGTCGCGGTTCGGATAGTCCTCCCTGGCATGCCCGCCGCGAGACTCCTTGCGGTTCAACGCCCCGACGACGGTGACCTCGGCGAGCTCGAGCAGAAAGCCCAGCTCGATCGCCTCGAGCAGATCGCTGTTGTAGCGCTTGCCCTTGTCGTGCACCGTGATTCGCGAATACCGCTCCTTGAGGGCGTGGATGTCGGTGAGCGCCTGCTTGAGCGTCTCCTCGGTGCGGAACACCGCAGCGTTGTTGTCCATCGACTGCTGCAGGGCGCCGCGGATGTCGGCGACCCGCTCGTTGCCGTGCTCGGAGAGGATGTCGCCGACCCACTGGACGACCATGCCCGCCGGGTTCTCCGGAAGAGAGACGAAGTCGTGGCCGAGCGCGTAGTTGGCCGCGGCGATGCCCGCGCGCCGACCGAACACGTTGATGTCCAGCAGCGAGTTGGTGCCAAGGCGGTTGGCGCCGTGCACGGACACGCACGCACACTCGCCCGCGGCGTACAGGCCGGGGATGACCGTTGTGTTGTCGCGCAGCACCTGACCGTTGACCGTGGTCGGAATGCCACCCATCACGTAGTGACACGTCGGGTAGACCGGCACCAGCTCCTTGACCGGGTCGACGCCGAGGTAGGTGCGGGCGAACTCGGTGATGTCGGGCAGCTTGGCCTCGAGCACGTCCTCGCCCAGGTGGCGCACGTCGATGTAGACGTAGTCCTTGTTCGGGCCCGCTCCGCGGCCCTCGAGCACCTCGAGCACCATCGAACGGGCGACGATGTCGCGCGGCGCGAGGTCGACGATCGTCGGCGCGTAGCGCTCCATGAAGCGCTCGCCCTCACCGTTGAGCAGCCGCCCGCCCTCGCCGCGCACCGCCTCGGAGATCAGGATGCCAAGGCCGGCCAGTCCGGTCGGATGGAACTGGTGGAACTCCATGTCCTCCAACGGAAGTCCCTTGCGGAACACGATGCCGAGTCCGTCGCCGGTCAGCGTGTGGGCGTTGGAGGTGGTCTTGTACATCCGGCCCGATCCGCCGGTGGCGAAGACGACGGCCTTGGCGTGGAAGACGTGGATGTCGCCGGTGGCCAGCTCGTAGGCGATGACGCCGGTGGCGACGGGGCCGGACTGCGTCTCGGTGATCGCGATGTCGAGCGCGTAGAACTCGTTGAAGAACTCGACGTCGTGCTTGACGCAGTTTTGATACAGCGTCTGCAGGATCATGTGGCCGGTGCGGTCGGCGGCGTAACAGGCCCGGCGCACCGGGGCCTTACCGTGGTCGCGGGTATGCCCGCCGAAGCGGCGCTGATCGATGCGGCCCTCGGGGGTGCGGTTGAACGGCATCCCCATCTTCTCGAGGTCGAGCACCGCGTCGATGGCTTCCTTGCACATGATCTCGACGGCGTCCTGGTCGGCGAGGTAGTCGCCGCCCTTGACGGTGTCGAACGTGTGCCACTCCCAGTTGTCCTCTTCGACGTTGGCCAGTGCGGCACACATGCCGCCCTGCGCCGCGCCGGTGTGGCTGCGCGTCGGATACACCTTCGTCAGCACGGCGGTGCGGGCCCGCGGGCCCGCCTCGACGGCCGCCCGCATACCCGCGCCGCCCGCGCCGACGATGACGACGTCGTAGCGATGTTCCTGAATCATGTAAAGCTCCCGCTTACGTAATGTTCGCGTCGAAGGTGACCAACACGTAGCTGCCCAGCACCAAGGTGAATCCGGTTGCCAGCAGCAGCACCGAGTTCAGCCAGAATTTCGTGGTGTTTTTGCGTGCGTAGTCGCCGATGATGGTCCGCAGGCCGTTGGCCCCGTGCAGCTGGGCCAGCCACAGCAGCGCCATGTCCCAGATCTGCCAGAACGGTGACGCCCAGCGTTGCGCGACATAGTTGAAGTCGATGCGGTAGACCCCGTCCTGCCACATCAGCATCACGAACAGGTGGCCCAGCGCCAGGAAGACCAGCGCCACACCCGAGAACCGCATGAACAGCCAGGCGTACTTCTCGAAGTAGGGGATACCGCGCGGCCGGCGCGGCGCACGCGGGTGGTCCAGGCTGGCCGGCCTGTCGTGCTCCTTCTCCATCACCGGGGCGATGCGGCCCTCGCGGTGGTGCGGTGTCCAGGCCCCCTGCGGCCCGCCGGCTGGCGCGCTCACAGGAACCGCTCCGCCATGTGCATGCCGATGATGCCCAGCGACGGGATGAACACCGCCAGGAAGATCCCGACCACGATCCACAGCATCACGCGCTGGTAGCGCGCCCCGTGCTGCCAGAAGTCGATGAGGATCACGCGGATGCCGTTCAGGGCGTGGTAGAGCACCGCGACCACCAAACCGATCTCCATCAATCCGATCAGCGGGGTCTTGTAGGTCTCGATGACCTCGTTGTAGGCCTGCGGGCTGACCCGGACCAGTGCGGTGTCGAGCACGTGAACGAACAGGAAGAAGAAGATCGTCGCACCGGTGATGCGGTGCAGCACCCAGGACCACATGGCGGGATCGCCACGGTAAAGGGTTCGCCTGCGCGGCCGCGACCGCGGAGCCGCGGAGGCTCCGGGCGGTCCCCCGGAAATCTGAGTACTCATCTGGCCTCCAACGCCTTCGGTGGACGATTGGGCTCTGGAGCTGCACCGGGTGACGTTCGGTCCGGTTCGCGCACTTCACCCAAACCTCGGGGCGAGCCTAATCCCAGTCGTACTGCTAAACGAACTACGGTTTAGCGGTCGATGTCTTGAAAAACGCCGAAGTTAGGGTTACCTATTCCGTTTGCGGGCTTCGCACAGGGGACATCGGAATGCATTCAGAACCGCTATGGCGAGGGTGGCGCGATGTCGGATATTGACTGGAATATGTTGCGGCAGAAGGCAACTGAGGCGACGGCCGGCGCCTATGCGCCGTATTCGGGCTTCCCGGTCGGTGCGGCGGCGCTGGTCGACGATGGTCGGTCGGTCACCGGTTGCAATGTGGAAAATGTCTCATATGGCCTAGGTCTCTGTGCGGAGTGCGCAGTGGTCTGCAACCTGCATTCGAGCGGCGGTGGCCGGCTGGTCGCACTGTCGTGCGTCGACGCCGCCGGGGAACTGCTGATGCCGTGCGGCCGGTGCCGGCAGGTGCTGCTGGAACATGGAGGACCTCAGATGCTCATCGACCACCTCCGCGGTCCGCGCGCGCTGGCCGAGCTCCTGCCCGACGCGTTCGGCCCCGCCGACCTGGCACGGCGCGGCCGACTGCCGGGCGAGGAATCTCCGTGACGCAGTTCACATTTGACGCGCCCACCGTCATCCGGGTGAAGCGCGACGGCGGGGAGCTCTCCGACGCGGCGATCGACTGGATGATCGACGCCTACACCCACGGCCGGGTGGCCGACGAGCAGATGTCGGCGTTGTTGATGGCGATCTTCCTGCGTGGCATGACTGCGGCCGAGATCGCCCGGTGGACGGCGGCGATGGTGGACTCCGGCGAGCGGCTGGACTTTACAGATCTTCGTCGCGATGGAAAGCCACTGGCGTTGGTGGACAAGCATTCCACCGGTGGGGTGGGCGACAAGATCACCATCCCGCTGGTACCCGTGGTGATGGCGTGCGGCGGTGCGGTGCCGCAGGCGGCGGGGCGCGGACTCGGTCACACCGGCGGCACCCTCGACAAGCTCGAGTCCATATCCGGTTTCACCGCCGAGATCTCCAAACATCAGATCCGCGAACAGCTTTGCGATATGGGTGCCGCCATATTCGCCGCGGGGGAGCTGGCCCCTGCCGACCGGAAGATCTACGCGCTGCGCGACATCACGGCGACCACCGAGTCGCTGCCGCTGATCGCGAGCTCGGTGATGAGCAAGAAGATCGCCGAGGGCGCCCGCGCGCTGGTGCTCGACACCAAGGTCGGCTCGGGTGCGTTCCTGAAGACGGAGGAGGAGTCGCGCGAGCTGGCCCGCACGATGGTCGAGCTGGGCACGGCGCACGGCCTGGCCACCAGGGCGGTGTTGACCGACATGTCCACCCCGCTGGGTCGTGCAGTGGGCAACGCAGTCGAGGTGGCCGAATCGCTCGAGGTGCTCGCCGGGGGTGGCCCGGCCGACGTGGTGGAGCTGATGCTGACGCTGGCCGCCGAGATGCTCGACGCCGCGGGTATCGACGGCGTCGACCCGGCACAGACGTTGCAGGACGGCTCGGCGATGGACCGGTTCCGTGAGCTCGTCGCGGCGCAGGGCGGCGATCTGACTGCGGACCTGCCGGTCGGCCCTCACGCCGAGACCGTCACCGCGCCGCGCGATGGCAGGATGGAGAGCATCGACGCGATGGCGGTGGGTATGGCGGTGTGGCGGCTCGGAGCGGGACGTTCGGCTCCCGGTGAGCGTGTGCAGCCCGGCGCCGGGCTGCACCTCCACCGAAAAGTTGGCGAACCGGTGAGCGCAGGCGAGCCGCTGTTCACGCTGTACACCGAGACCCCCGACCGCTTCGAAGGGGCGATCGCCGAACTGGACGGCGGCTGGTCCGTCGGCGACGCCGCACCGCCGCCGCGGCCGTTGATCATCGACCGAATCACGAGTGGAGACTGACCGGAGAGCGACATGACGACGCCGCTGACGCTGGACTCGATCAAGCAAGCGCCCAAGGCGCTGCTGCACGACCACCTGGACGGCGGGCTGCGCCCGGCGACCGTCCTCGAGCTCGCAGAGGCGACCGGTTACGACGATCTGCCCGCAACCGAGGTCGACGACCTGGCGGCGTTCTTTCGCACCGCGGCACACAGTGGATCGCTGGTGCGCTATCTGGAGCCGTTCGCCCACACCGTCGGGGTGATGCAGACGCCCGAGGCCCTGCATCGGGTGGCCTACGAGTGCGTCGAGGACCTCGCGGCGGACAACGTGGTGTACGCGGAGATTCGTTTCGCGCCCGAACTGCACATCGACGGCGGACTGTCGCTGGACGCCGTCGTCGACGCGGTGATGGCGGGGTTCGCCGACGGTGAGAAGGCGGCCGCCGCGGACGGACGGACCATCACCGTGCGCTGCCTGGTGACCGCCATGCGGCACGCGGCGCGCTCCCGCGAGATCGCCGAGCTGGCGATCCGGTTCCGCGACAAGGGCGTGGTCGGGTTCGACATCGCCGGAGCCGAGGCCGGATATCCGCCGACGCGCCACCTCGACGCATTCGAGTACATGCGAAGCAACAACGCGCGCTTCACGATTCACGCGGGGGAGGCGTTCGGCCTGCCGTCGATCCACGAGGCGATCGCGTTCTGCGGCGCCGACCGCCTCGGCCACGGCGTCCGCATCGTCGACGACATCACCGTCGCACCCGATGGCACCGCGCAACTGGGCCGGCTCGCGGCGCTGCTGCGCGACAAGCGCATCCCGTTCGAGCTGTGCCCGTCGTCGAACGTGCAGACGGGAGCTGTCGCCAGCATCGCCGAGCATCCCTTCGATCTGCTGGCGCGGCTGCGGTTCCGCGTCACGGTCAACACCGACAACCGGCTGATGAGCGACACCACGATGACTCAGGAGATGCTGCGACTGGTCGAGACCTTCGGCTACGGCTGGAGCGACCTGCAGCGGTTCACGATCAATGCGATGAAGTCGGCGTTCATCTCGTTCGACGAGCGGCTGTCGATCATCGACGACGTCATCAAGCCGCGCTACGCGGTCCTGATCGGATAGCCCGCCTTCCTGCGCGAGCGACCTGTAGGGCTATTCCTGGCGCAGTCGGGACTCGACGAACGCCTCCAGCGCCTCCCACTGCTCGACGGCCTTGGCGTACGGCGGGCTGGGCGCGCGCACGGTGTCCGGCTCAAGGACGTGCGCGACGAGCCTGCCGAGCGGCTGCTCCGGGTCGAGGGCCTGGTCGACGGTCGTGTCCTCCGCGTAGTCGCCGACATCGCGAAGAAGTTCGACGGCGAGTTCCAACTGGTCGTGGTCCAGGGCATCGGGCCCGTCCGCGAGGTCGTCGACGATGCCGGTGAGCACGTAGACGTTGTCCTCGGTGACCTCGACCTCCAGCGAGCCGTCCGTGGCGGCCGTGCGGATGTCGTCGTAGGTGGCCAGGCCGGACAGATCGTGGTCATGCTCGTCGGCCAGATAGCGCGCCAGCGCTCGCTCCGAGCCGAAGACGCTGATGCGGCCGTTGCGGCCGAGGAACACCGGCTGGTCGTCGAGGTAGCAGCGCAGCGTGTAGTACGTCCCCGCGCTCGTCATCACGCGCACCGGATCGATGCCGACCTTGAGCCAGAAGTCTTCGTCGCCGCCCAGAACCTGATTCTGCGCCTGCGCGGTCAGAGCGTCGGACTCGTCCTCGGCGTCCTCGTCGTCATCGGCGGCGTCGGTCTCCGCGACCTCGTCGATCGCCTCGTCCTCTTCGGGCTCGGGCGCCGGTTCGGCCAATTCGGCTTCGGCCTTCTCGGACGCGACGGCGTCGACGTCCGGGGTGGTGACCAGCTCGTCGAGTGCGTCGACGACGTTGTCCCAGGCGCGGGCGATGACCGCCTCGATCTCGCCCCACCGCTTGCGTCCGCTACGGCCGGAAAACGAGTCGATTCCGCCCCCGAGCGTGCCCAGCACCGGGTTGCCGTTGAAAAACCTTGTGACGACCGGGAGTTCGCACACCGAGCCGAGCGAGGAGACGATCACGAGCGTGCGGTGCAGCTGGCGCACCCGCTCTTCGCTGACCTTCTCCGCAACGATCTCCGGCACGCCGATGACGTCGTACTGGTGCTCTTCGGCCGGGTCGAGACGGTGCGCGTTTGCCTCGGTGAGCTTGTCCCACGCGGGGTGGTCGGTCAGGTCGTTGTCCTTGTTGGTCCTGACGAATGCGACCAGGTCGGCGACCGATTCGAACACGTAGAGATCCTCGTCCTTGCCGAGGAAGGCCTCCCACTCGTCGCCTCCATCACGCCAGCGTGGAGCCCATAACGTATAGAGGTCGCCCTTGGTCAAGCCGAGCCGAATCGACACGATGTCAGCAGCCATGGCGGACAGGATAGCTACCCGGGCCGGAAGCGCTTCGTCGAGCACTGTCAAGTGGCACTAGCCCTTGCGTCGGTTGCGTCGCATCACGGCTGGAATTCAGTTCAGAAAACAGGGGATCAACGTTTGTTATGGGACCAAATGCTCGATATGAGTTGGTACAGCAGCCGGCCGGTCGACGGTGGGCTGAACAAGCGATCGTTTTGGGGTCGGTTCATTGCCTGTGCTGCGAAGTCACGAACGAGCAGTGCCCAAAGTTTTGGGCTGCGCATCCGCAACATCACTTGCAGGTCGTAGCGCGGTGTCAGCAGGTTCCCGTGCCAGCAGGACAGCGAAATCGAGCTATCGGAGGAGGCGAAGTAGTGCCACCAGGCACGGGGAAGATACAACACGTCGCCCGGTTCGAGCGTGGTCTGGAAGAGTTGGGCACGTGCGAAGCGCGGATGGGCTTCAAGGTCGGGATGCTCCGGTGCGACTTGGCTCTTGCTGTGTGAATCCGGGAAGAGGTGCAGATTGAACGCTTCCTCGGGTGCCGCGAGAATCACAATCTTTGTTCCATAGACCTGCACAAAGATGTTGTCGACGTTGTCATAGTGCAGGCCCGAACGCGTGCTGCCCCCCATCCAGAAGGCCACTTCCTTGATATCGGCCGGTGCGAAAGATGAGAAATCGAAATCGCGTTCGAGACCCGGCAGGCTGTCGATCGGCTGCTGGCCTATGTAGCAGCGATCGCCGCGGTTCATCAGCTCCACGAATTCACGCACCGTCATGGTTTCGCTGAAGTCTTCGGCTCGATGGTTGTAGGGCACTTCTGTGTCGGGCAGCCCGACGCTAGCTGTGACTTCGACATCACCGACAACCTCGGCAAGATAAGCCGGAGACCAGCGACTGACTGCGGTCCATTCGGCGGCCGCGCCCTCAAGCAGAAGCGGACGCTTCTCGCGACGATGCATTTCTAGAGCGGCAGGAATGTCAGCGCCGCTCGCACGCGGGATGCCGGCCCGCGTCGGTCCTTCGATCCGTTGGAACTGTTGTTGCATCCGTGCCCCCGGCAATGATTTCGCGGCTACTGCAGTGTTCCGAACATTAGCGCAAATGCATTTCAGCGGAGGGACGGTTCGAAAATGCGGTTTCAGTGTGGAACAGGCGCTTGATCCGCCGCATGGAGCATTGAGCGCGGCAGTGCGTCGCGAATATCTGTACACACCAACGGTTCATGACCACGTCGCCGCACTTCTTTGGAGACCCGGCTATCTGATTCAGCCCGTCGGTCGCCAAAATCCCTGAAATCCCTGACCCGCGTTAGCAGTTCGGATTGATGAAAGCTGGACCGGATCGCCGGCCTCGATCATCTGGCCGTTCCCGACGATCATCGCGACGTGGCCGTCCCAGACGGCGAGGTCGCCGGGCCGCAGGTCGCCCGGCGAGACGGGCGCGCCGACGTCCTGCTCCTGGGCGAGCCGGGGCAGCGTCAACCCGGCCTCCGAATACGCCCACTGGGTCAGGCCGCTGCAGTCGAGGCCGACGCCCGGCGTGGTGCCGCCCCAGTCGTACGGCACCCCTAACTGTGTCAGGGCATATCGAACGGCGCTCGCGGCCACCGCGTTCGGTGCGGTCGCCGTGCTGCCGTCCGGCAGCCGCACCGCGACACCGTCGCCGAATGTGGCGGCGTCCGGCGGCTCGGGGCGGGAAACGTCGGCGATGTCGCGCACCAGCGAACCAAGGCCACCCGCCCCGGAACCGAGCCCGCCCGCACTGGACCCCAGCCCGCCGGTCGGCACGCCTCCGCCACCGAATCCGGGGGCGCTGAAACCCGCAGGCGCGGTGGGCGCCGGTGTGACGGGAGGAGTCGGCGGCGCGGCGGAAAGCCCCGCGGCATGCCCGTCCAACTCGGCGCGCAACTCTTCGACGACGGCCACGGCCTCGGCGAGCGATCGCCGCGCCTCGGCGACCAGCTCCTCCGTTGCTCCCGGGGAGTCGAGGTACGGCTCCAACGCGGCCGCCCGCGCCTCGAATTCGTCCACGATCGCGCGCAGGCGCTCACGGGTGCGGGTTACCGCCATGCCCGCCGCCTCGGCCGTCGCGCCCAGCCGTCCCACCCGCTCCGCGAGCTCGTCGAGCCTTGCGGCGGCCGCGGAGAACACGCCGGCCGCCGCGTCGGCGCCCGACCCCGCCCAGTGCTGCACCGTGCGACTCCACGTGTCGCCGGTCGACGCCGACACCTCGCTCAACGCGTCGCGTACATCGCGCAGGGCGCTTGCCAGGTCGGCTCCCGAGCCGGAGCCGACCAGCGACTCGAGGTCCCGCAGCGGCGCCGTCAGCCCGGCCACCAACGCACTCGGCATCGGCTACAGGCCGAGGACCCGTGCGCCCGCGCGGTCGTCCGCGTCGTCATAGGCGAGCGCGGTGCGGTAAGCGGTGTCACCGGTCGCCGAGGCGACATCGCGCAGCGAGGCGACCATGCGTGCCTCCTCGGCGACGGCGCCGGCCAGCGCCGCCAGGAACGGCTCGCCGACCGGGCCGAACGCGGTCGCGATCGCGGGCACGGCGGCCAATTTCGCGGCGATGGCGCCCAGTCGGTCGGCATGCGCGGCGGTGGTCGCGGCCAGGGTTCGGACGGCGTCGGTATCGGCGTGCATGTGGATAGGACGCACCGCGACGCGTCCCGGTTCCCGCTATGGTCGCCCCATGGATGTGCGCGTGGTCGATCACCCGCTGGCGGCCGCGCGACTGACCACGTTGCGCGATGAGAGCACGAACAACGCCGCGTTTCGGGCCGCGCTGCGCGATCTCACGCTGATGCTGGTGTACGAAGCCACCCGGGACGCCGCCGTCGAAACCGTCTCGGTGCGCACCCCGCTCACCGAGACGACCGGATGCCGGCTCGCCAACCCGCCGTTGCTCGTGCCCGTCCTGCGTGCCGGACTCGGCATGGTCGACCAGGCTCATGCGCTGATACCCGAGGCGCGGGTGGGTTTCGTCGGCGTCGCACGCGACGAGGAGACGCATCAGCCGACGCCGTACCTGGAGTCGCTGCCCGAGGACCTGAGCACGCAGCCGGTGATCGTGCTCGACCCGATGCTCGCGACGGGCGGTTCGATGGTGCACACCGTCGAGCTGTTGTATTCCCGCAACGCCGTTGACATCACGGCGATCTGTGTCGTCGTCGCTCCGGAAGGCCTTGCCGCACTGGCGAAAGCGGCTCCGGACATCCGGCTGGTCACCGCGACCATCGACGAGGGGCTCAACGAGGTGGCCTACATCGTGCCCGGCCTCGGCGACGCCGGGGACCGCCAGTTCGGTCCCCGTTAAAGGCGCGCGGCGACCTCCCGCAACTCGTCCTGCACGCGTCGTGCCCGTTCCCGCGCCGCCCCCAGATCCCTCACCTGGGCGCAGCGAACCTCGATGTAGGACTTGACTTTTGGCTCGGTTCCCGAGGGGCGCACCACGATGCGCACTGAGACATCGTTGTCGCCGCCGGTCATGATCAACGCGTCGGTGCCGTCCTCGGGCAGCAGGTCGGTGACGGTCACGTCGTATCCGGCGAGCGTCTCGGGCGGGGTCTCCCGCAGCCGGGTCATCACCGCGGCGGCCTCGTGGGTGGTCTCGACGGGCCGTGACACCGCGGTCGTCGTGTGCACACCGTGGCGGCGGGCCAGGTCGTCGAGCGCGTCGAGCAGTGTGTGCCCGCGGTCGCGCAACGCGACGATCAGATCGCAGATCAACACCGCGGCGCTGATGCCGTCCTTGTCCCGGACAGCGGAAGGATCGACACAGTGTCCGATCGCCTCTTCGTACGCATACACCAGCGTGCAACCGCGCAGGTCGTCGTCGGCTCGCGCCAGCCACTTGAAGCCCGTCGGCGTCTCGACGTGTCGGGCGCCGTGTTCCCGCGCGATCGCCGAGAGCATGCGCGACGACACGAGCGTGCTGGCCACCACGGTGGTCTCCATCACCGGTCCCGGCTCGACCTGCGAGAGGATGTAATCCCCGAGGAGCCAACCGGTTTCATCGCCGGAGAGCATGCGCCACCCGTCGGGCGTGGGAACGCCGACCGCACATCGGTCGGCGTCCGGATCCAGCGCGATGGCGACGTCGGCGTCGACGTCGGCGGCCAATCGCAGCACCGCTTCGACCGCCTCGGGTTCTTCGGGGTTGGCGGTGCTGACCGTGGGGAAGTCGGCGTCGGGCGCGAACTGGTCATCGACGACGTGCACGTCCTCGAGGCCGGCGCGCACGAACGCGTCGAGCGCGAACTCGCCACCCACACCGTGTAGTGGGGTGAACGCGATGCGCACGGAACCGTGGGTGTGGCGGATGGTCGCGGCGCGCTCGACATAGCGCTGCACTTCATCGACGCCGCCGGGCGTGACCGCCGCACGGGGGATCTCATCGGCGTGAGGTGCTTCGGCCATCGCCGACTCGATCTCGCGGTCGGTGGGTGACGCGATCGGGTAGCCGCCGCCGAAGAACACCTTGAAGCCGTTGTCGGACGGCGGGTTGTGCGAGGCGGTGATTTGGATGCCCGCCGCCGCGGGACGATGGCGCACCGTGAACGCCAGAACAGGGGTGGGCACGGCCGCGAGGAACAGTGTGACCGGAAAGCCCTGGGCCGCGAGAACTTCAGCGGCGGCCAGCGCGAAGTCGTCGGAACCGTGCCGGGCATCGCGCCCGACGATGACGTCCTGGCCGGCCAGGCCGCGGTCCTTGAGCACCTTGGCCACCGCCCAGGTGGCGCGCAGCACGACGGCGAGGTTCATTCCGCTCGGTCCGCCGCGCAGCGGCCCCCGCAGACCCGCGGTGCCGAACGTCAACGGGTGGGCGAACCGCTGCTCGAGCTCGTCTTCGGAACACTCCGACAGTTCGGCGGCGGTCTTGGGATCCGGGTCGTGCGAGATCCACTCCTGCGCGGTACTCGTGGTCGGGGACGCAGTCATGGGCGTAGTGTGCCCAATTTCACGGCCGCATATTCCGGCTTCTGCGCGGTCAGAGGCGCGCGACCACCGCCGCGAGCAGGGCGCCCATCCGCACCGCCGACTTCCGCCCCGCCTCCAGCACTTCTTCGTGATTCAGCGGCTGCCCGGTCATGCCCGCGGCGAGGTTGGTCACCAGCGACACGCCCAGCACCTCGGCGCCCGCCTCGCGCGCGGCGATGGTTTCGTGCACGGTCGACATGCCGACGAGGTCGGCGCCCAGCGTGCGCAGCATCCGGATCTCGGCGGGCGTCTCGTACTGCGGACCGGGCAACCCGGCGTAGACGCCGTCGGCGAGCTTCGGGTCGATCTCCCTCGCCAGTTCGCGCAGCCGCGGTGCGTACGCGTCGACCATGTCGACGAACCGGGGTCCGACCAGCGGTGAACGGCCGGTGAGGTTGAGGTGGTCGTTGATCAGCACCGGCTGGCCGACCGCGAAGTCCTCGCGCAGGCCGCCTGCGGCGTTGGTGAGCACGACCGTATGTACGCCGCCTGCGCATGCGGTGCGCACGGGATGCACGATGTGGCGCAGGTCGTGGCCCTCGTAGGGATGGATGCGGCCGACGAACACCAGCACCCGGTGATCGGCGATGCGCATCGACAACACCTGGCCGCCGTGGCCTTCCGCCGCCGGGGGCGTGAACCCTGGCAGCTCCGCGACCGGCACCACCGCGACCGGATCACCCAGCCGTTGCACCGCAGGAGCCCAGCCCGAACCGAGCACCACGGCGACGTCATGGCGGTCGACGCCGGTGCGCTCGCCTAGGGCGGCCGCGGCCTCGGCGGCCAGTGCCTGCGCATCGGTCACAGTCGGCGAGCTTATCTGTCGGAACCGACGCCCGGCCCCGATGAGATGGCGCAGTGAGATACTGCCAAGATGCCAGCACTCGCCGCGTCGGACGTCGTCGAGGACGCCGTCCAGCGGCGCCGCGACGACCTGGTCGAACTCTCACACTCGATCCACGCCGAGCCCGAGCTCGCATTCGCCGAACACCGCAGCTGCGCCAAGACGCAAACGCTTGTCGCCGAGTACGGATTCACGGTGACGAAGGCGCCCGCGGGGCTCGAGACCGCGTTTCGCGCCGACTACGGCAGCGGACCACTCGTGATCGGCGTGTGCGCCGAGTACGACGCGCTCCCCGGCATCGGTCACGCCTGCGGGCACAACATCATCGCGGCCTCGGCCGTCGGCACCGCACTGGCGTTGGCGGACGTGGCCGATGAACTGGGTTTGACGGTGGTGCTTCTCGGGACCCCGGCCGAGGAGGCCGGCGGGGGAAAGGTGCTGCTGCTGAACGCCGGGACCTTTGACGACATCGCCGCGTCGGTGATGCTGCACCCCGGCCCGCTCGACATCGCCGCCGCGCGCTCGCTCGCGCTGTCGCAGGTCGCGGTCCGGTACACGGGCAGGGAAGCGCACGCCGCCGTGGCTCCCTACCTCGGCCTCAACGCCGTCGACGCGATCACCGTCGCGCAGGTGGCGATCGGCTTGCTGCGCCAGCAGATGGCGCCGGGTCAGATGGCGCACGGCATCGTCACCGACGGCGGTCAGGCCACCAACGTCATCCCCGCGCACGCCGAGATGCAGTACACGATGCGGGCCAACGATGCGGCCTCGCTGCGCGAACTCGAACAGCGGATGGCCGACTGCTTCCTGGCCGGTGCGGTGGCCACCGGCTGCAGTCACGACGTCGCCGAGACCGAACCGAGCTACCACGAACTGACCCCGGACACCTGGCTGGCCGATACCTTCCGCGAGGAGATGCGGCGGGTGGGCCGCGAACCGGTGTCATCCGAGCTGGAGGCGGCGTTGCCGCTGGGCTCCACGGACATGGGCAACGTCACGCAGGCGATGCCCGGGATCCATCCGATCGTCGGCATCGACGCGGGTGGTGCCTCGGTGCATCAGCCGGCGTTCGCCGAGGCCGCCGCGGGCCCGAGCGCGGACAAGGCGGTGGTCGAGGGTGCGGTCATGCTGGCCCGCACGGTCGTTCGCCTGGCGCAGACGCCGCAGGAGCGTGACCGGGTGCTGGAGCTGCAGGCGAGGCGGGCGTCATGAGCGTGCTGCCCCACGCCGCCGCGCGGTGGCTCTCGGCCCACTTCGACGATCTCGTCGAATGGCGCCGCCACATCCACATGCATCCCGAGCTGGGACGCCAGGAGTTCGCCACCACTCAGTTCGTGGCGTCGCGGCTGGCCGATGCGGGCCTCAACCCGAAGGTGCTGCCGGGCGGCACCGGGTTGACGTGCGACTTCGGTCCCGAGCACGGGCCGCGGATCGCGCTGCGTGCCGACATGGACGCGCTGCCGATGGCTGACCGGACCGGCGCGGCGTACGCGTCGCTGGTCCCCAACGTCTCGCACGCCTGCGGGCACGACGCGCACACCGCGATCCTGCTGGGCGCCGCGCTGGCGATGGCGTCGGTGCCGGAGCTTCCCGTCGGGGTGCGGCTGATCTTTCAGGCCGCCGAGGAGCTGATGCCGGGCGGCGCGATCGACGCGATCGCCGCGGGCGCGCTGACCGGGGTGTCGCGAATCTTCGCGCTGCACTGCGATCCTCGGCTGGCGGTCGGCAAGGTCGCGATGCGGCCCGGGCCGATCACCTCGGCGGCCGATCAGCTCGAGGTGACGTTGCATTCGCCGGGCGGGCACACCTCGCGACCGCACCTCACCGGTGACCTGGTGTACGGGCTCGGCACGTTGATCACCGGTGTGCCCGGTGTGCTGTCGCGCCGCATCGATCCGCGCAACAGCACCGTGATGGTGTGGGGTGCGGTGAACGCGGGCGTCGCCGCCAACGCGATCCCGCAAACCGGAACGCTGGCGGGCACCATCCGCACCGCCAGCCGCGACACCTGGGAGACCCTGGAGTCGATTGTGCGCGAGGTGATCTCGTCGCTGCTGGCGCCGCTGCACATCGAGCACACCGTGCAGTATCGCCGCGGCGTTCCGCCGGTGGTCAACGAGGAGATCTCGACGCGCATCCTCACCCACGCGATCGAGGCGATCGGCCCCGATGTGCTGGCAGACACCCGCCAGTCCGGCGGCGGCGAGGACTTCTCCTGGTATCTGGAGGAGGTCCCCGGCGCCATGGCCCGGTTGGGCGTGTGGACCGGCCGCGGACCCCAATTGGATTTGCACCAACCGACTTTCGACCTCGACGAGCGCGCGCTCGCGGTGGGGGTGCGGGTTCTCGTCAACATCATCGACCAGGCCGCCGCGTTCTGATTCCCGCGAGCGCAAACACGGTCGCTCGCGGGAAAGGAGTCAAGACCCCGGGCCGATGTTGAGCGCGGGGCGGGTCCGCAGATCGTGTACGTACTCCGGTGGTGCGCCTGCGATCTCGGCGGCGTCGGCCATCACACCGAGATAGCGCGCCGACGGTAGGCCGCCTTCCCATGCGTCGACCACGTACAGCCAGGCCAGCACCGGTTCGAAATCGGTGTCCGACGATATGCGGTGCACCCGGCAGCGGATCTTCTTGTGGAACCCGAGCTCCGAACCTTCCCAACGGTCCAGGTTGGCCTCGTCGTCCTTGGTCATGTCGTAAAGCACCACGAAGACCTTCGACGTCGGATCCTCGACGACGGTCGCGAGCGCACCCTCCCAGCCGATGTCCTCCCCGCCGAACGTCAGGCGCCAGCCGTGCAGCCAGCCCGTTCCTGCCATCGGTGAATGAGGGGCGCGCTGCAACATCTGCTCCGGATGCATGTTCGATCCGTAGGCGGCGTAGAGCGGCACCAGGAAAGACTAAGCGTTAGCGCGCCGCGTGGGCGATCAACCTCCCGCTTCGTTAGGTTGGGGGCGTGGCAACCCGCATCGTGATCATCGGCGGCGGGCCCGCCGGCTATGAGGCCGCACTGGTCGCCGCGACCCGCGGACCCGAAGTTGCCGAGGTCACCGTCGTCGACGCCGACGGCATCGGCGGGGCCTGCGTGTTGTGGGACTGCGTGCCGTCCAAGACCTTCATCGCCTCGACGGGCGTGCGCACCGAGCTACGCCGCGCCCCCGACCTCGGGTACGCGCTGGAGTTCTCCGACGCCGAGATCTCGCTGTCCAAGATCAACGAGCGCGTCAAGACGTTGGCCGCCGCGCAGTCGGCCGACATCGCCGAACGGCTGCGCAACGACGGCGTCAACCTGATCGCGGGCCACGGCGAACTGGTCGACGACATGCCGGGGATGGCCACCCACACGGTCAAGGTGACCGAGCACGACGGCACCGTCAGCACGCTGAAGGCCGACGTCGTGCTGATCGCCACCGGGGCCAGCCCCCGCGTGCTGCCCGGTGCCGAACCCGACGGCGAACGGATCCTGAACTGGCGCCAGCTCTACGACCTCGAGGAGCTGCCCGCGCATCTGATCGTCGTCGGCTCCGGCGTTACCGGCGCGGAGTTCGTCAACGCCTACACCGAGCTCGGGGTGAAGGTGACCGTCGTGGCCAGCCGTGACCAGATCCTGCCGCACGAGGACTCCGACGCCGCAGGCGTACTCGAAGACACGCTGAGCGATCGCGGTGTGACGTTGGTCAAGAACGCGCGCGCCGAGTCGGTCACCCGGAACGGCTCTGGCGTGCGGGTCACGATGACCGACGGCCGCACCGTCGAGGGCAGTCACGCCTTGATGACGGTCGGTTCGGTGCCCAACACCAGCGGCCTGGGCCTGGAACGCGTCGGCATCGAGCTGGGCAAGGGCGACTATCTGAAGGTCGACCGGGTCTCGCGCACCGGCGTGCCCGGCATTTACGCCGCCGGTGATTGCACCGGGCTGATGCTGCTGGCCTCGGTGGCCGCCATGCAGGGCCGCATCGCGATGTACCACGTGTTGGGCGAGGGACTCGAACCGATCCGGTTGCGCACCGTCGCCGCGGCCGTGTTCACCCGGCCCGAGATCGCCGCGGTTGGCGTGCCGCAGTCGAAGATCGACGACGGTTCGGTGGCCGCGCGCACGATCACGCTGCCGCTCAACACCAACGCCCGGGCCAAGATGTCGGGCCTGCGGCGCGGCTTCGTCAAGATCTTCTGTCGCCCGGCGACCGGGGTGGTGATCGGCGGCGTCGTGGTCGCGCCGATCGCATCGGAGCTGATCATGCCGATCGCGCTGGCGGTGCAGAACGGCAACGACGTCGAGGACCTGGCGCAGACGTTCTCCGTGTATCCGTCGCTGTCGGGATCGATCACCGAAGCGGGCCGGCGCCTGATGGCGCACGACGATCTGGACTAGTTCCACGTAGCCTGGGATGCGCGACCGTACCGACGAGTAACTAGGAGCCATTCCCGTGAGTGACCCGATCCCGGCGAACGGGCAGACGCTTCTGGGTCCCCAGCAGCGGGCGGAGGCCTGGGAGCGGCTCGGCAGTGAGCAGTTCGACGTCGTGGTGATCGGCGGGGGAGTCGTCGGCGCGGGCGCCGCCCTGGACGCGGCGACGCGAGGGTTGAAGGTGGCCCTGGTCGAGGCGCGGGATTTCGCGTCGGGCACGTCGAGCCGGTCGTCGAAGATGTTCCACGGTGGGCTGCGTTATCTCGAGCAGCTGGAGTTCGGGTTGGTGCGCGAAGCGCTGCACGAGCGGGAGCTGTCGCTGACGACATTGGCACCGCATCTGGTCAAACCGCTGCCGTTCCTGTTCCCGCTGACCAACCGGTGGTGGGAGCGGCCGTACGTGGCAGCCGGCATCTTCCTCTACGACCAGCTGGGTGGCGCGAAATCGGTTCCGGCGCAGAAGCATCTGACGAAGTCGGGAGCTTTGCGGCTGGCGCCGGGACTGAAGCGGTCGTCGCTGATCGGCGGCATCCGGTATTTCGACACGGTGGTCGACGACGCGCGGCACACCATGACGGTGGCCCGCACGGCCGCGCACTACGGCGCCGTGGTGAGGACGTCGACGCAGGTCGTCGCGTTGCTTCGGGAAGGTGACCGGGTCACCGGGGTAGAGGTCCGCGACTCCGAGAACGGCGCGGTCACCGAGGTGCACGGACACGTCGTCGTGAACGCCACGGGCGTCTGGACCGACGAGATCCAGGCCTTGTCCAAGCAGCGTGGGCGATTTCGGGTGCGCGCCTCCAAGGGTGTGCACATCGTGGTGCCGCGCGATCGGATCGTCAGCGAGGTGGCGATCATCCTGCGAACCGAGAAGTCGGTGCTGTTCGTGATCCCGTGGGGGACGCACTGGATCATCGGAACCACCGACACCGACTGGAATCTCGATCTGGCGCATCCGGCGGCCACCAAGGCCGACATCGACTACATCCTGCAGACGGTCAACACGGTGTTGGCGACGCCGCTCACGCACGACGACATCGACGGCGTGTACGCCGGGCTGCGGCCGCTGCTGGCGGGCGAGAGCGAGGAGACCTCGAAGCTGTCCCGCGAGCATGCCGTCGCGGTTCCCGCCCCAGGCCTGGTCGCGATCGCCGGCGGCAAATACACGACGTACCGGGTGATGGCCGAGGATGCCATCGACGCGGCGGCCGAGTACATCCCGGCGCGGGTCGCACCGTCGATCACCGAGAAGGTCCCGCTGATGGGCGCGGACGGATACTTCGCGCTGATCAACCAGACCGAAAGCGTCGGAAAGCATTACGACCTGCATCCGTACCGGGTGCGGCACCTGCTGGACCGATACGGCTCGCTGATCGGCGAGGTGCTGCAGATGGCTGAGGACCGCGTCGAGTTGTTGACACCGATCACCGAGGCGCCGGTGTACCTGAAGGTCGAGGCTTTCTACGCCGCGGCCGCCGAGGGTGCGCTGCACCTCGAGGACATCCTCGCGCGGCGGATGAGGATCTCGATCGAGTATCCGCACCGCGGGGTGGACTGCGCGCGCGAGGTCGCCGAAGTCGTTGCGCCCGTGCTGGGCTGGAGTGACGAGGACATCGACCGCGAGGTCAAGACATACCTGGCGCGGGTGGACGCGGAGATCCGCTCGCAGCAGGAACCCGACGACGAGTCGGCTGACGCGTTGCGCGCGGCGGCGCCCGAGGCGCGCGCCGAGATTCTCGAACCGGTGCCGCTGAATTGAGGCGGGTGGCGCCGTTACCGGTGCGGGACGGACTGGGACCGGCGCGGGTGCGGTTGCGCGGCGGGGCGGTGCTGGTCGAGTTGGCCAGCCGGTTCGGCGAGGCTGCAGCCGCCAAGGTGCTTGCGGGCGAGGTAGTTCGCGCTGATGGCACGGTGGTGACGGCGGGGACGGTGATGCCGCCGGGCGCGTTCGTCTATCTGTACCGCGAACTGCGCGAAGAGCTTCCGGTGCCGTTCGACATGCCGATCCTGCATCGCGATGACGACATCGTTGTGGTGGATAAACCTCATTTTCTCGCGACGATGCCGCGGGGTCGCCACGTCGCGCAGACGGCGTTGGTGCGGCTGCGCCGGGAACTGGACCTTCCGGAGTTGTCGCCCGCGCATCGGCTCGACCGGTTGACCGCCGGCGTGCTGCTGTTCACGACGCGTCGCGAGCTGCGTGGCAACTACCAGACCATGTTCGTGCGAGGCGATGTGCGCAAGACGTACCTCGCGAGGGCAGGCGTCGATCCGGAGCTGGCGTTTCCCGTCACGCTGTGCAGCCGAATCGTCAAGCGACGCGGCCAGTTACAAGCGGTCGAGGAGCCCGGCGAGCCGAACGCCGAAACCGTCGTCGACCATCTTGGCGACGGGCTGTACCGGTTGACGCCTCGCAGCGGCCGCACCCATCAGCTTCGGGTGCACATGGCCTCGCTGGGTCTGCCGATCGTGAACGATCCGCTGTACCCGGAGGTGATCGACGTCGCGCCGGACGACTTCTCGCGGCCGTTGCAGTTGTTGGCGCACCGCCTCGAGTTCACCGATCCGGTCAGCGGGCGTCAGCGCGAGTTCGTCAGCTTGCGCACGTTGTGACTCACCGCCGCTGCTCGACCGGTTCGTTCACCTGTGCTCCCGTCGCGATCACCGCGCGGTTGCGTTCGGCGACCGTGCGCATCGATACCTTGACCAGCCAGCGGTCGTAGGTCATGAACCCGTTGACCTCGTTCTCGACGTCGGTGGTCTGGGTGTAGACGGCGCCGGACAGACCGCCCTTGCGGATCTCGTCTTCGAGATCGCGGCTCACCTGCACGTAGCGGTCGGTCAATCGCGCTCGGCTGTCGGTCATTTCGTAGGCCTGGGGTTTGCCGGGCCAGCGGTTGCCCTCGGGAACCAGCCCGAGCCCGCCGTACTCGCCGTTGACGACGACGCGGTGCTCGAGCGGGATCGGGCGGTTGCCGAGCATCGTGCGCTCGTCGTGTGGGGTCGCGGGGTTGTCATGCAGTACCGGGCGACCGGGACCGACGTAGGTGTGGTCGTCGTACACATCGCCGGCCCTGCTGTCGGGCCGCGACTTGCAGCAGTTCACCCCGCTGTTGGCGTTCACCATCCGGGTCGGATCGGCTGCTTTGGCGACACCCGCGATCCTCGCCGTGTCGAACTCGCCCCATCCCTCGTTGAACGGAACCCAGCCGACGATCGAAGTGACGCTTCGCAACTGGTCGATCATCTCGACAAGCTCGCGCTCGAAATTGGCCTTCGCCGCAGGCGACGGTTCGGGTGCCGGGCCGACCGGAATGTCGAGGGAGACGTCCAGCGACGGCATGTCCTGCCACACCATAAGCCCGAGCTTGTCCGTCCAGTAGTACCAGCGTGCAGGTTCCACCTTCGCGTGCTTGCGCACGAAGTTCATGCCGAGTGCCTTGGTTCGTTCGAGGTCGAACCTCAGGGCGTCGTCGGTGGGCGCGGTGTAGATCCCGTCGGGCCAGTAGCCCTGATCGAGCGGGCCGTGCAGGAAAGTGATCTTGTCGTTCAACGCGATTCGCGGCCGGCCCTGGGGATCCTTGACCGTGGTGATCGTGCGCAGACCGCCGTAGCTGGCGACCTCGTCGACGACCTTGCCCTCCGGCGTGACCAACCGCACCGTGAGGTCGTAGAGGTACGGATCGTCAGGTGTCCACAGCCGTGGGTCCGGTACCGGCACGCGCACGGGCTTGCCCGGTTCACCGGAACTGCGGGCCAGCGTCGGACCATCGGGCGCCGACACGATGACCTCGGCGCGTTCTTCGGTCGTCCCGGTGGAGCGCGTCGTGACGGTGAAACCCTTCAGATCCGCTGTGATGTCGAGTTTGTCGATGTGTGCGGCGCGCACCGGTTCCATCCACACCGTCTGCCAGATACCGGATGCGCCGGTGTAGAACAGACCCTCGGGATCGTTGCGCTGCTTGCCGACGGGGAACGGTGCGGCCTCGTTGCGATCCTCAGCGCGTACGACGATCTCCTGTGTGCCTGTCCAGCGCAGCGCGTCGGTGATGTCGGCGCTGAACGAGGTGAACCCGCCCTCGTGGTGCGCGACGCGCTTGTTGTTGACCCACACGGTCGCGGTCTGGTCGACAGCGCCGAAATGCAGGAGCACGCGCTGGCCGCGCCAGGTGCCGGGCAGCTGAAAGCTCTTGCGGTACCACATCTGGTCGTCGTGACGCTGGACCCCCGACAGCGCCGACTCCGTGGGGTAGGGCACCAGGATCTTCTCGTCGTACGCGGCGGTCGACGGGGGAGTCGCCAGGGCGGTTGCCTGCGATCGCCCGGTGTAGGCCCACACACCGTTGAGGTTCAGCCAGCGCGCCCGCACCATCTGCGGGCGGGGATACTCCGGGAGGGCGTTGTTGGGGCCGACCAGATGTGACCACGGTGTCGACAGCGGCGGACTCTTGCGCTGCCACGCCTCGGCCGCGTTCGCCGGCGCCGCGAAGACCGCGAACGCCGCCGCCATGGCGAGGGGTAGGGCCGTCATCCGGCTGAGATTTCTGCGCACGCGGTGCCGGTTGTTCGACAGCTCGGTGTTCACGGCCACGACTGCTAGTCCCCCCTGCTGGAAACCATCGACGGAATGCGGTTGGGTGCTGTGCACCAGACGCCCATGGCAAACCTAGTCAGTGGTAGGCCGCGAGGAATCAGGTGTTTCCCTATGCTTTGCACCGGCATGCTGAACGAACGCATTCGTGCAGGCATATGCGCACCGATCGGAGAATCGATCAAGAGCACCTGGATGCGTGAGCACTGGTGTGCCACACCATAAATGCAAAGTCAAGACGTTCGTCAAGCCTAACATCGATCCACCAACGGCGCCACGGTGCGCGCGCAAGTGCACTGCGTTCGGAGCTCGGCGTAATGGCGCTGCGCCGAGGCAGATTGACGAAGCTTAGCAAACGATGAATAGGTGAGCTAGATGTACGGCGGGTGATCCTGTTCGGAGCCGGATGCGGCCACCATACAGGAAGGAATGGTTCGACCATCGCAGGAGACATCGACGCGTCGACGGACTTCGTTACGGCGACGCGCCGATCGGGCGTTCGGCCTCCTGACGCGTGCGTCACTGCCACAATCAGGTCGGCGACGGCGGTTGCCTTCGCCGAAGGGAGGATATGTGCGCAAGGTAGTGCTGTGCGCTGCTGCGGCCCTGTTCGCCGGGGGCCTGGTGACCGTGCCCCCGCCGAGCGCCGAAGCGACGCTCTGCGGTTCGGTCGGCGGCAGGTTCGTCGACGTGACCGGCTGTGCGGACCCATTGTCGTATCTCAACGAACTTCCCCCGCTACCGCCGGCGCCGAACGTCAATGTGTGCGCGAACGTCGGGCGGCGGATCAGCGTGAGCGGTTGCATCTGACCGCACGTCAATCTGCTTGACTGGCGGCCGTGGACCGCGCTTCGTTCGACCGTCTCTTCGACATGACCGACCGCACCGTGATCGTCACGGGCGGTACCAGGGGCATTGGCCTCGCGCTGGCCGAGGGTTTCGTCCTGGCCGGCGCCCGCGTCGCGGTGGCCAGCCGCAAACCCGACGCCTGCGAGCGGACGGCGGAGCATTTACGCGGCCTCGGCGGACAGGCCATCGGCGTGCCCACGCACCTCGGGGACGTCGACGCGCTCGAGGCGCTGGTGCAGCGCACCGTCGACGAGTTCGGCGGGATCGACGTGGTGGTGAACAACGCGGCGAACGCTCTGGCGCAACCGCTCGGGGAGATGACGCCCGAGGCGTTGGCGAAGTCCTTTGAGGTGAATCTGCGCGGTCCGGTGTTCCTCGTGCAGGCCGCGCTGCCCTATCTCAAAGCGAGTGCGAAAGCCAGTGTGATCAACATGGTCTCGGTGGGGGCGTTCAACTTCTCGGCGGTGACCTCGATCTACTCCTCGAACAAAGCCGCGCTGATGTCGTTCACCCGGTCGATGGCCGTCGAGTTCGCGTCATCGGGCATCCGGGTGAACGCGATCGCCCCCGGGCCGGTGGACACCGACATGATGCGCAACAACCCGCAGGAAGCCGTCGACGCCATGGCGCGCAGCACGTTCCTCAAGCGGCTCGCGTCACCCGACGAGATGGTCGGCACCGCGCTGCTGCTGGCGTCGGATGCCGGTAGCTACATCACCGGTACGGTCATGATCGTGGACGGCGGCGGAACGCCTCGCTAGCGGCCCGCATCTCACCGCTGGTGGAGGCCAGGATCTGGCTGCGGTTCTCCAGGTGCAGGGCCGCCTCCAGGCTCGACGCCTCGAGGTTGGCCCACAGCACCTGCTTCGTCGACTCGAGGCCGAACTTCCCGTAGCCGCACAGTGTCTCGGCGATCGCCATGGCGTCGAAGACGAGGGCTTCGTCGGTCGACACCCGCGACACCAGGCCGAGCCGCAGAGCTTCGGGCGCGTCGACCGCCCGCGCGGTCAGGATGAGGTCGAACGCGGGGCCCGCGCCGATGATGCGGGGGAGCGTGTAGCTGACGCCGATGTCGCAGCCGCCGAGCCCTAACTTGATGAACTGGGTGCAGAAGCGCGCCGACTCCGAGGCGATGCGGATGTCGCAGGCCAGCGCGATGCCCATCCCGCCGCCATATGCGACCCCGTTGACGGCGGCGATGACGGGCTGGCGCAGCCGGTGTATGCGCGCGGTCAGGTCGGCGATGCGTTCCTGCCATCGCATGCCTGAGCGCGGGAACTCCGTTCCCTCGCCCGCCTTGTTGGGATTGGGATCGGTGAGGTCAAGGCCAGAGCAGAAGCCCCGTCCGGCGCCGGTGAGCACGACGACGCGGCACTCATTGTTGGCATCGATCTGCGCCAGCGTCGCGTGCAGATCCTCGACGAGTTCGTAGGACAGCGCGTTGAGCTTCTCGGGCCGGTTCAGTGTGAGCACGGCGATGTCGGGACGCGGGTAGGCCAGTTCGAGGTGCGGCATGCGCACACGCTAACCCCCGCCCGGTTTCACACGCTGCTGCGCCATCCCGCGACGCCGACCGCGATCATCCGCAGCTGTTTGACCGCCACTCGTTTGATCTCGTTGAGCGCGGCCTGGTCGTGGGCGTCCTCGATGGCCTCGGCGATCACGATCATCGCGTTGACGAACAGGCTCGCCAGAATGTTGAGATCTTCACTGCTCCAGGCGTTCAAGCCCGGGAAGCGGGCCAGGTCGATCGCCAGCTCCGAGGTGATGAGGCGGATCTCGGTGCGGATGGCGTACCGCAGCACGGTCACGCCGCTGTTGCGTTCGCGTCCGATGAAGCGCCAGTGTTCGCGGCGTTCGTTCACGCCGTCGATGAGAATGTCGACGCTCGACTCGATGACCCGCTTCGGGTCGAGCCTGCCGGCGCGGGCCCCGCGCAGCATGTCCCGCAGGCTGCGGAACGATTCGTCGATCAACACGAGGCCGAGGGCCTCCATCGACTCGAAGTGCCGGTAGAATGCGGCGGGCACGATGCCCGCTTCGCGGGTGACCTCCCGCAGGCTCAGAGCAGAGAAGCTGCGGTCCTCGAGGAGTTTCAGCCCAGCGGAGACGATCGCTTGCCGGGTGGCCTCCTTGCGCTCCTCCCGGGACATCGTCGACTCGCGGGATCGTGATCGTCCCGACCGGCTCGGCCGTGAACCAGGCGTACGACTGTTCACTATGTGAAACCTACCACAACCTGGGTCAATGGGTTGACGAGGTGCTACAGAAGCAGCAACGGTGTACATATGTTCACTCAAACGTTGACCCGGGGCATCCGGGACAGAGTGCTCGCGTCACCGCTGGTCGACCTGCTCACCGGGCCTCATGGCGTGGACCGATACACCGAGCTCGTCGCGCCCACCTGGACGCGGGCAGAGGCCCGCGCAGAGGTCGTCGCGGTGCGCCGCCAGACACCGCGCAGCGTCACGCTCACCCTCGAGCCGAATCAGGCGTTCACCGGTTTCCGCGCCGGGCAGCACGTCAACCTCACCGTCGAGATCGACGGTCGCCGTCGCACCAGGCCCTACTCGCCGGCCAACGCCGAAGAGGCTCGCTATCTCGAGCTCACGGTGGGGCGCCACGATGGCGGCCTGGTCTCCGGCTACCTGTGTGACCATGCGCGCCCCGGCATGGTGGTGGGTCTGGACTCGGTCGGCGGTGACTTCGTGCTCCCCGACGACACGCCGCGACGCCTCCTGTTCGTGTCCGGCGGCAGCGGCATCACCCCGGTGATGTCGATGGTGCGGACGCTGCGGGCCCGTGGCTTCGGCGGCGAGGTCGCGTTTATCCACTACGCCCGTTCGCTCGAGGACGCGTGTTACCGCGCCGAGCTCGACGCGATGACGGGTGTGCGGGTGCTGCACGGCTACACACGCACAGCCGCCGGATCCGACCTGGACGGCCGGTTCGGCCCTGCGCACCTCGCCGCGGCCATGCCGGCACCCGACGCGGTGTTCGTCTGCGGCCCGCCCGAACTCGCGTCCGCCGTGCGTGAGCACTGCGCGGATGTGCGCTCGGAGAGCTTCGTCCCGCCGACCTACGACCTGCCCGCCGAACCCTCCGGCGGCACCGTCACGTTCGCCGAGAGCGGGGTCGAGGTAACCGACGACGGTCGCCCCCTGCTGGAGCAGGCCGAGAGCGCGGGCCTGAGCCCCGAGAGTGGATGCCGGATGGGCATCTGCCACAGCTGCACTCGCCGCAAGACACGCGGCGCGGTGAAGAACCTGATCACCGGCGCGGTGTCCGCCGCCGAGGAGGAGGACGTGCAGATCTGCGTCTCGACTCCCGTTGGCGACGTCGACATCGCGCTCTGACACCGAAGGAGATCGACATGACCGTCATCACCGACACCCAACCGCATACCGCACAAGAGCCGCGCGCCGCACAGGAGCCACGCGCCCTCGAGAAGACCGTGGCCGGCAAGAAGATCCGCATGACCGCTGAGCAGGCCGAGGCCTTCGGCCGGGAGCTCGATGCGCTCAAGGAACGCGTGATAGCCGACCTCGGCGAGCGTGACGCCACCTACATCCGTCGAATCATCAAGACCCAGCGGGCTTTCGAGGTTGGTGGCCGCGCGCTGCTGTTCGGCGGTGTCTTCCCACCGTTCTGGCTGGCGGGCACCGCGCTGCTCGGCCTGTCGAAGATCCTCGACAACATGGAGATCGGCCACAACGTCATGCACGGTCAGTACGACTGGATGGGCGATCCGGCCATCTCGAGCCGCGGGTTCGAGTGGGACACCGCGTGCCCGGGGGAGCAGTGGCGGCACTCGCACAACTACATGCACCACACGTACACCAACATCGTCGGCATGGACCGCGACGTGGGTTACGGCATCCTGCGGATGAGCAAGGACCAGAAGTGGAGTCCGTACTTCCTCGGCAACCCCGTCTACGCGTTCCTGCTGATGGTGTTGTTCCAGTATGGCGTCGCGCTGCACGAACTCGAGACCGAGCGGATCCGGGCCGGCGAGATCACGATCGCCGACAAGCGCGAGATCCTCGAGGGCATCTGGCGCAAGACCAAGCGCCAGACGCTCAAGGACTACGTCGCGTTTCCGTTGCTGGCCGGGCCGTTCGCGCCGTGGGTCGTCGCGGGCAACCTGACCGCGAACCTGATGCGCAACGTGTGGTCGTACATGATCATTTTTTGTGGCCACTTTCCCGACGATGTCCAGGAGTTCTCCGTCGAGGAGACCAAGGCCGAGACGCGGGGTCAGTGGTACTTCCGCCAGGTGCTGGGTTCGGCGAACCTGACGGGCGGAAAGCTGTTTCACATCCTGAGCGGCAATCTGTCGTTCCAGATCGAGCACCATCTGTTCCCGGACATCCCGGCGCATCGGCTGGCCGAGATCTCCGAAGAGGTCAAGGAGATCTGCACCCGCTACGGAATTCCGTACAACAAGGGGTCGCTGCCGAGGCAGTTCGCGACGGTGGTGCGCAAGATCGTCCGGTTGGCGCTGCCTGGGTGAGTGCGGGTCAGGTCTGGCAGACCGGACACCAGTAGGACACGCGATCGCCCGGGTTGCCCGGGTGGGGCGAGTCCGACTGGATCTGCGTGCCGCACCGGCGACAGGGCCGCCCCCGTCGGCCGTACACCCACAGGTCGCGGCCGCTGCGGGTGTCGCCCGTCGTGGTCCGATTCACGCGGGACCTGTTCAGCCACAGCATGTCTCGGGCCCGCTGCACCATCCGCAGCGGGTCCTTGACGTTGCCGACGGGGGTGGTGGGGAGGTAGCCGGTGACGAAGCAGAGTTCGTTGGCGTAGACGTTGCCGACGCCCGCCATCACGCGCTGATCCAACAGCGCCTCGGCCAGCGGCCGCTGCGGGTCTTCGACGAGGTTGGCCCTGGCGACGCGCGGTTCCCAGTCGTCACCCAGCAGGTCCGGCCCGAGGTGGGCGACGGCCTCCATATCGCGATCCCGTGGCAGGATCTCGAGCACGCCGAGGTCGACGCCCGCGGCGCGGGAGTCACTGGTGTGCAACAGGATCCGGATCTTGTACTCCGGCACCCGACGGATCTGACCGCCGATCAGCCAGGCGCCCTCCATCTTCAGATGCGAGTGGATGCTGGCATCCCCGGCCCGGATGAACAGGTGCTTACCGCGGCTGAGGACCTCGTCGACCACGCAGCCCGTGAGGTCGACCGTCGCGAACTTGGGCACCCGCACGTCGCAACGCGTGAGTTCCTTACCCTCCAGCGCCTCACGCAGTTTGGTGGCGGTGCGGTAGACCGTGTCACCTTCGGGCATGCGTCAGCGCCCTCTGTTCTTCGCGCGAGCTCTCATCACCGCAACCGCAGGCCGCGCGGCGTGCGGACGAAGCCGGCGCCGAGCAGTGCGTCGTGCACTGCCGCGCGCTCGCCCTCGGCGCCCGGTTCGAGCACCGGTACCCCGTTGACCTTCTCGACGAGGAACGATCCCACGCGACCGCTGCTGACCAGTTCGGCGAGGGCCCCCGCCGACGCGATGTGCGCGTCGGCGTCGCCGGAGAAGCTCAACAGCGAACGCCCCCCGCGCTCGAGGAACCACACCAGTTCACCGTCGACCATCGCGACCAGCGCACCGGCCTTGCGGCCCGGACGGTGCGTGACGTCGTCATCTGATCGCCTCGTCGGCCACGGGAGCGCCGCACCATAGGGGTTCGCCGGATCGGCCGCCGCGAGGACGACCGCCCGGTATTCCCGGTGGTCCTGGTCGACGCTGTCCAGATAGGTGCGCAATCGGTCGACCGTCGAGGCAACGGCGAACTGGGCGCCGCCGAGCGACTCGACGAAATAGCCGCGCTGACAACGGCCCGCATCCTCGAACGCGGTCAGCACCTTGTAGAGCATCGCGAAGCCGCCAGGCACCCCCTCCGCGCCGACGGCGCCCTTGGTCAGCACCCCGTGCCTGCCGAGAAGCAGCTCGGCCTGGAAGTGTGCGCGCACGGTCGACTCCGGATCGGCCACGGGCAGCGCCGACCAGCGGCCCGCCACCGTCGGGTCGGCGTTGCGGGTCTGGGCGTGCGCGACGCTGTAGCTGCTCAGGCGGGGCGCACGTCGACGCTGTCGATGGGCGGGTGCGCTGCGCCGCCCGGCCGGCCCGCGGGTGCCCATCAGCTTCGCGCGCACCGGCGCGAACGTGTCGCCGGTGACACGGCCCGCCCAGACCAGATCCCACAGCGCGTTCTTGCGGTCGTCGGTCGGATTGTCGGCGAGCTGCCGGAAAAAGAAAGCACCGCCGCGATCGAGCGCCTCGAGAATCGCCCGGTGGACGTCGGTGAACTCGATCTCGGTGGGAGCGTTCAACGTCAACGGCGCCGACTCGGCGGAGTGGAACGCGATCCAGCCGTCGCCCCCGCCGATCTGCCCCGCACCCGACCACATGACCTCGCCCGAGGCCAGCAGTTCGTCCAGCATCGCGGGTTGATAGTCGCGAACACGTTGACCGAACACCAGAGGTTCGACGGCCGACGCCGGAATCGGAACGCCCGCAAGCTGATCGATCACGGTGGCGAGGCCGTCGACGCCGCTGGTGTGCGCCGAGCCGACCGATTGCCAGGCGGGCAGGAAGCGACCGTAGGCCGCGGTGCTGACCGGTTCGATCTGCGCACGCAGCGCGGCCAGCGATCGGCGCCGCAGGATCTTGAGCACGTCGGCGTCGCACCACTGCTCGGCAGCCGCGGAATCCGAGACCGGCAGATCGGTGAACTCGCCGCGAATCAGCTTGCCGTCGATAGCCATTCGGCCCAGCACGTCGGTGGTGACGCGCAAACCCAGGCCGAACCGGGCGGCCGCGTCGTGCGTGGTGAACGGTCCGCGGGTGCGGGCGTAACGGCCTAGCAGCTCACCCAGCGGGTCGTCGACCGATTCGGTGAACGCGATCGGCACCCCGACCGGTACGGCAACGCCCACGCCGTCGCGCAGCAGCCCGATGTCCTCGATGGCCACCCACCACGTCCGGTCGGCGAAGGAGACGGTCAACGCGCGCTTGGCCCCACGCAGGCCGTCGAGCCACCCGCCGATGTCGGACGTCGTGCAGCGCTCGGCGATCTCGGTCTCGGTCAGCGGGCCCAGCAGCCGCAGCAGATCGGCCACGCCCTCGGCGTCACGGGCCTGGCGGTCGTCGCTGAGGTGTTGGAGCTGTCGCGTCGTGCTCGTGATGACCAGGGGATCGAGCAGCTCCCGCAGCTCGACGCGGCCCAGCAGTTCCGCCAACAGCACGCTGTCCAACGACAGTGCGGCGGCGCGACGTTCAGCCAGCGGGCTGTCGCCCTCGTACATGAAGGCGCCGACGTACCCGAACAGCAGCGAGGCCGCGAACGGTGACGGCGTCGTGGTCTCCACCTCGACGAGGCGCAGCCGCCGCTGGGCGACGCGATGCATCAGCTCCGTCAACGCGGGCACGTCGTAGACGTCCTGAAGGCACTCCCGCACCGCCTCCAACACGATCGGGAAGTCGGGATACTTGCGCGCGACGTCCAGGAGCTGCGCGGCGCGCTGCCGTTGATGCCACAGCGGGGAGCGCTTACCCGGATGGCGCCGCGGCAGAAGCAGTGCGCGGGCCGCGCATTCGCGGAACCGCGACGCGAACAGGGCCGAGCCGCCCACTTCGGCGGTGACGATCGGCTCGATCTCGTCGGCGTCGAACACGAACAGGTCGGCGCCCGGGGGCGCATCCTCGGTATCGGGCAGGCGCACGATGATGCCGTCGTCGGAAGCGGTGGGCTTCTCCTCGATGCCGTACCGCTCACGCAGCCGTCGCGACACCGCGAGTGCGAGCGGGCCGTGCACCCGCAATCCGTATGGCGAGTGCAGGATGACCCGCCAGTCGCCGAGCTCGTCGCGGAACCGTTCGACGACGAACGTCGTGTCCGACGGGACGACGCCGGTCGCCTGACGCTGGTCGTCGATCAGCTGCCACAGGTTGTCGGTGGCGAAGTCATCGAAACCCATTGCCCGGCAACGTTGGTCGAACTCGTCCTTGCCCAACCGGGCGAGTTCGCCGGTGTAGGCGCCGACCGCCGCCCCGAGCTCGGCCGGGCGGCCGACACCGTCGCCGCGCCAGAACGGGAGCCGCGCCGGCTGCCCCGGCGCGGGGACCACCAGGACGCGGTCGTGGGTGATCTCGGTGATCCGCCAGCTCGTCGCGCCCAGCGAGATCACGTCCCCGGGGCGCGACTCGTAAACCATCTCCTCGTCGAGTTCGCCGACACGCGAAGGCTTGTCGGATTCGGTGGCCAGGTAGACGGTGAACAGGCCGCGATCGGGGATCGCCCCGCCGCTGGTGACGGCCAGGCGCTGGGCGCCTGGGCGCGCGGTCAGGGTGCCCGTGTCGCGGTCGTACACCAGGCGGGGCCGCAGCTCGGCGAACTCCGTCGACGGGTACTTGCCCGACAACAGGTCCAGCGTCGCCTCGAACGCGCTGCGTGGCAGCGTGGCGAACGGGGCGCTGCGCCGCACCGCGTCGAACCAGCGGTCGGCGTCGAGCGGTTCGAGCGCACACGCCGCGACGGTGTGCTGGGCCAGCACGTCGAGCGGGTTCGTCGGTACCTGCATGGTCTCGATCTCGCCCGAGAGCATCCGCTTCACCGTCACCGCGCATCCGATCAGGTCGGTGCGGTGCTTGGGGAACAGCACGCCCTGTGAGATCTCGCCGACCTGATGGCCCGCGCGTCCGATGCGCTGCAGTCCGCTCGCGACGGACGGCGGCGCCTCGACCTGGATGACGAGATCGACTGCGCCCATGTCGATTCCGAGTTCCAGGCTGGAGGTGGCGACGACGGCCTTGAGCCGGCCGCTCTTCAGGTCGTCCTCGACGATCGCCCGCTGTTCCTTGCTGACCGAACCGTGGTGGGCTCGGGCCAGCAGGGTCGGCGCGCCCGACGCCTGCCCGCTGCCCATGATGTGCGCCGGCGAACCGCCTGCGACGCCGGTGTTGGGTCCGGTCTGGAGCTCCTGGCCGGTTCGTTCGGCGTGAATCTCGTTGAGCCGCGACGTCAGTCGTTCGGCGAGTCGGCGCGAGTTGGAGAACACTATCGACGAGTTGTGCGCCTCGATCAGGTCGACGATGCGTTCTTCGACATCCGGCCAGATGGTGTTGTTCTCGAGGTTGGCCATATCAGGTACCGGCACCTGGACCGACAGGTCGAACGTCTTGGCCGCGGGCGGCGCCACGATCGTCGTGCGTGCCTGCCCGGACAGGAACCGCGCGACCTCTTCGGGTGGGCGCACGGTGGCCGACAACCCGATCCGCTGGGCGGGGGAATCGAGCAGTTGGTCCAGCCGCTTCAGCGACAGCGCCAGGTGGGCGCCGCGCTTGGTGGCCGCGACGGCGTGCACCTCGTCGACGATGACGGTCTCGACGCCGGCCAGCGTGTCGCGTGCCGCCGAGGTCAACATCAGGAACAGCGACTCGGGCGTGGTGATCAGGATGTCGGGTGGGCGGGCGATCAGTTCGCGGCGCTGCGCGGGGGAGGTGTCGCCCGACCGGACTCCGACGCTGATCTGCGGGGCCGGGACACCGCTGCGGTCGGCCACGCGCGCGATGCCGGTCAGCGGCGTGCGCAGGTTGCGCTCCACGTCGACGGCCAGCGCCTTCAGCGGGGAGACGTACAGCACCTTGGTGCCCGCCCGCGGGTCCGACGGCGCCGACGTCAACTGGTCGATTGCCCACAGGAACGCCGCGAGCGTCTTACCGGAACCCGTCGGCGCGATGACGAGCGTGTTGTCCCCGTCGGCGATCGCCGTCCAGGCCTGGGCCTGGGCGGGCGTCGGTTCGGCGAACGTGCCGGTGAACCACTCCCGGGTCAGGTCGCTGAACCGGGCGAGGGGGGATTTGCTCATCGACTCCATGGTGCACCCCACCACCGACACTTCTTCGACGGTTTCGGTGCTCTACCTATCGCCCAGCGATGGTTAGTGCACCGAAATCACAGGTCAGCGGCGTTTCGGGGATACCGCGTCGCGCAGGGAGGAGGGGATGCCGGGGACCCGCCCGACGGCGTCGAGCAGCGCATGCGCACACGCGTCGGCGACCTGACCGGCGTCGATGGACGGATCCATCAGTCGTTGCCTGCACATCTCCAAGGTGAACGCGAGCCAGCCGTAGACGGTGATGCGCAGGTCGCGCTCGACCTTGGAGTCCAGCTCGTCACCGAGCGCGGCGTGGATGCGGCTGAGGATCCGGTTGGCCTGGCGGTCGTTGTCGGTGTCCTCGATGCCCCGCAGCACGGGATCGGAGCGGCCCGACCCCACGTAGGCCGCCCACGCGCCGTGAGGGTGGTCGTCGTCGTACCGCAGATACGCGAGCACCCCCTCGCGCACCTGGTCGAACAGGCTCTGGCCGGGCCGCGGTGGCGTGTTCGTCGCTTCGAACAGCCGCTCGCCCTCGGCGCGGATCACCGCGGCGAAGAACGCCCGCTTGTCGGGGAAGTAGTGATACATCAGCGCCCGCGACACCCCGGCCCGCTCGGCGATCTCGTCGATGCGGACCTCGTCGTAAGGCCGTTGCCCGAACACTTCGGCGCCGAGCGTCAGCAGTTCGCTGCGTCGGTCGGCGGGCGACAGGCGCCGTCGAGGCTCGGCCATGCGGCCATCGTAGTGAACACATGTCAAACAGAGCTGCGTCCGGAGTATTCCGACCAGTGCGGGGTAACCCGCGCAAGCACAGGCATCGGAACGAGAGGCGATCGATGAGTTTCCCCGAACAACAGCAGTCACCGCCAGGCGTGCAGAGCGAGATGACCCCTGCTCCCGACTGCGGTGAGACGAGCTATCGCGGATCGGGTCGGCTGACCGGCAAGCGCGCGATCATCACCGGCGGCGACAGCGGCATCGGCCGCGCGGTCGCGATCGCCTACGCGCGCGAGGGTGCCGACGTGCTGATCGCCTACCTGAACGAGGACGGCGACGCCAACGAGGTACAGAAGTACGTCGAGGATGCCGGGCGCAAATGCGTACTCGTGGCGGGTGATCTGTCGGACCCGGCGCACTGCCGCGCCGTCGTCGACCGCGCCGCCGCGGAGTTCGGCGGCATCGATGTGCTCGTCAACAACGCCGCCTACCAGATGACGCACGACACCCTCGACGAGATCAGCGACGAGGAATGGGATTACACGTTCCGGCTCAACATCGGCGCGTACTTCTACCTCGTGAAGGCCGCGCTGCCGCACATGGGTCCCGGCGCCTCGATCATCGGCAGTTCGTCGGTGAACTCCGACATGCCGAATCCGAAGCTGGCGCCCTACGCGGCGACCAAGGCCGCCATCGCCAACTTCTCGGCCAGTCTGTCGGAGATGTTGGGGGAGAAGGGCATTCGTGCCAACAGCGTGGCTCCTGGCCCGATCTGGACCCCGTTGATCCCCTCGACGATGCCGCCGGAGAAGGTCAAGCAGTTCGGCGAGAACACGCCGCTGGGCCGTGCGGGGCAACCTGTCGAATTGGCACCGATCTACGTGATGCTCGCGTCGGACGAGGCGAGTTATGTGACGGGTGCGCGGATCGCGGTGACCGGCGGCAGGCCGATCCTGTAGACGGAACTCCTACAATGACGCGATGACCGAATTGCGTGTCGAGCGCACCATCGCGGCACCGCCCGAGCGCGTATTCGACTGGCTCGCCGACCCGAACGGCCTCACGGCGGCGCCGCTCGTCCTGCGGGCCAGGCTGGCGAAGGGAACGTCGGAAGTGAAGGCCGGCACGGTACGGATCGTGACCGGGACCGGCATGTGGTTCGAAGAGGAGTACACGGCCTACGATCCGCCGCGTAGCTATTCGTACCTCATCCTGCGCTCGGTTCCGGGTTTCGTTCACGAAGGCGGCACGCTGACGTTCACCCCCGCAGGCACCGGTACCCACGTCGAATGGGTAACCAGGTACACCCACCCGCTCTGGTCGGGCGGAAAGGCCTTCGAGCCGGTGAGTTCGCGGCTGTTGCGGTGGAACTTCCGCGCCATCCTCGACGGCTGCGCCAACGCGCTGGAGACGTCCTAGCCGAAGTGCACGCCCTGTGCCAGCGGTAGTTCGGTCGAGTAGTTGACCGTGTTGGTGGCCCGGCGCATGTAGGCCTTCCACGAGTCCGACCCCGACTCGCGGCCGCCGCCGGTCTGCTTCTCGCCGCCGAAGGCGCCTCCGATCTCGGCGCCCGAGGTCCCGATGTTGACGTTGGCCATCCCACAGTCCGAGCCGTCGGCGGCCAGGAACCGCTCCGCCTCGCGCATGTCGAGGGTGAAGATCGACGACGAAAGACCGTGCGGGACCGCGTTGTTCATCGCGATCGCCTCGTCGAGGCTGTCGTATGTCATCACGTAGAGGATCGGGGCGAACGTCTCGGCATGCACGATCTCGGTCTGGGCGGGCATGCGCACCACCGCCGGTGTGACGTAGTAGGCGCTCTCGTCACCGACGTCTTGGCGTTGCCCGCCGATGACCTCACCGCCGTCGGCGCGTGCGATCTCCAACGCGCGCACCATGTCTCGATATGCGGTCTCGTGGATCAGCGGGCCGACGAGCGTGCCGTCGACCGACGGATCACCGACGGGAAGTTGGCGGTAGGCGGCGGTGATCCGCTGGACCATATCGTCGGCGATAGAGGAGTGCACAATCAGCCTGCGCAGCGTCGTGCACCGCTGACCCGCCGTGCCCGCGGCGCTGAACACGATGGCGCGCGCCGCCATTTCGAGGTCCGCGGACGGCGTCACGATCGCGGCGTTGTTGCCGCCGAGTTCGAGCAGGACCTTGCCGAACCGCTGGGCCACCCGCGGGCCGACCTGCCGGCCCATCCGTACCGACCCCGTCGCGCTGAGCAAGGCCACCCGCGGATCGTCGACGAGGCGTTCGCCGATCTCGCGGCCGCCCTGGATCAATCGGCTCACTTCGGGTGGGGCCCCGACGTCGCGGGCCGCGCGGTTGATCAACGCCTGACACGCCAGCGCGGTCAGCGGGGTCAGCTCCGATGGCTTCCACACGACGGTGTCACCGCACACCAACGCCACCGCCGCGTTCCACGCCCAGACCGCGACGGGAAAGTTGAATGCGGTGATCACGCCGACCACGCCGAGCGGATGCCAGGTCTCCATCAGCCGATGACCGGGGCGCTCGGAGGCGATCGTGCGGCCGTAGAGCTGACGCGAGAGCCCAACGGCGAACTGGCAGACGTCGATCATCTCCTGCACCTCACCGAGGGCCTCGGACGTGATCTTTCCGGCCTCCAGAGTCACCAACGCCGCGACGTCGGCCTTGTGGGCGGACAGCAGCTCACCCAGCCGTCCCACCAGCGCGCCACGGACCGGCGCGGGCGTGGTGCGCCACGCCGTGAACGCTTCAGTCGCTTCGCCGATCGCGCGGTCGGCGTTCTCGGCCGTCGTCTCCGGGACGGTGAACAGCACCTCACCGGTGATCGGTGTGCTGGCCTGCAATCCGTGCTCCCCGGGGGCGCCGAGGTCACCGTCGAAGCCGACGGCGTGGAGTGCGTCGAGTGCATGCGTGCGCAGCATCTCGACGGAGGGGAGTGTCGCTGTCGCCATGGTCGTCATTGTGCTGCTTTCTCGTAGAGCGCGTAAGGGTCGTGGACGGGTCGGCCGATCCGGTCGGACAGCCAAGCTGCGCCGTAGTCGAAACCACCGGCGGACTCGTCGGCCCGTGCGTCGTCGTCGAGGTTCGACCGGAAGATGCCCGCCGCCGAAGCGGGCAGGAAATCCTCGTAGACAACCGGTTTCGACGGATCGCCGCCGCGGTAGTAGGCCAGCCCGGATGCGGCCAGCTCCTCGTCGGTGGCCGGGAAGTACTGAGCCCAGACGGCGGCCGGATCCGGGGTGGCCATCGCGGCGTCGTAGTGTTCGCGGCCTCGGTCCGTCAGCGCCACCCCGCGAGCCTCGACCTCGCCGAAGCGCACCCGCAGCGCGCCCTCCGACACCGAACCGTCCGGCTCGCGGAAGCGCCGTTGCTCGGCGAGCGCGCGAAAAGATGTCTGCCTCAACAGCACCGGTGGACCGTCGGCGCGCGGTGGGCCCTGGATCGCGTCGATCATCGTGATACCGCGATCCGTCATCCGGCTATACAGCTCGTCGATGTCGAGCACCCGCGGCGTGAGGTGGTTGATATGGGTGGTGGTGACGCCCGCGATGTCGGCCGCCACGGCGGAAACCCTGCTGAGTTCCTCGTACCACCCGCGGTCGATGGGTGCACGCGACAAGGCGAACGCGGCCACCGCGGCGGCGACGAACCGTTCACCCCGGTCCTGGTCGACCGTGCCCGCAGCGACTATGCGCCTTGCCTCGGCGATCAGCGCGGGGTCGAACAATTGCCGGCGGCCCACGAACCGCTCGACACGACCGCGTAGCTCGGCGGGGAAGAACCGCGCGTCGGCGGTGGCGAGCATCGACGTAAACACCCGAAACGGGTTGCGGGCCAGTTCATCCGGATCGATCGGGCGAAACGCCGTGGACACCACCGGAACCGGCGACTCCGCTTCACGCAGGTCGTAGAAGCCGACCGGGTACATGCCGAACGCCGCGAACAGGTCGGCGACGTCGGCGAGTTCGGCGGCGCTGCCCACCCGGATCGCACCGTGGCGCTCGGCGGTGACGCGTTCGAGCGAGCCGAATCGCTCGGCGCCCGAAACCCCGTCGGCATGGTCGCGGTTCACCTCGGAGGCGACCTCCACGAGCGTGGTGTAGGCGGGCACCTCGGCGCCGTACATCCGGGACAGTTCGGCGGCGAACCGGGCCCGTAACTGCCATGGTTCGAAGCTCTTCGGGGTCACCGCTTGCACCGCCTCGGATACAGTGCCGCCATGGCTGGAGCCGACGAACAGCCCCACACCGCGACGCATCTCGACGAGATCGATCGCACCCTGGTCCGTGAACTGATCGCCGACGGCCGCGCCACGCTGGCGCACCTGGCGGCGACCGCGGGACTGTCGGTCTCGGCGGTCCAATCGCGCGTTCGGCGGCTCGAGGCGCGCGGCGTAGTGACCGGATACTCGGCCCGGATCAACCCCGAAGCGGTCGGCAAGATGCTGTCGGCGTTCGTGGCGATAACTCCTCTCGATCCCTCGCAACCCGACGACGCGCCCGCGCGCCTTCAACGCATAGAGGCCATCGAGTCCTGTCATTCGGTGGCCGGGGACGAGAGCTACGTCCTGTTGGTCCGCGTCGAGTCGGCGCGGGCGCTCGAGGACCTGTTGCAGCAGATACGCACCGCGGCCAACGTTCGGACCCGAAGCACAATCATCCTACAGACTTTTTACGAGCGTCGTGACTTCATACCGTAACTATTCCTGTCACAGACGCTTTTGACCGTATATCTTCTGGTAACCTCCCGGTATGACCGATCTGTTGCTGCGTTCGGACTGCGGGTCCCCGACCGGCGCCGCCGGGCTCGACGTCGGACCCGATGATGTCCACGCCGTGCTGTCGCGCAGCATTCTGGCCGACGGAATGGATCTGGTGCTCGACATGCGGCGGTCGTCGGGTTCGTATCTGGTCGACGCCCGCTGTGCTGATGGGGAAGGCGAACGCTTCCTGGACATGTTCACGTTCTTCGCCTCGTCCGCGTTGGGGTGGAACCACCCGGCGCTGGCCGACGACGACGCATTCCGCGCCGAGCTCGCGGCTGCCGCCGTCAACAAACCGAGCAACTCCGACGTGTACACGGTGCCGATGGCGCAGTTCGTCGACACGTTCGTGCGCGTGCTGGGGGATCCGGCGTTGCCGCACCTGTTCTTCGTCGACGGCGGGGCGCTCGCGGTGGAGAACGCGCTGAAGGTGGCGTTCGACTGGAAGAGCAGGCTGAACGAGGCCGACGGGCGAGATCCCGCGCTGGGCAGCAAGGTTCTGCACCTACGCGGTGCGTTCCACGGCCGTAGCGGCTACACCTTGTCCCTGACCAACACCGACCCGAACAAGGTGGCCCGTTTTCCCAAGTTCGACTGGCCGCGCGTCGACGCGCCGTATCTACGCCCCGGCTTGAACGATGAGGCTATGGACGCGATCGAGGCGGAATCCCTACGTCAGGCCCGCGCCGCGTTCGAGGCCCACCGGCACGACATCGCATGCTTCATCGCAGAACCGATTCAGGGCGAGGGCGGCGACCGGCACTTCCGGCCGCAGTTCTTCGCGGCGCTGCGCGACCTCTGCGACGAGTTCGACGCGCTGTTGATCTTCGACGAGGTGCAGACGGGCTGCGGGCTGACGGGGACGACATGGGCCTACCAACAGCTCGGCGTGACCCCCGACGTGGTCGCCTTCGGCAAGAAGACCCAGGTATGCGGCATCATGGCCGGTCGCCGCGTCGACGTTGTGCCCGACAACGTCTTCACCGTGAGCTCGCGGCTGAACTCGACGTGGGGTGGCAACCTCACCGACATGGTGCGGGCCCGCCGCATCCTCGAGGTGATCGAGGCCGACGGCCTGGTGGCCGGTGCGGCCGAGATCGGCCGCTACCTGTTGCGCCGCCTCGAGGCGCTGTCGGCGGAGTTTCCCGACGTCGTGCTCGACGTTCGGGGCCGCGGACTGATGTGCGCGTTCAGCCTGCCCACCCCGGCGCTGCGCGACGAGTTGGTTCGCAGGCTGTGGGAGCGGCGCGTGATCCTGCTCCCGAGCGGAACGAGCAGCGTGCGATTCCGGCCCGCCTTGACGGTGTCGCGGGAGGAGATCGACCCGGCCATCGACGCAACCCGCGCGGCCCTGCGCGACGTGCTCAGGTGAGCTGGGTCGGCGCCGACGGCTCCAGCAGCCGTCGGATCGTCGCACGCAAGCGAGGCAGGTCGGCGCCACATACGAGCACGCAACCGTGACGCTCTGCGAGCTTGCGTGCGGCAGCGGTGAATTCGTGATTCGTCACCACCATCGTCTGAGTGCAGTCCTGCATCGGCGCGCCCGCCACGACTTCCTGTACGGCACCGGCTCCGACCGGGCGCGACTGTCGCTTGCACTGAATGGCAACGCGATTCGGTCGCATGCCGACGATGATGTCGACACCCCAGTCTCCGGTCATCGCCGTCATGATCACCGGAGCACCGCAGGACCGCGCCACTCGCGCCACGTAATCCTCGAACTCGGCACCGGACATCGCCGCGGTGGGATCCTCGCGCGCGCCGGCGGTGGTGGCACCGGCGAGCGCGCCGGCAAGAAAGCGTGGAGCGGCGGCCAGCAGCAGCGGCGCAACGAGACCGATCGCGACGCTGACCTGAACAGCGACCCCGAGAAGCCATGCCCCTACCCCCGCCGCCGCAGCGACGGCCAGGTACACCTTCACGGTCACCCGACGGATCCTAAGTTTCGACCCCGACATGCAGCCCACAGTCGGTGCCGGTGTTTATCCGATAAACGAATGAACGTCATCGCCGCGATACACGTGTGCGGTCACCGGCGCTAACCTGCGATCATGACAGACGAGCTGCCCGAGTCCAATGGGCAGACACCCGTCGAACAGGCCCTTGCCGGCGGTGACCCGCACCGCGTGGGCTGGTTCCGGTTCTATTTCGCCGACGAGCGCTGGGAGTGGTCGCCGCAGGTCGAGCGGATGCACGGCTACGAGCCGGGTACCGCGCAACCGACGACGGAACTGGTGTTGTCGCACAAACATCCCGACGACTACCGCCAGGTGGCGGCGACGCTGGAGGAGATCCGCAGGACGTCGGGTGCGTTCTCCACCCGTCATCGGATCATCGACACCCGCGGCGACGTGCACCACGTCGTTGTGGTCGGCGACCAATTGTTCGACGACGGCGACCAGGTGGTCGGAACCCACGGCTTCTATGTCGACGTCACCCCGTCGCTGCAGCGGCACGACAGGGTTTTCAGTGCGGCTGTCACCGAGATGGCCGAGGCCCGCGGCCCGATCGAGCAGGCCAAGGGCATGCTGATGCTGGTCTACCGAATCTCCGCCGACTCGGCGTTCGAATTGCTCCGGTGGCGTTCACAGGAGACCAACACCAAGCTGCGGCTCCTGGCCGAGCAAATCGCCAAGGACTTCCTTGAGCTGAACTATGACGAGGAGTTGCCGCCACGCGCAACCTATGACCGGCTCCTGCTGACCGCGCACTATCGCGTCGAAAACTGAGGTTTACCGAGCCAAGCAGCCGGGAACACCCTCTGCGTCTAATTCATATCGCTGATTGCGCAGCAAATTCGGGAGTTTTCGTCGTGTATCACGGTCCCAGCGAGCTGAGGCATGTCGACACCGGCATCCGCGACGCCGTGCGGTTCGCCATCGGTATCGGTGCCACCGGCGCCATCTTCCTGCTCGGCGCCATGGTGTGGGTGAGCACCTGTCAGGGCGCGACGGCCGACACCCTGGCCTGCGGCGCGCCCCAGCGAACCCTGCTGGCGCTCGCGGCGCCCGCCGTCCTCCTGCTGGGCGGGGGGCGCGCCTTCTTCCGCGCCTATCAGAACTGGCGCAGGGGCGAGATGTCGACCGCGTGGCAGGGTGCGGGATGGTTTCTGCTGACGTCGATGCTGCTGGTGCTCACCACGAGCATGCCCGCCCTCACCGGATCCGCGGTGTTCGGCGGATGAGCACTCAAGCCTACGCCGATCACCCGTTGACCGCCGTCGCGCTGGTCTGCAGCCTCAAACCCAGCCCCGCCGAGTCGAGCAGCGCACTGATGGCCGAGCACATCTGTCAGAACTTGCGCGACGCCGGTGTGCAGACCGAGATCGTGCGATGCGTCGACTACGCCATCGCGCCGGGTGTCGAGGCGGACATGGGTGACGGTGACGAGTGGCCGCAGATCCGCGAAAAACTGTTGGGCGCCGACATCCTGGTGTTGTCCACCCCCATCTGGCTGGGACACCCCGCCAGCGTCACGCAGCGGGCGCTGGAACGTCTCGATGCCGAGCTGTCGAACACCGACGACGCGGATAGGCCGGTCATGGTCGGCAAGGTCGCCGTGGTCGGGGTCGTCGGCAACGAGGACGGTGCGCACAAGGTGATTGCCGACTGCTTTCAGGGCCTCAACGACATCGGCTACAGCATCCCGGCCCAAGGGGGCACCTACTGGACGGGTGAGGCGATGCAGAGCAAGGACTACAAGGAACTCGACGAGGTTCCCGAGCCGGTCGCTACGACGACTGCGGCGTTGGCCCGCAACGCCGCTCACCTCGCAAGGGCCCTGCGAGCCGAGGTGTACCCGTCCTATCGGTGAGGCTCATTTCGGTTTCGTTTCTTCCCTATGGGGTCGGGTAGTTCTAGCGTTGTCAGTAGCCCATAACCGGGTGCAGGTATGCCGAGAGAGGAGTACCGATGAAGAGCCCGAAGGATCCCGTCGACCACGCGAGGACGACACGTCCGCACGCCGGGGAGACGATGAAGGACAGCAAGGACCTGCCGGGACTGATCCTCATCGGAGTGGCACTTGTGCTGTTCGTTTCGGCGCTGGCGGCCCACGGTGCCAGCCATCACAGCGTGGGTATCGGCTTGGGTTGCGGCTCTGCCGCGCTGTTGATCATCGGCGGCGGGTGGCTGCTGGTCGAGCACCTACGGGTGCGCAAGATCGAAGAACGTTGGTACGCAGAGCATCCCGACGCTCAGCGGCAACGACCCAGTAGCTGAAGTAGTCAAGAGAAAAGCCCAGCCGATCGGCTGGGCTTTTCTGCTTTCGGTCCGAACTACTGCTCGTTCTCCTGGCGCTTCTCGGCGGCCTCGGCGCCTGCGCGAGCGGACTCCGCCTCGGCTTCCTTCTTGGCCGCATCCTGCTGGGCATCGGCTTTGTCCTGCTGGGCCTTGCCCTCGCGAACCATGTCGTCGCGGCCGGTGACAGTGCCGACCGTTTCCTTCGCCTTGCCCTTGACGTCTTCGACGACGCCCTTGATGCCTTCTTCAGGGCCACTGTTCTTCTCGGTCATGTTCACCTTCCGCAGTGGAGTGGATTCAGTCCAATCACGAGGAACTTCCTCGCGCAGGTGTCGGGTTCCCGAGCACCTGACCGACTAAACGCCCGCGCTGGGCAACATCGCCGAGAAGCGGGTGTAGTCGGCGCGCAACCGCACGCCATCCGTGCCAATACGGGCGACGTCCTCCCACGCCGCCACGAACGTTCCGCGGTGCCGCCACCTCGCGACTCGGGCTATCAGAGCCGGGGCGGTCGCGCCCGACCGTTCGAAACCCCAGAACGACGACCGCGTTTTGGGACTCACGACGAGTCCCAGCACCCGCGGCGCCGGCGGATCGTCGGTGGGGTCGCCGCTGGTGGCGAGGCGAACGTCGATCACCGTGCCGACCCGACGGTTGCCGGCGTCGACGACCCGCAGCCCCAAGAGTTCACTCAGCCGCATGTCGGCCTCCCGGAACGCGTCTGACGATGTGGTCGCGCAGCCAGCGTTCGACCCAGCCGACGTCGAACGTCATATCGGTGGGTTTGAGCCTGACAACGACCTCGACCGAGGCGACCAGGCGCCAGGGGATCTCCTGCAGTCGCGAACGAGGAGGTGATCCACCCAAGATGCGCGTCGCCACCACCTGTCCTGAAAGCAGGGCACTCACCCGCGGTGGCTGGGCGTCGACGGCCACGTCGTGATCCATCTCGATGCCGGTCAGCTCGATGTCGTCGACGATTCCGACGGGATCACCCGCGTCGTCGAGCATCTGGCGGTCCAGCAGATGCAGTCGGGCGTCGAGTAGGTGACCACGATGACGCTTGACCGGAAGATCGTTCACTGTCCCGCTCCCGTCACGATCATCAACGGGATCGCCGCCACCGACGCGGCGACGATGACCACCAGGAACACCGAGGCGAGCATGTTCGTCACCCTTCCGTTGGTCTCACCACCCATGTATTGAGAGTCGTTGGCCACGATCAGGATTGGCAGGTATGTCAGCGGAAGGGCGATGGCAGAGAACACCACGGAGTACTCGGTGACGAGGATGGGGTCGACTCCGGTGAACAACACCGCTGCACAGGCGATGATCGCGATGAAGATGACGACGTGGAAGCGCGCGGCCTCGGCGGGACGTCGGAACTTGCCCCACGGCCAGCCGAGGAACTGGGCCAGGATGTATCCGCTCGACAGCGCCGTCTCCAGCGCGGCGCCGAACGTCGCCGCGACGACACCCACGATCACGAACGCCAGCGCGAGCTTCCCGCCGGCGGCCACGACCGGCATGACCGTCTGCGACAGCGAGGTCACCTCGATCTGTTGAGGGAGCAGGACAATCGCTGCCGAGGCCGCGATACCGAGCGACAGGAGACCCCCGAGCGGGAAGCCGACGAGCACGTTGACGCGTGATGTGCTCAAATCCTTGCGGGTCCAATGCTCTTCGACGGCTCCGGAAGAGAAGAAGAAGACCTCGTACGGCGTCATCGCGGCACCGAACAGCGCGATGGCGAAGTACCAGTAGGTGGCCTCGGATTCCTGCTCAGGGATGACAGGCGTCATCGCCTGGTCGGCGAGATTCGCCCAATCCGGTTGCAGCAGAAACACACTGACGAGGAACACGATCAGGAGCAGTCCCAACAGGCCCGCGACGTTCTCCATGATCTTGAACTTGACTCGCCATACCACCAACCAGATCGCGAACGCCGCGACGGGAATCCACATCATCGGGCCGACGTCCGTAGCCAGTTGCAGGGCCAAAGCGACACCGCCGATCTCGGCAGTCAATGTCATCAGCGTGATGAAGAAGGATGCCGCGAGGTTGGCGGCCGCGGTGCGCGGACCGAGGCGCTCCCTGATGATTTCGAAGGTCGCACGGCCGCTGACCGCCGCTACGCGGCCGGCCATGTTGGCGTACAGGCAGATTCCCGCGACACCGACGACAACGACCCAGGCCAGCCCCATTCCGAATCGTGACCCCACCACGGCGTTGGTGACCAGGTCGCCGATATCGACGAATCCACCGATCGCGGTCAGTATCCCGAGCGCGACCGACAAGAGCTTCTTCATCAGCGGTATCGGCTTTCGAGCGCGGTCGCTGCCGCCAGGAGGTCGGCGCGAGCCCGCTGCGGCGACGGTTCGCTGCTGACCCGTCTGATGCTGGCTGCCGCGGCGTTGAGGATGCCGATGATGTCGGTCATCGAGTCGGTCAGCATGCGTTGTCGCCCGACGTCGACGGAGTCGCGGGCGCGCAGATCGGCGATGCCCTGGTAGGCCTTCACGACGTCGGAGCGGGCGTCCGACAGCTGCACACCGGCCAGTTGAGCCGTCGACCGTCCCTGCGACCACAGGTCCAACGCCGAGGCGCCGCTGCGCGCCGCCGACGTCGTTTCCTCCATCGCGCTGGCGAGTTGGCCCGGCATGCCGTCGCGATTAGCGGGGCAGCATGTGAGCAGAAGCCCGAGCGCGACGAGCACGACCAGCAGGGTCAGTGGTCCCTGGAGTCGTCGAGCGCGCTCGTAGCCGGGCATCGCACTGGTGCCTGTCAGTCCCCGACGGTGCCGTCCTCGTCGTCGATCTCCACCGTCTCGAGCTGTTCCTGCCAATCCGCGGGCGGTGCTTCCAGCGGCGGATCCGGTTCGGGTTCTGCGCTGGCTTCCTCGTCGAGAACCGGTTCGCTGGTGTCGCGCTGCTGCTCCATCGCATCGGCCACGGGAACGTCGTCGGGCAGGCTTTCGCTGTCTGACATGCCGGTCGGGTACCCGTGCACCCAGTTGTGAAACGGCACCCGAGTCGAGCCTCTCTGGGGGTTCGACGGAAAAGTCCGATATGCGAATCGGCTCTCGTCCGCTATGCGAAGAGTCGATCGGAGAACCGTTTTGCCTCAGAAGTGCTCGGGTAGGCGGGCCTCATGTCGATCTCGTCGACGCCCCGTTCGGTGCTCCTCTGGCATGTGCACGGGTCTTGGACCGAATCCTTTGTGGCGGGCCGGCATCGCTGTGTATTGCCTGTGAATGAGCGTAGAGATTCCGACGGCCGCGGGCTGTGCGGGCGCAATTGGCCACGAGCGCAAGAGGTTTCGCTCGCTGATCTGTATGACGAGGACATCGACCTGGTGGTCTTGCAACGTCCCGAGGAAATCGATCTGACGAACCGGTGGCTGGGACGCCGACCGGGTCGAGACTTACCCGCGGTTTACGTGGAACACAACGCCCCGCGTCCGTTCGCGGTCGACAGCGTTCATCCGGTTGCTGACCGTACCGACATCCCGATCGTCCACGTGACCGACTTCAACCGGCTCATGTGGAACAACGGTTCCGCCCCGACTCGCGTCATCACTCACGGGATCGCCGACCCAGGGTTGCTCTACCGCGGGGACGTCGCGGCCGCCGCGACGATGATCAACGAACCGTGCAGGCGTTGGCGCACGGTCGGCGCGGATTTGCTGGCCGAGTTCTCCGAGCACGTCCCGATCGACGTCTGGGGCATCGACACCGATGTGATCAGCGAATGCATCGCCAGTCCGCGGGTGTGCGGAAGAGGTGACGTGCCGACCCCCGTCCTGCTGCCTGAGGTGGCCCGGCGTCGCGTCTTCCTGCACACCGCCCGGTGGACATCGCTGGGTATGTCGCTGATCGAGGCGATGTTCATCGGAATGCCGGTGGTGGCCGTCGCGTCGACGATGGCGCCGCTGGTCGTGCCGCCGGAAGCCGGTGTCGTGAGCGTCGACGTCGACGCACTCGGCCGCGCGTTGGCGTCCTTCGTCGCGGACGGCGCCGCCGCCACCGCGGCCGGGAAGGCGGCGCGCGATTTTGCCAAGGCGCAGTTCGGAATCGATCGGTTTCTTGCGCAATGGGACGACCTCATCGATGAGTGCTGTCGGTGACAAGGAAAGGAGGGGCGCCGATGAAGATCGCAATGGTGTCTGAGCATGCGAGCCCGCTCGCTGCGCTCGGCGGAGTCGATGCCGGAGGCCAGAACGTGCACGTCGCCGAGTTGTCGGCGGCACTGGCCAGGCGGGGCCATCAGGTCGGCGTCTACACCAGAAAGGACGACCCGAAGCTTCCCGACCGGGTCGTCACCTCGCAGGGATACACCGTGGTGCACGTGCCGGCCGGACCGGCCGAACCGCTCCCCAAAGACGAACTCCTCGCCCATATGGGGCCCTTCGCGCAATTCCTCGACGACGACTGGGCAACCGACCGGCCCGACGTGGCCCACGCCCACTTCTGGATGTCCGGTATCGCAACCCAACTCGCGGCCCGCCATCTCGACCTGCCCGCCGTGCAGACCTTTCATGCGCTCGGTGTGGTGAAGCGTCGCCATCAGGGTGTCCGTGACACCAGTCCGCCGGATCGGTTGCACCTCGAGGCGACGGTGGCGCGCTCGGCGACCTGGGTTGCCGCCACGTGCACGGACGAGGTGTTCGAGTTGATGCGCATGGGCCGGTCCCGCAACCGGATTTCCGTGGTGCCGTGCGGCGTGGATCTTGACCTGTTCAACCCGGAAGGCCCCGTCGCTCCGCGGGGTGACATGCGCCGCATTGTCAGCGTCGGCCGGTTCGTTCCGCGAAAGGGCTTCGACGTCGTCGTGCGCGCATTGCCGCATATGCCCGATACCGAGCTCGTGATCGTCGGCGGACCGGAGGCCTCCCAGCTCGACACCGAGCCCGAGGCGCGTCGATTGATGGGTCTGGCAGGGGATTTGGGTGTCGCGGACCGCGTGCACCTCTACGGTTCGGTGTCCCGCGGCGACATGCCGGCCATCCTTCGGTCAGCCGACGTGGTCGCGTGCACCCCGTGGTACGAACCGTTCGGCATCGTGCCGCTCGAGGCGATGGCGTGTGGTGTTCCCGTCGTCGCCTCGGCGGTCGGCGGAATGCTCGACACCGTCGTGCACGACGTGACCGGACAGCTCGTCAGGCCCAAGCGCCCCGACGAGGTCGCCAAGGCGGTGAACACCTTGCTGCGAGACGACTTCCTGAGGAAGAGCATGGGTGCCGCCGGCCGGGACCGTGCGAGGGCCCGCTACTCCTGGGACCGGATCGCCGTCGACAGCCAGCGGATCTACGATCGGCTGGCCCCGGTGCGGGTGCCGGCGACCAGCGTGTCGTCGGGATGACCGGTTCAGCTCGACTCCAGCAGACGCACGGCTTGCTCGAGCCGGCTGGGCAATGTGCGCCGCTGCGCGACGACCGCGGGGAGGCGAACCACCGCCTCGACAGCGCCCTTGGCATGCTCGCGATCACGCAGCGCCGCGGCGAGCATTCGCCCACTTGCGTTCAGGCAGTGGCCAATCGGACGTCGCAGCCATGTGGTGAGTACGTCGTTGCGCAGCACCCGCGCGGCCTGCGCGGCGGTCGTGGCGCGCACCGAGGAGGGCTGGTGGATCGCCACCAGTTCGGGGTGGTAGCAGAGGTCCCATCCGTTCGCAGCCAGATCGAGCGCGAGCAGTTGCTCCTCGCCGCGGAAGTGCAGGATGTCGCTGAAACCCCCAGCCTGCTGAAACGCCCGCTTGCGCACCATGGCGGCACAGCTCATGAAGCCGAGGATCGATGGGCCCGGCAGGTCCGGTCGCCGGCCGAGCGCGCTGTGTGCCAGCTGTGTGGAGAACGAATCCTCGCGGCGCTGCGGCCATACGATCGTGCGCGCGGCGAGCAGTCCCACCGACGGATGCCGTTCGAACGCCTCCACTGCGGTCGGGGGGGACTCCGGCGTCCACCAGGAGTCGTCATCGCAGAAGGCGACGTACGGCGTGGGGCACGCCGCCACCCCGACGTTGCGCCCGACCGCGCCACGATTGGTGTCGAGCCGGATCAGCCGAAGGCGGTTCGCCGACCTGGCAGCCATCCTGTCGATGATCGCGGCGGTGTCATCGGTGGATGCGTTGTCCACCACGACGATCGGGCATGCGGTGGTGTCCAGCAGCCGGGCTGCTACCGTCGCGAGTTCGGTGGCGCGATTCCGGCTGGCTATCACGAACGAGAGGTCGGAGAAGGCTCGGTTCTGCATGACCGGGGTGACTACCCGCACATTCGGAAGGCAAACGATGCGTGACATCAAACGCGCTCTGGTTACCGGCGGCAGCGGGTTTCTCGGCGGGCACCTGTGTGAGCGGCTGCTGGACCGCGGGGTCGAGGTGATCTGCGTCGACGATTCATCCACCAGCGCGCCGTCCGCGGCGGACCTGTTCCTCGACCACCCGGGATATCGCCTCGTCCGCCACGACATCAGCGAGGCACTGCCCGACCTCCCTGTGGAAATCGACACCGTCTTCCACCTGGCGTCGCCTGCCTCGCCGGTGGACTATCTCCAGCTGCCGATCCAGACGCTGCGCACGGGCGCACTGGGCACCGAGCACATGCTGCAATACGCCGAACGATGCGGTGCACGGCTGGTGCTGGCGTCGACCAGCGAGGTCTACGGCGACCCACAGGAACACCCGCAGTCCGAAACATATTGGGGGAACGTCAATCCCATAGGGCCGCGCAGCGTGTACGACGAAGCCAAACGGTTCGCCGAGGCGTTGACGTTCGCCTACCTGCGTGAACGGTCAGCCGACATCGGCGTTGCGCGGATCTTCAACACGTACGGGCCCCGGATGCGGCACGACGACGGCCGCATCGTGCCGACATTCTGCCATCAGGCGCTGGCGGGCGAACCGCTCACGGTCAACGGGACCGGCGCCCAGACCCGGTCGCTGTGCTACGTCAACGACACCGTCGCGGCGCTGATCGCGTTGGGCGAATCCGATTGCGCCGGTCCGATCAACATCGGCAACCCCGACGAGCTCACGGTGTTACGCATCGCTGAGCTCATCCGCGATCTGGTCGGCAGTGATTCACCGATCGAGTTCCGCCCGGTGCCGCAGGACGATCCGCGACGGCGGTGCCCCGACATCACGCTGGCCGGAGAGCTGCTCGGGTGGCAACCGCGGATCAGCTACACCGAAGGCTTGTCCACGACCGTCGACTGGTTCCGTCGGCAATCGGCAACCGTTGCGCTGCAGGGGAGTTGAGGTAAGCCATGCGCATCCTGGGAGTCAACGCAGTATTTCACGATCCGGCTGCCGCGCTGGTGATCGACGGTCAGATCGTCGCGGCCGCCGAGGAGGAGCGATTCACCCGACGCAAGCACGGTAAGCAGGCCGTGCCGTTCTCGACGTGGGAGTTGCCCGTTGAGTCGGCGCGATGGTGCCTCGAACAGGCCGGGTTGAAGCCGTCCGATCTGGACCTGGTCGGCTATTCCTACGACCCCCGCCTGATGGACCAGTCCGCCGACGAACCGGGCGGTTTGGACCGCGACTGGGAGTACCTGCGCACGCTCTATGCTGAGCGCGCCCCGCGCTTCCTCCGGTCCGCGCTGGCAGGCCTCGACCCCGGAATCGTGCGCCACGTCCGCCATCACGTCGCGCACGCCGCATCGACAGCGCTGGCCTCCCCGCACCCCGACTGCGCGGTGCTCGTCGTCGACGGCCGCGGCGAGCGGTCCTCGATGCTCGCCGGGAGTTATCGCGACCACAAGCTCGACGTGCTCGCGACACAGTCGCTGCCGCACTCGCTGGGTCTGTTCTACGAAAGTCTCACCGAACACCTCGGATTCAAGCGGTCGAGCGACGAGTACAAGGTGATGGCGATGGCGTCCTACGGAACGCCGCGGTTCGCAGACAGGTTCCGCGAAGTCGTCTACGCCTGCGGCGACGGAGGTTTCCGCACCGAACCGGTGGACTGGAATGCGATCACGCCGGCCCGGGGGCCCGGTGCCGGCAAGGGACACGCGCTCGACCGCCCCGAACCGGAGCACGCCGATCTGGCGTGCAGTGTCCAGACGGTCGTGGAGGAGGTGCTGCTCGACCTGGTCGGGTGGCTGCGTGAGCGCACTGATCACGAAAGCCTCTGCCTGGCCGGTGGAGTCGCGCTCAACTGCGTGGCGAATTCGAAGATCTACAGCCTCGGGGGCTTCTCGAAGGTTTGGGTGCAGCCCGCGGCCGGTGACTCGGGAACGGCGCTGGGCGCGGCGCTGGCGTTGGCGGGGGAGAACGGCGAGCCGATCGCACCGATGCCGTCGGCGGCGTTGGGTCGCGGGTTCTGCGATGACGAGATCGAAGCGGTGCTGACCGAGGCGGCGATACCGCACGAGCGGCCCGCGGATCTGGCCGCCGCGATAGGAGACGCGTTGGCCGACAACAAGCTCGTGGGCTGGTTCCAGGGCCGCGCCGAGTTCGGCCCGCGCGCGCTCGGTCAGCGCTCACTGCTCGCCGATCCCCGGCGCATCGAGAATTTGGAGCGGCTCAACACCGTGAAGGGCCGCGAACAGTTCCGACCCGTCGCACCGATGGTGCTGGCCGAGCGCGCCGCCGAGATCTTCTCCGGCGGGCCGATTCCGAGCCCGTACATGGTGTTCGTGCACGAGGTCGCCTCCGAATGGCGCGACCGTATTCCCGCCGTCACCCATGTCGACGGCACGGCCCGAATCCAGACCGTCGATCGCAGCCACCCGTTGCTGCACGACACGATCAGCCGGTTCGCTGTCCGCACCGGCGTCCCGGTGATCGTCAACACCAGTTTCAACACGGCCGGGCGCCCCATGGTGGACAGCCCGCGCGACGCGCTCGAGTGCTTCGGCAGCGCCCCGATCGACGTGCTCGCGATCGGGCCGTTCCTCGTGAGGAGGCCCGAATGACGCCGGCGTTCGCAGTCGTCGTGCCGACGGTGGGACGTCCGTCGCTGTACCGGCTGCTCGCAGAGCTCGACGGTTCGGCCGGACCGGCACCAACCGCGGTGGTCGTCGTCGACGACCGGCCTGATCCGGACGGCGCGCTGGAGGTGACGTCGCGGCTTCCGGTCACGGTGCTGCGAAGCGGCGGGCGGGGGCCCGCGGCGGCGCGCAACACGGGATGGCGCGCCGCCGGAGCCGACTGGATCTGCTTTCTCGACGACGACGTTGTCCCGCAGTCGAATTGGTTCGCTGCGGTCTCCGAAGATCTGGCGAAGGCCGAGGTTGAGGCGGCGGCCGGATCGCAGGCGGTGATCGAGGTGCCGCGGGTGGGCGGCCGCAAAGCCACCGACGACGAACGTCGCACCCAGCGCCTCGCGGAGGCCAAGTGGATCACCGCCGATATGGCGTTTCGGCGCGATGTCCTGGTCGCCGTCGGTGGATTCGACGAGCGGTTCCCCCGGGCGTACCGCGAGGATTCGGACATCGCCCTGCGAATCACCCACGGTGGCAGAACGATCGTCCGCGGAGCCCGCCGATGCACCCATCCGGTCGCCACCGCCACGCTGATGAGCAGCGTGCGCGCCCAGATCGGAAACCGTGACAACGCGCTGTTGCGCCGCAAATTCGGCAGGCGGTGGCGCTCGCAAATCGGTGAGGGCCGAGGCCGCCTACCGGCGCATTCCGTTGCCACCACCGCCGCCGGCGTCGCGGTGCTGAGCACGCTGATGGGTCGGTGGCGGGTCGCACGCACCGCCGTTGCGATGTGGGCGTCGCTGACGGCGGAGTTCGCCGCCCGCCGATTCTGGTCCGGACCGCGAACCGTCACCGAGGCCGGTCGCATGGTGCTCACCAGCGCCCTGATCCCGCCGGTCGCGGTGTGGCACCGGTTGGCCGGTGAGTGGCAGTTTCGCGCGTCGCGCCCCGATCCACCGCTGGCGGTGTTGCTCGACCGTGACGACACGATCATCGAGGACGGTCCCTATCTCAACGATCCGGCCGGGGTTCGTCCGCTGCCGGGAGCCATGCGCGCATTGAATCGATTGCGCAGCAAGGGGTTGCCGCTGGCCGTCGTGAGCAATCAGTCCGGGGTGGCAAAGGGGTTGATCAGCGCCGAGCAACTCCGAGCCGTGAACGCCGAGGTCGATGCGGCGCTGGGCCCCTTTGACTCCTGGCACCTGTGCGTGCACGACGCCGAGGACGGATGCCGTTGCCGAAAACCGTTGCCCGGCATGGTCGAGGATGCCGCTGCCGCGCTCGGCGTCCCCCCGTCCCGGTGCGTAATGATCGGCGACACCGGCGGGGACGTCGACGCAGCGCTGGCCGCGGGCGCCGACGTGATCCTGGTGCCCACGGCGCGCACGCTTGTCCACGAGATCGGCGAGGCCCGAGTCAAGGCGCGGGTGGCGACGACCCTCGACGAGGCCGTCTCAATGGTGCTGAGGGAGCGCCGATGAGCAGGGCGGTCGTTGCGCGTCTGGACAGCGCCGGTGATGTTCTGATCACCGGCCCTGCGGTGCGTGCCGTCGCCGAAATCCACGACGCGGTCACGTTTCTCGCGGGTCCGCGCGGGCGGGCCGCCGCCGAACTGCTGCCAGGCGTCGACGACCTGATCGAGTGGCAGGCCCCGTGGGTCGACTTCGACTCACCCGAATTGACCGCCGGGCATGTCGAGGCGTTGATCAAACAGTTGCGCGACCTTACTCCCGAGCGGGTCTACGTCTTCACGTCGTTTCATCAGTCGCCGCTGCCGCTGGCCCTGATCTGCCGGATGGCCTCGGTGTCGTGGGTCGGGGCGATCAGCGAGGACTATCCGGGAACACTGCTCGACTTGCGACACCACGTTCCGGATGGCATACCCGAACCCGAGCGCGCGCTGTCACTGGCCCGGGCCGCCGGCTGCAACTTGCCCGCCGGCGACGAGGGCATGCTGCGGGTGCGACAACCGCCGCCCCTGGCGCCGGAGCTCGCGGAAACGCTGGGCGGCAAGCCCTTTGTCGTTTTCCATCCCGGTGCCGCTGTGCCCGCACGCCGACCGACTCCAGAACGCAGCGCCCGAATGATCGAAGCCCTCGTCGGTGCGGGGCACCGTGTCGTGGTCACCGGCGATCCCTCTGAACGCGACCTGACCGCAGCCGTCGCCGGGGACATCGCCGTCGACCTCGGAGGGCGCACCACCCTCGACACGTTGTCGGCCGTCTACGCCGCCGCGCGCGTGGTGATCGCGCCGAACACCGGGCCCGCGCACCTCGCCGCGGCCGTCGGCACTCCCGTGGTCTCCCTCTTCGCTCCCGTCGTACCCGCCTCGCAGTGGAGCCCGTACGGCGCCAACGTTGTTCGCCTCGGTGACCAGCAGGCTCCGTGCCGACTCACCCGAGCCCGCGCATGCCCGGTGGCGGGCCATCCATGCCTCGACGGCATCACCGACGACGAACTGCTTCAGGCGGTCAACAGAATTGGAGGACGGCAATGATCCCGACCATCCAGACGCACATCTGCGCACTGTCACATGCGGCCGATCACATCGCACCCGAAGCGCCCAAGCTGGCCGCGTGGGGGCACCGGCTCGCCGACGTGCTCACCACCGGCGGCCGGCTCCTGGCGTGCGGCAACGGCGGCAGCGCGGCCGAGGCGCAACATCTGACCGCCGAACTGGTCGGCCGTTTCCACGACGAGCGAATGCCGATGTCGGCGATCTCGTTGCACGCCGACACCTCTGCGCTCACGGCCATCGCCAACGATTACGGCATCGACGAGATGTTCGCCAGGGGCGTGCGGGCACACGGGCGGCCAGGGGACGTGCTCGTCTCGCTGTCGACCAGCGGTACGAGTGCGAATGTGCTCGCCGCCGTCAAGGCCGCGCACGAAACCGGCCTGACCACATGGGCGTTCACGGGACCGCAACCGAACCCACTGGCCGCCATGTGCGATGACGCGGTCTGCGTGGAAGCACCCACCACCGCGACCGTGCAGGAGATCCACCTCCTACTCGTGCACGCGCTGTGCATCGCCGTCGACGAGGTACTGCTAGGGGTGTCACATGAATAGGCCGCTGGTGATCATCGGCGATTCGATGCTCGACCTCGACATCGAGGGCACCGCAACGCGGCTCAGCCCCGAGGCGCCCGTACCGGTGGTCGACGCCGAACGGATCTGGCGGCGCCCCGGCGGTGCCGGGCTGGCCGCGGTGCTCGCCGCTCGCACGGGATGCGACGTAGTGCTGGTGACCGCGATCGGCGACGACGCCGACGGTCAGGCGCTGACCGACCTGCTGGCCGACGCGGGTGTGCGGCTCATCGCGCTGAAGATGACCGGAAGCACGGTGTGCAAGACCCGAATTCGCGCGGCCGGGCAGTCGATGCTGCGCCTCGACCGCGGTGACGGATCCGCAGCGGGTGCACCGGCGCCTGCCGAGGTCTCGGACATCCTCGGTGGGGCCGGGGCGGTCTGTGTGGCCGATTACGGACGCGGCGTCACCGCGCACACGGGGATCCGCGAACTGCTCGCGCGGACCGCGCAGCGGGTGCCGACGGTGTGGGACCCGCATCCCCGCGGCAGCGAGCCGGTTCCCGGCTGCTGGCTGGTCACGCCGAACCAGGACGAGGCGGCGGGACGCTCGGCGGAGTCGCTGCGCGAGCGGTGGGCCGCACGCGCGGTGTGCGTCACCCTGGGCTCCAAAGGGGCACTGGTTGCCACCGACACCGGCAACGCGCATCACCCGGTGCAGGATGCGGTCGCGCGGTCCGGGCACGGCGACACCTGCGGCGCGGGGGACCGATTCGCAATCGCGGCCACCATCGCGCTCGCCGCGGGTAAGGACATCCACGACGCCGTCGCCGACGCGGTGGACGCCGCCAGCAGATTCGTCGCCGCGGGCGGCGCGGTCGGCGTGTCGAGCGCGGACTCGATCGGCGGAACACCCTCGGCAGCAACGTCGACCGCCATCACCGGGGACATCGCCGAGGTCCGGGACCGGCTGCGCAGCCGCGGGGGCAGGCTGGTCGCGACCGGAGGGTGCTTCGACCTGCTGCACACCGGCCACGTCCGGCTGTTGCGGCAGGCCCGCGATCTCGGCGACGCGCTGGTGGTGCTGCTCAACTCCGACGCTTCCGTTCGGGCGCTGAAGGGCCCGCGACGACCCGTCGTCGCCGATCGGGACAGAGCGCGGGTGCTGGCCGCGCTGGCATGCGTCGACGCCGTCGTCGTCTTCGACGAACGCTCACCCGAAGCGGCGCTGGAGCAACTGCGGCCCGATGTCTGGGTCAAGGGCGGCGACTACACCGAGGCCGACCTCCCCGAGGCCGGCGTGGTCCGCCGCCACGGCGGCGAGGTCGTGCTGCTGCCGACCGTCGCCGGTTACTCGTCGTCGAACCTGATCGCCGCCGCGCGGTCATGAACCGAAAGGAATCCTCAATGGCTCTGGAAATGGCTCTGGGCAACATCATCATCACCGGCGGCGCGTCGGGACTCGGCGCGGCGACGGTGGAAGCCGTCGCACGCCAGGGTGGTACACCGCTGGTGATCGACCGCAACGATCCGAAACCGGGGGTGGCCTTCGCGCGCGCCGACCTCGCCGACACCGAGGCGGTCGACGCCGCGGTGCGCACGCTCTCCGATCAGGTCGGCGGCAAGATCCACGGCGTGTTCACCGCGGGAGGCACCGATATCTGCGGCAAGCTCGACGATGTCGCGGTCAAGGACTGGGAACGCGTCATCCACGTCAACCTGCTCGGCACGGCCGCCGTGATCCGGACGGCGTTGCCCTACCTGAAGAGCACCGGCGGCCGGATCGTCACCTGCGCATCGACGTTGGGGATCAAGGCCGTCAGCGACGCCACCGCGTACTGCGCCTCCAAATTCGGCGTTGTCGGATTCTCCCGCGCTTTGGCAGCCGAACTTGCGGGCGAGGTGGGCGTAACGACGTTGATCCCCGGCGGCATGCACACGGCCTTCTTCGACAGCCGCGACGAGCAGTACAAACCGCCGCCGGACGCCAAGCTGAACCAGCCCGAGCACGTGGCCGACACCGTGGTGTTCGCGCTCTCCCAGCCGGCGGGCTGCGAGGTCCGCGAACTCGTGGTGTGTGCCTCGACGGAGTCTTCGTGGCCGTGAGCTTCGACACCGTTCTGGTCTTGCGCGCATTGGGTCTCGGCGATTTGCTCACCGGGCTCCCGGCGCTGCGTGGTCTGCGGCGCGCGTACCCGGACGCCCACATCGTGCTCGCCGCGCCCGAACGGTATCGAGATCTGGCGATGCTCTCGGGCGCGGTCGACGAGCTCGACCCGACGCCCGGCCTCGGTCGGCTCCGACCCCGCCGCGAGCCGCCTGCACTCGCCGTGAACCTGCACGGCAGTGGCCCGCAGAGCATCGCCGACCTGTGCAGGCTGCAGCCCGGCGCCTTGATCAGCCACCGCCACTCCGCCTTGCCCGGCGTCGACGGGCCACCGTGGCGCGCCGATCTTCATGAGGTCGACCGCTGGTGCACCCTGCTCGAATGGGCCGGGATACCCTGCAACCCCGAGGATCTGGTGATACCGCGGCCGCCCGGCTATCCGGATCGGTCGTCCGCCGTCGTGATCCACCCCGGTGCCGCATACGCTGCGCGGCGATGGCCACCGGAGCGGTTCGCGGAAGTGGCCGCCGCGCTGCGCAACCGCGGGCACGACGTGGTCATCACCGGCGACGACCGCGAAGTCGACCTCGCGACGTCGGTGGCCGACGCCGCCGGCCTGCCCCGATCAGCCGTCCTCGCAGGCACTCTCGGCCTGCTCGAGCTCGTCGCGCTGATCAACGACAGCCGTCTGCTGATCTGTGGCGACACCGGCGTCGGGCACATCGCGACCGCGACCGGCACGCCGTCGGTGCTGCTGTTCGGTCCTACCCCACCGAACCGGTGGGGACCCAGGGGATCAGGTCCGCACATCGCGGTGTGGGCCGGCGACAGGGGCGACCCCCACGCCGACCGCCCCCACAGTGGGCTCTTGCTGATCACGGTCGGCCGCGTCCTCGACGCCAGCGAGAGGCTGCTGAAGGACTGCGCATGAACGCCATTCGCACGGGTGTGATCGGCGCGGGTTACGTCGGGCTGACGAGCGCGGTGTGCCTGGCCGAACGGGGGCACCACACCGTGTGCGTCGATGTGGACGCCGGGCGGGTCGAGCAGCTCCGCAGCGGTGTGCCGCTCCTCGATGAACCCGGTCTCCCCGAGCTGTTGCGCCAGGGCCTCGAGACCGAGAACCTCGAATTCACCGTTGAATACCGCGAATTGGCCGACTGTGATGTGGTGTTTGTCTGCGTGCCGACGCCGAGCGGACCCGACGGGTCGGCCGACCTGTGTGCGGTCGACGACGCGGTCGACCACCTCGCCACGGTGCTGCAGCCCGGCGCAGTGCTGGTGCTCAAGTCGACCGTCCCGGTCGGCACCACCCGGCGGATCGCGCGACGGGTGGAGGGCGCCGGCATCCGCGCGGCCTCCAATCCCGAGTTTCTCCGCGAGAGCCACGCGATCTACGACTTCCGCAACCCGGACCGCATCGTGATCGGGACCGTGGACCCCGAAGCCGCCGATCTGGTGTCGCGCGTGTACGGCAACCACACGCAGACCTTCCGGATGAGCCCGGAGAGCGCCGAGTTGGCGAAGTACGCCAGCAATGCCTTCCTCGCGGTGAAGATCTCCTACGCCAACTCGCTGGCGCGGCTGTCCGCGCGCATGGGCGCCGACGTCACCGACGTCACCCGCTGCATGGGCGCCGACGTGCGCATCGGCCCGCATTTCCTGCAGCCCGGCCCCGGGTGGGGCGGGTCGTGTCTGCCCAAGGACACCTCAGCCATGTTGCACACCGGGCGGGTGGTGGGTGTAGAACTGCCGGAGATCGAATCGGCTCGCGTGACCAACTCCACGCAATCCGCGCGCATCGTGTCGGCCCTGCGCCGGGCAGTAGCCGCTCCGCTCGGCGAGGCCCGCGTCACCGCCCTGGGCCTGACCTTCAAGGCCGGCACCAGCGATGTGCGGGACTCCCCGGCGTTGACCGTTTGCGCCGACCTGGGGCGCGCCGGTGCGCAGGTCACGGGCTACGACCCGCGGTTGGACTCGATGGACCACACGCGGCTTCGGCGCTCATCGATCGTCGCGGTAGACGATCCGTATCTGGCAACCAAGGATGCCGACGCGATCGTCGTGCTCACCGAATGGCCGGAGTTTCGGGAACTCGACTGGGCCCTGATCGCCGAGCACGCGCCAGGTGCCGTCGTCGTCGACACCCGCAACCTGCTCGACCCGGCGTTGCTCAGCGAGGCCGGATTGACCTACCTGGGTAACGGAACCCCCTCGGGCTACTGACCTTTCGCCACCCGGCGGATGAGGCGCGCGGTGCTGCGGTCGAGCACCTCCTGGCGGTCGGCCAGGGTTTTCGCCTTCGCCGCGCGCTTGACGGCCGAGGCGATCGTGAGCTCGGACTCGTAGCCCTGGACGACTCGCGGATCGACGTAGGAGCTACGCGCCACCGCGGGTGTGTTGCCGAGCTCCTCGGCGACCTCCTTCATCACCGCGGACTCGACGCGCTTGATGACGGTCTTGTTGACGGGGGGATCGGCGTCCACGAATGCGGCGGCGGCCAGTACCGTGCCGTGCCAGGTGCGCAGGTCCTTGATGGTGTACCGGTCGCCGACGAGTTCCTTGAACCGGGTGTTCAGGTCGTCGGCGTGGATGTCGATCCAGCCCGAACCGTTGCGGCACACCAGCAACCGCTCGGTGCGCTCGGGGCGGCGCAACAGCGCGCGGATCGAGCGGACCGCCTCGGGGTCGTCGATCAGCAGCGTGCGCCGCACACCGCTCTTGGCGGGGAAGTCGAACTCGATGGCGTTGCGCTGCAGCGTGACGTGCTCGCAGAGCAGCGTCGCGATGCCGTACGAGTTGTTCTCCTCGGCGTACTGCTCGGAGCCCGCCCGGAAGTATCCGAGATCGGCCAGGTGCAGCGCGAGGGCCAGCACCCGGTCGCGGTGCAGCCCGCGGCGGCGCAGGTCCGCGGCGATGCGCCTACGCATCTCGGGCAGCGCGGCCGACATCTCAAGGACCCGATCGAATTTCTCCTCGTTGCGCTCCTCCTGCCACCGCTGGTGATAGAGGTACTGGCGTCGGCCTGCGGCATCGGTGCCTACCGCCTGGATGTGCCCGTTGGGGTAGGGACAGATCCACACCTTCTTCCAGGCGGGTGGGATGACCAGATCCTTGATGCGCTGCAGGGTCTTCTCGTCGGTGACCGGGCTGCCGTCGGGATGTTCGTAGGAGAACCCGCGGCCGCGACGCACCCGGCGCAGGCCGGGACTGCTGACGACGCTACGGCGAAGACGCATGTTTGGCCCCCGAGTGCAGGGGGGTACTGAACCCCCACCATGGAGAAGTCTTACTTCGTCGCGCCATCAAAACGCCGCTCGTCACAGTCGTGTTCGCCGTTCGATCGGTCGCGTGCGGGGTGGGGCCTTCTCCATGACGGGGTAAATACCCGCGCTGGCGTGCGGCACACGTCATCGACCGCGGGTAGGCGGAGTACTCGTGGTTAGGTGGGATCCGACCTGGGGTAATCTCGCTTCGACATTGCCGGGAGGTCAAATGGCCGACGTCGCCAAAAAGAACAATGGGCACGGGCACGGCGCGCGGTCGGTGGAACTCCGGGTCGCCGCCGAACTCGAGAACCTAGCGGTTCTGCGCACCCTGGTCGCCGCCGTGGCGACCTTCGAGGATCTGGACTTCGACGCCGTCGCCGACCTGCGCCTAGCGGTCGACGAAGCGTGTACGAGGCTGATCAGGTCCGCGCTGCCCAACTCCACACTGCTGCTCGTCATCGACCCACGCGACGACGCGGTCGTCATCGACGCATCCACGACGTGCAAGAGTTCCGACATCCTGGCGCCGGGAAGCTTCAGTTGGCATGTGCTGAGCTCACTGACAGACGAAGTGAAGACTTTCGAGAATGGGCAGGGGCCCGAGGACGCTCAGGTATTCGGGATCTCCATGACGACGAGACGAGCGACGCTGCAGTGACGCCGTCGACGTCACAGGGTTCGTCGTCGCGTTCGAACTCTGAGTACGCGGATGTCGCCGACATGTTCCGCGAGCTGAAGAACGTGCCGGAGGACTCGCCGAAATTCCAGCGCCAGCGCGACCGCATCGTCGAGCGCTGCCTGCCGTTGGCCGACCACATCGCGCGTCGCTTCGACGGACGCGGCGAGCCGCGCGAGGATCTCGTCCAGGTGGCTCGCGTCGGATTGGTGAACGCGGTGATCCGCTTCGATGTGGAGGCCGGCTCGGACTTCGTCTCGTTCGCGGTGCCCACCATCATGGGCGAGGTTCGTCGGCACTTCCGCGACAACAGCTGGTCGGTGAAGGTGCCGCGGCGACTCAAAGAACTGCACCTGCGCCTCGGCGCCGCCACCGCGGAGTTGTCCCAGCGGCTCGGCCGGGCCCCGACGGCGTCGGAGCTGGCAGCGGAACTGGGCATGGACCGCGATGAGGTCGTCGAGGGCCTGGTGGCGGGCAGCTCCTACAACACGCTGTCGATCGACAGTGGCGGCAGCGGAACCGAGGACGCCCCGGCGATCGCCGACACCCTGGGCGACGTCGACCTCGGGCTCGACCAGATCGAGAACCGCGAAGCGTTGCGGCCCCTACTCGCTGCGCTGCCGGAGCGCGAACGAACGGTGTTGTTGCTGCGCTTCTTCGAGTCGCTCACCCAGACGCAGATCGCCGAGCGCGTGGGCATCTCACAGATGCACGTGTCGCGACTGCTCGCGAAGTCGCTAGCGCGACTCCGGGACCAGTTGCAGTAACGGCCGGTTGGGCTCCTCGGTAGAGAGTGCCGAAGCCAGGCTGTCGCGGATGGGCAGCGCGGCGTCCGGATCGCAGATGCGCAGCAGCCGGCTGACCGAGGTGCTCGGCACCAGCGCCCAGTCGATCTTCTCGCCCGCAGTGCGCACGTTGAGCGTGTGCAGCGCGGAAAATCCTGCGGTGCCGAAGAATTCGACGCCCGACAGATCGATCACGAGGCGCTCGAGCTCGGCGGCGTTGCGCATCGCGTAGTCGACGAACTCCCTGGAGTTCGCCGCGTCGATCTCACCGTGGGCGGAGACGATCGCGGTGTCGGGTGTCAGCCGTCGGGTGGCGAAATGCGCGGTGTGGCAATCGCGTGTTTCAACCGACTGCGCTTCGGCAATGGAAAGCGGTGTGCAATGAGAAATAGACATGTGTGACTCCATCAGTGAATGTGGCATTCGTACTGTGGTTCACGTCAAAAATTTGGGGCCCTGCGTATTCAAAGCCTTCGCAGCAGGGGCGGGAGTTCTGCCCTGCACGTCGATGACGTTCCAGCTCGGCTGTGAACTCAACCTGGATTGAACCCTACGCTGCTAACTGACCATGCACAATCAATATCGAGATCGTCGCCGTAACCACTGGTCAGACGCTTTGGAATACCTGAGAAATGGCAATTTTGTCGAAACTCGAAGCACTTGAAAGACGTGGGACATGACGGTCGCCGGTGTGCTGCTGGCCGCCGGTGCAGGCACCCGCTATGGGATGCCGAAAGTGCTTGCGGCCCAGGGTGAGTGGCTGAACACCGCGGTGAATGCGCTGCATGCGGGTGGGTGCGACGACGTGGTGGTGGTGCTGGGCGCGGCTTTGGTCGAGGTTCCGCCGCCGGCACGCGCCGTTTTCGCGGAGGCCTGGGCGGACGGATTGTCGGCATCGCTGCGGGCCGGATTGTCGGCGATCGAGGCGGACTTCGCGGTGCTGCACACCGTTGACACGCCCGACGTCGGTGCCGAGGTGGTGCGCCGCGTGGTGGCCGCCGCGACAACTTCGGAGTCGGGTCTCGCGCGGGCACGCTACGCGCAGGCGCCCGGCCATCCGGTCGTCATCGCCCGCAGGCACTGGGCCGCGCTGCTCGACCAGATACACGGCGACGAGGGGGCACGCTCGTTTCTGGCCGGTCGCGACGATGTCGTGGCGGTCGACTGTGCAGATCTGGCGACGGGTCGCGACATCGACGTCAGGTGACGTCAGCGGACCGTGAGGCCCAGCATCCCCGTGGCGAACCGGCGCACGGACTCCTCGGAGATCGCCGCCGCGTCGGCGTATCCCTCGCGGAACCGGGTGCGCAGCAACGCGGCGTGCGGATCCAGTGTGATCTCGGCCAGCATCTCTCCGGTGGTCGGCTCGCAGACCGCCCAGCTGTACGCGGTGTCGGAGGCCCACTGCGCGCGGCAGCGCGCGATGTAGCCCGGATCCGTCTCACCCATGTCGGCGAGCGCGGAGCCGTCGTCGATGAGTTCGTCATCGCGCGGCGCCCGCAAATACCAAGCGCCGGCATTGATCTCGACGGGGTCCATGCGAGTTCGGTGCGCTAACGCTCGCTGCGCGATCGGTTGCGCACCGAAATCACTTGATTTCGGCCAGGACGGTGCCCTGCGTGATGGCGGCGCCTGCCTCGACCGCGAGGCCGGTGATGGTGCCGTCCTTGTGCGCGGTGACCGGGTTCTCCATCTTCATCGCCTCGAGCACCACGACGAGGTCACCGGCGGAAACCTCCTGGCCCTCTTCGACGGCGACCTTGACCACGGTGCCCTGCATCGGCGCGGTCACGGCGTCGCCGGACGCGGCCGCCCCACCGCCGCCGCCACGCTTGCGGGCCTTGGGCTTCTTGCGGACGACGTTGCCACCCGCCGCGGGGGCGCCGCCGCCGCCGAGCGCCAGGTCGCCGGGCAGCGACACCTCGAGCCGGCGACCGCCGACCTCGACGACCACGGTCTGCCGCGGAACGGTGTCCTCTTCTTCGATGGGATCGCCACCGGTGAACGGCTCGATCGTGTTGTCCCACTCGGTTTCGATCCAGCGGGTGTGCACGGTGAAGCCGTTGTCGTCACCGATGAACGCGGGGTCGGACACGACCGCACGGTGGAACGGGATCACGGTGGCCAGGCCCTCGACGGTGAACTCATCAAGCGCGCGACGGGACCGCTCGAGGGCCTCCTGGCGGGTGGCGCCGCTGACGATCAGCTTGGCCAGCATCGAGTCGAACTGGCCGCCGATGACCGAACCGGTCTCCACACCGGAGTCCAGCCGCACGCCCGGGCCGGTCGGCGGCACGAACAATGTCACGGGGCCGGGGGCAGGCAGGAAGCCGCGGCCCGCGTCCTCGCCGTTGATGCGGAACTCGATCGAGTGGCCGCGCGGCGTCGGGTCCTCGGTGATGTCGAGCGGCTCGCCGTTGGCGATGCGGAACTGCTGGCGCACCAGGTCGATGCCCGAGGTCTCCTCGGTCACCGGATGCTCGACCTGCAGGCGGGTGTTCACCTCGAGGAACGAGATCAGCCCGTCCTGGCCGACGAGGTACTCGACGGTGCCCGCGCCGTAGTAACCGGCCTCCTTGCAGATGCGCTTGGCCGACTCATGGATCTCCTTGCGCTGAGCGTCGGTCAGGAACGGCGCGGGCGCCTCCTCGACCAGCTTCTGGAACCTCCGCTGCAGCGAGCAGTCACGGGTGCCCGCCACCACGACGTTGCCGTGCTGATCGGCGATCACCTGAGCCTCGACGTGGCGCGGCTTGTCCAGATAGCGCTCGACGAAGCACTCGCCGCGGCCGAACGCCGCGACCGCCTCACGGACCGCCGACTCGTAGAGCTCGGGGATCTCCTCGATCGTGCGGGCCACCTTCATGCCACGGCCGCCGCCGCCGAAGGCGGCCTTGATCGCGATCGGCACGCCGTACTCCTCGGCGAACGCGACGACCTCGTCGGCGTCCTTGACCGGTTCCGGGGTGCCGGGCACCAGCGGCGCCTTGGCGCGCGCGGCGATGTGGCGCGCGGTCACCTTGTCGCCGAGATCGCGAATCGACTGCGGGCTGGGCCCGATCCAGATCAGACCTGCGTCGATGACCGCCTGCGCGAAATCGGCGTTCTCAGACAGGAACCCGTAGCCCGGGTGGATCGCGTTGGCTCCGGACTTCTCGGCCGCGTCGAGCAGCTTCTCGAACACCAGATACGACTCCGCCGAGGTCTGGCCCCCCAGGGCGAACGCCTCGTCGGCGAGCCGTACGTGAGGAGCGTCGGCGTCAGGTTCGGCATACACCGCCACGCTGGCCAGCCCGGCGTCCTTGGCGGCCCTGATCACCCGGACCGCGATCTCCCCGCGGTTGGCGACCAGCACCTTGGAGATCTTCGAGCTGGCGTGACTGGGCACTGCGCCTCCTGGTGGCATGTCTAAGAAACGTCTTTAGGAATGTAACTGGGGGAAGTTTATGCGTCGTCGCTGAGGTCCCCGTGAGCCGGTCCCTTACCCGTCGGTAACCGACGGAAGACCTTCAGCGAAGCCGCTTCTTGATGCGGGTCAGCATCGCCGACATCCCACGCAACCGCAGCGGGCTGATCAGCGCCGCGAGCCCCAGTTCGGAGTAGAAGTCGTCGGGCACGGCGAGGATCTCGTCGGCGGAGTGGTCGTCGAGCCCCGCGGCCAGGATCGCGGCGAACCCGCGGGTCGTGGGCGCTTCGGCGGGCGCGCTGAAGTACAGCCGGACATGCTCGCGGTTCTCGGCGTCGACGTGCAAGAACAGCGGCGACTGGCATTCCGGAACCGGTTCCATCGCCGCTTCTTCGAGGTCAGCGGGCAGCGGCGGCAATTCGTTGGCGAACTCGAGGAGCAGTTGCAGCTTGTCCTGCCCCTGCATCTCCTTGAAGTCCGACACCACCTCGGCCAGCGCGGCCGGCATGCTCATGGCGCTTCGCCTGGATCTTCCCCTGCGACCACAGGAACTCGCACGGCGTTGCCCCACTCCGTCCACGAGCCGTCGTAATTGCGGACTCCCGGCAGGCCCAGCAGGTGCGTCAGTACGAACCAGGTGTGGCTCGAGCGTTCCCCGATGCGGCAGTAGACGATCGTCTTGTCGTCGGGGGTCAGAAAGCCGTAGAGGTCCTCGAGCTCGGCACGGCTGCGGAACCGGCCGCTGTCGTCGGCGGCCTTGGCCCACGGAATGGAGCGCGCGGTGGGGATGTGGCCGCCCCGCAGCGCGCCCTCCTCGGGATAGTCGGGCATGTGGGTGCGCTCGCCGGTGTACTCCTGCGGCGAGCGGACGTCGATCAGGGGCGCCTGGCCGAGCAGGTCGAGCACGTCGTCTTTGAACGCACGGATGGGCGTGTCGTCGCGCTCGACGACGGGGTAGCCGTTGCTCGTCTTTGTCGGCACGTCGAGCGTGGTCTCGCGGCCGTCGGAGATCCACAGGTCGCGGCCTCCGTTGAGGAGGCGGACGTCCGGGTGACCGAACAGTGTGAACACCCACAGGGCGTACGCGGCCCACCAGTTGCTCTTGTCGCCGTAGATCACCACGGTGTCGTCGCGGGAGATGCCCTTGCGGTTCATCAGCTCGGCGAACTGTTCACCGGTGATGTAGTCGCGCACGTGGGGATCGTTGAGGTCGGTGTGCCAGTCGACCTTGACCGCACCCGGGATGTGGCCGGTGTCGTAGAGCAGCACGTCCTCGTCGGACTCGACGATGGCGAGTCCCGGTCTGCCAAGGTTCGCCGACAACCAGTCGGCGGTCACCAGGCGTTCGGGGTGGGCATACGACTGCAGGGCGGGATCTGGATCGGCAGGTAGAGGCACAAACCCGAGCCTACCGAGGCGCGCGTATCCCGTGGGATCAGGTGACTGGGTTGTCGCGCCAGAGGTCGGCCAGCGACAGCCCGGCGCGCTCGAACATGCCGCGGATCAGCGGTAGGCCGATGCCGATCACCGACGAGGGGTCACCCTCGACGCCGTCGACGAACCAGCCGCCCAAACCGTCGAGGGTGAAGCCGCCAGCCACCGCGGTCGGCTCCCCGCTGGCGACGTACGCCTCGAGATCGGCGGTCGACGGTGTGGAGAAGTGCACCGTGGTGGAGGTGGCCTCGGCCAGACGACACGCAATCTCGTTGTCGCGCAGACGGATCACGCAGTGTCCGGTGTACAGCCGGCCGGAGTTGCCCGCCATCTGGCGCCAGTCGGACAGCGCCGTCTCGGCCGAGGCCGGCTTGCCGACCAACGCGCCGTCGCGCAGCAGCATGGAGTCGCACCCGATCACGACGCAGTCCGTGCCGACGGCGGGATCGAGGTCGGCGACGACGGCATCTGCCTTGGCCGCCGCGAGAGCGACCGTCACCTCCGCAGGTGTCGCCGCATGGTCGAGGTCGGCGATGACGGCGTCCTCGTCGACCCCGGAGACCACGATCAGCGGATCGATTCCGGCCTGCCGCAACACTTTTCGGCGGCCGGAGGAGGCCGAGCCGAGGACGACCCGCGTCATCGACGACGCATGTGTGTCCGTTCCACGAGCGTCACCCGCTGCCAGCTGAACGGCGTGTACCGCAGCCGGTTGACGGGATGGCCCCAGAGGTTCTCCTCCTGCTCGCGCGGCTCGGCCGGTGCGCTCGACGCGGCGGCGAGCACCGTGATCAGCGCGGCGAGCTCGTCCCGGGTCGGTTCACCCTTGACGACCTGAATGTGCGCCTCGTGATCCTGCTGAGTGGCGATCTGCTCGTCAGTCACCGTCGCCTCGACCTCCCCGTCGCTCGCCGGAGCCGAGCCATTCGCCCCGCTCACGCCGGCTGGATTGTTCGCCCCGCTCACAGCGGGATGTTCCCGTGCTTCTTGGGCGGAATCTGCGTGATCTTGCGTTCCAGCAGGCGCAGCGCGTTCGCCACGTAGCCGCGCGTGTGCGACGGCGGGATCACCGCGTCGACGTAACCGCGCTCGGCCGCGATGTACGGGTTGACCAGCGTGTCCTCGTACTCCTGTTGCAACTCCAGGCGCAGCGAGTCGACGTCCTCGCCGTTCTTGGCGGCTTCCTTGAGCTTCGAGCGGTACACGAACCCGACGGCGCCCGAAGCGCCCATCACGGCGATCTGCGCGGTCGGCCAGGCGACGTTGACGTCGGCGCCCATCTCCTTGGACCCCATGACGCAGTAGGCGCCGCCGTAAGCCTTTCGGGTGATCACGGTGATCTTGGCGACCGTGGCCTCGCCGTAGGCGTAGAGCAGCTTCGCGCCGCGCCGGATGATGCCGTTGTACTCCTGGCCGGTACCGGGCAGGAAGCCGGGCACGTCGACCAGCATCACGATCGGGACGTTGAAGCAGTCGCAGGTCCGGATGAACCGGGCGGCCTTCTCCGAGGCGTTGATGTCCAGGCAGCCGGCGAACTGGGTCGGCTGGTTGGCCACGATGCCGACGGGGCGGCCCTCGATGCGGCCGAACCCGACGATGATGTTCTGCGCGTAGCCGGCCTGCACCTCGAGGAACTCGTCCTCGTCGAGGATGCGGGTGATGACCTCGTGCATGTCGTAAGGCTGGTTCGGCGAATCCGGGATCAGCGTGTCGAGTTCGAGGTCCTCGTCGGTGAGGTTGTCCTCGATCGGGCCCTCGGGTACCGCCTCCGGGTAGCGCGGCGGATCGGCGTAGTTGTTGCTCGGCAGGTACGACAGCAGCTCGCGCACGTAGTCGAACGCGTCCTGCTCACCGGAGGCCACGTAGTGCGCCAGACCGGACTTCGCCATGTGGGTGTGCGCGCCGCCGAGCTCCTCCATCGTCACCTCTTCGCCGGTGACGGTCTTGATGACGTCCGGCCCGGTGATGAACATCTGGCTCGTCTGGTCGACCATGATCACGAAGTCGGTCAGCGCGGGGGAGTAGACGTGCCCGCCTGCCGCGGCGCCCATGATCAGCGAGATCTGCGGGATCACGCCGGAGGCCAGGATGTTGTTGTGGAAGATGTTGCTGTACAAGCCAAGTGAGACGACACCCTCTTGGATGCGGGCGCCCGCGCCGTCGTTGATACCGATCAAAGGCCTGCCGGTCTTGATGGCCAGTTCCTGGACCTTGACGATCTTCTCGCCGTACACCTCGCCGAGGCTGCCGCCGAAGACCGTCGCGTCCTGACTGAAGATGCACACCTCGCGGCCGTCGATGGTCCCGTAACCGGTCACCACGCCGTCGCCGAGGGGGCGGTTGGCCTCCATGCCGAAGTTGGTGCTGCGGTGGCGAGCCAGGGCGTCGAGTTCGACGAACGAGCCCTCGTCGAGCAGCGCCAGGATGCGCTCGCGAGCGGTGAGCTTGCCCTTGGCGTGAGTCTTCTCGATCGCTTCCTCACCGACCGGGTGCAAGGTCTCCGCGGTCCGCTTGCGCAGATCGGCCAGCTTGCCCGCGGTGGTGTGGATGTCGATCTCGTGTTCGCCTGACGGCTCGACCGACGGCTTTTGAACGGAGGTCATGGTGGTCGATGCTAACGAACGGCCGCCGCGCGACCGACGGCGCGTCCTTAAGGTCTCCTTAGGGCTCGACAACTGACAGAGGGGAGGGCGACGCGATGACCACACAACGGCTTCCGCTCGACATCGCAACGCTGCGCGAGCAGGTCGGCAGCGGTTCGCAGACGTGGCGGCGCATCGACGTGGTGGACGAGACCGGATCGACCAACGCCGACCTGATCGCGCGAGTCGCGCGTGGCGAGGACATCGAGGGCGCCGTGCTGATCGCCGAGAATCAGACCGCCGGCCGAGGCAGGCGGGGCCGCAGCTGGTCGGCGATACCGTTCGCGCAGATCACGATGTCGGTGGGGATCGACGCCACCGCGGTGCCCAGCTCGGCGTGGGGCTGGTTGCCGCTGGCGACCGGCGTGGCCGTCGTCGACGCGGTGGCCGACACGGGCGTGTCTGCGGGCCTGAAGTGGCCCAACGACGTTCTCGCCGGCGAGGGCAAGCTGGCCGGGATCCTGGCCGAAGTCGCGGCCGGGCAGCGGGCCGTGGTCGTCGGCGTCGGGCTCAACGTCTCGCTGCGCGCCGAGGACGTCGGCGTCGAGGGGGCCGTCTCGCTGGTCGATCTCGGGGTCCCGGCACCCGACCGGCAGCGCATTGTCGTTCGACTGCTGCACGAACTGGGCAACCGTCTCGAATCGTGGCGGCGCGCCGGGGGAGCGGACGCCGGGCTGGCGGCCGACTACCGCGCCGCCAGCCTGACGCTGGGGCGGCGGGTCCGCGCGCTGCTGCCCGGCGAGCAGGAGATCGTCGGTGTGGCCCGTGACGTCGACGACCAGGGCAGGCTCGTCATCGAGTCCGACGGACGGCCGGTGACCGTTTCGGCGGGCGACATCGTGCATCTGCGTCCCGACCAGTGACTTCGTCCTAAAGTCATCGCATGGGTTACCCGGACAACGTGCTCGCGTCCGACGAGCAGGTGGTGCTGCACCGCCATCCGCATTGGAAGCGGCTCATCGGGCCGGTCCTGATCCTGCTCGTCGTGACGGCGTTGGCCGCGTTCGGCGGCGGCTACGTCAACAGCACAGGCTGGGACCAGACCGCCCGCAACGTCGTGCTGATCGTGATCGCCGCGATCTGGCTGATCATCGTCGGATGGCTGACGCTCTGGCCGTTCCTGAACTGGTGGACCACGCACTTCGTGATCACCGATCGCCGCGTCATGTTCCGCCACGGCGTGTTGACCCGCTCGGGCATCGACATTCCGCTGGCCCGGATCAACAGCGTCGAGTTCCGGCACGCGCTGCTGGACCGCATCTTGCGGACCGGCACGTTGATCATCGAGTCAGCGGCGCAGGACCCGCTCGAGTTCCACGACATCCCGCGAGTGGAGCGCGTCCACTCGCTGCTGTATCACGAGGTCTTCGACACCCTGGGCTCGGAGGAGTCGCCCAGCTGAGTCACCTTGCCGGCGTGTCGGCCGGGACGGCGCAGCGGCGTGACGTTCCCCTCGCCGTCGACGTGATCGAGGTGCTCGTGGTGGTCCTCCATGAGCTCGGCGAGCCCGCCCGCGGTGAGCGACTCGACCGCCTTGTCGGGGTTGCGGCCGAACTCGTCGGGGAACACCCAGCGCCGGAACGCCCAGAACCGGAAGGCCATCTGCAGCAGGTTGCCGATGATGTAGGCGGCGATGAAGTCGGCGATGTTCTCGACGGTCAGGCTGACCTCGGGCACCCGCAGCATCAGCACGTAGCTGGAGAACCACAGCGGGGCCATGCTCAACAGCACGCCGACGCCGGAGAAGCCGAAGAACAGCAGCGCCTCGTGATGACGCTCGCGGCCGCCGCGGTCGCGGAAGCTCCACTCGCGGTTGAGGATGTAGGACGCGATCACCGCGACAATGCCCGCGATGATCTTTGCCGTGACCGGCTTGGGCTCGAGCACCGTGAGCTTGAGCGTGTAGAAGACGGACGTGTCGATGATGAACGTCGTCGCGCCGACTATCGCGAACTTGATGAGTTCGTGATGCCGCTCGAAGTACGGCCGTACCGGTTTCGGCAGCCGCGCGATCGTCGCATCGGTAAAGGACACAACAGGGCAGTGTACGTAAATCCGGCAGCCTACGTGTACCCATGCAGGTCGCGGTGGGTACGCGGGGGCCGACCCGGACCGGTCGTCATGACACCATGTGGACGTGTCGCAGAACCCCAAAGGGCCCCCGGTGGTCGCCATGGTCGGCGGTGGTCAGCTGGCCCGGATGACTCATCAGGCCGCGATCGCGCTCGGCCAGACGCTGCGTGTGCTCGCGGTCGATGCCGGTGACCCCGCCGCGCAGGTCAGCCCCGATGTGGTGCTGGGCACACACACCGATCTCGACGCGCTGCGCCGTGTCGCCGCCGGCGCCGATGCGCTGACCTTCGACCACGAACACGTGCCGACCGAGCTGTTGGAGAAGTTGCTCGCCGAGGGCGTCAACGTGGCACCGCCGCCGTCGGCGCTGGTACACGCCCAGGACAAGCTGGTCATGCGCCGCAGGCTGGAGGCGCTCGGCGCGCCGGTGCCGCGGTTCGCGGCGGTCGAGGAGCTGGCCGACGTCGACGCATTCGCCGAGCGGGTCGGCGGCCCCGTGGTCGTCAAGACCGTGCGCGGCGGCTACGACGGGCGGGGAGTCACGCTGGCCGCAGACGTCGCCGAGGTGCGCGACGCCGCGCAGCGGTATCTGGACGGCGGGGCGCAGGTCCTGGTCGAGGAGAAGGTCGCGATGCGGCGCGAACTGGCCGCCCTGGTGGCGCGTTCGCCGTTCGGGCAGGGCGCCGCGTGGCCGGTGGTGGAGACCGTGCAGCGCGACGGCATCTGCGTCGAGGTGATCGCGCCTGCGCCGGGTCTCGACAACGAATTACGTTCGACAGCAGGGCAATTGGGGCTAAAGCTTGCTTCTGAGCTCGGTGTCGTCGGCGTGTTGGCCGTCGAGCTGTTCGAAACCGTCGACGGCGCGCTGCTGGTCAACGAGCTCGCTATGCGCCCGCACAACTCCGGACACTGGACCATGGACGGCGCGTACACAGGTCAGTTCGAACAGCACCTGCGCGCGGTGCTCGACTATCCGCTCGGCGACACCGCGCCGATCGCTCCGGTCACCGTCATGGCGAATGTCCTTGGCGCGCAGGAGGCTCCGGCGATGACGATGGACGAGAGGCTGCATCACCTGTTCGCGCGGATGCCCGATGCCAAGGTCCACCTGTACGGGAAGGCCGAGCGGCCGGGCCGAAAGATCGGCCACGTCAACGTGCTCGGCGCAGCCACCGGTTCGCTGGGCGACGAGGCGTACGTCGCCTATGTGCGCGAGCGCGCGGCCAGGGCGGCACACTGGTTGTCGCACGCGGAATGGACGGACGGATGGGACCCACATGAGTAGCGCTCCTGCGCCGCGCGTCGGCCTGATCATGGGCAGCGACAGCGACTGGTCGGTGATGGAGGACGCGGCCGACGCGCTCGCCGAATTCGAGGTGCCGTTCGAGGTCGGCGTCGTCTCGGCGCACCGGACGCCGGTCCGGATGCTCGAATACGCGCAGAGCGCGGCCGACCGCGGTATCGAGGTGATCATCGCGGGCGCGGGCGGGGCGGCGCACCTGCCCGGCATGGTGGCGTCGGCGACGCCGCTTCCGGTCATCGGCGTCCCGGTGCCGCTGGCCAAGCTCGACGGGATGGACTCGCTGCTGTCGATTGTGCAGATGCCCGCCGGCGTACCGGTGGCCACGGTGTCGATCGGCGGCGCGCGCAACGCCGGGTTGTTGGCGGTGCGGATCCTCGGCGCGGCGGACAGCGCGCTGCGCGAGCGGATGCTGCGGTTCCAGGCCGACCTGCACGACACCGTGCTGCAGAAGGACGCGGCCCTGCGCGAGCGCCTACTCGGCGAATAGGTGGACGGGGCCCTCGAGAGTAGGGTTACCGGCGAGTAGCAAGGAGTTTTCATGGCCATCGGCAACCCGTCGTTCGACCTCTTTCAGCTCTCCGACGAGCACAACGAACTGCGCGCGGTGCTGCGCGACCTCTGCGAGAAGGAGATCGCCCCGCATGCGGCCGACGTCGACGAGAAGGCGCGCTACACCGACGAGGCGCTCGCGGCGCTGACGTCGTCGGGCATGGCCGCCATCCACATCCCTGAGGAGTACGGCGGTCAGGGCGGCGATTCGATCGCGGCCTGCATCGTGATCGAAGAGGTCGCCAGGGTGTGCGCGTCGTCGTCGCTGATCCCGATCTGCAACAAGCTCGGCACCATGGGCTTGCTGCTGCGCGGCAGTGAGGATCTCAAGAAGCAGGTGCTGCCCTCGATCGCCGCGGGTGAGGCCGTCGCCTCTTATGCACTCTCGGAACGCGAGGCGGGCAGCGATGCCGCCTCGATGCGCACGAGAGCCCGCCGCGAGGGTGACGAGTGGGTGCTCAACGGCGCCAAATGCTGGATCTCCAACGGCGGCCAGTCGACCTGGTACACGGTGATGGCGGTGACCGACCCGGACAAGAAGGCCAACGGCATCTCGGCGTTCATCGTCCACAAGGACGACCCCGGCTTCTCCATCGGCGCCAAGGAGAAGAAGATGGGTATCAAGGGATCGCCCACTACCGAGTTGTACTTCGAGGACTGCCGGCTTCCGGCCGACCGGATAATCGGCGACGAGGGCACCGGATTCAAGACCGCGTTGGCCACCCTCGACCACACCCGCCCGACGATCGGTGCGCAGGCGGTCGGCATCGCGCAGGGCGCACTCGACGCCTCGATCGCATATGTCAAGGAGCGCAAGCAGTTCGGCAAGCCGATCGGCGACTTTCAGGCCGTGCAGTTCATGCTCGCCGACATGGCGATGAAGATCGAGGCCGCCCGGTTGACCGTGTATTCCGCGGCTGCTCGCGCCGAACGCGGCGAGCCCGACCTCGGGTTCATCTCCTCGGCGTCGAAGTGCTTCGCCTCCGACGTCGCGATGGAGGTCACCACCAACGCCGTGCAGTTGTTCGGCGGCTACGGCTACACCACCGACTTCCCCGTCGAGCGGTACATGCGCGACGCCAAGATCACCCAGATCTACGAGGGCACCAACCAGATTCAGCGCGTGGTGATGTCGCGCGCCCTGCTGAAGTAGCCTCTCGCCGGAGAACGCGCGACGGTCAGCCCTTGGTGACCTTCTCCGTCGCCCTGCGCCGATCGGCCAGCGCGGGGTCGGGGTTGGCCACCTGCACCAGCGAGGCGCCGGCGGCGAAGACGCCCAACAGGTGCTCGACTAGCTCGTCGGCGGAATTCCAGCCGGCACTGGACAGCACGCGATCGGAGGCGGTAATCCCTTGCGCGGCAGCAGCTTCAAGAGCCGCGGCGAGCACCTCGTCGACCCCGCGGCCGTTCAATGCGGGACCGGGGGAGCGCTCGGGCACGATCTGGTCGCCGTGGACCCGGACGGCGGTGGCGTAGTCGGTCACCCCGACCGGCAGGTCGGCCGCGGGCTTGCCGAACGGGTCCAGCGAAAGCACCGCAACCTCACCTATTCCGCTGCCCATCGCGACGATCTCGTCGGCCTCGGCCAAGCGATCCGCGGTGCACAGCGCGACGTCGGCGGGGCCGTCGGCACCGAGCACGACCTCGGCGCCGATCCACCAGATGCCGAAGTACACCGCGGCGCTCTGCCAGTGTGCGGGCAGCAGAACCGCGACGCGCGTCGACGGTCCGGCGCCCAACTCGTCGCGTAACAGGTTGGCGGTCTTGGCGGCCCAGTTCGCGAGCGTGGCGGTCGACAACTCGATGCGTTCGCCGGTGGCGTCGTCGTAATAGGTGATCCGCGGGCCCGCCGGGTCGGACGCCATGAGCGGGTCGAGGATCGCTCCGCTGAGCGTGGTCACGCTAGTTGATGCACGCGGGATCGTCGGACCCGGCGGTCAGGATCGGCGACGGCGGCGGCGGTGCGGTCTCGGTCGAGCCGACGGTCACGGAGTCGGCGGCCAGCGTCGGAACGCTGCTCCCGTCCAAGCCGGAGCCCGGACCCGTGTAGTCGTCGGCGAGCACCACCCGCACGTTGCCGGGCGCCACCGACGGGTCCTCGACGATCGCCAATCCGCCCAGATCCTCCGAAACAGCCTGCGCGCCAAGGTCGTCGCTCTTGGGGGCGCGGACCTGGCTGTTGGCCACCGGATCGCCCTCGTGGTTGCCCGTGGGGCCGGGGGTGAAGCCCTTGTTGGTCAACACCTGCGACACCGAGGCGGCCAGGCCGTTGACTTCGGTGGCGTTGACCACCTCGACGGTGGTCTTGTCGGGCGAGTAGGCGATCTCCTCGGTCTTACCCTGATCCTGCTCGTGCAGCAGGCTTTCCACCCAGCTCTTGACCTCGCTGGGGTCGACCCGCACGACGCTCTGCATGCCGTCGTCGCTCCAGCCGTTCTCTTGCAGCACCGGAATGGTGGCGAACGCAACGTTGCCCGCGGCCAGCTTCTGCAGCTGCTCGGCGAATTCCATGACGTCCCAACCGTCGGACAGCACCACCGAGCGCTGGACCGCGTCCTGAAGTCGGTTCAAAGTGGACGGGCTCGACAGCGTCTTGCCCGAGATCACCTCGTGGGCAAGCGAAGCCATCACGGCTTGTTGGCGCGTCACCCGGTCGAGGTCGCCGCGCGGCAGGTCGTGTCGTTGGCGCACGAAGCTCAGCGCCTGCGGACCGTTCAGCTTCTGCCAGCCCGCCGGAAAATCGGCACCCGAAAGAGGTTCGTAGACCGCCTCTTTCAGACACACGTTGACGCCGCCGAGGGCTTCGGTGATCAACGCGAAGCCCAACAGGCCGACCTCGGCGTAGTGGTCGACCGTGACGCCGGTGAGGTTGGCGACGGTCTTGATCAGGGCTTCGCGGCCGGCCTCGGTCGCCTGCGGCTCGGCCTCGGCGGGGTCCATACCCTTTCCCTCGACGAGCTCGGTCATCTTCTCCAGATGTTCCGAGCCGTAGACGCCATTGATCTTCATCTTGCCGATACCTGGCGCCTCCACATACGAGTCGCGGGGAATCGAGATGGCGGTGGCGGACTTTCCGTTGTTGGGCACGCGGATCAAGATGATCGTGTCGGTGTTGGTCGACTCGTCGTCGCCCGCGCGCAGCGTGGCCAGCTCTTCCTGGGACAGGGGATTGCCGTGCGCGTCGGTGCGGCTGTCCAGCCCGACGAGCAGGATGTCGATCGCGCCGTCCTCACCGCCCTCGCCCAGCGCGATCGACGAGATGTGATTGATACCGGACTCGAACGAGCGGATCTTGCCCCACGCGACGCCGGTACCGACCACGATCGCCAAGGCCGCGGACACGGCGATGACACGAAGCATTCGACCGGGCATCAGCCCAGGCTACTGGGGAGACGGGCACAGAGCGGGTAGCGCGACTCGGCGTGCCAGACTCGTGACCGTGTCTTTTTCCGAGCCGGCCCGAATCGTGATCCCTGGCGCAGGCGGGATGGTGGGCCGTGTTCTCGCAGGTCAGGCCCGCGGGCAGGGTCGGGAGGTGCTCACTCTGGCGTCGTCGGAACTCGACATCACCGACGCGGCGGCCGCCGAGCGTGTCATCGCCCCCGGAGACGTGGTGATCAACTGCGCCGCATTTACCCAGGTGGACGCCGCAGAGACCGAACCGGACCGGGCGTACGCCGTCAACGTGGCGGGGCCGGCCCACCTCGCGCGGGCGTGCGCGTCCGCCGGGGCGCGCCTGATTCACATCTCGACCGACTACGTGTTCTCGGGCACACTGCACCGTCCATATGAAATCGACGACGAGACAGGACCCGTGAACGTCTACGGCCGCACCAAACTCGAGGGTGAGCGGGCGGTGTTGGCCGCGTTGCCCGGTGCGCACGTCGTCCGCACCTCGTGGGTGTACGAAGGCGGCGAGGGAACCGATTTCGCAGCGGCCATGCGGCGCAAGGCCGCCGGTGACGACACGGTGGAGGTGGTGGCCGATCAGATGGCGTCCCCGACCTACGCCGGTGACCTCGCCGTGGCGCTGTTGGAGATCGCGGACGGCGCGATCCGCGAACCGGTGCTGCACGCCGCCAACGACGGTGAGGCGAGCCGCTACGACCAGGCGCGGGCGGTGTTCGAGGCCGTCGGTGCCGATCCCGAGCGGGTGCGACCCGTCACCAGCAAGCCTCGGCCGGCGCGGCGGCCGCCGTATTCCGCGCTGTCGGGTCGACGCTCCACCGAGGCGGGCCTCACGCCGCTGCGACCGTGGCGCGAGGCGCTGCAGGATGCGCTGTCGAGGTTCGGGCGTGACGGCCCGTTACCCTCGACGCCGTGAGTTCGGAACCGGTGCCGCATGAGTGACGAGTTGATCGTCGTCACGGTGACGTACTCACCCGGCCCGCATCTCGACCGGTTCCTGGCCTCGCTGTCGCACGCCACGGACCGGCCGGTGACCGTGGTGATGGCCGACAACGGTTCGACCGACGGTGCGCCCGAGGAGGCGCTCGCGCGTTATCCCAACGCCCGATTACTGCGCATGAGCGGCAATCTCGGCTATGGCAGCGCGATCAACCGCGCCGTCGCCGAGTATGTCAACGACTCCGACAACAACGACTTCTTCGTGGTGGCCAACCCCGATGTGCAGTGGGGTCCGCGCAGTATCGACATCATGCTCGAAGCCGCCGGCCGGTGGCCGCGCGCGGGTTCGCTGGGGCCGCTGATCCGCGACCCCGACGGTTCGGTGTATCCCTCGGCGCGCCACCAGCCGAGCCTCGTGCGCGGTGGCATGCACGCGGTGGTGGGGCCGTTCTGGAAGTCGAACCCGTGGACAGCCGAGTACCGCCAGGAGCGTCAGGAGCCCAGCGAACGCCCGGTCGGCTGGCTGTCGGGATCGTGTCTGTTGCTGCGCCGGTCGGCGTTCGAGGAGATCTCGGGCTTCGACGAGCGCTATTTCATGTACATGGAGGACGTCGACCTCGGAGATCGGCTCTCGCTGGCCGGCTGGCAGAACGTGTACGTCCCGTCGGCCGAGGTTTTGCACGCGAAGGGTCACGCGACCGGCAAGGACCCCGCGCGCAACTTGGCCGCCCATCACACGAGCACCTACACTTTCCTCGCGGATCGGTACCCCCGGTGGTGGCAGGGTCCGCTGCGGTGGACGATCCGGAGTTCGCTCGCCGCGCGCGCGGGCCTGGTGGTCCGCCACTCACGTCGCAGAGGGGCGAAAGGACGGCGCAAGTGAATCCTGCACAAGTCGACGCCGTCATCCTCGTCGGCGGCCTGGGCACCCGGCTGCGGCCGCTCACCCTGTCCGCTCCCAAACCGATGCTGCCCACTGCCGGCCTGCCGTTCCTGACGCATCTGCTCTCGCGTATCGCCGAGGCCGGCATCGAGCACGTCGTGCTCGGCACCTCGTACAAGGCCGCGGTGTTCGAATCCGAGTTCGGCGACGGGTCGAAGTTCGGGTTGCAAATCGAGTACGTGGTCGAGACCGAACCGCTGGGCACCGGCGGCGGCATCGCCAATGTCACCGGCAAGCTGCGCCACGACACCGCGCTGGTGTTCAACGGCGACGTGCTGTCGGGCGCCGACCTGCGCGCGCTGCTGGACAGCCACGAGAACAACGCCGCCGATGTGACGCTGCACCTGGTGCGCGTCGGAGACCCGCGTGCGTTCGGGTGTGTGCCAACGGACTCCGACGGCATGGTGACCGCGTTCCTGGAGAAGACCCAGGACCCGCCGACCGATCAGATCAACGCCGGCTGCTACGTGTTCAAGCGCGAGGTCATCGACCGCATACCCAAGGGCCGCGCTCTCTCGGTCGAACGCGAGGTGTTTCCGGGCCTGCTGTCCGATGGGCTTCGGGTGTGCGGCTACGTCGACTCCACCTACTGGCGCGACATGGGCACACCGGAGGACTTCGTGCGCGGTTCCGCCGATCTGGTGCGCGGTATCGCGCCGTCACCCGCGCTGGGTGGGCACCGCGGTGAGAAACTGGTGCACGACGGCGCCGGCGTCGCGCCCGGTGCGCTGCTGATCGGCGGCACCGTGGTCGGTCGCGGCGCCGAAATCGCCGGGGGCGCAAGGCTGGACGGCGCGGTGATCTTCGACGGCGCGCGGGTGGGTGCCGGCGCGGTGATCGAACGCTCGATCATCGGGTTCGGGGCCCGCATCGGTCCGCGAGCGCTGATCCGCGACGGCGTGATCGGCGACGGCGCCGACATCGGTGCGCGATGCGAACTGCTGCGCGGCGCGCGCGTGTGGCCGGGAGTGACGATCCCCGACGGCGGAATCCGGTTCTCGACCGACGTTTAGCAGCGATTTGGGTGCACTACCGATCGCCGAGCGATCGGTAGTGCACCGAAATCACCGATCGCGGGCGGCCGCCGCCAACTGGGTGAGGCCGAAATCGCAATCGGCCGGCAGTGCGTCCAGCGGCCACCATCGCAGGTCCAAAGACTCGTCGCTGACCACGATTTCGGCGTCGGCAGGGGCGCGCACGATGAACTGCATGTCGAGGTGGCGGGTCGGCACCCCAAGCGAGCATGTGACGGGATGAACGTGAAGCGCGGCCATCACCGGATCGATGGTGAGGCCCTCGATGCCGGACTCCTCGGTGGCTTCCCGCAAGGCGGCGGCGACGACGTCGGAATCGGTTGGTTCACAATGCCCGCCGAGTTGCAGCCACCGCCCGAACCTCGGATGCAGGGTCAGCAGCACCCGTGTGCCGGTGTGGTCGAGCACCAGCGCCGATCCCGTGATGTGACCGGGTGCGCACTCGCGAAGACAGCCGTCGGCGCGGGCGGCCAGGAACGCCAGCACCGCATGCCGCAGAGTGTCCTGTGCGGGGTCCGGTGCATGCCAACGGGTCAACGTCTCGACGGCCGAGGTGTGCAGGCTCACTTGCGCACCAGCAGTCCGTCGGTCGGCACGGGAGCGCGCGGACCGGGCGGTGTGTCGTCCTCGGGGTAGCCGATCGCAATCGCGCCCAACGGTTCCCAGGCATCGGGCAGATCGAGCTCGTCGCGGACGATGTCGGAGGCGAAGATCGTCGACCCGATCCAGCAGCTGCCGACGCCACGGACGGCCAACGCCACCAGCAGCGCCTGCACCGCGGCACCGACGGCGACGGTGAACATCGTGTGCTCGGCGGCGGTGCGGTCGGCGTCCGGATAGCTGTGCACACCGTCGGGCACCAGAAACGGGATGACGACTTCCGGTGCGTCGTAGAGGATCCGGCCGCGTTCGACGCGGCGTTCGACGGCATCGGCGGGGCGCCCGTCGGCCGAGAGGTCGGCGCGCCACTTGTCCTTCATCCGGTCCAGCAATGCCAAGCGTCGGGTCTGGTCCTGTAACCACACGAACCGCACCGGCCGCGTGTGGTGGGGAGCCGGCGCGGTGAGCGCTTCGCCGACAGCAGATTCGACGAGTTCCGGCGCCACCGGTTCGGCCGAGAACCGGCGTACCGACCGGCGCAGCAGCTGCGCCTGGCTGCGGCCGAGCGCGATGGCCTCCTCGGTGCCGAGCCAGAACAGGTCTTCCTCGCCCGCCCGCACCAGGCGGCGCGCGGTGGAACCGTCATCGGGCAGCTGCAGCCCCCGCACCACCGCGACCGGGATGTCGGTCAGCTTGCCCTTCACCAGATCCGCGGCCGCGGCGATCTCGTCGGCGACGGCGATCTCGGTGACGATCAGTTCGTTGCCGTGCCGGTCGACCGAACCGCCGTACCCGTGCAACACGGTCAAACCGGCGGCGCCGATGGCGACGTCGGTCTGCCCGTTGCGCCAAGCGCGGCCCATCGTGTCGGTGACGACGACCCCGACCGTCACGCCGAGCCGTTCGCGCAACGCCGACTGCAGCGCCCCCGCGCTGGCGTCGGGATCGACCGGCAGCAGCGCGAGTTCCGCCGCGTCGACGTTCGAGCCGTCGACGCCCGCCGCCGCCTGAACCAGGCCGATGGCGTTCTCGGTGATCAGGGTGCGGCCCTTGCGCGCCAGCACGCGCACCGCCTCGGCATCGATCAGCTTGCGTCGCAACGCGTCGCGCTGCTCGGGGTCGATCGGCGCATCGACGATGCGGCCCTCACACTTCGACATCACCTTGCTGGTGACCACGAGGATGTCGTGGTCGCGCAGCCACGGCGCGGCCGCGGCGATCGACGCCGCGAGATCGTCACCGGGACGGAACTCGGGCAACCCCGGGACCGGCAGCAGTTCGACCGCGGCGGCGGTGCCGTGGTCACCGCGGGGCCCTGAAGGTTCGGTCATGGCTTCACGCCTGCCAGATCCATTCCCGCGCGGACCATTTCGCCGGTGGCGCCGGGATCGGTCATCAGCAGCGGCACCGCTCGGACGCCGACCCCTTCGATGTCGGCGTGATCGCCCTCGTGCACCAACCAGCCATCGAGGATGCCGACCCCGGAGCGGGCGCCGTAGTGCCTGCCGACGGCTTCGGAGGTGCTCGGCACGCCGATCACCGACAGGCATTCGTCGGCCATGCCCCGCAACGGCTTTCCACCGATGATGGGGGAGTAGCCGATGACGGGCGCTGGGGTCGAGCGCAGTGCGCCGCGGATACCGGGCACCGCGAGGATCGCGCCGATGCTCACCACCGGGTTCGACGGTGCGATCAGGACGACATCGGCCGATTCGATCGCCTCTGCGACGCCGGGCCCGGCGGTGGCCTTGTCGGCGCCGACGAAAGCGAAGCTGTGGGTTGGGACTTTGGCGCGGTAGCGCACCCACCACTCCTGGAAGTGGATCGCGCGTTTCTCGCCGGCGTACTCACCGGGTCCGGGATCGGTGATGACGACGTGGGTTTCGCTGCGGTCGTCACTGGCGGGCAGCAGCGTGGCCCCCGGTGCCCATCGCGTACACAGCGCCTCGGTCACTTGCGACAGCGGATAACCGGCACGCAGCATTTGGCTGCGCACCAGATGTGTCGCCAGATCCCGGTCGCCGAGCCCGAACCAGTCCGGCTGTACTCCGTAGGCCGCGAGTTCCTCCTTGGCATGCCAGGTTTCGTTGCGATGCCCCCAGCCGCGTTCGGGGTCGATACCGCCGCCGAGGGTGTACATGCACGTATCGAGGTCCGGGCAGATCCGCACGCCGAACATCCACGCGTCATCGCCCACATTGACCACTGCAGTCAATTCATGCTCAGTAGTATCATCAGTCCCAGCAGCACCTTTCGCGCCACCGAACTGACCGAGGCCCAAGAGCTGTTGCACGCCAAGCAGGAACCGGGCGCCACCGACGCCGCCGACCAGTACCGTGACCTTCACATCGACCGAGCGTAGGCCGTCCAATCGGATTGGGTATCGGCAGGAGTCGGCCCCGAACAGCGATGGATTCGAGTGTGATGGACACGCCGAGGTCACGACTCGCCGTAATTCGATCACGGAATGGTATGAATTCCTGTTCTAGAGCTTGACCAGGGCAGCTGACGCGTGTGTAATCACACCAGTGTCATTTCCCGGTAGGCCATCCGGTTCCGGTGCCGCAGACCGAGATTCGATCACTTGTTCGAATTGGATGTGTCCTACAGATTCGTGGGGCGCTCATAGGGGATCAACGAGACCAGGTGAGGAGGCGGAAGATGTCTTTTGAGTACAGCGATTTCGATCGTTTGGCTCGGTTCGACGCCCGAGTCTTCGGCTCAGTAGACAGCGCGCCGCACGCCCATTCGGAACCGGCACCGGTTGAGACGCCTCGGCGTCCGCAGTTAAGTCTGGTGCCCGATCCGATCGAAGTGGCGCCGGCACTGACACCCGAGGATGAACTCTGGCAGGAGAAGGCGCTGTGCGCTCAAACCGACCCGGAGGCGTTCTTCCCGGAGAAGGGTGGCTCGACGCGCGAAGCCAAGCGGATCTGCCAGGGCTGCGAGGTGCGCGACGCGTGCCTGGAGTACGCCTTGGCGCATGACGAGCGCTTCGGCATTTGGGGCGGGCTGTCCGAGCGCGAGCGCCGCCGCCTCAAGCGCGGAATCATCTGAGCCGCGGGGTCAATCGTCGTCGATCGTCGGATCGATGACGGAGGGCTCGACGCCCAGAAAGGTGGCGACCTGAGCCACCAGGATTTCATGCAGAAGCTCCTCGAGCTCGACGGAATCTTTGGCCCGCCGCTCGATCGGTTTGCGGAACAGCACAATTCGCGCGCGTGTGGCGTTCCCCCTGACGTCCACGCCCGCCGGGATCAGCCGGGCCAGCGCGATCGGCCCGTCGGCGATCACCTCCGGCGGCCACTGCACACTGTCGGGATCCTTCGGCGCGATGCGCGGGATCTCGTCGACCGCCACATCCAGCGCCGCGAGTCGGTCCTGCCAACGCCGCTCGATCGGCTCGTAGGCCTCCAGCACCGCCATGTCGAACCTCTCGGCCCGACTGCGCCAACCCGGCACCGTCGGGGGGAGTAACGGCCCGCGCATCTCGCGGCCCCGGCGCGAGCCCAGGTGTCCACGCTTGGCCACCGCTGGGGTGCTCCTTTCGTGCGGGATGAACTGGATCGTAACGGTTCGAGATCGACGGTCCGCAGGCTGCGCGTGTCCGGCGGCAAGCGGAGTGCGGCCACGATAGCCTTCCGCTGTGAACGTTCCCCGTCGCTGTTGCCGGCCCGGGTGTCCGCACTATGCGGTCGCGACGCTGACATTCGTCTACGCCGACTCCACTGCGGTCGTCGGTCCCCTCGCGACGGTGGCCGAACCGCACTCTTGGGACCTGTGTGTCGTGCACGCCGGCCGCGTCACCGCCCCTCGCGGTTGGGAACTCGTGCGTCACGCTGGCCCGTTGCCTTCTCACCCCGACGAAGACGACCTGGTCGCGCTCGCGGATGCGGTCCGGGAGGGGCGTGATGTCGCTCCGCCGATCAACCGGGTGGCCACCGGGTTCTCCGACCCCGTCACCGGAACCCCGGGCGGTTCGCTGATGGCGCCGCCCGCCCGGCGACCGGAGTCGAACGGCCGCCGCCGAGGCCATCTGCGCGTGCTGCCGGACCCCACGGACTAGACGGCCTGCACGTCTGCCCGGACGGTTAGGCTGGCGCCAGTAGTTGTCCGTGTCACAAGGAGTCCCTACCCGTGCGCTCTTCGCGCAAGCGCTCATCGCCGTCCCGGCCCGCCGCGGCGGTTCATCGCGTCATCAAGGCCTATGACGTGCGCGGCCTGGTCGGAACGGAACTCGACGAGCCGTTCGTCGCCGACGTGGGCGGCGCCTTCGCGCGCCTCGTCCGCGACGGCGCATCGCAAGTGGTCGTCGGCTACGACATGCGGGCCAGTTCGCCCGCACTGGCCGCGGCTTTCGCCGACGGTGTGACCGCGCAGGGCCTCGACGTGGTGCGGATCGGCCTTGCCTCGACCGACCAGTTGTACTTCGCGTCGGGCCTGCTGGACTGCCCAGGTGCGATGTTCACCGCCAGCCACAATCCGGCCGCCTACAACGGCATCAAGCTCTGCCGGGCCGGGGCCAAACCGGTGGGCAAGGACACCGGGCTGTCGACCATCGCCGACGAGGTGATCGCAGGTGTCCCCGGCTACGACGGCGCGCCCGGCACCCTCAGCGACCGCGACGTGCTGGCCGACTACGGCGAGTTTCTGCGCTCGCTGGTGAGCCTGGCCGACATGCGTCCGCTCAAGGTCGCCGTCGATGCGGGCAACGGCATGGCCGGCCACACCACCCCCGCGGTGCTGGGCCCGATCGCACCGATCACGCTGGCGCCGCTGTACTTCGAACTCGACGGCACCTTTCCCAACCACGAGGCCAACCCGTTGGACCCGGCCAACCTGACCGATCTGCAGTCTCACGTCGTGCAGACCGGCGCCGACATCGGATTGGCCTTCGACGGCGACGCCGACCGGTGTTTCGTCGTCGACGAGAAGGGGCATCCGGTCTCGCCGTCAGCGGTGACCGCGTTGGTTGCCGCGCGGGAACTCGGCAGAGAGATCGGCGCCACGGTGATTCACAACCTGATCACCTCGCGGGCAGTGCCCGAACTGGTGACGGAGCGGGGCGGTACGCCCGTGCGCAGCCGTGTGGGCCACTCCTATATCAAGGCACTGATGGCCGACACCGGGGCGATCTTCGGGGGCGAGCATTCGGCGCACTACTATTTCCGCGACTTCTGGGGCGCCGACTCCGGCATGCTCGCCGCGCTGTACGTGCTGGCCGCGCTCGGCGAACAAGACCGGCCGCTGTCGGACATGATGGCCGACTACCAGCGCTACGAGGCGTCCGGCGAGATCAACTTCACGGTCACCGACGCCGAGCGATGTGTGGACGATGTGCTCAAGGCGTTCGGCACCCGGATCCATTCGATCGACCACCTCGACGGGGTGACCGTCGACCTGGGCGAGGGCACATGGTTCAACCTGCGGATGTCCAACACCGAGCCGTTGCTCCGGCTCAACGTGGAAGCCCGCAGCGCCGACGAGGTCGACGAGATCGTCGGAGCGGTCTCCGACACCGTGCGCGCTCGGGTGCCGTCGAATTCCGAGGCGGCGACGTGACTTCGGGTCCGTCCTCGGCCGCGACCATCGACCTCGACGACGTCGACGGCCTGCTCGGCGCCGACCGCGAGGGTCTGCTGCGCGCCGCCGCGATGGCCGGCGCCCAGGTTCGCGCCACCGCAGCCGCGCTCATGGAGGGCGAACTCGAATCGCTGCGTTCCGACGGGGCGCCCCGCACCGTGATCTGGGTTGCCGGGCGCGGCAACGCGGAGACGGCAGGATCGCTACTGGCGTCGGGCTGGGGGGCTTCGGTGGCTGCGCCCATCGTCGTCGCCGCCGAGGTGCCGCCGTGGATCGGTCCGCTCGACGTCCTCGTCGTCGCCGGTGACGACGCTGGCGATCCGGCTTTGGTGAACGCCGCCGCCACCGGAGTTCGGCGCGGTGCCCGCGTGGCGGTCGTCGCCCCGTACGAGGGGCCGCTGCGCGACGTCGCCGCGGGCAGGGCGGCGGTGCTGGCGCCGCGGATGTGGGTGCCCGACGAATTCGGATTCGTGCGCTACCTCGCCGCCGGGCTCGCGACGCTGGCCGTGGTCGATCCGACCATGCACGTCGACCTCGAGGCGCTGGCCGACGAACTCGACGCCGAGGCGCTTCGCAACAGCGCGAACCGCGAACTGTTCACCAACCCGGCCAAGACACTGGCCGAGCGGATGTCAGACCGCGAGGTGGTGCTGGCCGGCGACAGCGCGGCGACGCTGACATTGGCCCGGCACTGTGCGGCGATTCTGTTGCGCCTCGCCCAACGTGTGGTCGCTTCTGTGGGCTTCGGGGACGCGCTGGCGATGCTGAGAGCCAGTGCGTCGGTCACGGACCGGGAGCGGTCGATCTTTCACGACGAAGAGTTCGACGGTCCGCTTCCGCGCCGGATGCGGACGCTGGTGTTGACCACCGACGCGGAGCGGTCCTTCGTCGCGGCCCGGGCGGCGGAGATGGACGACGTCGACGTGATCAGCGCGCAGGACGTACCGGAACTGCCGGAGGCAGCGGCGGTACCGGATGCGTCGACGGCGGCGGGCAGCTTGGAGCAGCAACTGGCCATGCTCGCCGTCCGCTTGGAGATGACCGCCGTCTACCTGAAACTAGTTCGAGGTTAGCCAAGTGCACTTGCTACGCGGAGCGGTGCGGACCTATGCCTGGGGGTCCCGTACGGACATTGCCGAGTTCACGGGAAGACCAAGTCCCACAGCGCATCCCGAGGCTGAGCTGTGGTTCGGCGCCCATCCCGGTGACCCGGCCATGCTGGAGACCGCCGACGGGGAGCGTTCGCTGCTCGACGCCCTGCACGACGATCCCGAGGGGCAGCTGGGCGCGGCGGTCTGTGCGCGCTTCGGCGATACGTTGCCGTTTCTGGTCAAGGTGTTGGCCGCCGACGAACCGTTGTCGCTGCAGGCGCATCCCAGCGCCGAGCAGGCCGTCGAGGGTTATGAACGCGAGAACAAGCTCGGCATCCCCGTTTCGGCGCCCAACCGCAACTACCGCGATCCCAGCCACAAACCCGAATTGATCGTCGCCGTACGCCCGTTCGAGGCGCTAGCCGGCTTCCGGCCCGTCGCGCGCACCATCGAGCTGATGCGGGCGCTGGAGGTCAGCGACCTCGATCCGTTCGTCAACCTGCTCTCGGGTCAACCGGACGGTGACGGGCTGCGCGCGTTGTTCACGACCTGGATCACCGCTCCGCAACCCGACCTCGACGTCCTGGTGCCCGCCGTGATCGACGGCGCAATTCAGTATGTGCGTTCGGGCGCAAGCGAATTCGCCGCCGAGGCCAAGACAGTGCTCGAACTCGGCGAACGGTATCCCGGCGACGCCGGCGTGCTGGCGTCACTTTTGCTCAACCGCATCACGTTGAAGCCCGGTGAAGGTATCTACCTGCCCGCGGGCAACCTGCACAATTATCTCAGCGGTGTGGGCGTCGAGGTGATGGCCAACTCCGACAACGTGTTGCGTGGTGGGCTGACCCCTAAGCACGTCGACGTCCCGGAGTTGTTGCGTGTGCTCGACTTCACGCCCGCCGAGGACTTGGTGGTCTGCCCGGAGAAGGTCGAAGACGGTATCGAGTGGGTGTATCACACGCCGGCGCAGGAGTTTTCGCTGTCGGTGCTGCACATCGAGGGTGAGCGCCTCGGCCACGAGATCGACGCGCCGACGCGCCACGACGGCCCGCAGCTTCTTCTGTGTGCCGAGGGCTCGACCGTCGTACACGCCAAGGGCGGCACCGTCACCCTGAACCGGGGGTCTGCGGCGTGGGTGCCCGCCGACGAAGGGCCGATTCGGCTCGCCGCGACCGAGCCGACGAAGTTGTTCCGGGCGACGGTCGGTATCTAGCGCTCAGTGCGCCTCGTCGCCCTTGCTGCGTCGGCCGAACGGCAGCACATGCACCACCGCGAGGACGACCGCGCCCACCAGTAGCCCGACGACCGCTGAGGCGGCGGTGTTGACCAGCCACGCCAGCACCCCGCCGATTCCGCCGACGGCATGGTGCACGCTCTCCTCGAGGTGGTGCACGAGGCCGTACGGCAGATGCCAGCCCAGCTCGTCGGTCCCGAGCAACAGGATGTGGCCGCCGACCCACAACATTGCGACCGTGCCGATCAACGACAGCGCCGCAAGCAATTTCGGCATCCCGGCCACCAGGCCGCGGCCGACCTTCTTTGCGAACTTGGAACTGCGCTGAGCCAGCCGAAGGCCGATGTCGTCCATCTTCACGATGCCGGCGACGACGCCGTACACCGCGATGGTGATGACGATGGCGACGAAGACCAGGATGGTCAAGCGCGGCCAGAACGACTGGTCGGCGACCTCGTTGAGCGCGATCACCATGATCTCTGCCGACAGGATGAAGTCGGTGCGGATGGCGCCGGTGACCATGAATTTCTCGGCGTCCGCGCCCGAACCGGCGACCGGCGCGGCGTGGTGGTCATGGCCCCGGATTCGGCCCCATACTTTCTCGGCGCCTTCGTAGCAGAGGTACGTGGCACCCAGCATCAACAGCGGTGTCAGCAGCCACGGCACGAACTGGCTGAGCAGCAGCGCCGCGGGGAGGATGAAGACCAGTTTGTTGCGCAGCGATCCGATCGCGATGCGCTTGATGATCGGCAACTCACGCTCTGCGGCCAGGCCGTGGACGTACTGCGGCGTCACGGCGGTGTCGTCGACGACGACGCCGGCGGCCTTGGCGGTCGCCCGTCCGGCGGCCGCGCCGATGTCATCGACGGATGCGGCGGCCATCCGCGCCAGCACCGCGACATCGTCGAGAAGTCCGAACAATCCTGCGCTCATCGCGTCTCCGTCATGGTGACGAAGTTACCGCGCGTCCGGATCTCAAGCCGTTTGCAGTACCCCGGACCGACGCCGGGCCGTGCGCTTCTCCGCCAGCCACAGCCGCAGGTTGTGCCCGATGGTGCGGCCGACCAGTCTCGGCGACGGGATCATGTAGAGGCTGTCGAGCAGGCTGAACCGTCGCAGAAACCATTCGGCGAGAACGGGATCGGTCTCTGCAGCGCCCAGGAACTGGTCGAACAGCCCGCCGACCGGCTTGTACCACCACTTGGCCTCGCCGGTCGCGTTGTGCAGGGTCAGGTCACCGATGGTGGTCATCATCCAGACCGGCCATGTCGTCTTGGCCGTGGCTTTGGCGAGGCGTCCCGCCACGTCCGGATCGCCCGACTGCAGTACGGCCCGCAGGTTGCTCGCCTGGATCGCCGTCATCGTCATGCCCTGGCCGAAGGTCGGGTTGAAGCTGACGACGGCGTCGCCGAACGGAATGATGCCCTCGGGGAACCGTTCCAGGGCGTCGTAGCGTCGCCACCGACTCGTCGGATAGCGGTGGAACGCCATCTCGCCGAGCGGGGTGGCCTGCCGCAGCGCGGACGAGACGTGCGCGGGCAAGATCTCATCGGCCAGGTCGAGGATCTGCTCGACGGTCTGAGGTGGCGGCACCTTGCCGATGCCGAAGGTGGTGACGTTCCAGTTGCCGTCCTCGTAGAACAGCATTCCGATACCGAGCGGCTGGGTCCGCGAGGCGCCCGCGACCACGACCTTCTCGGCCAGCAAACCGTCGGGAACGTGGAACTGGTGGCTGGCGTAGGCGATGCCGACGTCAACGGTTTCCTCGGTGGGACGTTCGAACCCCCACGCCTCCAGCCATGCGGGGAGCCGCGTGCCCCGACCGGCGGCGTCGACGACCAGATCGGCGGCGACGGTCTCACCACTGTCGAGCAGCACGCCCGTCACCCGTCCCGCGTCGTGGACAGGTTCGATGACGGCGGCGTGCACGATGTCGACGTTGGCGATGCCCTTCACGCGCTTGCGGATCTGCCACTCCAGTTGCGGGCGGCTCGGCACGTAGGCGGTGAACTCGTCGTGCAGCCGGTGCGCCGTGCCGAGCACATGCCCGGCGGCGCCGAAGTAAATGCAGTCGGGCCGGTTCTCCAGAATCGGCACGCCGTCGGCGACCATGTCGGCCAGCAGCCCAGGGAAGTGGCTTTCGAACTCCTGGGCGCCCCGGGCCATCAGCAGGTGGACGTGGCGGCCCTGGGGGACGGCAGCGCGGTTGGCGGGGTCTTCGGGCAGGTTGTCGCGTTCGTAGACGGTGACCCGGTCGCTGACGTTTGAGAGCACCCGGGCCGCGCACATCCCCGCGAGACTTCCCCCGATGACAGCTACGTGTTTATAACTCCGCCCCATTGGGTGCACGGTACTCGGTAGATTGCGCGAACGGACCCGACAGGAGGACCTGCGATGGCTCGGCGGACGAAGTCAGTGGAGCAGTCCATCGCCGACACCGATGAACCCGACACCCGCCTGCGCAAAGACCTGAACTGGTGGGACCTCACGGTGTTCGGGGTGTCGGTGGTGATCGGCGCGGGCATCTTCACCATCACCGCCTCGACAGCGGGCAATCTCACCGGCCCGGCGATATCGATCTCGTTCGTGCTGGCCGCGATCGCCTGCGGCTTGGCGGCGCTGTGCTACGCCGAATTCGCCTCGACGGTGCCGGTCGCGGGCAGCGCCTACACGTTCTCCTACGCGACGTTCGGGGAGTTCGTCGCCTGGGTCATCGGATGGGACCTGATCCTCGAGTTCGCGGTCGCGTCGGCCGTCGTCGCGAAGGGGTGGTCGAGCTACCTCGGCGAGGTGTTCAACTTTGGTGGCGGAACAGCGGAATTCGGTTGGCTGCAACTGGATTGGGGCGCCCTGCTGATCATCGCGTTCGTCACGGTCATCCTCGCCATCGGCACCAAGCTCTCGGCCGGGGTCAGCTTGGCGATCACCGTGATCAAGGTGGGGGTGGTCCTGCTGGTCGTCGCGGTCGGCGCGTTCTACATCAAGGCCGCCAACTACTCGCCGTTCCTGCCGCCCGCCGAAGCGGGTGAGGGCGGACGGGGCACCGACCAGTCGCTGCTGTCTTTGATCACCGGCGCCGAGGGCAGCAGCTACGGGTGGTACGGCCTGCTGGCAGGCGCCTCGATCGTGTTCTTCGCGTTCATCGGTTTCGACGTCGTGGCCACCACAGCGGAGGAGACCAAGAATCCGCAGCGCGACGTCTCCCGCGGCATCCTGGCCTCGCTCGCGATCGTGACGGTGCTCTACGTCGCGGTGTCGGTCGTCCTGACCGGCATGGTGCGCTACACCGAATTGCGCGCGGCGGGGGAGAAGGCCAACCTCGCAACCGCGTTCAGCGCCAACGGAATCGACTGGGCGGCGAAGGTGATCTCGATCGGCGCGCTGGCGGGCCTGACCACGGTGGTGATCGTGTTGGTGCTCGGGCAGACGCGGGTGTTCTTCGCGATGTCACGCGACGGGTTGTTGCCCCGCTCGCTGGCCAAGACCGGTCGCCACGGAACGCCGGTGCGCATCACGTTGATCGTCGGCGTGGTCGTCGCGATCACCGCCTCGGTGTTCCCGATCGACAAGCTCGAGGAGATGGTCAACATCGGCACGCTGTTCGCGTTCGTGCTGGTGTCCGCCGGCGTGATCGTGCTGCGACGCTCGCGGCCCGACCTCGAGCGCGGGTTCTGGGTGCCGGGTGTGCCGTGGCTGCCGATCGCCTCGATCGTCGCCTGTGTCTGGCTGATGCTGAACCTCACCGCGCTCACGTGGATCCGCTTCCTCATCTGGATGGCGATCGGCGTCGCGCTCTACTTCGTCTACGGCCGCCGCCATTCGGTGCTGGGCCGCCGCGAACGCGAATCCATCACCACTGCCTGATAAGGCTCTGCTGCCGAGCGCGCAGCCGCGTAGCGCTTTCGGGTCCGAGACCGTAAAAGGCTGCGCGCTCGCGGCCACCAGTGCTTTACAAACACTGGTTCTGTGTCTAGACAAACGACAAAGCTGCTCCTATAGTCAAGCTCAGACGTGACAGCACTCACTTCAGGAGGCTTGGCAGTGACCACGCAGACATCGGAACTCGACGCCGTCGAATGGCGTGACAAGAAGCGCTATCTGTGGCTGATGGGCTTGATCGCGCCGACGGCGCTGTTCGTGATGCTGCCGCTGGTGTGGGCCTTCAACCAGTGGGGTTGGCACGCCGCGGCGCAAGTGCCGTTCTGGATCGGGCCGATCCTGCTGTACATCGTGTTGCCGGCGCTGGACCTGAAATTCGGACCGGACGGGCAGAACCCGCCCGACGAGGTGATGGAGCGACTCGAGAACGACAAGTACTACCGCTACTGCACCTACATCTACATCCCGTTCCAGTACGCCAGCGTGATCGTCGGGGCGTACCTGTTCACCGCATCGGACCTGAGCTGGCTCGGCTTCGACGGTGGACTGGGGTGGCCGGCGAGAATCGGCCTGGCGCTCTCGGTCGGTCTGCTCGGCGGGGTCGGGATCAATACCGCACACGAGATGGGGCACAAGAAGGACTCGCTCGAGCGATGGCTGGCCAAGATCACGCTGGCGCAGACGTGCTACGGCCACTTCTACATCGAGCACAACCGCGGCCACCACGTCCGCGTGGCGACCCCGGAGGATCCGGCGTCCGCCCGCTTCGGCGAGACGTTTTGGGAGTTCCTGCCGCGCAGCGTGTTCGGGTCGCTGAAGTCGGCGTGGGAGCTGGAGGCCAAGCGGCTCGAGCGTAGCGGGCGCAGCACGCGGGATCCAAGAACGTACTGGTCCAATGACGTCCTCAACGCATGGGCGATGTCGATCGTGTTCTACGGCGCGCTGATCGCGGTGTTCGGCTGGGCGCTGATCCCCTACATCGTCATCTCGGCGGTGTTCGGCTTCACGCTGCTCGAGACCGTGAACTATCTCGAGCACTACGGCCTGCTGCGGCAGAAGACCGAGAGCGGTCGCTACGAGCGCTGCGCGCCGGTGCACAGCTGGAACTCCGATCACGTCGTGACCAACCTGTTCCTGTATCACCTGCAGCGTCACAGCGATCACCACGCCAACCCGACCCGGCGCTACCAGACGCTGCGCAGCATGGAGGGCGCGCCGAACCTGCCGAGCGGCTACGCGTCGATGATCGCGCTGACGTACGTCCCGCCGCTGTGGCGCCGGGTGATGGACCACCGGGTGCTCGATCACTACGACGGTGACATCACCCGCGTGAACGTGCACCCTCGCGTGCGCGACAAGGTGCTGGCCCGTCACGGAGTGCACGCGTGAACGCCTACCGCTGCCCGGGTTGTGACTACGTCTACGACGAGACGAAAGGGGCTCCGCGGGAAGGCTTTCCGGCTGGAACGCAATGGAGCGACATTCCCGACGACTGGAGCTGCCCCGATTGCGCTGTGCGCGAGAAGGTCGACTTCGAACCCCTTACCCGTTGACTCTGCGTCCATGGCGCGAAAGTGCGAGTGATCCTCGCCCCGAGCGCAGAGTCAACCGAAGAGAGACAAGAAGGTGAAGTGATGGACTACAAACTGTTCGTCTGCGTGCAGTGCGGATTCGAGTACGACGAGGAGAAGGGCTGGCCGGAGGACGGTATCGCCCCCGGCACGCGGTGGGACGACATCCCCGACGACTGGAGCTGCCCGGACTGCGGCGCGGCCAAGTCCGACTTCGAGATGGTCGAGGTCGCCCGTTCGTGACGACTACTCTCGCGCGTGTGAACAGCCCGCGCCGGACCGCGCAGCGCATCCCCTACGCCGAAGCGTCGAGGGTGTTGCTGCGCGATTCCATCCTCGACGGGATGCGCGAACTGCTGCTCACCCGTGACTGGTCGGCGATCACCCTGTCCGACGTCGCCAAGGCCGCCGGCATCAGCCGCCAGACCATCTACAACGAATTCGGCTCGCGCCAGGGTTTGGCCCAGGCGTACGCGATGCGGTTGGCCGACCGGCTGGTCGACCAGATCGACGACGCCATCGAAGGCAACGTCGGCGACGTCTTCGCGGCGTTCAGCCACGGCTTCCGCGACTTCTTCACCGAGTCCGCCGCCGACCCGCTGGTGATCTCACTGCTGACCGGTGAGGCCAAACCGGACCTGTTGCAGCTCATCACCACCGACAGCGGGCCGATCATCACCCATTGCAGCCAGCGGCTGACGCAGACGTTCATCGACAGCTGGGTGAAGGCCAGCGACGAGGACGCCGGCGTGCTGGCCAGGGCCATCGTCCGGCTGGCGATGAGCTATGTCTCGATGCCGCCCGAAGCCGACCATGATGTGGCACGTGACCTGGCCCGATTGATGACACCGTTCGCCGAACGCTACGGTGTTATCGATATTCCTTAGCTGTCAGAGCGCCACGGCTGGTTCAACCGCACGCGCCTGTCCCGCGAGCCCGCAGGCTATGGATGTCTACTCAGATGTCGCCGTGCGCACATCTGTGCGCTCATAGGCACTGCTCATAGGCAATGACGAACGAAAAGGGGCTCTACATGACTGAGCTGAAAGCCGACTCCCGCAACGGGATCGACTACAAGGTCGCCGACCTGTCTCTCGCTGACTACGGCCGCAAGGAGATCCGCCTGGCCGAGCACGAGATGCCCGGCTTGATGGCGCTGCGCGAGGAGTACCACGACGTGCAGCCGCTCAAGGGCGCGCGTATCTCGGGCTCGCTGCACATGACCGTGCAGACGGCGGTGCTGATCGAAACGCTGGTGGCGCTCGGCGCCGAGGTTCGATGGGCGTCGTGCAACATCTTCTCCACCCAGGACCACGCGGCCGCGGCCGTCGTCGTCGGCCCGCACGGCACGCCGGAGGAGCCCAAGGGCACCCCGGTCTTCGCGTGGAAGGGCGAGACGCTCGAGGAGTACTGGTGGGCCGCCGAGGAGATGCTCACCTGGGAGGGCGAACCGGCGAACATGATCCTCGACGACGGCGGCGACGCCACGATGATGGTGTTGCGCGGGGCGCAGTACGAGAAGCAGGGCGTGGTCCCGCCGGCCGAGGACGACGATCCGGCGGAGTGGAAGGTCTTTCTCGGCGTGCTGCGCAAGCGCTTCGAGACCGACAAGAACAAGTGGACCAAGATCGCGGAGTCGGTCAAGGGCGTCACCGAGGAGACGACGACGGGCGTGCTGCGCCTGTACCAGTTCGAGGCCGCCGGTGAGCTGCCGTTCCCGGCGATCAACGTCAACGACTCGGTCACCAAGAGCAAGTTCGACAACAAGTACGGCACCCGGCACTCGCTGATCGACGGCATCAACCGCGGCACCGACGTGCTGATCGGCGGCAAGAAGGTGCTGATCTGCGGCTACGGCGACGTCGGAAAGGGCTGCGCGGAGTCGTTGGCCGGCCAGGGCGCGCGCGTCGCGGTCACCGAGATCGACCCGATCAACGCGCTGCAGGCGCTGATGGACGGGTTCGACGTGGTGACCGTCGAGGACGGCATCGGCGAGGCCGACATCGTCATCACCGCGACGGGTAACAAGGACATCATCACGCTCGAGCACATGCGGGCGATGAAGGACCAGGCGATCCTGGGCAACATCGGCCACTTCGACAACGAGATCGACATGGCCGCCCTCGAGCGCTCGGGTGCCAAGAAGCTCAACATCAAGCCGCAGGTCGACCAGTGGATCTTCGACGACGGTAAGTCGATCGTGGTGCTGTCCGAGGGGCGTCTGCTGAACCTGGGCAACGCGACGGGCCACCCGTCGTTCGTGATGAGCAACAGCTTCTCCAACCAGGTCATCGCGCAGATCGAGCTGTGGACCAAGAACGACGAATACGACAACGCGGTCTACCGGTTGGCCAAGCATCTCGACGAGAAGGTCGCGCGCATCCACGTCGAGGCACTCGGCGGCCAGCTGACCAAGCTCACCAAGGAGCAGGCGGAGTACATCGGCGTCGACGTCGAGGGCCCGTACAAGCCCGAGCACTATCGCTACTGATCACGTCCTCACCGAGGCTGCGGGGAGATCGCGATCCTTTTCGAATTCTGCGATCTCCCCGCGGTTGCGCGTCTGAACCCTATGCCGGGTACTCGTCGCGTTTGCGCGGCCAGTCGGAGAAGTCCTCGCCGCGGCCTTTGGGCGCGCGATCGAGCAGCTGCCAGGTGGCGTTGAGTGCCTCGGTGCCGCGGTCGTAGGTCGAGTAAGTGTGGTACACCACGCCGTCCTCCAGGGCGAAGCAACTGAGCGCCATCAGCTCCATGACGTCGAGCATGCTGCCGCTGCCCTTGCCGAAGTCACGACGCGGCGTCGGAACATGCATGTAGCCGAAGAAGTCGGCGTCGAAATCGCTGCCGCCTGAGGACACCCACTCGATATCCCAGCCCATCCGCTGCTTGTAGGCGCTGAGCACCGGAAGCGGGGAGCGTGACGACAAGATGAATGTCACGTCCCTGTGCGCCAGATGCGGTACCGCGCCGACCAGGTTGTCGGTCTCGAAGGTGCAGCCCGGGCAGCCCTCCGGCGTGTTCGGCCCGTGCATGAAATGCCGCACGATCAACTGTGATCGGCCGTCGAACAGTTCGGCCAGTGTGCGCCGCCCGGACGTGGTGTCGAACTCGTACGGCTTGTCGACCCGCACCCATGGCAGCGCCTGCCGCTGCCTGGCGAGCTCGGCGGCCCTGCGGGTCAGCTCCTTCTCCTGGGCCAGCTGTTGTTCGTACGCAGCGCGCCACTGTTCGCGTGTTCCGACCTGATGCGTCGTCATGTCGTCTGCCTCCTCCATACGGAATGGGTTCGGCGAAACAGACTCGCGCTGACGCTCGAACTCATCGCGTTCACGACGTGTTGAGGCGGAAACGGGCCTCATGGAACCAATTTCGTTGCTAACGTCCGACCCGTGGGCCGCATCCTCGGAATCGCGATCGCCCTCATGATCTCCATTATGGGGATTTCGCCGCCCGCATCCGCCGACGATCCGACCATCGACGATCACAACCCCTTCTTCAACGAGGACGAATACCAGGCGTTCTACACGCCGCCGGACCCGTTGCCGCCGGGCAAGCCCGGCGACCTGATCCGCACGGAGCCGTCGCGGCTGGTGCTCGAACCGTCGGGCGAACTCGGCATGATCATGGCCGAAGGTACGCGAATCATGTACCGCAGCAACGACGCTCGCGGAAATCCGGATGTCGTCACCGGCACGTACTTCGAGCCGCACGCGCCGTGGCCGTTCGGCGGGCCCCGCCCGCTGATCGTCTACGGCCCCGGCACCCAGGGCCAGGGCGACCAGTGCGCGCCGTCGCGGCAGTTCAACCAGGGCATCCACTGGTCGCCATACCTCGACCTCGCGTTCAACTACGAGGAGCTTTTCGTCGCGACGATGGTCGCGCGCGGTTTCGCGATCGTCATGACCGATTACGAGGGTCTGGGCACGCCCGGCTTACACACCTACGCGAACCGGGTTTCCCAGGGCCATGCGATGCTCGACGCCGCCCGCGCCGCGAAGAACCTGCCGGGAACCTCGCTGACGCCCGACGGTCCGCTGGCGTTCTGGGGATACTCACAGGGCGGGGGCGCCGCGGCGTCCGCAGCCGAGATGGCCGAGTCGTACGCGCCCGAACTCGACATCGTCGGCTCTTATGCCGGTGCGCCGCCCGCCGACCTGAAGGCGCTGTTCCCGTTCATCGACGGCAGCATGTTGATCGGCGCCGTCGGTTATGCGCTGAACGGCGTCATCGCGGCCTACCCCGAACACGAGGCGGCTATCCGGGCGACGCTGACCCCGCGCGGCGCGGACCTGCTCTACAAGGTGCAGGACCAGTGCGTCGCCGAGACGCTGACCAAGTTCATGTTCCGGCACCTGCAGCCGTACTTCAATCAGGACATCTTCCAACTCGTCGAGCAGGAGCCGTTCACGTCGCTCTTCGACGAGCAGAAGCTGGGTCGCATGAAACCCAATGCGCCCGTGCTGATCAACGCCAACCGATACGACCCGCTGGTCCCGTGGGCGCCGGCGATGCAGATGGGCCGCGACTGGTGCGCCCAGGGCGCCGACGTCGAGGCGCGCACCAACGAACAGCCGCCGTTCCTCAACAAGGCGATGGTCAACCACGGCCTGCCAATGCTGGTCGACGGCGAACCCGCCATGCAGTGGATTGCCGACCGGTTCAAGGGCGTGCCGACGGCGTCGAACTGCGGACGCTTCTGAGTCAGGGCACGGCCGTTGCGCCGCAGTGGTTCTTCAGATCGACGAGCGGCTGGCGAATCCCGGCCATCTCGGCGCTTTCCTGCGGATGTTCAGTCATATAGGTCGTCACACGCGCGGCGACCTGCTCACGCGAGAGACCCTGCAGCGTGCTCATGTACGAGTTCAGATCGGGATGGGTGAACAGGTACGCCGAGGTCGACGCGTCGACCCCGGCGCGCACGCCTTCGAGATCGGCGGTGGAGCAATTCGCCGGTCCCGCACCGGGATTCGTATCGGCCTGGGCGAGCGGGGCGGCGATCAGCGCTGCGGCTCCGGCCGCCCCGGCGAGGGTGGCCAGTGAAAGGGGGACTGACCTGCGGATGTTGAGCATTGCGATGACTCCCTGGACGGTTTGCGTTGTTTGCCAGTCTGTTGCCGTCGCGCTCGACCCGCACGCCGTCCCAAGCGGTTACACAGGAAACCTGTAGCCGACGACAAGGTGCCTGTCGCGGGCCGTGGTCAACGTTGCCAACGGGGCTGGGGAGCGTCGAGGTTGAAGCCGACGCCGACCATCCGGATCACGAAACATACCGTCGCCGCGCCGAGCGTCGCCCAGATGGTCCGGTACTCGAGGCCGTAGAGGGCCGCAGCACATCCAGCGCCGATCATCGCCGGGATGGCGTAAAGCTCGCTTCGGAACACGGTGGGGACCTGCCCGATCGCCATGTCACGAATGGTGCCGCCACCCACCGCGGTGATGGTGCCCACGATTACGGCCTGGAGGACACCGAACCCCATGCTCAGCGCCTTGTAGCTGGCAAGAACGGCGAAAACGCTCAGCCCCACTGCGTCGGCGGCTGTGATGGGCATCGTGAAGCGCCCGAGCGCGGGACTGAGTATGAACGCGACGCACCCGCCGGCAGCCGCAGTCACCAGATACCGCCAGTCCACGAACGTCGCGGGAGGAAGGGCGTCGAGCAGGATGTCGCGGATGACTCCACCACCCAGGCCGGTGAGCATGCCGACGGTGACGATGCCGAAGATGTCAAGACGTGTAACACGCACCGAGACCAAGGCGCCATTGAGCGCGAACGCGAAGGTGCCGATGAGGTCGAGCACGAGCAGAAGCGGTGTTTCGGTCGACATTTGGCGGTGTATACCCGGCAACATGCAGCCATCCCCGGAAGTTCTCGGCCAAGTGCTGGCTGGACTGCCTAGGGCGCGGGACTGGCAGGAATCCTTGTACCGCGACCTGCATGCGCATCCGGAACTGTCGCACCACGAAGTCCGAACCGCCCGTAAGGTCGCCGAACGGTTACGCGGCTTCGGCTACGAGGTGCGCGACGGCGTGGGCGGCACCGGGGTCGTCGGTGTGCTGTCCAACGGGCCGGGGCCGGCCGTGCTGCTGCGTGCCGACATGGATGCGCTACCCGTGCAGGAGGCCACCGGGCTCGACTACGCCAGCAGCGTGCGGGCGACCGATGCCGGCGGCAACGACGTTCCGGTCATGCACGCATGCGGACACGACGTACACGTCGTCGCGCTGTTGGGCGCGGCCCAGTTACTCGTCGAGGGTCGCGACCACTGGAGCGGCACCGTCGTCGCATTGTTTCAACCCGCCGAGGAAACCTCGGACGGTGCCCGCGCGATGGTGGACGACGACCTGGCACAGCTGATTCCCAAGATCGACGTCGCGCTCGCACAGCACGTGCTGCCCGCACCCGCCGGCCGCGTCGGCGTGCGCGAAGGTGCCGTTCTCTCCGCTGCCGACAGCATGCGCATCACCGTCTACGGCCGCGGCGCCCACGGCTCGATGCCGCAGGCGGCCGTGGACCCCATCGTGCTGGCGGCGATGATCGTCGTACGCCTGCAGGCCGTCGTATCCCGTGAGGTCGCACCGGGCGATACCGCGGTGCTGACCGTCGGCAGCATCGCGGCCGGTACCAAGAGCAATGTGATCCCGGATCACGCTGTGCTGCAACTGAATATCCGTACCTACAGCGAGCAGACGCGCAGGACCGTGCTCGAGGCCATCCGGCGTATCGTCACCGCCGAGTGCCGGGCATCGAATTCCCCGAAGGAGCCTGAGTTCGAGCTTTTCGACCGCTTTCCCTTGACTGAGAACGACTTTGATACCACCAACCAGGTGAGGGATATGTTCGTCGCGTTCTTCGGGGAGCGGTGCGGGGAGATGCCGCCGCAGAGCGCGAGCGAAGACTTCAGCGAGATACCGGTCGCGCTGGGGGTGCCGTACACGTACTGGGGGATCGGTGGCATCGATGCACAGTCCTACCAGCAGGCCCTCGATCGCGGCAGCGTGGAGCAGGACATTCCGGTCAATCACTCGGCGACGTTCGCCCCGGTCATCCAGCCGACCCTGGACACCGGCACGCAGGCGTTGGTCGTCGCAGCGATGGCCTGGTTGGCGCGGACATGAGACATCCTCAACGGGAGGGCCGCTGACGCGTCAACAGGAAGGAGATCGACCATGGTGAAGCTATCGGTGATCTACTACTCGGCCACGGGGCATGGCACTGCGATGGCGCGCAGGGTCGCCGAGGCCGGAGAGGAGGCCGGTGCCGAAGTTCGGTTACGCCACGTTGCGGAAACGCGTGATCCGCAGACATTCGCCGACAATCCCGCTTGGAGTGCGAATTACGAGGCCACGAAGGATCTTCCGGTGGCGACCGGTGACGACATCGTGTGGGCCGACGCCGTGATCTTCGGCTCGCCGACTCGATTCGGTTCCCCCGCAGCCCCTTTCCGGACCTACATCGACACGCTGGGCGGGCTGTGGGCGCAGGGTCAGCTCGCGGACAAGGTCTACGCGGGATTCACGTCCTCCCAAACCGCTCACGGTGGCCAGGAAACCACCCTCATCAACCTCTACGTCACGCTGATGCACTTCGGCGGCATCATCGTCCCGCCCGGTTACACCAGTCAGTTGAAGTTCGCCGACGGCAACCCTTACGGGGTCAGTCACGTCACCGGGCCGGACAACAAGTCGCCCCTCAACGAAGCGACCATTGCCGCACTCGAACACATGGCGCAACGCGTTGTCACCGTCGCTGGGCACCTGACGGCTCGACTGGCGGGATGATGGGCCGTCGCGCAGGCCGCCGATCGGGCCGAACACGACGTCTGATGCGGCCATAAATAACCGGGCATCGCTAGTCTCACAGCCGTGCTGATGGTCATCGAAGGCGTCGACGGCGCGGGCAAACGCACGCTGACCAACGGGCTGCGAACCGCGTTCGAGGCCCACGGCAGGACGGTGACCAGCCTGGCGTTCCCGCGCTACGGCCAGTCCGTGGAGGCCGACGTGGCCGCCGAGGCGCTGCACGGTTCGCACGGCGACCTGGCCGACTCGGTCTACGCGATGGCCGTCCTGTTCGCGCTCGACCGTGCGCGCGCCAAGGCCGAGGTCGAACGTCTGCAGGCCGCCTACGACGTCGTCATCCTCGACCGTTACGTCGCATCCAACGCCGCATACAGCGCCGCGCGGCTGCACCAGGACGCCGACGGAGAGGTCGTCGAGTGGGTGCGCGTCCTGGAGTACGAGCGGCTCGCGCTGCCGCGACCGGACGCCCAGGTGCTGCTCGCCGTCCCGACCGAACTCGCCGCCCAGCGCGCCGAGCACCGCGCCAACACCGAGGCCGACCGCGCCAAGGACGCCTATGAGCGTGACGGCGGGCTGCAGCAACGCACCTCCGACGTCTACGCCGCGCTGGCCGCCGCGCACTGGTGCGGGCCCTGGACGGTGGCCGGACCCGACGTCGACGCCGCGGCCCTGGCCGCCGAACTGGACGCTCGGTAGGCCCGTTCGGGCACATTCGCCGGTCAACACGCGAAACGCGCCGTGTGGTAGCCGGGGTTTATCGCAATTCGGTGACACCATGGACTCCATGAGGCAAAGGATTCTGGTTGTCGACGATGACCCGTCGCTCGCCGAGATGCTCACCATCGTGCTGCGGGGGGAAGGTTTCGACACCGCGGTCATCGGTGACGGCACCCAAGCGCTGACCGCGGTCCGCGAGCTGCGGCCCGATCTGGTGCTGCTGGACCTGATGCTGCCCGGTATGAACGGCATCGACGTGTGCCGGGTGCTCCGCGCGGACTCCGGCGTGCCGATCGTCATGCTGACCGCCAAGACGGACACCGTCGACGTGGTGCTGGGCCTGGAGTCCGGCGCCGACGACTACGTCATGAAGCCGTTCAAACCCAAGGAGCTCGTCGCGCGCGTTCGAGCGAGGTTGCGGCGCAACGAGGACGAGCCGGCCGAGATGCTGTCGATCGGCGATGTCGACATCGACGTGCCCGCGCACAAGGTCACCCGGCAGGGCGAACAGATCTCGCTGACCCCGCTGGAATTCGACCTGTTGGTGGCGTTGGCGCGCAAACCCCGCCAGGTGTTTACTCGAGATGTGCTGCTCGAACAGGTGTGGGGTTATCGGCACCCCGCGGACACCCGTTTGGTGAACGTGCATGTCCAGCGGCTGCGGGCGAAGGTCGAGAAGGACCCGGAGAACCCCCAGGTGGTGCTCACCGTTCGAGGAGTGGGATACAAGGCCGGACCCCCGTGACAGGCACGGCTCGGCCGTGGTCGTGATCTCGACCGCACGGCGGTCGCCGTGTTGACCACCCGGCGGGCGCCGTGATCTTCAGTTCCAGACGACGCATCCATCGTCGTTCGGCTCCGTTGGTACGCGGACTGGGCGCGTTGGGGCGGGCGATCAGCCTCGCCTGGCGGCGCTCTCTGCAGCTGCGCGTCGTCTCGTTGACGTTGGGACTGTCGCTGGCCGTCATCCTCGTGCTCGGTTTCGTGCTGACCAGCCAGATCACCGACCGCATCCTCGAGGTCAAGGTGCGTGCGGCCACCGAACAGATCGACCGCGCGCGCACCACCGTCAGCGGGATCGTCGGCGGTGAGGAGACCCGCTCGCTCGACAGCAGCCTGCAGTTGGCGCGCAACACGCTGATCGACCGCAGCGCCGACGCCGAACCGGGCCTGGCGGGCACATTCGACGCGGTTCTGGTGGTGCCCGGCGACGGGCCCCGAGCGGCGACGGCGGCCGGTCCCGTTCAGCAGGTGCCCAACACTCTGCGCGACTTCGTCAAGGCCGGTCAGGTCAGCTATCAGTACGCGACCGTGCACACCGACGGCTTCTCCGGACCCGCGCTGATCGTCGGTAGCCCTACGTCGTCGCCGGTGACGAATCTCGAGCTGTACCTGATCTTTCCGTTGAACAACGAAGAGTCGACGATCACGCTGGTCCGCGGGACGATGGCGACCGGCGGCGTGGTCCTCCTCGGCCTGCTCGCCGCGATCGCCCTGCTGGTGGCGCGCCAGATCGTGCTTCCGGTGCGGTCCGCATCACGCATCGCCGAGCGGTTCGCCGAAGGGCACCTCACCGAGCGCATGCCGGTGCGCGGCGAGGACGACATGGCCCGCCTGGCCGTCTCGTTCAACGACATGGCCGAGAGCCTGCACCGCCAGATCACCCAGCTCGAGGAGTTCGGCAACCTGCAGCGGCGGTTCACCTCCGACGTCAGTCACGAACTGCGGACACCGTTGACCACGGTGCGCATGGCCGCCGACCTGATCTACGACCACAGCGAGGACCTCGACCCGGCGCTGCGCCGGTCCACCGAGCTGATGGTCAGCGAGCTCGACCGCTTCGAGACGCTGCTCAACGACCTGCTCGAGATCTCCCGCCACGACGCCGGTGTCGCCGAGTTGTCGGTCGAGTCGCTCGATCTGCGCTCGACGGTGCAGAGCGCGCTGGACAACGTCGGACACCTCGCGGCCGACGCCGAGGTCGAGCTCATCGTTGACATGCCCACCAAGGAGGTTATCGCCGAGGTCGACCCGCGCCGCGTCGAGCGCATCCTGCGCAACCTGATCGCCAACGCCATCGATCACGCCGAACACAAACCGGTGCGCATCCGGATGGCCGCCGACGACGACACCGTCGCCGTCACCGTCCGCGACTACGGCGTCGGGCTGCGACCCGGCGAGGAGAAGCTGGTCTTCAGCCGGTTCTGGCGGTCGGATCCTTCGCGGGTGCGGCGTTCCGGCGGCACCGGTCTGGGTCTGGCGATCAGCATCGAAGACGCCCGTCTGCACCAGGGCAGGCTCGAGGCGTGGGGCGAACCTGGCAAGGGCGCCTGCTTCCGCCTGACGTTGCCGCTCGTGCGCGGGCACAAGGTGACGACCAGCCCGCTGCCGTTGAAACCCGTTGCGCCGGACGAACCTCCGCCCCGCAATCGCGATCGTGAGCCCGCGCAGGAGTCCGTGTGAGAAGCCTGCTGGCGGCCCTGAGTCTGCTGGCCTTGGTACTGACGGGTTGTGCAGGTGTGCCCAGCTCGTCGTCGCCCCAGGCCATCGGAACCGTCGACCGGCCCGCCCCGCCCAGCCTGCCCAAGCCGACGCCGGGCATGGATCCCGACGTGTTGCTGCGCGAGTTCCTCAAGGCGACAGCCGATCCGGCGAACCGGCATCTGGCCGCGCGGCAGTTCCTCACCGAGTCCGCCTCACAGGCTTGGGATGACGCGGGCAGCGCGCTGCTGATCGACAACGTTGTCTTCGTCGAAACCCGTGGCCCGGAACGGGTCTCGGTGAGCATGCGTGCCGACATCCTCGGCTCGCTGTCGGACATGGGGGTGTTCGAGACGGGGGAGGGCGCGCTGCCCGACCCCGGCCCGATCGAACTGATCAAGACGCCGGACGGCTGGCGCATCGACAAGCTGCCCAACGGCGTCTTCCTCGACTGGCAACAGTTCCAGGCCACCTACCGCCGCAACACGCTGTACTTTGTCGACCCCACGGGAAGCACCGTCGTGCCCGACCCGCGCTACGTCGCGGTGTCCGACCCCGACCAGCTGGCCACTGAACTGGTCAGCAAGCTGATCGCCGGTCCTCGCCCGGAGATGGTCAAGACCGTCCGCAACCTGCTGGACCCGCCGCTGAAGCTGCGCGGCCCGGTCACGCGCGCCGACGGCGGCAAGATGGGCGTCGGCCGCGGCTACGGCGGGGCCCGCATCGATTTGGACAACCTGTCGACCACCGATCCGCACAGCAGGCAACTGCTTGCGGCGCAACTCATCTGGACTCTGTTCCGCGCCGGCGTCAACGGTCCGTACGTCATCAACGCAGACGGCGCCGCCCTCGACGACCGGTTCGCCGACGGCTGGGAGACCTCCGATGTAGCGGCCACCGACCCCGGTGCCGCCTCCGGTGTCGCGGCCGGGCTGCACGCGCTGGTGGGCGGTTCCCTTGTCGCCCTTGATGGACAGCGGGCGCCACGGGTACCGGGGCCGTTCGGGCAGATGCCGAATCAGACTGCCGCGGCGGTCTCGCGCAGCGGGCAGGAGGTCGCGTCGATCGTCACGCTGCGGCCGGGCGCGCCCGATACCTCGTCGACGATGTGGGTGGGGGCGTTGGGCGGGAACGCGTCTCAGGTGTTGGACGCGAGAAGCCTGTCGCGCCCGAGTTGGGCGCTCGACAACGCGGTGTGGGTGGTGATCGACGGCAACAACGTCGTGCGCGTCATCCAGGATGCGTCGGGTCAACCGGCGCGCATACCGGTCGACTCCACGCCGGTGTCGAGCCGGTTCTCGGGCGTGATCACCGAATTGCAGCTGTCGCGGGACGGCACCCGCGCGGCGCTGGTCATCGACGGCCAGGTGATCCTCGCCGGTGTCGAGCAGACGCCGGGAGGGGGCTACGCGCTGACCTATCCGCGACGGCTGGGATACGGGTTGCGCAACACCGTGGTGTCGCTGTCGTGGCGCACAGGGGACGACATCGTGGTCAGCAGAACCGATCCGCAGCATCCGGTGTCGTACGTCAACCTCGACGGCGTCAACTCCGACGGTCCGAGCCGCAACCTGCTGATGCCGGTGACCACGGTGGCGGCCAACCCGTCGACCGTCTACGTCGCCGATGCCCGTGGGGTCGTGCAGCTCTCGGGCTCTGTCGCCGAGGACGATCCGGCGTGGGCCGAGGTGCGCCCGCTGCTGGTGCCCGGCGCCGAACCGGTCCTGCCCGGCTGAGCCCCGTCAGGTCGACGTGACCCCGGGAATGCGGCCTTCGCGAAACGCTTCGACGAAATGACGGTGGTCGTCACGTACGACGGCGGCGTAGTCCAGCCCGAATCCAACGATGTCGTCGATGAACTCATCCACATGCTTGCCGATGACCGCGACGATCGCCTCCTCGGTCTGGAAATCGACCAGTGACTGGTCACTGTCGGAGTCGCCGACGCAGTGCACTTTTGCCACCGCCCGTCCGAGCTGCTCCATGACCTCGGTGAGCTCGTCCGGCTCGGTCAACTCGTCCCACGCCAAATCGGAGTCATAGGGCGAGATCTCACTGACCACGAAACCGACGCCGTCGATGTCCGTGTAGCCGAGCAACGGGTCGGCGTGCGCCTGCAGTGCGCGTTGAGACACCGCCGTGCGATGCCCGTGATGCTTGAAGTACTCGTGCACTGCGGGGTCGTCGATCACATGGCTGGGCGCGGCCACGTTGCCCTGTTTCATCGACAGGAGCACGTCGTTGTCGAGCGCCTGATTGAACCCTTCGATCAACAGCGTGTACGCCGGCAGTCCCGCACTTCCGATGCCCATGCCGGATTTCCCGACGACATCCTTGATGTCGTAGGCGATGCCGCGGAAGCGCTTGGTCCGCGGGATCGTCTGCAGGTATCTGTCGAACGCTTCGTGGACCTTGGCGCGTTCGTCGTCATCGAGCCGACGTACGCCGGTCTGGTCGCGGAACCTTCGATCCCAATCGTCGATGTGGGTCATGCGCTCCAACATCTGCGAGCGCGTCGACAGTCGCGCGGACTGCAGCGCCGACAGCACCGCACCGCGGGCGGTCTCGAGATTCAGCGAGAAGCTCGCATCGTCGTCAACCTCGGTGAAGTGCCGTACCTGGTCGACATAGGCGCGCAGGAACGCCGCAATCAATTTCCTGATCTCGTTGTCGGACAGTGCCTTCTGCCAGCACATCAACGCCACGCTCGCGGCGAACCGCTTGAGGTCCCAGGTGAAATGGCCGACGTAAGCCTCGTCGAAATCGTTCACGTCGAAGATGAGGACCCCCGCGCCGTCCATGTAGGTACCGAAGTTCTCGGCGTGCAGGTCGCCCTGGATCCACACCCGGCTCGTGCGTTCGTCGGCCCACCGGTCCTTGTCCTTGACGACGTCGGCGTAGAACAGACACGCGCTGCCTCGGAAGAAGGCGAAGGGCTCGGCGGCCATCTTGCGGAACTTGGTCCGGAACGCGTCCGGATCGCTCTTCATCAGATCGGAGAACGCCTCGACCAGGCACCTCACGATCTCCGCTTCCCGTTCGTCCTGCATGTCGGCGGTGTACCCGCATCGAGATGTCACCGATCATCGCCACACTGAGCGCATGCTCGACCTCGTGCTTCCGCTGCAGTGTGGCGGTTGCGGTGCACCATCGACGCGGTGGTGCGCGGCGTGCGCCTCGGCGCTGACGGTCAGGGCCGAGGACCCGCACCTCGTCTCGCCCCGCCTGGACCCCGGCGTGCCGGTGTTCTCGCTCGGCCGATACGCCGGGCCGCGGCGGGCCGCCGTCATCGCACTCAAAGAACACGGCCGCACCGACCTGATCCGGCCGCTGGCCGACGCGGTCGGGACCGGTGTGGCGCATCTGCTCACGTGGGGCTTGGTCGGTGCCCCGCTGACCCTGGTGCCCGCGCCGACCCGCCGGTCATCGGCCCGGCGGCGCGGCGGTGACCCGGTGACGCGAATGGCCCGCGCAGCGGTCGCCGATCTGCCGGGCGTGACCGTCGTTCCCGCGCTGCGCACGCGCGCGTTCGCCTCGGATTCGGTCGGGCTGTCCACCGGGGACCGGCAGCGCAACATCGCCGGCCGGGTCAAGGTCGTGCGCGCCGTGGCGGGCGAGGTGCTCATCGTCGACGACATCGTGACCACCGGCGCGACGGCCGCCGAATCCGTTCGCGTGCTGCGCACCCTTGGGGCTCGCGTGGCGGCCGTGCTGGTTGTGGCAAACGCGTGAGGGCCGCCGCGACCGGCCGTATATCAGACGGAGGTGAAGAACTGGAAACAGGTACCGAGATTCACTGGCACTACCGGGTGAACGCGGCTACCGTCGGCAGCAACACCCGTGAATGACTCACGGCCGGCGCTCAAGATCGAAGCGCCAGCATCGCCGACGCGGTAGGAGGTGAGTAGACGACACCTTGCACCGGCGAGCGGCGAGACATGCGAAGCCCCGTCGGTGCGGATTCCACGACAACCCGGGCACGCTGATGCGTGCGGACGCCGAAGAAACGAGTTGCCAAGCATGTCAAGCCAATCCCTGGACTCCAGCACGATGGTGATCGAGGACGAAACGCCCGAACCTCGACCGCACGCCGAGGTCGCGGTCACCGGCCGAAACGTCGAGATCCCCGACCACTTCCGCAAGTACGTCGCAGAGAAACTGTCACGCCTGGAACGATTCGACCGCACGATCTATCTGTTCGACGTCGAGCTCGATCACGAGCGCAACCGACGTCAACGCAAGAACTGTCAACACGTGGAGATCACCGCTCGCGGCCGCGGCCCTGTGGTCCGCGCCGAAGCCTGCGCCGACAGCTTCTACGGCGCCATGGAGTCGGCGGTGGACAAGCTCGCCGAGCGACTGCGCCGCGCGCGCGACCGCCGCAAGATCCACTACGGCGACAAGACCCCGGTGTCGGTGGCCAAGGCCACCGCGGTCACCCCGCAACCCGAGCCCGCACCGGCCGAACACGACGGCGCGGCGCTCGAGGAACACGAACCCGGCCGCATCGTGCGGGTCAAGGAACACCCGGCCACCCCGATGACCGTCGACGACGCGCTGTCGCAGATGGAACTGGTCGGCCACGACTTCTTCCTGTTTCACGACAAGGAGACCGACCGGCCGTCCGTCGTCTACCGCAGGCACGCCTACGACTACGGCCTGATTCGGCTCGCCTGAGCCGGTGGCCTGATCCGGCTCGCCTGAGCCGGTGGCCTGATTCGGCTCGCCTGAGCCGGACCGGGGCCGCGATCTTGCCTGGCCGGACGTAGCTTGGCCGGGTCGGGGCGCATGTCACCTACCATGGGTTCAGCTCAAGACTTCCAACCCATAGGGGAACTAGCGTGCTGCAAAAGTTGCTGCGTCTCGGCGAGGGCCGCATGGTCAAGCGCCTCAAGGGGGTGGCCGACTACGTCGACTCCCTGGCCGGCGATGTCGAAAAGCTGACCGACGCTGAACTGCGGGCCAAGACCGACGAGTTCAAGAAGCGCGTCGACAACGGTGAAAGCCTCGACGACCTGCTGCCGGAGGCGTTCGCGGTCGCGCGCGAGGCGGCCTGGCGGGTGCTGGACCAGAAGCCGTTCAAGGTGCAGCTGATGGGTGGCGCGGCGCTGCACTTCGGCAACGTCGCGGAGATGAAGACCGGTGAAGGAAAGACGCTGACCGGCGTGCTTCCCGCCTACCTCAACGCGCTGTCCGGCAAGGGCGTTCACATCGTCACCGTCAACGACTACCTGGCCAGGCGCGATGCCGAGTGGATGGGCCGTGTGCACCGGTTCCTCGGCCTCAATGTCGACGTCATCCTGGCGCAGATGACCCCCGACCAGCGACGCACGGCCTACGCCGCCGACATCACGTACGGCACCAACAACGAGTTCGGCTTCGACTATCTACGCGACAACATGGCGCATTCGTTGGACGACCTGGTCCAGCGCGGACACAACTACGCAATCGTCGACGAGGTCGATTCCATCCTCATCGACGAGGCCCGGACCCCGCTGATCATCTCCGGGCCTGCCGACGGCGCATCGCAGTGGTACACCGAGTTCGCCCGGATCGTGCCGATGATGGAGAAAGACGTCCACTACGAGGTCGACATCCGCAAGCGGACCGTCGGCGTGCACGAGCTCGGCGTCGAGTTCGTCGAGGACCAGCTGGGCATCGACAACCTCTACGAAGCTGCCAACTCCCCGCTGGTCAGCTACCTGAACAACGCGCTGAAGGCCAAGGAGTTGTTCCAGCGCGACAAGGACTACATCGTTCGCGACGGCGAGGTGCTCATCGTCGACGAGTTCACCGGCCGCGTGCTGGTCGGTCGTCGCTACAACGAGGGCATGCACCAGGCCATCGAGGCCAAGGAGCGCGTCGAGATCAAGGCCGAGAACCAGACGCTGGCCACGATCACGCTGCAGAACTACTTCCGGCTCTACGACAAGCTCGCCGGCATGACGGGCACCGCCCAGACCGAGGCGGCCGAGCTGCACGAGATCTACAAGCTCGGCGTCGTGCCGATCCCGACCAACAAGCCGATGATCCGCGCCGACCAGTCGGACCTGATCTACAAGACCGAAGAGGCCAAGTTCATCGCGGTCGTCGACGACGTCGCCGAACGCTACGAGAAGGGCCAGCCGGTCCTGATCGGCACCACCAGCGTGGAGCGTTCGGAGTACTTGTCGCGCCAGTTCACCAAGCGCCGCATCCCGCACAACGTGCTCAATGCGAAGTACCACGAGCAGGAGGCGTCGATCATCGCCGAGGCCGGCCGGCTGGGTGCGATCACCGTCGCGACCAACATGGCCGGTCGCGGCACCGACATCGTGCTGGGCGGCAACCCCGACTTCCTGACCGACAAGCGGTTGCGCGAGCGCGGCCTGGACCCGGTCGAGACGCCCGAAGAGTACGAGAAGGTCTGGCACGAAACGCTGTCGCAGGTCAAGGCGGAATGCGCACACGAAGCCGAGGATGTCATCGCCGCCGGGGGCCTCTACGTGCTGGGCACCGAGCGCCACGAGTCGCGCCGGATCGACAACCAGCTGCGTGGCCGCTCCGGCCGCCAGGGTGATCCGGGTGAGTCGCGGTTCTACCTGTCGCTGGGCGACGAGCTGATGCGACGCTTTAACGGCGCCACCCTCGAAGCCCTGTTGACCCGGCTGAACCTGCCCGACGACGTGCCCATCGAGGCGAAGATGGTGACTCGCGCGATCAAGAGCGCGCAGACCCAGGTCGAGCAGCAGAACTTCGAGGTCCGCAAGAACGTCCTCAAGTACGACGAGGTGATGAACAAGCAGCGCATGGTCATCTACGACGAGCGCCGCCGCATCCTCGAGGGCGAGAACCTCGCCGAACAGGCCCGCAAGATGCTCGTCGACGTGATCACCGCTTACGTCGACGGGGCGACCGCCGAGGGCTACGCCGAGGACTGGGATCTCGAGCAGCTCTGGACCGCGCTCAAGCAGCTCTACCCGGTCGGCATCGACCACCACGACCTGATCGACTCCGACGCCGTCGGCGAGCCCGGCGAGCTGACGCGCGACGAGCTGCTCGAAGCGCTGATCGCCGACGCCGAGCGCGCCTACGCCGAGCGGGAGAAGCAGATCGAGGAGATCGCCGGCGAGGGTGCAATGCGCCAGCTGGAACGCAACGTGTTGCTCAACGTTCTGGACCGCAAGTGGCGCGAACATCTCTACGAGATGGACTACCTCAAGGAGGGCATCGGCCTGCGCGCCATGGCGCAGCGCGACCCCCTTGTCGAGTACCAGCGCGAGGGCTACGACATGTTCATCGGAATGCTCGAGGGGCTCAAGGAGGAGTCCGTCGGGTTCCTGTTCAACGTGACGGTCGAAGCCGCGCCACAGCCCACCGTCGCGCCCGTCGCGCCGCCGTCCGGTTTGAGCGAGTTCGCCGAGGCCGCCGCGGCGCAGGCGCAGGGTCGCGTGGCGACCAAGGAGCGGCCCGCGCCAACAGGCCTGCGCGCCAAAGGAATCGACGACGAGTCGCGACCGCTGACCTACAGCGGGCCATCGGAGGACGGCTCGGCTCAGGTGCAGCGCTCGGGCAACGGCGGACCGGCGCGGCCCGCACCGGCGGCCGGCGGTGGCACCCGCAAGCAGCGGCGTGAGGCCGCGCGCCAGCAGGCCCGCGAGCAGAAGGCGATGCGCCGCCGCTAAGGCTCGACGAGGGCGGCGATGCGACCCAGCGTGGCCCGCATCCCGTCCTCGGCCTGCTTGGGCGTCGCGCCCATCTTGAGCATGAGGCGCTGCCGGTCCTCGGAGACGTCCCAGGTTTCGCGCACCAGCGTGCCGTCCTGTGCCGGTTCGAGTTCGTAGCGCCAGATGCGCCCGCCGATCAGTCCGAGCGGGCCCATCGTCGTCTTCCAGGCGATGCGGCGGTCGGGTTCGAACTCGACGACGGTGTTGGTGGTCCGGTACGGCAGAAATAGCGACTCGGGCCGGCCCCGCATCGCCATACCGAATTTCGTTCCGGCGGAAAGCGGTTGGGACTTCCCCGCGGGGGCGTGACCGACGGTGCCAGACCCGTCGAAGGCCGCATGGCGCCCGGCGTCGGCGAGCAACGCGAAGATCGCAGCCGCGGGCGCCCTGATGACGCGCTCCACGCTGATCGAGTTTCCCTGCACGCCGAGCAGGCTAACGCTCAACCGATCTGCAGCGCGACCACCCGCCAGCGCTGACCGTCGAACGCGATCCGCGCCGCGATCGCGCAGATGCGCTGTCCGCGACCGTATGTGCCGAAAACCTCGGCGGCCGCACCGTCGTCTACCACACGCAACCGGACGCGGCGCAGCGTGGCCACCGTGGCGTGCCGGTGCCGGGTCATCGCGAGCACAGCCTCGATGAGCGCCGGTGCCAGCAGCGGACGCAACTGTGCCAGCGGACGGCGCCGGTCGATCACCTCGAGCACCCGGCGCAATGCCAAGTCGGCGAACACGACCGCGCCGCGCGAGGGGGCGGGTTCGGGCGGCATCGGTGCCGCACGTCGCAGGTGCGTTGTTCGCATACCCGCGCCCGCTCCGCCGGATGGGCGGCGGTGCAGGCTTTCTGGCGATGGCGGTGCGCAGGCACCCACACTGATCGGCGGCGGTTCGCAGTCGATGACCGGCGCCACCAACGGCATTCGTCGCTCGTCATCGGGAAGGGGCGCGGCCCGCCCGGCAGGTGTGCGGAATGGTGTCACAGCACGATCTCCAGTCAATCGACGAGACAGGACCCGCCTGCTGGAGAGTGGCAGACCTCTTCATGATCGCACGGCTCGCAGGGGTTCACAGACACCGAGACGCACCCGTGATGCGCGTCTGCAGGGTTTGCCTATAGCGTGGCGGGGACTTCGGCACACGCGGTCGGACCGCGGCAGTACAGGGGAGGGACGACGTCGCGATGGTCACCCGGTTGTCGACGGCAGACGCGTCGTTCTACCACCTGGAGAACACGTCGACGCCGATGTACGTCGGATCTCTGGCGATCCTCCGCAAACCGCGCAGCGGGCTGAGCTACGAAACCCTGCTCGCTACCGTCGAACAACGGTTGCCGCAGATTCCCCGTTACCGCCAGAAGGTGCGCGAGGTGACGTTGGGCCTGGCGCGTCCGGTGTGGGTGGACGACCCGGATTTCGACATCACGTACCACATTCGGCGGTCGGCGCTGCCTTCACCGGGCAGCGACGCGCAGCTGCACGAGCTCATCGCCCGGCTGGGGTCGCGCCCGCTGGACCGGTCGCGCCCGCTGTGGGAGATGTATCTGATCGAAGGCCTGGCCAAGAACCGGATCGCGATCTACACGAAGTCCCACCAGGCGTTGGTGAACGGGATGACGGCGCTGGAGATCGGCCACGTCATCGCCGACCGCACCCAGAAGCCGCCTGAGTTCGGCGAGGACATCTGGATCCCGTTGCGCGAACCCAGCGATCGGCAACTGCTGCTCGGTGCGCTCGGCGAGTGGATCATGCGCCCGGCTGAGCAGTTCGGCGCCGTCCGCTCCGCCGTCGTCGACGTCGCGACCAACGCCGGCCAGCTGGTCAACATGGGGCGCCGGTTCGTCGACGTGGCCCGCACGGTCGCGCGGGGCACCGCGCCCAGCAGCCCGCTGAACACCACCGTCTCGCGCAACCGGCGGTTCACGGTCGCCAGCGGGCGCCTCGAGGACTTCCGCGCGGTGCGCGCCCGCTACAACTGCGACGTCAACGATGTGGTGCTGGCCGTGGTGGCCGGCGCGTTGCGCAACTGGCTGATGTCGCGCGGCGAACCGGTGACCTCGACGACGAGGGTGCGCGCGATGGCGCCCATGTCGGTGTATCCGGACGCCGAACTCGACGCCACCGGCCCAGGCCAGGCAATCAGCGAGGTGACGCCGTTCCTCGTCGACCTCCCCGTCGGTGAGGGCAACCCCGTGGTGCGGCTTTCCCAGATCGCGCACGCCACCGAGTCGGCGTCCACCGCCGCGAGCCTGGTCGACGCGCGCACCATCGTCACCCTGTCGGGGTTCGCGCCGCCGACCCTGCACGCCATGGGTATTCGCGTCGCCACCACCTTCTCCGCGCGCCAGTTCAACCTGCTGATCACGAACGTGCCCGGAGCGCAGCACCAGATGTACGTCGCGGGCACCAAACTGCTCGAGACCTACGCGGTGCCGCCGCTGCTGAGCAACCAGGTGTTGGCGATGGGAGTGACGTCCTACAACGGCATGGTCTACTTCGGCATCAACGCCGACCGCGACGCCATGAGCGACGTAGATGTTTTGCCCGATCTGCTGCGCGAGTCGCTGGAAGAACTGCTAGAAGCCGCGCAATGACGTGATCGCTGCGTTTGCCGGATTGACTCGCTCGCGGCCAGCAAGGTCGAATTGAGTCATCATGACGACCAGCGCAGAGAACGAGACGACAGGAAGGACCCGGGCCGCGACGCGCCGGGCACTCCGATCGCCCAATGAGGACGTGGTCCCTCACCCGGCGCTCGACCGTCCGCCCCTGGAGGACGCCGCCGCCCGGTCCCGCGGCGTGGACTGGATCGTCTTCGGGATCACCGCGGTCATCGCCATCGGCTTTCTGACCTGGGGATTCATCAGCACCTCATCGCTGGCGTCAGCGTCGGACAGCGCGCTGACGTGGGTGATGAACAACACCGGTTGGCTGTTCGTGCTGACGGCTTCAGGTTTCGTCGTCTTCGTCCTGTGGCTCGCGCTCGGTCGTTTCGGTGCGATCCCGTTGGGGCGCGACGACGAGCAACCCGAGTTCCACGGGGTGTCCTGGGTCGCGATGATGTTCAGCGCGGGCATGGGCATCGGACTGATGTTCTTCGGGGTCGCCGAACCGCTGTCGCACTTCGCGACGCCGCCGCCCGGCACCGGTCCGGCCGGTAATCCCGAGGCCGTGCAGACCGCGATGGCCACCACGCTGTTCCACTGGTCGTTGCACCCGTGGGCGATCTATGCGGTCGTGGGCCTGGCGATCAGCTACGGCGTCTACCGCAAGGGCAGGCTGCAGTTGATCAGCGCGGCCTTCGAGCCACTGCTGGGCAACCGCGCGAGAGGTCCCCTGGGCAAGGTCATCGACATGCTGGCGATCTTCGCCACGCTGTTCGGCTCGGCCGCCTCGCTCGGTCTCGGCGCGCTGCAGATCCGCAGCGGGCTGCAGATCGTCGGCGGCATAGGCGAGACGGGCAACACGATCCTCGTCGTCATCATCACGGTGCTCACGGTGGCGTTCGTGCTCTCGGCGGTGTCGGGGGTCGCGCGCGGCATCCAGTGGTTGTCCAACATCAACATGGTGCTGGCCCTCGTACTCGCTCTTTTCGTATTCGTCGTGGGCCCAACGGTTTTCATCCTCAACCTGCTGCCGACATCGCTGGGCAGCTACGTAGCCGACCTGGCGATGATGTCGGCGCGCACCGGCGCCGAGGGCTCCGACGTCAACGAGTGGCTGCAGACGTGGACGATCTTCTACTGGGCGTGGTGGGTGTCGTGGACGCCGTTCGTCGGGATGTTCATCGCGCGGATCTCACGCGGGCGCACCATCCGCCAGTTCGTCACCGGTGTGCTGCTGGTGCCGAGCCTGGTGTCGCTGGTGTGGTTCGCGGTGTTCGGGGGTTCGGCCATCCGCGAGCAGCAGGAGGGCGTGGACCTCGCCGGTGAGGACAGCATCGAGGCTCAGCTGTTCGGCCTGCTCGACCAATATCCGATCGCCACGATCGCCAGCGTTTTGGTGATGGTGCTCGTCGCGATCTTCTTCGTGTCCGGAGCCGACGCCGCATCGGTGGTGATGGGCTCCTTGTCCGAGCGCGGCACGATCAAACCCGGTCGAGGCACCGTAATCTTCTGGGGTGTGGCGACCGGTGCCGTCGCTGCGGTGATGCTGCTGGTCGGCGGGGAGGACGCGCTGAACGGTCTGCAGACCATCACGATCCTGGCGGCGTTGCCGTTCGTCGTCGTGATGGTCGGCCTGGCGGTGGGTCTGGTGAAGGATCTGCGCCGCGACCCGATGATGGTCCGACAGCAGTACGCCAGGGAAGCCGTCGACACCGCGGTCATCCACGGGGTGACCGAACACGGCGACGACTTCGTGATCTCGGTGGAGAAGGATCCGGCGAGCGAAAAGGCGGCCGACGACTAATCTCGCCTGGTGCGCGTCTACATCCCCGCGACCCTGACCATGCTGCAGCAGCTCGTTGCCGACCGGGTGATGCACGCCCGCAGCGGCACGGCGTTCGCGGTGACGCATGCGCTGCGCGAGTCCTACGCCGAGGGCGACGACGAGGAGCTCGCCGAGGTCGCGCGCCAGGAGGCCGCGATGGCCTCGCTGCGCCTGCTCGCGGGAGAAGGAGTGGGTGACCTGCCGCCGCGGCGCGCGGTGGTGGAGGCCGAGGTCGACGACGCGACCGTCCGCCCCGATCTCGACGACGCCGTGGTGCGGCTGGCCGGCCCGATCTCGTTCGACGACGTCATCGCCGCCTACGTCGACAACGCCGAGGCCGAGTCCGCGGTGCTGCCCGCGATCGAAGCCGTCGACGAGGCCGATCTCGGCGACGAGGACGCGGAGTTCGTCGTCGGCGACGCCCAGGACCACGACCTGGCCTGGTATGCGCCGCAGGAGCTGCCGTTCCTGCTCGAATTGCTCTGAGTGGCGGTCGGCCGGATATCCGGCTGGATACGGAAGCGTAGGTTACGGTACCGTAGGTTCATGGCCAAGAACTACGTCAAAGTCTCGGCCAATGTCGCCGACACGGTGCGCCCGACCGTCAACTCCGGCAATCCGGGCCTGCGGGCCCTGCGCACCATCGCGAGCCGGATCACGACGCCGCTGCTTCCCGATGACTACCTGCAGCTCGCCAACCCCCTGTGGTCGGCGCGCGAGCTGCGCGGCCGAGTGCTCGACGTCCGGCGGGAGACCGAGGATTCGGCCACGCTGGTCATCAAGCCCGGGTGGGGTTTCTCGTTCGACTACCAGCCAGGCCAGTACATCGGCATCGGTGTGCAGATCGACGGCCGCTGGCGCTGGCGGTCCTACTCGCTGACCTCGGCCCCGTCGCGCACCATCCGGACCATCACAATCACTGTCAAGGCGATGCCCGAAGGGTTCTTGTCGACGCATCTCGTCGACGGGCTCGCGCCGGGCACGATCGTGCGCCTGGCCGCGCCGCAGGGCAACTTCGTCATGCCCGATCCCGCGCCGTCGAAGGTGCTGTTCCTGACCGGCGGCTCCGGCATCACGCCGGTGATGTCGATGCTGCGCACGCTGGCCCGCCGCGATCAGATCACCGACATCGTCCATGTGCATTCTGCGCCAACGGAATCCGATGTCATGTTCGCCGCCGAGCTCGCCGAGCTGGCCGATGCGCACGTCGGCTACCGGCTGCGGGTCCGCGCGACGCGTACACATGGCCGGATGGACCTGTCGCGGCTCGACGACGAGGTGCCCGACTGGCGCGATCGCCAGACCTGGGCGTGCGGTCCCGAGGGCATGCTCGATGCGGCCCAGCGGAGTTGGGCGGCGGCCGGGCTCGCCGAGCGCCTGCACCTGGAGCGGTTCGCGGTGTCCAGGGCTGCGGTGCACGGGCAGGGCGGAACCGTGGAGTTCGCGCGTAGCGGCAAGACGGTCGAGGTGGACGCCGCGACGCCGCTTATGGAGGCGGGCGAAGAAGCCGGCATCCGGATGCCGTTCGGATGCCGCATGGGCATCTGCCAGTCGTGCGTGGTGGGCCTCGTCGAAGGCCACGTCCGCGACCTGCGCACCGGTGTCGAGCACGAACCGGGGAGCAGGGTGCAGACCTGCGTCTCCGCAGCATCCGGCGATTGTGTGCTGGATGTCTGAGGTTTACTGGCAGGTAACCTACGGGTACGTAGGTTACGGTAGCGTAGGCATGCGAGAGGAGGCCTGACGATGGCAATCACCGACGTTCCCGAGTTCGCGCATCTCACCGATGCCGACATCGAGAGTCTGGCCGTGGAGTTGGATGCGATCCGGCAGGACATCGAGGACTCCCGTGGTGAGCGCGACGCGCGCTACATCCGCCGCACCATCGCCGCACAGCGTGCGCTGGAGATCGCCGGTCGTGTGATGCTGGCCGCCAGCTCGCGTCGCTCGGCATGGTGGGCGGGCACCGCAACCCTGGGCGTGGCCAAGATCATCGAGAACATGGAGATCGGCCACAACGTCATGCACGGTCAATGGGATTGGATGAACGATCCCGAGATCCACTCCTCGACGTGGGAGTGGGACATGAGCGGGGCAGCCAAACACTGGCGCTTCACCCACAACTTCATGCACCACAAGTACACGAACATCCTGGGCATGGACGACGACGTGGGCTACGGTCTGCTGCGCGTGACGCGCGACCAGAAGTGGAAGCCGCACAACGTTTTCAACCTGCTGTACAACACCATGCTCGCCACGCTCTTCGAGTGGGGCGTCGGTCTGCAGCACCTCGAGATCGGCAAGATCTTCAAGGGCCGCGACGACCGCAGAGCGACCATGATCCGGCTGCGCGAGTTCGGCACCAAGGCCGGCCAGCAGGTGTTCAAGGATTACGTCGCCTGGCCCGCGGTGACCTCACTGTCGCCGGGTGCGACGTACAAGTCGACGCTCAAGGCGAACGCGGTGGCCAACATCATCCGCAACATCTGGTCCAACGCGGTGATTTTCTGCGGCCACTTCCCCGATGGCGCAGAGAAATTCACCAAGACCGACATGATCGGCGAGACCAAGGGCGAGTGGTACCTGCGCCAGATGCTCGGCAGCGCCAACTTCGAGAACGGCCCGGTGCTGCGGTTCATGAGTGGCAACCTGTGCCACCAGATCGAGCACCACCTGTACCCGGATCTGCCGAGCAACCGGCTCTACGAGATCTCCATGCGGGTGCGCGATCTGTGTGACAAATACGACCTGCCGTACACGACGGGTTCGTTCCTGGTGCAGTACGGCAAGACGTGGCGCACGATCGCCAAGCTGTCGCTTCCGGACAGGTTCCTGCGGGACACCGCCGACGATGCGCCCGAGACGCGCAGCGAGCGAATGTTCGCCGAACTGGAGCCGACGCAGCGGCGCGGCCTCAAGTCGTCGATCGCCGCCGTGCGGGCCCGCCGCCGCGAGAAGCGCGCCATCCGCGCCCAGGCTCGAACCCAGCGCGCCGCCTAGCCACTGCCCCCTGAAGTTCCGCGAGCGTGCGTGTTTGCACACGACACGCCGCGGAATTTCAGCACTATGCGCACGCTGGCGGCGTGCTGAGCGTGCATCAATGTTTGCGCGCGATGAGGTAGGCCTGCGGCGTCGGCTCGTCGTCGTCCGGTCCGCGCACCAGTCGGGCGTACGGCCGAAGCCGCGCGTCCGCTAGTCGAGTACCACGCGCAGACCCCGACTGTACGGCTCGCGGGGTCATATGGGTGGTGCACTTTAAGCACCGTCGTTGGCCGCGAGCGCTCGCAAAGTGCCGCGAATGCGCGGCGTGTCGTGTGCAAACACGGTCGCTCGCGCAGAAGGAGTCAGGCGTGCAGTGCCGACAGCAGTCGGCGGGTCGCGGTGACCCGGTTGAGCGCCGGGCCGGTCAACGTGTCGAGCGCGCACTCCGGATCGGCGGGTGGACCCATATGGCCGCAGCCGCGCGGGCAGTCCTTGATCGCCTCGGCCAGATCGGAGAACGCCAACAGCACATCGTCGGGCTCGATGTGAGCCAGCCCGAACGACCGGATGCCGGGCGTGTCGATCACCCACCCCCCGACGTCCAGCGGCAGCGCGACCGACTGCGTCGACGTGTGCCTGCCCCGCCCGATGTCGGTCACCTCGCCGGTAGCCCGTTCGGCCTGCGGCACAAGGCGATTCACCAGTGTCGACTTGCCCACACCCGAGTGGCCGAGCAGTACCGTGACCCGGTCGGCCAGCAGCGGGGCCACCGCGTCGAGCGGGTCGTCGCGGCCCGCCGTGGTGATCGTCAGGTCGAGGTCGGCGAACTGCGCCGCGAACGGCTCCGGCGCCGCGAGGTCGGTCTTCGTCAGACAGAGGATCGGCTCGAGCCCACCGGCGTAGGCCGCGATCAACGCCCGTTCGACGAGCCCGGCGCGGGGTGGCGGGTCGGCCAGCGCGACGACGATCAACAACTGGTCGGCATTGGCGACCACGACGCGCTCGGTCGGATCGGTGTCATCGGCCGTGCGGCGCAACACGGTTCGCCGATCACCGCGCCGAACGATCCGGGCCAGCGTGTCCGGCCGCCCGGACAGGTCGCCGACGATGCCCACCTCGTCGCCGACCACGATCGGGGTGCGGCCCAGTTCGCGGGCGCGCATCGCGACGACGCGGCGGTCCGGGTCGCCGCCGAGCGCGCATCCCCACCGCCCCCGGTCGACGGTCACCACCATCGCTTCCTGCGCGTCGGCATGGTCGGGCCGAATCTTGGTCCGCGGCCGCGAGCCTCGGCCGGGCCGCACCCGGACGTCGGACTCGTCGTACTCGCGTCGGCTCAAGCCCGGTCGACCTCCGGCGTCTGCCCCGCGAGCATGTCGGCCCACAATTGGGGAAATTCGGGCAGCGTCTTGGCCGTGGTCTCGATGTCCTCCACCGCAACGTCGGGTACCCGCAGCCCGACGATCGCACCTGCGGTGGCCATCCGGTGATCGGCGTACGACCGCCACAACCCGCCGTGCAGTGGGCGCGCCGTGATCACCAGCCCGTCCGCGGTCTCCTCGCACTGGCCGCCGAGGCCGTTGATCTCCGCCGACAGCGCTGCGAGCCGGTCGGTTTCGTGTCCGCGCAGATGCGCGATGCCAGACAGCTTCGACACCGAGTCGGGGGTGGCCAGCGCGGCCAGCGCGGCAACCGCGGGCGTGAGCTCGCCGACCTCGTGCAGGTCCACGTCGATACCGCCGTAGAACTCGGCGCCACACACCTCGAGGTAGGTATCGCCATGCCGCACAACCGATCCGAGCTTCTTGAGGATCGCGATGATGGCGTCGGCCGGCTGGGTGCTCGCCTTCGGCCAGCCGGTCAACCGCACAGTTCCCCCGCTGACCACCGCGGCCGCGAGGAACGGCACGGCGTTGGACAGGTCGGGTTCGATGTCCCAGTGCCGCGCGGCCACCGGCCCCGGCGAGACCCGCCACTGGTTGTCGCGGCGGTCGTCGACGTCGACTCCGGCGTCGCGCAGCATCGCGACCGTCATCGCCACATGCGGCGCCGACGGCACGGTCTCGCCGGTGTGCACCACGGTCAGTCCCTCGCGAAAGCTCGCCCCGGACAGCAGCAATCCGGAGACGAACTGCGACGAACCCGACGCGTCGATCTCGACCGTCCCGCCGGAGACCGATCCAGCGCCCCGCACCGCGAAGGGCAGCCCTTTGCCGTCGATGTCGACACCCAGGCCCCGCATCGCATCGAGAAGCGGCGCGATCGGGCGGGCTCGCGCCTGTTCGTCACCGTCGAACGTGACCGTCGCGGTGCCCAGGGCCGCCAGCGGCGGCACGAACCGCAGCACCGTGCCGGCCAGCCCGCAATCGATGCGCGCACCGTCGCGCGGTGCGATCCGCCCGCTCACGCGCAGCTCGTCGGCGTGGCCCTCCACCGTCACGCCGAGCGCCTGCAGCGCGCCGATCATCAGGTCGGTGTCGCGGCTGCGCAGCGCGCCGCGCAGCGACGATTCGCCGTTCGCCGTGGCCAACGCCGCCAGCACCAGCGCCCGATTCGTCTGCGACTTCGAGCCGGGCACGGTGACCGTGGCATGCACCGGCGTCGACGCCGACGGTGCCGGCCAGGCCTGACTTTCTTGGTGTCCGGGGGCGCTCACCGCTCCATCTTCCCCTGTCGGCTTCGCGTGCCACCATGGGATTCATGTGCGGACGTTTCGCAGTCACCACCGACCCGGCTCTGTTGGCCGAGAAGATTAAGGCGATCGACGAGACCACGTCGGCCACTTCCGACGGTAAGGACGCCTCGCGGCCCAACTACAACGTCGCGCCCACCACGACCGTCACCACGGTGGTCAAGCGCCACAGCGAACCCGATGACGACGCCACCCGTCGGCTGCGCTCGATGCGATGGGGTTTGGTGCCGCCGTGGGCGAAGGCCACGCAGGACGGCAGCCCCGAGACCAAGGGGCCGCTGCTGATCAACGCCCGGTCGGACAAGCTGACCACCTCGCCGGTGTTCCGCAATCCCGCGAAGGGCAAGCGGTGCCTGGTGCCGATGGACGGCTGGTACGAGTGGCTGAAAAAGGGAGAGGGAAGGGCTCCGAAAATTCCCTTCTTCATGTACGCCGGCGACGGCGAGCCGCTCTTCATGGCCGGCCTCTGGTCCACGTGGCGACCGAAGGAGGCGCCCAAGGATGCCAAACCGCTGCTCAGTTGCACGATCATCACCACCGACGCCGCCGGTCCGCTGGCCGAGATCCACGACCGGATGCCGCTGACGATCAGCGAACGCGATTGGGACCGCTGGCTCGATCCCGACGCTCCGATCGACGAGGGGCTGTTGCGCGGCCACGGTGACCTTGACCGCATCGAGATACGCGAGGTGTCGCGGCTGGTGAACAGCGTGCGCAACAACGGCCCCGAGCTGATCGAGCCCGTCGAACCCCAGGCCGAACAAGGCACCCTGCTTTGACGCAGCCGGACCCGCCCGGCCCGTTGTCCGATGTCGCGGTCGTCGACGCGCTGGCCGCCGACCTGCGCAGCGCTGGCTACACCACCGATGGGGTGGCTGCCCTGCTCGGCGCCGACGTCGACGCGGCGTTCGCCAGGGGAGTGTGGTGGCCGGCGCTGCGGGAAACCGCCCGCGCCCTCGACAGCGGAACTCCGCAGCAGCGGCGCCTGGCGGGGCTGGTGCGCCTGCTGCTGCTCGGCTCCGACGAGCCCGCCGAGCACGTCGCCCTGGCGCTGCCTACCGTCGGCGTCGACACATTGGCCGCCGGCGGCGTGGTGGAGGCGACGGCCGAGGGGATGCTGCGCGCCGCTCTGGACATCCGGCCGCACAGCGACGGCGTCAACGACTTCTTCGTGGTCTCGGACCTGGATGCCGCGATGCGTCCGGGGCCGGTGCGCCGCGATCACGTCCTCGGCATCGGCGGCGCGTCGGTCTCGCTGGCTCGAGCCGTGGTGCGCACGCCGGTCGACCGCGCGCTCGACCTCGGCACCGGATGCGGCGTGCAGGCGCTCCACCTGAACGGTCACTGCGCACAGATCGTGGCCACCGACACCAACGACCGCGCGCTCGCGCTCGCCGCGGCGACCGCGCGGCTCAACGGCATGTCCTGGGATCTGCAGCGCGGCAGCCTGTTCGAGCCGGTGGCCGGTGAGCGCTTCGACCTGATCGTGTCCAATCCGCCGTTCGTCGTGGGCGCCGGCGACCGCGACTACATCTACCGGGACTCCGGCCTCGCCGGAGACGCCCTGTGCCGCAACCTGATCGAGCAGGTCGGCGCACACCTGGAGCCGGGCGGCACCGCGGTGGTCATGGCGAACTGGATCGTTCGCGAGGGCGAGGACTGGCGCGACCGGGTGCGCGACTGGCTCGCCGGCACCGGTCTGCATGCCTGGGTGGTGCAGCGCGAGCTCGCCGATCCGGTCAGCTATGTGTCGCTGTGGACGGCCGACGCCGGCGAGGAACACGAACAGGCCACGCGTCGCGGAGGGCAGTGGCTCGACTGGTTCACCGAAAAGGGCATCACCGGCATCGGGATGGGCGTGATCGCGGTGCGCGCATCGCGACCCGGTGAGCACCGCCCGCCCGACCACGTCCTCGAGGAGATCACCGGATCCGACGAGGCGCCCACCGGCGACGAGGTCGACGCGTTCTTCGCCCGCCGCGCATACCTGCACGACACCAGCGATGACCGGCTGCTGGCCACGAGGCTGTCCACCGCGCCGGTGTTCCTCGACGAGCAGTCCCTGCCGGGCCCCGACGGTTGGCAGGTCGTCGGCGCCGCGGTGCGGCGTCCCGGTGGGCCCGGTGCGGTAATCGGCGTCGACGAAATCGGGCGCGCGCTGTTGGCCGGATGTCGGGGTGAGGTGCCGCTGGGCACGCTGATCGCGATGCTCGCCGCCGCACATGGCGTGGACGCCGACGCGCTGGCGCAGGCCGCGCTTCCGCTCGTCCGGGAGGCGATCGGCCGCGGGATCCTCTATCAGTCCCGCTGAGCCTTGACAGAGGATTCCTCGGTTCAACTAGAGTAATTCTCGTGCCATCGAAGACGCGTCCCGATGCACGGAGCCGGCTACTGGAGGTCGCACGTCGTCGCTTCGCGTCTGACGGCGCGCTCTCGGCCACGCTCGACGAGGTCCGGCGTGAAGCCGAGGTGAGCGTCGGTGCGCTGTATCACCATTTCCCCGACAAGCTTTCGCTCGCGACCGCGGTATTCGCCCAGTTGCTCGGCGAATACCAGGCCGGGTTCGTGACGATGTTGCGCGGGCACGACACCGCCCAAGGCGGCATCCGCGGCGGGGTCGCCTATCACCTGCGATGGGTGTCGGCGCACCGCGGCGAGGCTGGCCTGCTGCTCGGGCCGCGACTCGACAGCGCCGAACTACGCGCGCACAACGACGCCTTCTTCTCCGCGGTCCGCGACTGGTGGCGCCCACACCACCGCTACGGCGCTCTACAACCCATGCAAGCCGGGGTGACGGCGGCGCTGTGGCTCGGCCCCGCGCAGGAGTACAGCCGGTACTGGGTCGCCGGAGCAGCGAAACGGATACCGCCGGGCACGATTGAGATCTTCGCCGATGCCGCGTGGGCGGCGTTGTGCGCCAACGAGATCGAGGAGGTTCGATCATGACCGATTCGCTGTACCGATCGATGGTGGCCGGCGGTGACGACGCCGACGCTCCGGTGCGGGTACGCGTCGACCACCGCGGGGACAGGGCCGTGGTCACGCTCGACGAGCCGCGGCGGCTCAACGTGCTGTCCGCCCCGCTGGTGCGACAACTACGGCGCGCGTTGACCGACCTCGACGCGGACCCGGACGTGCGCTCGGTGGTGCTCACCGGCGCCGATCCCGGCTTCAGCGCGGGTGGCGACCTGAAGATGATGGACGCGGCGATCGACCAACTCGGCGCCGACGAGGGCGCGGCCGACATCTGGCGCTGGATCCGGCGCGAATTCGGCGGCATCGCACGGTTGATCGCGGGCTCCGAGATGATCTTCGTCGCGGCGCTCAACGGCGCGGCGGCGGGCGTCGGGCTGGCCTGGGCGCTGACGTGCGACCTCGTGATCGCCAGCGAGCGCGCCGTCGTCGTGCCCGCATTCGGCAAGCTCGGGCTGATCCCCGAGGTCGGTACCAGTTGGGCACTGACTCGGCGCCTGGGCTATCAGGGTGCGCTGGCCTACTACCTGCGCGGTGAGCACATCGACGCGCGCGAGGCGCAGCAGCTGGGCCTCGTGCAGGAGGTCGTCGAGCATGATCGCCTGCTCGCTGCCGCCGATGAGTGGTGCTCGCGGATCTGCGCGATGCCGCCGCACGCGGTCGCGATGACCAAACCGCTGTTGCGGGCGGCCGCCGACGCCGATTGGGCCGATGCGCTCACTCTGGAGGAGTTCGCCGAACCGTCGTGTTTCACCACCGCCGCCTTCGCCGGCAGCGTGCGATCGATGCTCTCCTGAGCACGCCGCGGGGCTCGATACCCGCCTGGAATTCCCGCATTTGCCTGATCAGCTCGGAATGGGCATTAACATAGTGCGGAAGGTCGAGTCAGGGGGTCGGTGTGGTCAGCGCGGTGAAGAAGGTCTTGAGCTTCGAGATGACCGTCGCCGAGTGGATCGGCACCGGGCTCATCCTCGCCGCACCCTACGTCGTCGTCGGCATCGGCTGGACGGCCCTGCGGCTGGACCGACTCGACGGCAGCGGGCTCACGTGGCTGCTCCAGTTGATCGGCTCCGTCGCGTTCTGGCCCGCACTCGTCTTCTCGGCGGTGTGCGTCGGATGACGGACCGTTACCGCATCTCCGTCCGGCGCCGCACCGCCCGGTGGGACCCCGAGGCGGAGGTCACTGCCGCGGAGGCGATGGACTTCTGGGCGTTCGCCGCCGGCGCCGCCAACGTTGTCATGCAGCTGTCCTGGCCGGAGGTCGGCTACGGCGTTGCGGAGAGCACGGTCGATTCCGGGAACCTGCTCAAGCATCCGTGGAAGCGGGCGCGGACGACGTTCCAGTACCTCGCTGTGGCGGTGCTCGGGACGCCCGATGACCGCGCGGCGTTCCGCGAGGCCGTCAATACCTCGCACCGGCACGTCAAGTCGACCGACGAGAGCCCGGTGCGATACAACGCCTTCGACCGTGAGCTGCAGATGTGGGTGGCGGCTTGCCTTTTCGTCGGCCTGGAGGACACCTATCAGCTGCTGCGCGGTGAGATGACACCGCAGCAGGCCGAGCAGTTCTATCGCTCCGCGTGGCCGCTGGGCACCACGTTGCAGGTCACCGAGGATCAGTGGCCGCCGACACGCGCCGATTTCGACGATTACTGGCGGACCGCGTGCGAACGGGTGAAGATCGACGACCGGGTTCGCGGCTACCTGATGCACATGCTCGACCTTCGCATGATCAATCCGCTGCTGGGACTGCCGTTCCGCCCGCTGCTGAAATTCCTGACCGCCGGATTCCTCGCGCCCGTCTTCCGCGAACAGATGGGCCTGCGGTGGAGCGGGTTTAACCAGTTTCTCTTCGAATCGCTGTTCCTCACAGTCGCTTTCGCCAACCGTTTCCTGCCGGTGTTCATTCGCCAGGGCGGCAGCTATGTGCTGCTCGCCGACGTCCGCCGTCGGGTCCGCACGCACAAGGCGCTGGTATGAACGCGCTGCGCCGCCTGCTCAGTCGTCGCGTCAGCGTCGAGGCGATGCTCGAGCTCGGCATGTGGCTGGCCATCCCGTACCTGTTGATCGGTTTGGTGTGGGCGTTCTTCGACGCCGAGCAGGTGCAGCTGATCGACACCGCGTTCCGCACCCGGATCCCGGCGGGTTCGGACATCGGCGCGTTCATGGCGACGGCGCTGTTCTGGCCGGCCAACCTGGTCGGCTTCGAACTCTGCGTTTCCTGACGATCCCTTGACCGCGATGCCACGATGAAGCGGTGACGGGCCCGATGGACGACGACGCCCTGGCGGGGTACCCCGTCGTCGCCGGTACGGTGCCGCGACCGGTCTTCTCCCAACAACGTTGGTGCGACCTGACTTTCCTGCACTGGCCGGTGCGCCCGGACACGGTCGCGTCGCTCTACCCGCCGGGCACCCGCCCCGACGTCTTCAGTGACGGGCTCACCTACGTCGGACTCGTGCCGTTCCGGATGCGCGGTACGACGCTTGGGCGGACGGTGCCGCTGCCGTACTTCGGCACCTTCGCCGAGACCAACGTCCGGTTGTACTCGATTGACGAGTCGGGCCGCCACGGCGTGGTGTTCCGTTCGCTGGAGACCGCTCGGTTGGCGGTCGTTCCCACGCTGCGCCTCGCCCTCGGCATCCCCTACACCTGGGCGAGGATGCGCATCGACAGGACGGCCGACACCCTCACCTACACCAGCGACCGGCGGTGGCCGCACCGCGGATTGCGCAGCGTCGTCACCGTGCGCGTCGGCGACGAGGTGACACCGACCCCGCTGGAGGTGTGGCTGACCGCCCGGTGGGGCGCGCACACCCGTAAGGCGGGCCGCACGTGGTGGGTCCCCAACGAACATGACCCGTGGCCGTTGTGCGCCGCCGAAATCATCGGCGTGCGCGACGATCTCGTCGCTGCCGCCGGAGTCACCCCTATCGGCCCGATGTTGCGAGCGCTGTTCACGACGGGCGTGCAGGCGCGGTTCGGGCGCCCGAGCGTCGTCGCCTGACTACGGGCCCGTGTATCCGGGCGGGTTGGGGGTGTCCACCCACAGATCGACACCCAGTTCCGCACCGGGAACGCAGTTGTACACCGACAGGTCGGTGACGCCGGAATCCAACAACACGTCCTCGCACAACAGCGACTGTCCGGTGAACTCGCGCGCGGGCTTGCTGAGGACCTCGTAGGCCGCGTCGGCGTAGACGTCGGGCTTGCGGGCGCGCCCCATTGCCTCGTCGCCACCCAACAGGTTCTGCACGGCCGCCGTGGCCACCAGCGTGCGCGGCCACAACGTGTTCGAGGCGATGCCGGCGTCGCGCATCTCCTCGGCGATCGCCAACGCGCACAACGACATTCCGTACTTGGCCATCATGTAAGCGGTGGGCTTGAGCCACTGAGGTTCCAGGCGCACCGGCGGCGACAGCGTCAGGATGTGCGGGTTCTCCCGGCCCATCATGTGTGGGATGCACGCCGCCGATACCGCGTAGGTGCCGCGTACCTGGATGCCGTTCATCAGGTCGAACCGCTTCAGGGGTACGTCGGTGATCGAGCCGAGGTTGATCGCCGAGGCGTTGTTGACGCAGATGTCGATGCCGCCGAACTGCTCGACGGTCTTGGCGACGGCCGATTCCACCGAGTCGCCGTCGCGGATGTCGCCGACGATCGGCAGCGCCTGCCCGCCGGCTTCCTCGAGTTCCTTGGCCGCGGTGTACACCGTGCCCGGCAGTTTGGGGTGGGGCTCGGCCGTTTTCGCGATCAACGCGATGTTGGCGCCGTCGGCGGCCGCGCGCTTGGCGATCGCCAGGCCGATGCCGCGGCTCGCGCCGGAGATGAACATGGTTTTACCGGACAACGCTGCTTGTGCCATGGGTCTCACCCTAGAGCCGCGAAACGGTATTCCAGCAGGGCCCTGCTCGGCTTTTCTCGGCCGGGAAGATGGTTTCGGGGACCGTCAGGCGCAGATGTCGGCGGTGACGGCGTCGGTCAACCGGACGAGGTCCTGCGGCGCCACCGCGACGTCCCAGCCGCGTTTGCCTGCACTGCACAGCACCCGGTCCCAGGCCAGCGCGCTCTCGTCGACGACCGTTGGCAGCGGCGTGCGCTGGCCCAGCGGGGAGATGCCGCCGATCACGTAGCCCGTCGACCGCTCGGCCGCCGCGCGTTCGGCCATCGTGGCCTTGGGCACGCCAAGGGCGGCCGCGGCCGCCTTGAGCGAGAGCGTGGCCGGCACCGGCAGCACGGCGACGCCGAGCCCCTTGGGCAGCGTGAGCACCAGCGTCTTGAGGATCTGCCCGGGCTCGACGCCCTCGGACTTCGCGAGCGCGTCCACGGCCTCCTCGCCGAACGACTCGTTGCGGGGGTCGTGGCGGTACCGCAAGACCTGGTGCGCGACGTCGGCGGCCAGTAGGGCCGCAAGCGCCGGAGTTGCTGCGCGTGGCACCGCGTCAGCCTAGTGCGATGCGCGTACGTCGCGATCCGGGGAACAACCGGGGCCCGCGCCGCTGTTATTGACGGTGGTTGTACCGCGGCGAAGGTTCGCGGACAGAAAATATGTCGGTCTCAACCTCTAGGATGAGTGAAGGGGGTCAGGTGCCAACGCTGGCCATGGACTTTCCAGTGCTCTCGATGGATCTATCGGGATTGTTCGCTGGCACCGCGACAGAAGGGACGGTGTTCCCCACGATGACCGACTCCGACGGGTCAACGCGAGATTCGGCGCCGGAGGCTCCGCAGGAGACCGACGCCGAACTGACCGCGCGATTCGAGCGCGATGCGATTCCGCTGCTCGACCAGCTGTACGGCGGCGCGCTGCGGATGACGCGCAACCCCGCCGACGCCGAGGACCTGTTGCAGGAAACCATGGTCAAGGCCTACGCCGGCTTCCGTTCCTTCCGGGAGGGCACCAACCTCAAGGCGTGGCTGTACCGCATCCTGACCAACACCTACATCAACAGCTACCGCAAGAAACAGCGCCAGCCGGCGGAATACCCCACAGAGGAGATCACCGACTGGCAGCTGGCGGCCAACGCCGAACATTCCTCGACCGGATTGCGCTCGGCGGAGGTCGAGGCGCTCGAGGCGCTGCCAGACAGTGAGATCAAGGAAGCGCTGCAGGCGCTACCCGAGGACTTCAGGATGGCCGTGTACTACGCCGACGTCGAAGGCTTCCCATACAAGGAGATCGCCGAGATCATGGACACGCCGATAGGCACAGTGATGTCCCGGTTGCATCGGGGTAGGCGCCAGCTCCGCGACTTGCTGAGCGACGTGGCCCGTGACCGCGGGTTCATTCGGGGAGAGCAGATGGACACACCCGAGGAGGTCTCGTCGTGAGCTCGTTCTCTGACGATGAGCGATGGCAGCCCCCGGTCGGCCCGATCGACCCCGAACATCCCGAATGTGCCGCGGTCATCGCCGAGGTGTGGACGCTGCTGGACGGCGAATGCACGCCCGAAACGCGCGACAAGCTGCGCCATCACCTCGAGGAATGCCCCGCATGCCTGCGGCACTACGGCGTCGAGGAGCGGGTCAAGAACCTGATCGCGAAGAAGTGCGGGGGCGAGAAGGCCCCGGACAGCCTGCGTGAGCGGCTGCGCATCGAGATCAGCCGCACCACCATCATCCGGCGCGGTTAACGCCGCAGATCACGTCTGGGCGCGTCAGCGCACCGACTTCGAACCGGCGTTGGGCCGCTTGCCGTGATTGGCCTTCGAGTGCTTGCGGTCACGCTTCTTACGGCCACGCTTGGCCATGGTCTACCTCCGAATGCTCTGCTGGATTGCTCGGCCCGTATCCACCGGGCACGTCCGAACCATTGTCTCATGACCCGGCGACAGCGCTGACAAGCCGGTGGTGTGGTTCGATGTATGCCGAAACGCATACGGCAGCGAAGAGTAATGGGGTGATGATGGCCGAGGACGTTCGCGCTGAGATCGTGGCCAGTGTGCTCGAGGTCGTGGTGAGCGAGGGCGATCAGATCGGCGAGGGGGACACCCTGGTGCTGCTGGAGTCGATGAAGATGGAGATCCCGGTGCTGGCCGAGGTCGCGGGGACCGTCAGCAAGGTCAGCGTCTCGGTTGGCGACGTCATCCAGGCCGGCGATCTCATCGCGGTGATCAGCTGATCACCGCGTCCCCGTGACACGCCGCCGGAAGTAGTTCGCGATGTCGACCCTCGGTGACCTGCTCGCCGAGCACACGGTGTTGCCCGGCAATGCGGTCGACCATCTGCACGCGGTGGTGGGCGAGTGGCAGCTGCTCGCCGACCTGTCCTTCGCCGACTACCTGATGTGGGTGCGCCGCGACGACGGCGCCCTTGTCTGCGTGGCCCAGGTGCGGCCGAACACCGCCCCGACGGTCCTGCTGGCCGACGCGGTCAGCACGCTGGCCGACGCCGATGCGATGCCGCTTGTGGCCGCGGCCTTCACCAGGGGCGACATCGTCGTGGGAGACGGTGCGGGACAACAGGTTTCTCCCGGACTCAACGTGGAAGCCGTCCCCGTGCGGTACAAGGACGAGGTCGTCGCGGTGCTGACCCATCAGACCGCGCTGGCCGCCAGGAAGGCCAGCCCGCTGGAGTCGGCGTACCTCGACTGCGCGGGCGACCTGCTGCACATGCTCTCCGAAGGCACCTTCCCCAACGTCGGCGACATCGCGATGTCGCGGTCGAGCCCACGCGTGGGTGACGGCTTCATCCGGCTCGACGAGGACGGCGTGGTCGCCTTCGCGAGCCCGAACGCGATCTCGGCCTACCACCGGATGGGCCTGGCCGCCGAGTTGGGCGGCCACAATCTGGTCACCGTCACCCGTCCGCTCATCGGCGACCCGTTCGAGGCGCAGGAGCTGGCGAACCACGTGCGCGACTCGCTGGCGGGCGGATCGAGCATGCGCATGGAGGTCGACGCGGGGGGCGCGGCGGTACTGATGCGCACCCTGCCCCTGGTGGTGCACGGCAAGCCCGTGGGCGCGGCGGTGCTGATCCGCGACGTGACCGAGGTCAAGCGCCGCGATCGGGCCCTGCTGTCGAAGGACGCCACGATCCGCGAGATCCACCACCGGGTGAAGAACAACCTGCAGACCGTCGCCGCGCTGCTGCGGCTGCAAGCCCGGCGCACCAACAACGACGAAGGCCGCGAGGCACTGATGGAGTCGGTGCGACGGGTGTCGTCGATCGCGCTGGTGCACGATGCGCTGTCGATGTCGGTGGACGAGGAGGTCAACCTCGACGAGGTGGTCGACCGCATCCTGCCGATGATGAACGACGTTGCCGCCGTTGACAGCCCGATCCGCATCCACCGCGTCGGCGACCTCGGTGTGCTCGACGCCGACCGCGCCACCGCGCTGATCATGGTCATCACCGAGCTGGTGCAGAACGCCATCGAGCACGCCTTCGAGCCCGGGGCCCGGGAGGGGAGCGTCACCATCCGGGCCGAACGGTCCGCGAGATGGCTGGACGTGGTCGTTCACGACGACGGCCGCGGCCTGCCCCACGGGTTCAGCTTGGAGAAGTCCGACCGGCTCGGCCTGCAGATCGTGCGGACGCTGGTGTCGGCGGAACTGGACGGGTCCCTCGGCATGCACGAGGTGCCGACCGGAGGGACCGACGTGGTGCTGCGGGTGCCGCTGGGCCGGCCGCGGCGGGCCGCGCAGTAGACGACCGGACAATTCGCGAATCGGCCAATTGCGTCGCTAAATGGCCAATAGTGCATTGGCAGAAAAATACGGCCCCGACGAATGTCGGGGCCGTAAATGTTTGGTTCTGGTGAAGCTCAGACTCCGCTGCGAGCCTTGGTGCGGGCGTTGCGACGCTTGAGCGCGCGACGCTCGTCCTCGCTCATGCCGCCCCAGACGCCAGCATCCTGTCCGGACTCCAAAGCCCAGGTCAGACACTCGGTGGTCACCGAGCAGCGGTTACAGACGAGCTTCGCGTCGGCGATCTGAGCGAGCGCCGGGCCGCTGTTTCCCACCGGGAAGAACAGTTCCGGATCCTCATCGCGACAGACCGCCTTGTGGCGCCAATCCATTAGATCAAACTCCTCGTCAGATACGTCACCTGTGCGCAGCACGACGCACGGCATTTTCTTCGGCTGTTTAACGCGTGCACATTGAATGTTTCTGCAACGTTGCTTCGATGCTTTCACAGGCTGGACAGATGTCAATACTCGCGAGTTAACAAGTGCGCAATGTCACTAGGCCGGTGGCGTCGCACGCCGTGCACTCGATCTGTACTAGACTCGATCCAACTGCGCCCAGAATCCTACGCTTGGACGTCATCATCGCAGGTCAGAGAGGTCTGCCGGGGCGGGAGCCAGCACTCCGAGCGCATCGGGAACCGCGGTGAACATCATCGAGTCCCTAAGTCCCACATAATCGCCGTCGATCTGGCAGGCGACCGGTGTATCGCTGGTCACCTGCAGCCACGGAAGGTCGTCGTCGCGGACCAGGTGTTTTGCCTCGATGCGGGCCTTCGTCGACAACATCCGCCGGACCAGCATCAAGTTTGCCCATACGTTCATGCTGGTCGTGGCGAAAAGTCCGAGCCCCGTCTCGAACGTCGTCATCGGATTGGTCCACACCGGCCTGGCGTTGGCGTACGTCCACGGGCTGGCGTTGGACACGAACGCGAAATGGACGCCAGTGACCGGTTCGCGGTCGGGCAGATGCAGCGTCAGCGACGGTTCCTTGCGGGCGCTCGCCAGCACCTCGCGGATGGCCACACGCACATAGCGGGAGGCGGTCACCGCGCGTCCCTTGGCCCGCTGCGCTTCGACGGCCGCCACCACGTCCCCGTCCACGCCCATTCCGGCCGTGAACACGCCCCAGCGCTCGCCGCAGTCCATCAGACCGATGCGCCGCCACGTCTTGCGACGGCGGTATTCCGACAGCAGGTCGATCAGCTGATTGGTCGCCTCGATGGGGTCGGGGCTGATGCCCAGCGCCCGTGCGAAGACGTTGGCCGAACCGCCGGGGACCACACCGACGGCAGGTGCGGCGGCGCCGGGCCCTCCGACCTCCAGCACGCCGTTGACCACTTCGTTCACCGTGCCGTCGCCACCGTGCACAATGAGCACGTCGACGCCCTCACGGGCCGAGTCGCGGGCGATCTCGATGGCGTGGCCGCGATGGTCGGTATGGACGACGGTCAGCTTCACCCGGCTCTCCAGGGCGTGGGCCAACAGATCGCGGCCGGCCGCGGTCGTCGAGGTCGCATTCGGGTTCACGATCAGCACGGCGCGCACGGGGTCCGAGCCTACTGAACCGGTTCGGCGCGTCCCTCTACGCTCGAGGGCGTGATCGTTCCATCGCCCACGACGGTGCGCCAAGCCGCGGTCCTCGTCGCCGTGGAGGGTGCGGCCGCGTTGGTGGCGGCGCTGGTGTACGTGGTGAGCGGGTTCGGCCTGGCCGAGGAGTCCGGCCTCAACAAGTACGGGACCGCGCTGTGGTTCGCGATCATGGGCGGCGCGGTGCTCGCCGCGGGATGGGCTTTGTGGACGGGCAGGCGCTGGGGCCGCGGCATCGCGGTGTTCGCCCAACTACTGCTGCTGCCGGTCGTCTATTACATGGGGGTGGGCTCGAACCAGTGGCTGTATGCCGCGCCCATCGGTGTGATGGCGGTGGTCACGCTGATCCTGCTGTTCAGTCCCTCAACCCTGGAATGGGTTGGGGCTCATGGAGACTCCGCGGCCAACTCCGACAATTCGGGACCGGAGACCCGGTAGGTGATCCACTCCGTCTGCGGCTTGCCGCCGACGGCGTCGTAGAGCGCGATCGCGTTGAGATTCCAGTCCAGGACGGCCCACGAGAGCCGGGTGTATCCGTGCGTCGTACATTCGCGGGCCAAAACGGCCAACATCTTTCGGGCCAGCCCACGCCTGCGGAACTGAGGTCGCACGAACAGGTCTTCGAGGTAGATTCCGCCGACACCGTCCCACGTGGAGAAGTTGAGAAACCACAGTGCGCACGCGGCAGCCTGCCCGTCGACCTCGACGATGTGTCCGAAGACGATGGCCGGCTCGCCGAAAAGCGCCTGGCGCATCTGCTCTTCAGTGACCGTGCACTCGTCCGCGGCGTGCTCGAACTCCGCGAGTTCGTGGACCATCGCGGTCAGTTCGCGCTCGTCGCCCGGGCGCACCCGGCGGATCAGCTCCGTCACGTCTCGACACCCAGCGCGGTAAGGATCGTCGCGAATTTTGTTGTGGTTTCCTCGACTTCGTCGTCGGGATCCGACTCGGCGACGATGCCGCCGCCCGAATACGCCTCGGCGGTGCGACGATCCGCGGACAGCTGGGCGCAGCGGATCGAGACCACCCACCGGCCGTCGCCGCGCTGATCGCACCACCCGACGGCGCCGGCGTAGAAGCCGCGGTCGCCTTCGAGCTCGCCTATCAGGTCGGCGGCGGCCGCCGTGGGCACCCCACCGACCGCGGGCGTCGGGTGCAAGGCGATCGCCAAATCCAGAGCAGTGATCGATCTTTCGCGAAGCTTGCCCGTGATGCGGGTGGCCAGGTGCCACACCGAGTCGGTCTTGCGAAGCTCCGGCTCGGCCGCGACGTCGAGGTCGAGGCACAGCGGGTCGAGCGCGTCGCGGATCGTGTCGACCACGAACTGATGCTCGCGAAGGTTCTTCGCCGACGCGGCCAACGCGGCGCCGTTCACCTGGTCGGTCTCGGGGTCGGGGGACCGGGGCGCCGATCCGGCGAACGGTGCGCAGACCACCTGATCGCCTCGGCGGGCCACCAGCAGTTCGGGGCTGGCGCCCACCAGCACGGTGCCGGAGTATCCGCCGCCCGCCGCAGTCAGATCGACGAGATAGCCGTTGGCCGCCGGGTCGGCGGTCAGAAGCCGGTGCAGGACGGTGCGCGCGTCGAGCGGCCCGTCGGCCGCCAGTCGCAGGGCGCGGGCGAGCACGACTTTGTGCAGCCCGCTCGACGGGGTGTTGAGCCGGGTCACGGCCGTCGCGACGCGCGCGCGGTGCTCATCGGGTTCCGGCAGCGACTCGGCGATCTGCACGCCGGGCATCAGGCGCAGCGGCCACTCCGGCAACGCGTCGAAGAACTGGACGCTCTGCGGCCGGATCAACGCCGCGGGTTTGGTCATGTCAAAAGGCAACGCGCCCACGATGATCGGGGCGCTGTGCGATGCCAGCGCGGCCCGCGCGTCGGCGAGCTTCGGGAATGCGGTGTGCACCCCCTCCGCGACGACGGCGCCGCGGGAGGCCAGGACGAAGGTGGGTTCGCGAGTCACCGTGGTTTACACGGATCCTGGTGGCCGGTCAGTCCCTGCGCGATGATCTGGCGCATCGCGTGCTCGAAACCGAGCACCGCCAGGGAGGCGGGTGCCATCGCGAACCGGATTCCGCTCGGTACCGGCATTTCCACCCATCGCGCGATCATCGAGCGCGAAAAGTGCGCGTGCCCGACGAACACCACGTCGCGCGTCTCCATGTGCGTCAGCGCCACCTCGAGAGCGCTGTCGGCGCGCTGGCTGACCGCCTCGATGCTTTCGCCGCCGTCGGCGCCGTGGGTCCAGATCAGCCAGTCGGGGACCGTCTCGCGGATCTGCGGTGTGGTGAGGCCCTCGTAGCGGCCGTAGTCCCATTCCTGCAGAAGCGGCGACACCTCGTCGATGGTCAGCCCCGCCAGTTCGGCGGTCCGCACCGCGCGGCGCATCGGGCTGGAGACGACCAGCGGGTGGTCCAGCTCGAGTTCGGCCAGCGCCTCGGCGGCCAGCTTGGCGCGCTCCTCGCCGGTCGCGGTCAGCTCGAGATCGGTGCGGCCGGTGTGTCGACCGCTCTTCGACCACTCCGTCTCGCCATGACGAAGAAGGATCAGGCGGTGCTCCAGGAGGGCCACGCCGACTTATTCTGCCGCACGTCGCGTCGCGCTGTCCCAACCCGTGCAACGATGGGCACCGTGACGCGAGTACTTGCGGTCGCCAATCAAAAGGGTGGGGTAGCCAAGACGACGACGGTGGCGTCGTTGGGGGCAGCGATTCAGGAGACGGGCAAGCGGGTCCTGGTGGTGGACCTCGATCCGCAGGGATCGCTGACGTTCTCACTGGGTCACGACCCCGACAAGCTGCCGGTGTCGATCCACGAGGTGCTGCTCGGCGAGGTCGAACCCGACGCCGCCCTGGTGGACACGCCCGAGGGAATGACACTGCTGCCGGCCAACATCGACCTGGCCGGCGCCGAGGCCATGCTGCTGATGCGCGCCGGGCGCGAGTATGCGCTCAAGCGTGCGCTCGCCAAGGTCCTCGACCGCTATGACGTGGCGCTCATAGACTGTCCACCGTCGCTCGGTGTGCTGACGCTCAACGGGCTGACCGCCGCCGACGAGGTGATCGTGCCGCTGCAGTGCGAGACGCTCGCGCACCGCGGTGTCGGGCAGTTTCTGCGCACCATCGCCGACGTGCAGGCGATCACGAACGCCGACCTCAAACTGCTGGGTGCGCTGCCGACGCTGTACGACTCGCGCACCACGCACAGCCGCGACGTGCTGCTCGACGTCGCCGACCGCTACGACCTGCCGGTGCTGGCGCCGCCGATCCCGCGCACCGTTCGCTTCGCCGAAGCCAGCGCCTCGGGAGCGTCGGTGCTCGCCAGTCGCAAGAACAAGGGTGCGGGTGCCTACCGCGAGTTGGCCGCGGCGCTGATGAAGCACTGGAAGAACGGCAAGCCGATGCCGACGTTCGCCCCCGAGATCTAGCGATTTCGGTGCGCTAGCAGTCGCTGAGCGATTGTCAGCGCACCCAAATCACGTCGCGCCGAGCGCCACCAGCTCGTTCCCCCGCTGCTCCAACAGCGTCGAGCCGGCCACCGCCGGCACCACCGGCGCCGCGCTCTGCGGCCGGGCCACCGGGATGTGGCGTTCGCCGCGCCCGGTCGCGGGATCGAACACGTCGTAGCCGTCGGTGACGGGGACGAGCAGGCGCCCCGCCATGATCGTCGCCGGGCCCACGGGCTTGTTCGGCCCGGCGGGTGTGACGGTGTAGCGGTATTCAAAGTTGTTGTCGGAGAACACCATGACGCTGTCACCGGTCCACCACGTGATCAGGTCGCCCGCCCGCGACATGGTGGCCTGCGGTGACGGCGGGCGCTCCACCGGCGTGCTGGCGAAAGTCTCGCCCGTCTCGTCGACGATGTTGACCACGGGTTTGGGTGTGGGCACGTAGACCGCGGTCATCGTGTCGGCCACGGCCACCACGCGCGCCCCCGAATCGGGCGCGACACCTTCCTGTGGCACGTACTTCAGGTCCGGGGTGTCTTCCTCGTCGGAGGGGCGCAACAGCGTCAGTCGCAGATCTGACTGCCGCGGGCAGTCCTCGAGGACCGACACCGCGCTCGAACTGGCCTGCGCCGACACCAGCCGGCACAGCGGCAACGTGGGAACGTCCGGCTTGATGCGGGCGTCCAGCGCGCCGTAACTGATCATCCGGACCATGTCGGAGCGCCACAGCTCCAGCCGGTTCTCACCCGCCGACAGCACCGTGGTGCCGTCGGACGACAGCGTCACCGAGGCGTCGGCGTAGGACGTGCGAGCCGAACCCCGCTCACCGGTCTTGGCGTCGATGGTGCTGACCTGACCGCATCCGCGCGTATCGGGGTAGACGGCGACCGCGTACTGGTAGACGTAGCTGACCCCGCACAGGTCGAGGTCGCGGGCGTAGGTCCACAGCGTGTCGCCGGTCGCGGGGTCGCGTCCCTCGACGGTCCGGCCGTCGCCGGTCACCACGGCGCCGCCGACCACCAGCGGCATCGTGGTGTGTCCGCTGGGTGCGGTCCACAGCTGCCGCAGCGACTCCGGGACCGCCTTGGCGGGCGCCAATGCCGGCACAGGGGCGGCGGCGGGCCTGCTGAGGGTCGCTCGCGCGTCGCTGGTCCACCACACCAACGCCGCCGTCACCACGACCACGACGCCGATCGCCAGCGCCACCATCACATCGGTGCGCGTGCGGCGTTCGGGTTTGACCATCGCGGGGGAGGCGCCGGGCTAGCCGGCGCTGGCCGCGGCCTTGCGGGGCCGACGACGGCGCCTGCGCTTCGCCGGAGCCGTATCGCCGGAACCCTCGCCACTGCCGCCGGAGTCCTGGTCGGACGCCGTTGCGGACGCCTCGGGATGTCCGGTGACCGGCTTGCCGCCGCGGGTGCGACGACGGTTGCGGTTGCGCTTGCGGGCCGGGGCCTCGGCTGACTTCTCCGCCGGTGCGCGCCTGCTGCTCTGCACCTTCACCGGCTCGCCGACCGTGCCGGTGGCGCCGGCCGGGATGTTCAGCTCGCTGTAGAGGTGCGGTGAGCTGGAGTACGTCTCGGCGGGATCGGGGCAGCCCAGGTTCAGCGCCTTGTCGATCATCGCCCAGCGCGCCATCTCGTCCCAGTCGACGAGGGTCACCGCGACGCCGGTCTTACCGGCGCGCCCGGTGCGCCCGATGCGGTGCACGTAGGCCTGCTCGTCCTCGGGGATCTGGTAGTTGATGACGTGGGTGACGTCGTCGATGTCGATGCCGCGGGCGGCGACGTCGGTGGCGACCAACACGTCGATCTCGCCGGTGCGGAACGCCTTGAGTGCCTTCTCACGCGCGCCCTGTCCGAGGTCACCGTGCACGGCGCCGACCTTGAACCCGCGCTCGGCGAGCTCGTCGGAGACCTTCTGGGCGGTGCGCTTGGTGCGGGTGAAGATCATCGTCGCGCCGCGACCCTCGGCCTGCAGGATGCGGCTGACCATCTCGACCTTGTCCAGCGCGTGGGCGCGGTAGGCGAACTGCTCGGTGGTGTCGTGGGTGGCCGCCGAATGCGGGGCCTCGGCCCGGATGTGCGTCGGCTGGTTCATGAAGGTCCTGGCCAACGTGATGATCGGGTCCGGCATCGTCGCCGAGAACAGCATCGACTGCCTGCTGTCGGGGATCTGGCGCAGAATCCGCTCGATATCCGGCAGGAAGCCGAGGTCGAGCATCTCGTCGGCCTCGTCGAGAACCAGCATCGACAGGCCGCCGAGCTTCAGATGACCCTGCTGGGCTAGGTCGAGCAGTCTCCCGGGCGTGCCGACGACCACGTCCACGCCCTTCTCGAGCGCCTCGATCTGGCCCTCGTAGGGCCGGCCGCCGTAGATCGACGTGACTGAGAGCTTGCGTTCGCCGGCGGTAAGGTACTTCGCGGCGGCCGCCAGGTCGCCGTACACCTGCAGACAGAGTTCGCGGGTTGGAACGACCACCAGCGCCCGCGGAACGCCCGTCAGGGGCCGGTCCGGGTCGGTCGTGATCCGCTGGAGCAGCGGCACACCGAACGCGAGGGTCTTGCCCATACCGGTGCGGGCCTGACCGATCAGGTCATCTCCGGCCAGTGCCATCGGCATGGTCAGCTCTTGAATTGCGAAGGGATGTTCTTTGCCATCCTCGGCGAGAGCGCGGACGATTTCGTCGCGAACTCCCAGTTCAGCAAATGTGGGATTGAGATGCGTCATACGCGAAAACGAGGCCTTTCAATTGTCATCCTCATGGCTTCCACGCGCGCACGAGTTCGACAAGAGATGGCCTGTTGGAGACCAAGGGCCCTGCACTGAGGTAGGCGGACCGACTGCGTGCACGCACATTTCTTGGGTCGAGGCGGCCTACAAAACGTCTTGCCAACTACCACGCCCGCACCCATCATACCTGGCGGCCTCGGCCCGACGAGCGACCCGCCGACGGCGTTTATTGTTGGGCCCATGAACACGACGCCTTCGGCTCCCGGGCAAACCGACTCGGCGACGTCGGGTGTGTCGGCCGACCATCCGGGCGTCAACGAGCTGTTCGCACTGCTTGCCTACGGCGAGGTGGCGGCGTTCTACCGGCTCACCGACGAAGCCCGTATGGCGCCCAACCTCCGCGGACGCATCAACATGGCGACCATGGCGGCCGCCGAGATGAACCACTACGAGGTGCTGCGCGACGCGCTCGAGCGCCGCGGGGTCGACGTCGTGCCGGCAATGACGAAATACGCGTCCGCGCTTGAGAATTACCATCGGCTGACCACGCCGAGCACGTGGCTAGAAGCGCTCGTCAAGACCTACGTCGGCGACGCTCTCGCGGCCGATTTCTACCTCGAGATAGCGCACGCCCTGCCCGACGTGGTCGCGGAGGTGGTGCGCGCGGTGCTCTCCGAGACCGGCCACTCCCAGTTCGTCGTCGCGGAGGTGCGGTCGGCGGTGACGGCCAGCGACAGACAGCGCCACCGGCTCGCGCTATGGTCGCGCCGGCTGCTCGGCGAGGCCATCACCCAGGCGCAGTTCGTGCTGGCCGACCACGACGAGCTCGTCGACCTGGTGATGGCCGGCGGCGAAGGGCTCACGCAGATGACCGAGTTCTTCGACCGGTTGCAGCGGACACATGCCTCCCGGATGGAGGAACTGGGCCTGGCCTGAAATACCTCGCCTGAACTACTGGGTGCAGGTCGCGATCATCGAGTTGTTGTTCTGCGAGGCGACCAGCGTGCCCGAGGCATCGAGGATGCTGCAGTTCAGCTGGCCGGCGACGCTGGTCGCGGTGACCGACTTGAGCTCGACGCCCGGGTCGAGGACCACCTGTTTGACCCACGGCAGTGCGACGTTGACGTCGGTCCGTAGCGCGCCCTGTCCGTCGGTGTAGATCACCGTGACCAGGTCGAGCAGCTGGCGGTTGCCCGTCACCCGGTAAGTGAAGGTCCGAGGTGATGCCGGTGCCGGCGGGGGAACGGCCGCCTGCGCGGTGGGAGTGGGTGCGGGGGCGACCGGCGGCGGCGTCGTCTCGGCGGTCGGGGTGATCGTCGTGACAGTCTCCGGCGGCAGCGAGGGGACGACGGGGGCAGCCCCCGAGGCGCGCGGTGCGGTGGTGGCGGGTGCGCTCGACGGCGCGGGCGCCTCGGATGTCGCTGTGGCGGAGACCGATCCGCTGTCCCCGCCGCCGAGGATGATTCCGGTCGTGCCGATCGCGATGAACAGGATCACCCCTGCGATGCCGGCGACCCACATCCAGCGCCGGTCGATGCTCTCCTCGTCGTAGTGCTGCTCGTACTCGTCGTAGTCCTCGGGGTCGGACTGGCCGGGGTACTCGTAGTCGAAATCGTCGAGGGGCGGCTCGGGATAATCCGAGTAATAGCTGGGAATCCGCTCGGTCGGGGCCAGAGAATACGGTGAGTGCGCGGTATAAGACCTTTTCATTGGGCTTTTCCAGTCGTCTTTAGCATTACCGCGCCTGATGCTATCGAGATGGAAGTGACAGCTGAGGTTCACTGAGCCGTGTGTTGGTTACGGTCCGGACTCGGTTCGGTCGCCGTTGGTCTCGACGCTTCGCTGACCGCGAACTCACCGGCGCGGTGTGCGCTCCGGCCGTCCACTAGCCTTAGCTCAAGTTATTCGAAAGACGGAAAGGGGCCCCGGCGTGGAGGTCAAGATCGGTGTCACGGACAGCCCGCGCGAGCTGAGCTTCAACAGCGCGCAGACACCAAGCGAGGTGGAGCAGTTGTTCACCGAGGCGCTGGCCAAGGATTCGGGTGTGCTGGCACTGACCGACGAGAAGGGGCGGCGCTTTCTGGTGCAGACGTCGAAGATCGCGTACGTGGAGATCGGCGCGGCCGACGTCCGTCGTGTCGGCTTCGGGGTCGGACTGGGGGCTAAGACCGGGTAAGCGGCACGTGTGACAGTCCGCCCCAAGCGAACTGGACGGTGCCCTCGACCGCGGCCTCCTTGGAGATCGGCCGGTCGTTGTTGAGCCAGTAGCGGGCGGAGTCCACGCTGGTCGCGACCAGCCCGACCGCGATCATCCTGGCGCGGTGCGCCTCCAGTCCGGAATCCCGGCTGATCAGATCGAAGACGGCGTCGGTGCAGGCCTCGGTGGCCACCTTCACCTGCGCGGCGACCTGCGGTTCGTTGACGTAGTCGTTCTCGAAGATCAGCCGGTAACCCTGGCCGTCGTGCTCGATGAAGTCGAAGAACGCCTGGACGGCCGCGCGCAACCGCTGTCGGTTGTCGGTGGTCGTGCGCAGCGCCTGGCGCACACCGGAGACCAGGTTCTCCACGTGCCTGGCCAACACCGCCAGGTACAACTCCAGCTTCGACGAGAAGTGTTGGTAGAGAACGGGTTTGCTCACTCCGGCGCGCTCGGCGATCTCGTCCATGCCCGCCGCGTGGTAGCCGCGTTCAACGAAAACCTCGCTGGCAGCAATCAGTAGCTGTCCCCGGCGCTCATCGCGCGGCAGCCTGCCGCCGCGCCGGTTCAACACTTCGCCGCCCGGCTGCGCGCCTCTTTTCGCGGCGGTGTTGGCGAGATCGCTCATCGCATCCTTCATCCGGCGTCAGGTCTGGTTCCGCAATGACCTTACTACCGTTGCTAAAGCGTGCAGGTGAGGCGCGGCTTACAACGCAGTGGAGGGTCGATGGCGCGCCAAAACTCTGAGGCCGCTGGCCTGTGTCATCCTGTTGCGGTGACCTACGACTCCCGTACTCGAGGAGGACAGATGGGTCCCGAACACGGCGGGGGTGTTCGCGTGCCCGCGCTGCGCAGTGAATGGCGCGAGCCGCTGCGCGCCCAGCGCGATCCGCTCGCGGAGAGCTCGGGCCGGATGAGGTCCAATCGCGACGAGCACCGCGGCTTCCGCAAACAGACGTGGCTCGGTCGCTTCGTCTCCACCTACGGCTGGCGGGCCTACGCGCTGCCCGTGCTGATCGTGTTGACCGCCGTCGTCATCTACCAGACGATCACCGGCACCAGCGCCCCCGCACCCAAGCAGGCCGAGGGGCCGGTGCAGGGACCGCCGACTATCGGGGTGGCGAGCACGGCGATCATCGGCGCCCCGCCCAAGGGGCTGACGCAGTTCGACGCCAACCTGCCGACCGGCATCCTGCCGCAGGGTGGTCCGTTCACCGAGGCCGGCGCCAAGACGTGGCATATCGTGCCGGGCACCACACCGCAGATCGGCCAGGGCACCGCGAAGACGTTCACCTACACCGTCGAGGTCGAAGACGGCATCGACACCGCGCCGTTCGGCGGCGACGAGGCCTTCGCCCGCATGGTCACCGAGACGCTGGCCAATCCCAAGAGCTGGACGCACAACCCGCAGTTCGCGTTCAGCCGCATCGACGCCTCGTCCGGAATCGAACCCGACTTCCGGGTCTCGCTGAGCACGCCGATGACCGTGCGCGAGGGCTGCGGCTACGACATCCAACTCGAGGCGTCCTGCTACAACCCCGCCTACCGCGACGGGCAGCCGCGCGTGTTCATCAACGAGGCGCGCTGGGTGCGCGGCGCGGTGCCGTTCCAGGGTGACATCGGCTCCTATCGGCAGTACGTGATCAACCATGAGGTCGGCCACGCGATCGGCTATCAGCGGCATGAACCGTGCGGGGGTGACGACCAACTGGCGCCGGTCATGATGCAGCAGACGTTCTCGACCAATAACAACGACGCCGCTCGCTTCGACCCGCAGTCGGTCCAGCCCGACAACCACAGCTGCAAGCCCAACCCCTGGCCGTACCCAATCGCCTGACGTCCCGTTGGCGCGAGCGTGCGTGTTTGAACACGACACGCCGCGGATTCTCGACATCTTGCGCACGTTCACCGGCCACGAGCGTGCGGGTATGCCTGAGGGAAGCGATCACCGCTCGTTGCTGTTGAATGTCGTAACTGCTGTGATGGTCATAGACGTTGAATCAGGTGGATCAAGGAGAAACACGGTGTCGACACCGTTGCCGCCGCTGGTAGAACCGGCGGCCGAACTCACCCGCGAGGAAGTGGCGCGCTACAGCCGTCACCTCATCATCCCCGACCTCGGCCTGGACGGGCAGAAGCGGCTGAAGAACGCCAGGGTGTTGGTCATCGGCGCCGGCGGGCTGGGCTCGCCGACCTTGCTCTACCTCGCCGCGGCCGGCGTCGGCACCATCGGGATCGTCGAGTTCGACGTGGTCGACGAGTCGAACCTGCAGCGCCAGATCATTCACGGCCAGTCCGACATCGGCCGCTCGAAGGCCGAGAGCGCCCGCGACTCGATCCTGGACATCAACCCGCTGGTGACGGTCAACCTGCACGAGTTCCGGCTGGAACCCGACAATGCCGTCGACCTCTTCGAGCAGTACGACCTGATCCTCGACGGCACCGACAACTTCGCGACGCGCTACCTCGTCAACGACGCCGCCGTGCTGGCGCACAAGCCCTACGTCTGGGGGTCCATCTTCCGGTTCGAAGGCCAGATCTCGGTCTTCTGGGAGGACGCCCCGAACGGGCTCGGCTTGAACTACCGCGACCTGTACCCGGAGCCGCCGCCGCCGGGGATGGTGCCGTCCTGTGCCGAGGGCGGGGTGCTGGGCATCCTGTGCGCTTCGGTCGCGTCGGTGATGGGCACCGAGGCGATCAAGTTGATCACCGGCATCGGCGAGACACTGCTGGGCCGCCTGATGGTCTACGACGCGCTCGACATGACGTACCGCACGATCAAGATCCGCAAGGACCCGTCGACGCCGAAGATCACCGAGCTGATCGACTACGAGGAGTTCTGCGGCGTGGTGTCCGACGCCGCCGCGGAGGCCGCGGCCGGCTCGACGATCACCCCGCGCGAGCTCAAGGAGTTGCTCGACTCCGGCAAGCCGCTGGCGCTGATCGACGTGCGCGAACAGGTCGAGTGGGACATCAACCGCATCGAGGGTGCCGAGCTGATCCCCAAGGGCGCCTTCGAATCGGGCGAGGCGCTGGCCAAGTTGCCCACCGACCGGACGCCGGTGTTCTACTGCAAGACCGGTGTGCGTTCGGCCGAGGTATTGGCCATCGCCAAGAACGCCGGGTTCTCCGACGCGATGCACGTACAGGGCGGCATCGTCGCATGGGGTCATCAACTCGAACCCGACATGGTCATGTACTAACGGCTGGTTTGCCGAAACTCCGCTTACGCTGAGGTGGTGACTGTCGAACGGCCACCGGATCATGTGCTGGCCGCGTTCGGCCTGACCGGTGTCGCGCCCGTTGCGCTCGGGCCGGGTTGGGAGGGCGGGTGGCGCTGCGGCGAGGTGGTGGTGTCGATGGTCGCCGACCACGCCCGCGCCGCATGGTCGGCCAAGGTCCGCGAGACGTTGTTCGTCGACGGGGTGCGCCTGGCGCGTCCCGTGCGGTCCACCGACGGACGGTATGTCGTTGCGGGGTGGCGCGCGGACACCTTCGTCGCCGGAACTCCCGAACCCCGCCACGACGAGGTGGTCTCGGCCGCGGTGCGCTTGCACGAGGCGACGGCCAAGCTCGAACGCCCGAGGTTCTTGACGCAGCCACCGGTGGCGCCGTGGGGCGACGTCGATGTGTTCATCGCCGCCGACCGCGCCGCGTGGGAGGAACGGCCGCTGCACTCGTTGCCGCCGGGCGCCAAGGTATCGCCGGGTTCCGCCGACGGGCAGCGGTCGGTCGAACTGCTCAATCAGCTTGCCACCCTGCGTAAGCCGACGAAGAGTCCGAGCCAGCTGGTCCACGGAGACCTCTACGGCACGGTGCTTTTCGCCGGCACCGCCGCACCCGGGATCACCGACATCATCCCGTACTGGCGTCCGGCGTCCTGGGCGGCGGGCGTCGTGGTGGTCGATGCGCTGTCTTGGGGCGAGGCCGACGACGGGCTGATCGAACGCTGGAGTCCGCTTCCCGAATGGCCGCAGATGTTGTTGCGCGCGTTGATGTTCCGCATCGCCGTGCACGCGCTTCATCCGCGGTCGACGGCGGCCGCCTTCCCCGGTCTGGCGCGCACCGCGGCGCTGGTCCGCCTCGTGCTCTGAGAAGCGGCGTTCGGCTCAGAATTCGTGCCGCACCTCGGCAAGCCGGATCCGTCCGTCATGGGCGAGCACGCCTTCGGCGCGAAGACGCTCGAGTTGCCGCGTCGCCAGGTGCGGAGCCGGTTTACCCGATGCGGTGATCACCCGGTGCCACGGCAGGTCCGACGAGTCGGTGCGCATGATCCAGCCGACGATGCGAGGGCTGGAAAGCCCTGCGGCATCGGCGATGTCGCCGTAGGTCGACACGCGGCCCGGCGGGATCGCGGCAACCAGCGCACGCACGGCCTCCACCTGCTCGTCGGTGACCCGCGCCATCGTTACGACTCGAGCTGCTCGCGGATCAACGCCGCCGTCTCGGCGGGTTTGGCCTGCGCCACCATGTGATCGCAGTCCCACTCCTGCAGCGTGAAGTCCGCACCGAGATGCTGCGTGAGCGTGGCGATGAGTTCGTCGTTCGCGTACGGCGGTTTGGTGCGGCCGGCGCGCACGAGTGTCGTGGGAGCACCGCTGCGCGGCAACGTGACCGGGCGGGCGAGCTCGCTCCAGTACGACATCATCGCCGGAATGCTGGTCCGCCAGCCGACCCGTCCGGACGGCAGCGTGACCAGATGCTCGTCGAGTTCGCGGTCGAGTTCGGCGGGCTCGACCTCACCCCACGACCCGTTGGCTTTCTCGGCGCGCGCCTCGGCGCGGTCGGTGTAGTCGGGGGAGGCGAACATGTCGTCGGCGATCTGGCGCATCCAGTCGCCGTCGAGGCCCACGGCGGGGTCCAGCAGGACGATCCGCGAGACCAGGTCCGGCCGCACGGCAGCCAGATTCAGCGCCACCGCGCCGCCGAAGGAGTGCCCGACCACCACGGCGGGGTTCTCGAGCAGCGCGGCCAGCGCCGCGACGTTCGCGTCGATCGACCAGGGCGCCGCCCATGACGAGTGCCCGTGTCCGATCAGGTCCGGTGCGACGACCGCGTACTCGGGCAGGTGGCGGGTGGCCAGCGTCTGCCACCGCTGACCGTGGCCCGTGACGCCGTGGATCGCCAATACCTGTGCGGGCCCGGCCGGCCCGTAGCGGTGCACGTGCAGAAGTTCGGTCACGGCTGTTGATGCTGCCAGTCCCGCTCAGGGCAACTTGTCGGACCCCCGTGGTCTCATGCCCTCATGTCCGCACCGCACACCGACCTCACGCCGAGCGCGCTCACCGATCCCGGCACACGCGGCGTCTTCCGGGTGATCGGAGGAGCCGGCACCGGTAAGAGCTCGCTGCTGGTGTCGGTGGCGGTCGCGCACATCGCCGCGGGCATGGATCCGGAATCGGTTCTGCTGCTGACCGGTTCGTCCCGGCTCGGCGCACAGGCGCGTGCCCGCATCACCTCCACGCTGTTACAGGCGGGCACCCGCGCGGCGGTGCGCGAACCGTTGGTGCGCACCGTGCACTCGTATGCGTTCGCCGTGCTGCGCCTGGCCGCCCAGCGCAACGGCGATCCGCCACCGCGGTTGATCACCAGCGCCGAACAGGACGGCATCATCCGCGAATTGCTCGCTGGCGACCTCGAGGACGGTGACCGCGCAGCCACCGCGTGGCCGCACCACCTGCGGCCGGCGTTGAACACGGTCGGCTTCGCCAACGAGCTGCGAGACTTGTTGGCCCGCTGCGCTGAACGGGGCATCGATCCCGTAGACCTGCAGCGCATCGGGCGGCGCTCGGGCAGGCCGGAGTGGCTGGCGGCCGGTCAGTTCGCCCAAGCCTACGAACAGATCATGCTGTTGCGTTCGGCCGTGGGCATGGCGGCACCGCAGGCCACCATCCCCGCACTGGGCGCGGCCGAACTGGTGGGTGCGGCACTCGAGGCGCTCGCCACCGACAGTGAACTGCTGGCCGCCGAACGGGCCCGGGTCAAAGTCCTCCTCGTCGACGACGCGCAGCAGCTCGATCCGCAGGCCGCGCGACTGGTCCGGGTGCTGTCTGCGGGCGCCGAAATCACCGTGCTCGCGGGCGATCCCAACCAGGCGGTGTTCGGCTACCGCGGCGCCGACCCGGCGCTGTTGCGCGGCGAGGAGCCGGCGATCGTGCTCACCGAGTCGCGCCGCTGCGCACCGGCGGTCGCCGAGGCCATCACCGAGGTCGCGCGACGGCTGCCCGGCGTCGAACACGGCCGCGTGCTGACGGGAGCGCCGGGCCCGTCCGGCACAGTGGCCGTCCGCATCGCCGCCTCGCCGCACGCGGAGTCGGCGATGATCACCGACGCGCTACGACGGGCACACCTGGTCGACGGCGTCCCGTGGTCCCAGATGGCGGTCATCGTGCGATCGGTGCCTCGGCTCGGCGCGGCGCTGGCCCGCACCCTGGCCGCCGCGGGCGTTCCGGTGGACACGCCGGCGCCGGCGGCACCGCTCGGGGACCAACCCGCCGTGCGGGCTCTGCTCACGGTGCTGGCCGCGACGGCACACGGGCTCGACGCCGAACAGGCGTCCGCACTGCTCACCGGCCCGATCGGACGCGTGGACCCGGTGTCGTTGCGCCAGCTACGACGCGCGCTGCGACGCATTGACGGCTCCCAACCTCCCCGCGAGTTCGGCGAACTGCTGGTCGAGGCGTTCGAGCACGGCGTCGACGGGTTGCCGGAGAATCTCGGCCGGCCGTTGGACCGCGTGCGTAAGGTGCTGGCCGCTGCCCGCCGCAGCTCCGAGGCCGGAGCCGATCCGCGCTACACGTTATGGCAGGCGTGGCACCGCACCGGATTACAACGCCGCTGGCTTGCGGCGAGCGAACGCGGCGGAGTATCCGGTGCGCAGGCCGACCGCGACCTCGACGCCGTCACCGCGTTGTTCGACGTCGTCGAGCAGTACGTGAACCGGACCGCGGGCGCCACCCTGCGCGGGCTGATCGACCACGTCGCGAGTCTCGGGCTGCCCGCCCGAGACGAGGGTGGGCAGGCCGAGGCGGTAGCCGTGCTCAGCGCCCACGCCGCGATGGGACGCGAGTGGGAGTTCGTCGTCATCGCCGGAGTTCAGGAAGGCTTGTGGCCCAACACCGTTCCGCGGGGCGGCGTGTTGGCCACCCAGCACCTGGTCGACCTGCTGGACGGTGTCACCGAAGGCGCCGACGGTGTGTCGACCCGGGCGCCGTTGCTGGCGGAGGAACGCCGCCTACTGATCGCGGCGATGGGCCGTGCCCGCAGTCGGCTGCTGGTGACGGCCGTCGACAGCGACAGCGGTGACGAGTCGTTGCTTCCGTCGGCGTTCTGCTATGAGTTGAGCGCTCTGGTCGTAAGTGACGACTCCGACATCACCACGCCTGTCATCGCGCCGCGCGTGTTGGCGCCCGCGGCGTTGGTGGGACGGTTGCGCGCAGTGGTGTGCGCCGCTGACGGCGCCGTCGACGACACGTCGCGTTCCTGCGCTGCAACGCTTTTGGCGCGGCTGGCGGCGGCCGGGGTGCCGGGTGCCGACCCCGGGCAGTGGCAGTCGATGACGCCGCTGTCCAGCGAGGATCCGCTGTGGAGCGGCGACGACCACACCGTGACGCTGTCGCCGTCGACGCTGCAGATGCTCACCGACTGCCCGTTGCGCTGGCTGCTGGAGCGTCACGGCGGCGCCGACGGCCGCGACGTGCGATCGGCCGTCGGCTCCCTGGTGCACGCCCTCGTTTCCGACCCGGGGCGCACCGAGAGCCAGATGGTCAACGAGCTCGAAAACGTCTGGCCCAAGCTGCCGTTCGACTCCGACTGGTATGCCGACAACGAACTCACCCGGCACCGCGCGATGTTGGCGACCTTCGCGCAGTGGCGCGCGCAGACCAGGGGCCGGCTCACCGAGGTCGGAACCGAGATCGGCGTCGACGGTGTCGTGGTCGATGGCGCGGACGGTGAGCCCGCTGTGCGGGTGCGTGGGCGGGTCGACCGCCTCGAGCGCGACGGTGAGGGGCGCCTCGTCGTCATCGACCTCAAGACCGGCAAGAGCCCGGTGACCAAGGACGACGCGCAGAACCACGCCCAGCTGGCGATGTACCAACTCGCCATCGCCGAAGGCCTTTTCGAACAGGGAGATTCGCCGGGCGGCGGCCGTCTGGTGTACCTGGGCAAGAACGGCGCGTCGGGTCCGACCGATCGGGAACAGGACGCGCTGACACCGGAGAAGCACGCCGCGTGGCGCGACTCTGTGCGCCGGGCGGCGGCGGCCACCCAGGGCCCGGAGTTCGTCGCGCGGATCAACGACGGCTGCGCCCACTGCCCCGTGCGGGCGATGTGTCCCGCCCAGGCCGCCGCAGGAGGACAGCCATGACGCCGCGCTACAGTCCACACGAACTCGCCGCCGCGCTTGGCCTTTTCGCGCCGACCGACGAGCAGGCCGCCGTGATCGCCGCCCCTCCGGGTCCTGTCGTGGTGATCGCCGGCGCCGGTGCGGGCAAGACCGAGACGATGGCCGCGCGGGTGGTGTGGCTGGTCGCGAACGGGTTCGCCCGTCCCGGCGAGGTTCTCGGCCTCACCTTCACGCGCAAGGCCGCCGGACAACTTCTGCGCCGTGTCCGCACCCGGCTTGCCCGGCTCGCCGGTGCCGGGCTGCTGCAGAGCGGCGACCTCACCGACGAACCGCCCACAGTCAGCACGTATCACGCGTTCGCCGGCAACCTGCTGCGCGAGCACGGCCTGCTGCTTCCGGTGGAGCCCGAGACCCGGCTGCTGAGCGAAACCGAACGGTGGCAGTTGGCCTTTCGAGTCGTGTGCGAGCACCCAGAACTCGACACGGAGAAGACGCCCGCGGCGGTGACGTCGATGGTGTTGCGCCTGGCCGGTCAGCTCGCCGAGCATCTCGTCGACACCGATCAACTGCGCGATACGCACGTTGAGCTCGAGCGGCTGGTGCACACGCTGCCCGCCGGTCCGTACCAGCGCGACCGGGGGCCCAGCCAATGGCTGCTGCGGCTGCTGGCCACCCAGACCGAACGCACAGAGTTGGTGCCGCTGATCGACGCGCTGCATCAGCGGATGCGCGCCGAGAAGGTGATGGACTTCGGCATGCAGATGGCCTCGGCCGCACGGCTGGCCGAGAACTTTCCACAGGTCGGCGAGGAACTGCGTCGGCGGTACCGGGTGGTGTTGCTCGACGAGTATCAGGACACCGGGCATGCGCAGCGGGTCGCGTTGTCGTCGTTGTTCGGCGGCGGGGCGGACGACGACCTCGCGCTGACCGCGGTCGGCGACCCCATCCAGTCGATCTACGGGTGGCGCGGCGCATCGGCGACCAACCTGCCGCGCTTCACCACTGATTTCCCGCGGTCGGACGGGACGCCGGCGCCCACCCTGGAGCTGCGGACGAGCTGGCGCAACCCGCCCCGTGCGCTGCACCTGGCCAACGCCGTTTCGGAGCAGGCGCGGCGTCGTTCGGTCGCGGTGCGCTCACTCCTGCCCCGACCCGATGCCCAGCCGGGAACGATCCGGTGCGCGCTGCTGAACGATGTTGCAGGCGAACGGGACTGGGTCGCCGACCACATCGCCGGCCTCTACGACCGCGCCCGCGACGAGGGAGTGCCGGCGCCGACGGCAGCCGTGCTGGTGCGGCGCAACGCCGACGCCGCACCGATGGCCGACGCGCTCACCGCCCGCGGTGTGCCGGTCGAGGTCGTCGGACTGGCGGGCCTCTTGGGCGTGCCGGAGGTCGCCGACGTGGTGGCGATGCTGCGGATGATCGCCGACCCGACGGCGGGCAGCGCGGCCATGCGGGTGCTCACCGGGCCGCGCTGGCGGCTGGGTGCCCGTGATATCACCGCACTGTGGCGGCGCGCAGTGCAACTCGACGACACCGGGCAGGCCGAACCCGCCGGGGTCGCCGACCGCATCGCAGCGCAGGCCGCCCCCGACGCCGACACCGCATGCCTCGCCGAAGCCGTCACCGATCCCGGTGCGCCCGAACAGTATTCGCTGGCGGGTCACGCGCGGATCGTCGCGCTCGGTCGCGAGCTCACCGCATTGCGGGCGCACCTATCGCATCCGCTGCCCGAACTCGTGGCCGAGGTGCGCCGCGTTCTCGGCATCGACACCGAAGTGCGTGCGCGTCGCCCGGTCTCGGCGGGGTGGTCGGGCACCGAACATCTCGACGCGTTCGCCGACGTGGTCGCCGACTTCGCGAATCGTCCGGGCGCCGATGTCACGGGCCTGCTGGCGTACCTCGACGCCGCCGAGGAGGTGGAGAACGGGTTGGCCCCCGCCGAAACCTCCGTCGCCGCCGACCGGGTGCAGATCCTGACCATTCACGCGGCCAAGGGACTCGAATGGCAGGTCGTCGCCGTTCCGCACCTGAGCGGACGGGTGTTTCCCTCCGCCGGCACCGCCCGCACGTGGCTCACCGACGCGGGGGACCTGCCGCCGCTGCTGCGCGGCGACCGGGCGACGCTGTCCGAGCACGGGGTCCCGGTGCTCGACACCACCGATGTCAACGACCGCAAGCGGTTGTCCGACGTGATCGCCGAACACAAGAAGAACCTCGAACAACGCCGCATCGACGAGGAACGCCGCCTGCTCTACGTGGCGCTCACCCGCTCCGAGGACACCCTGCTGCTGTCGGGCCATCACTGGGGAGCCTCCGAGAGCAAGGCCCGCGGCCCGTCGGAATTCCTGTGCGAGCTCAAGGACATCATCGACCAGGCCGCCGACGAGGGACGACCCTGCGGCGTCGTCGAACATTGGGCGCCCGCCCCCGCCGACGGCGAGCCGAACCCCCTGTGCGACACGGCGATCGAAGCCGTCTGGCCCGCCGATCCGGCGGGTTCGCATCGTAACGACGTGACCCGCGGGGCGGCTCTTGTCGCCCAGGCAATGGCGGGCACGCACACCGAGGAACTCGTCGACTCCGAAGAAGGGTGGGCCGACGACGTCGACGCGCTCATCGAGGAGCGCAACCGGGTCGTCGAACCGTCGACCGCTGCACTACCGCTGCAGCTCTCGGTCAGCACGATGGTCGAACTCAACAAGGATCCCGATGCGGTGTCGCAGCGGCTTCGCCGCAGGCTGCCGACGCGGCCCGACCCGCATGCGTTGCTGGGCACCGCATTTCACGACTGGGTGCAGCGCTTTCACCACGCCGAGCGGCTGTTCGACCTCGACGATCTGCCGGGCGCGGTCGACCACGAGACCGCCGTCACCGAGGAACTGGCCGAGTTGCAGGCGGCGTTCGCGGTGTCGCCGTGGGCCGCCCGTAGCCCGATCGACGTCGAGGTGCCGTTCGACATGGTCATCGGCGACCGGGTGGTGCGCGGACGCATCGACGCCGTGTTCGCCGACGACGACGGAGGCGCCGTCGTGGTCGACTGGAAGACCGGAGAACCGCCGAGCGCACCGGAAGCGATACAGCACAACGCGATTCAGCTCGCCGTGTACCGGCAGGCGTGGGCGGCGCTGCATGGAGTTCCGGTCGAGTCGGTGCGGGCGGCGTTCCACTATGTGCGCAGCGGCGTCACCCTCACCCCCGAAAAACTGCCCGACCTCGACGAGTTGGCCGGGCTGTTGGAGACGGCGGATGCGGCCTAAGAGGTGCGATAGACCTTCACGGCCTCGACGATCATCGGAATCTGCAGCGGCAGGCGGGCGATCGCGATCAACCGCATCGGCAGCGGTTTGTTCTTCCACAGCCGCACCATGTTGATGTTGGCCGGATACACCGCGAGGAACAGCGCGACGGCGGCCAACGCGCCGAAACGTCGCGTCTTCGGCCACAGCAGTAGACCGGCCACACCGATTTCGGCGACGCCCGAAGCGTAGGTGTAGAAGCGCGGGCTGCCGGGCAGCTCGGCCGGAATGATGCCGTCGAACGGCTTCGGGGCGACGAAGTGCAGCGTCCCGATACCCAGCAGGCCGGCCGCCATCCGATAGGCGCGCGACGGGTTGGCGACTTGCTGCAGTTCGGCCGGGGGAGAGGTCATGATTACATTGTGGCGTGCACAACCCTGCGAGACCGGTAACGGGTCTTCGTGGCGAAAGGTAGGCTGCGGCGCCGGCTCGCCGCGATCGAGCAGGACCTGACCTCGCAGCCCGACTCGCGGCTCGTCGACATCCTGCGGATCCCCGAACCGTGGGTCAGCCCCACCCAGCGGATCATCCGTCGCGTCATCTACGCGACGCTGGCGCTTCTCGCCGCCGTGTTCATCGTTTACCTGGACCGCGACGGCTACCGCGATGTGCAGGACAACCAGCTGTCGTTCCTGGACTGCCTGTACTACGCGACGGTGTCGCTGTCGACGACCGGCTACGGCGACATAACCCCGTTCACCCCCGAGGCCCGGTTGATCAACGTCCTGGTGATCACCCCGCTGCGCGTCGCGTTCCTGATCGTGCTGATCGGTACGACGGTGGAAACGCTGACCAGCCAGTCGCGGGCGGCATTGAAGATCCAGCGATGGAGGAGCAGAGTGCGCAACCACACCGTCGTCATCGGCTACGGCACCAAGGGCAGGACGGCGGTCGCCGCGATGGTCGGCGACGAGGTCGCACCCGCCGACATCGTCGTCGTTGACGAGAACGCGGGCGTGCTCGAACGCGCCCGCAGCGCCGGATTGGTCACCGTCCACGGCGACGCGACCAAGGCCGACATCCTGCGCTTGGCCAGCGCCCAGCATGCGAAGTCGATCATCGTCGCCACCGACGACGACGCCAGCGCGGTGCTGGTCACCCTGACGGCACGCGAACTCGCGCCGAACGCCAAGATCATCGCCGCCGCCCGCGAATCTGACAATCAGCACCTGCTGCGGCAGTCGGGCGCCGACTCGACCGTCGTGTCGTCGGAGACCGCGGGCCGGCTGCTCGGCATAGCCACACAGACGCCCAGCGTTGTGCAGATCATGGAAGACCTGTTGACGCCCGACGCCGGCTTCGCGATCGCCGAACGAGAAGTGACGCCCAAAGAGGTGGGCGGATCCCCGCGCCATCTTCACGACATCGTGCTCGGCGTGGTCCGCGGAGGGGAACTGCTGCGGGTCGATTCGCCGGAAGTGGACACGGTCGAATCCGGTGACCGGCTGCTCTACATCCGCAACGCGGACACCGAGTGATGGCACCGTTCCGACTGCGCAACGTCCCGCTGCTGTCGCGTGTCGGTGCCGACCGCGCCGACGCACTGCGCACCGACGTCGACGCCGCGCTGGCGGGATGGCCCGACGCGCTGCTCCTGCGCGTCGACCGCCGCAACCAGGTGTTGATCTCCGACGGTCGCGTCGTGCTCGGCAGCACCGCCAAGCTAGGGGACCGCCCTCCGGAGAACGCCGTTTTCCTCGGCCGGCTGGGCGACGGCAGGCATGTGTGGGCGGTACGCGGCGCGCTTGAGGGTCCGGAGGATCCCCACACCGAAACCGAAGTGCTCGATCTGCGCAGGGCCGGCCAGGTGTTCGACGACGTCAGCGCGCAACTCGTCGCGACCGCGACCGCGCTGCTCAACTGGCACGACAACGCGCGGTTCAGCGCCGTGGACGGCGCGCCGACCAAGTCGGTCAAGGGTGGCTGGGCGCGGATCAATCCGCTCAACGGCCACGAGGAGTTTCCCCGCATCGACCCGGCGGTGATCTGCCTCGTGCACGACGGCCATGACCGCGCGGTGCTGGCCCGTCAAACGGTCTGGCCGGAACGGCTGTTCTCGATCCTCGCCGGTTTCGTCGAGGCCGGTGAATCGTTCGAGAGCTGCGTGGTGCGCGAGATCGCCGAGGAGATCGGGCTGACCGTCACCGACGTCACCTACCTGGGCAGCCAGCCGTGGCCGTTCCCGCGGTCGCTGATGGTCGGCTTCCACGCCATCGGCGATCCCGAACAGGAGTTCTCGTTCAACGACGGCGAGATCGCCGAGGCGGCCTGGTTCACCCGCGCCGAGATCCGCGAGGCCCTCGACCACGGCGACTGGAGCAGCGACTCACCGTCGCGGCTCCTGCTCCCCGGCTCGATCTCGATCGCCCGGGAGATCATCGAATCCTGGGCCGCGCTCGACTAGCTCGCCAGCTTGGCCTTGACCTCGCGCGCGGTCGGGTTCGTCAACGTCGAACCGTCGGGCAGCTTCAACGTCGGAACGGTCTGGTTGCCGCCGTTGGCGTTGGCGACGAACTCCGCTGCGGCCGGATCCTTCTCGATGTCGACCTCGGTGAACGCAATGCCCTCGACCCGCAACGCCTTCTTCAGACGCACGCAGTAACCGCACCAGGTGGTGGTGTACATGATCACGGGAGTCTGTGCTGCGCTCATAACGCGTTCAACGTAGCCGATGGACCGAACATGCCCGACGCCGTATCGGTCAATTGTCACCGGCCCCTGCCAAGATGGACCGCATGTCGGTAGAGGTCGCTTCGGTGGGCAGCACCCCGAACGCGGTCGACGACCTCGACGAGGAGCAGCGCGAAGCGGTGCTCGCTCCGCGCGGGCCCGTGTGCGTGCTGGCCGGCGCGGGCACCGGGAAGACCCGCACCATCACCCGGCGCATCGCCCACTTGGTCGCGGCGGGCCACGTCGCTCCCGGCCAGGTCCTCGCGGTCACGTTCACCCAGCGAGCGGCCGGAGAGATGCGGGCCCGGTTGCGTGCGCTCGACGCGGCGTTCGGCGGTGTCGGCACCGGTTCGGTGCAGGCGATGACGTTTCACGCCGCGGCCCGCCGCCAGCTGGCGTACTTCTGGCCCCGCGTCGTCGGCAACACAAGCTGGGAACTGCTCGACACCAAGTTCGCGGTGGTGGCGCAGGCCGCCAACCGCGCCCGGCTGTCGACCAGCACCGACGATGTCCGCGACCTCGCGGGCGAGATCGAGTGGGCGAAGGCGTCGTTGATCAGCCCCGAGAACTATCCGGCCGCGGTCGCACAGGTGCACCGCGACATCCCGTTCGACGCCGCGAAGGTGGCCGCCGTCTACGCCGGATACGAGGCGCTCAAGGCCCGCCGCGACGGCACCATGCTGCTCGACTTCGACGATCTGCTGCTGCACACCGCCGCGGCCATCGAGGACGACGCCGCGGTGGGGCAGGAGTTCCGCGACCGCTACCGCTGTTTCGTCGTCGACGAGTACCAGGACGTCACACCGCTGCAGCAGCGCGTGCTCGACGCATGGCTCGGTGAGCGCGACGACCTCACCGTCGTCGGCGACGCCAACCAGACCATCTACTCGTTCACCGGCGCCACGCCCCGCTACCTGCTCGACTTCTCCCGGCGCTTCCCCGACGCGGCGGTCGTTCGGCTCGAACGCGACTACCGGTCCACCCCGCAGGTGGTGTCGCTGGCCAACCGGGTCATCGCCGGCGCGCGTGGTCGGATGGCGGGCAGCAAGCTGCACCTCGTCGGGCAGCGCGATCCCGGGCCGGCGCCGCGCTTCGCCGAATACCCCGACGAGGTCGCCGAGGCCAAGGCGGTGGCCAAGAACATCAAGCGCCTGCTCGAATCCGGCACCGAGCCGGCCGAGATCGCGGTGCTCTACCGCATCAACGCCCAGTCGGAGGTCTACGAGGAGGCGCTCACGGAAGCCGGCGTGCCGTTTCAGGTGCGCGGCGGTGAGGGCTTCTTCAGCCGTCAGGAAATCCGCCAAGCGTTGGTGGCGTTGCAGCGCGCCGCCGAACGCGACCTCGACGACCTGGGGGCACCTCCCGCTCGCGGGGGATTGCCCGAGGTGGTGCGCGCGGTGCTGGAACCGCTGGGGCTCACCGCCGAACCGCCGCCGGGCAGCAAGGCCAGGGAGCGGTGGGAAGCGCTGGCGTCGCTGGCCGAACTCGTCGACGAAGAGGTCGCGGTCCGGCCCACGCTGGATCTGCGCGCCTTGATCGTCGAACTGCGACAGCGCGCCGACGCACGCCATCCTCCGGTCGTGCAGGGTGTCACGCTCGCGTCGCTGCACGCGGCGAAGGGTTTGGAGTGGGACGCGGTGTTCCTTGTCGGGCTCGCCGACGGCACGCTGCCCATCTCACATGCCCTCGCGCACGGTCCGGACAGCGAGGCGGTCGAAGAGGAACGGCGTTTGCTCTACGTCGGAATCACCAGGGCGCGTGTGCATTTGGCGCTCAGCTGGGCGCTGGCCCGCGCACCCGGAGGGCGTCAGAGCCGCAAACCGTCGCGGTTCCTCAACGGCATCGCACCGCAGTCGTCGAATGCCGGCGACACACCGAACAAGTCGCGCCGTCCCCGCGGCGCGACGCCGCGCTGCCGGGTGTGCAACAGCGTCCTGACCGCGCCGGCCGCAATCATGTTGCGCCGCTGCGAAACCTGCCCGTCAGACATCGACGAGCAGCTGCTCGGTGAGCTCAAGGACTGGCGGTTGCGCACCTCCAAGGAGATGAGCGTGCCGGCGTACGTGGTGTTCACCGACAACACGTTGATCGCGATCGCCGAGACGTTGCCCACCGACGACGCCGCGCTAGTCGCGATCCCGGGTATCGGCGCGCGCAAGCTCGAGCAGTACGGCGCCGATGTGCTCGCGTTGGTCAAAGGTCGGGGGCGACGGGCCGACGGCACGTAGCACGGCCAATCGTCGTAAAGATCGCGCCAAAGCCGCTGGTCAAAAAATCAATTGTCAGTAGCGGCTGTTACGCTTAGCCTCAAGATCGCACCGCTCGGGTGTCTTTTTGTGCGAAAGGAGGACCGACATCATGGATAGCAATCACGTCTTCACCGGCGTAGCCGTTGCTGGCATGACGCGGACCCTCCATGTCGCCGCCGCCGCGGCGGCGCATCCTGCGTCCGCCGCGCATGCCGCCGGTGCCACCGTTGCCATTACGCCGCAGCGTAAGCGCCGCGCCGCCGCCGCGACTGTGTCGTCCGTCGATCGGAGCTCTATCAGGTAGAGCCACGATTTCGCCGAAAAGGCCACGGACCCGCAGTCGGATCCGTGGCCTTGGTCTTTTCGGAGCCAATTCCCAAGCCGCCAAGACCTGGTCCCGGATCCCACGAAGAAGAGATACGAAACCCACGACCAGGAAGCAGAGGACTGGACATGTCACTCGGGACATGCCGACAGAAGACGAAGCTGGCGGTGCCGTGTCACAGGAACGATCCCGATCTGTGGTTCGCGGAGAATCCCGTCGAACTCGAACGCGCCAAGGCGTTGTGCGCCGAGTGCCCGATCCGGCGCGAGTGCCTGGCCGCCGCGCTGGAGAGGCAAGAGCCGTGGGGTGTTTGGGGTGGCGAGATCCTCGAACGGGGCACCATCATCGCCCGCAAGCGTCCGCGTGGCCGGCCGCGCAAGAACACCGTCGCCGCGCACGCCGCGTGAACGGCTGGAAATGGACGTCGCCGAGCGTACGGTTGTCTACGCAAACCTCGAGTGGACCCGCTGACAAGCGTGCGCTCGGCGCGGACAATTCTGGCTAAGCGGCCTCGTCCGCGAAGCCCGGAATCAGTTCCGTGGCAAGCTCTCTGGCCGGCACATGCGCGTCGAGCTGGCATGCGATGGCCACATTCGAGGCGATCACCCGCATCGGGATCGCGAGCTTGGCGGGGATGTCCATCTGCCGCGCGGCCTTGATCTGGCCCGCGGCGCGCTCGGGACGCATGTTCGCGGTGGTGATGCGCTGCAGCCACTTTCGGTTGTAGTGGAACACCTCGACCTCGAGCGGTTCCACGTATTGGCGCATCATGTCGTCCATCTCGCGCTTGGACACCTGCTCACCCTTCTGGATGAACCCGACCTTCTGCATCGTGGTGAGCAGGTTCTCGTAATCGTCGTTGAGCGCGTACCGCGTCGCCAGACCGATCTCGACGGGAATCCCGCCGGGCATCGGGGCGACGGCGCCGAAGTCGATGACGCCCATCTTGTCGTCGGGCAGCAGCATGAAATTGCCGGGATGCGTGTCGCCATGCATCATCTCGAGCCGGCGGGGCGCGTCGTAGGTCAGCTCGAAAAGCCTGGTGCCCATCAGGTCTCGTTGTTCCTGAGTGCCCTCGCGGATGATCACCGACATCGGCACCCCCTCGATCCACTCCTGGATCACGACCTTGGGAGCGCTGGCCACGATCCGCGGCACCACGAAATGCGGATGGCCCTCGTAGGCCTTGGCGAAGGCGCGCTGATTGTCGGCCTCGAGGCGGTAGTCGAGCTCCATTTCCGTGCGCTCGATGAGCTCGGCCACCACGCTGTCGACGTCGGCGCCGGGGGAGAGCTGCTTGAGCACACCGACCATGCGCTGCATCGTCTTCAGGTCGGCGCGCAGCGCTTCGTCGGCGCCGGGGTACTGAATCTTGACCGCGACGTCGCGACCGTCCGACCACACCGCCTTGTGCACCTGGCCGATGCTGGCCGAAGCCACGGGCTTGTCGTCAAACGACGCGAACCGCTGACGCCACTTCGTACCCAGCTGCGCGTCCAGCACGCGGTGCACCTTGGCCGCAGGCAACGGCGGGGCCTCGCGCTGCAACTTCGTCAACGCCTCGCGGTACGGCTTGCCGTACTGCTCGGGAATCGCGGCCTCCATCACCGACAGCGCCTGGCCGACCTTCATCGCCCCGCCCTTGAGCTCGCCGAGCACGGTGAACAGCTGCTGGGCGGCCTTGTCCATCAGCTCGGCGTTGACCTCGTCTTTCGACTTACCGGTCAGCCGTTTGCCGAAGCCCAACGCGGCCCGGCCGGCCATCCCGACGGGCAGGCTCGCCAGTTTGGCGTTGCGCGCGGCCCGGCCCCGCTTGATCTCACTCACCAGACCATCATCCACGACGCGGCTGTACACACCGCAACGACTTGCCAACAGGCGATGTCAGCATGCGCAGCGCGGGTGCCGCGACCATCGTCGCGCAACCACCGAGCCCACGTTGACGTCGAACTCCAGCGTGGTGTCCAGCGTCGGCGGAGGTTCAGTGCAACGGGCCGCTTCGCCGCCGCGGACCGCGCGCAGCACCCGGTCGACCTGGTTGAGCGCCAGTGCGGCGGTAGCCAGCACCGTCGCACGGTCGGCGGTGCCGACGGTGTGCCGTAACTGGGCCGCGACCGCGGGCCACGCCGCGTCCCGGTCGGAGCGATGAAGATCCCCACACGACAGACAGCTGGTCACGCCCGGCAGCACCAACGGTCCCACCAGGCCTACGCCGTCACGCACACGCACCGGCAGGTGGGCGACCCCGGCCGCGTGCAGTTCGCGCACCATCCGCGGGTCGGTCACCAGGTAATCGGCGAGAACGACGAGATCCGTCGGCTCCGACGGCGCGCCCGTGTCGGTCCGGGTGCTGCGAGTCAGCCGCGCTCCCGAACAGTGCAGGGACGCGGCGAGCAGATCCGACAACGGCCCGCGACCGTGGATTCGCACCGCGGCGGTGCGGCCGCGCGGAGGCGTGCCGGCGTCGACCACGCCCGCGTCGACCAAAGACGACACCAGGCCGTCGATGTCCGCCGCCGGGGCATGCGCCTTCAGGTCCGCCACCGCGGCGCCCGATTGCAGGCGACGCAGCAGGTCCGCGAGCGTCGCGGAGGTCAGTCCCGACGGCGGCCGGATCACGACGGCGCGCCGCGGATCCCACCCCACCTGCACTGCCCCGTCGGGCCGCAACAGCACAGGCGTCGCGGTGCTCAACGCATAACGCGTCATCGAACGAGCGTGCCACGCCGGGCGGCGGCCACCGGTGGTTATCCACAGGCGACGACGGGGCCTACTTGTCGTCCTTGTCGTCGTCGTCCGGGTTCTGGATGTCCTTCTCGAGGTCGGCGAGGGCCTCCTCGATGGCGCTGTCCATACCGCTGGTGTCGCCGCCGATGATCCGGTCGATGAACCCAGCGGGCTCGTCGAGATCCTCGGCGCTGGGCAGCAGGTCGGGATGCTGCCAGACCGCGTCGCGACGGTCGGAGCCGACGGCCTCGGTCAACCGCTCCCACAAGGCCGCTGCCTCGCGCATCTTGCGCGGACGCAGCTCCAGGCCGACCAGGGTGGCAAACGTCTGCTCGGCGGGCCCGCCGGTGGCGCGGCGCCTGCGCAGCATCTCCGCGAGCGCCGACGTGCCGGGGATGCGGTCGCCGAGCGCCTCGGACACGACGGTCTGCACCCAACCCTCGATCAGCGCCAGCAGCGTCTCGAGCCGTTCCAGTGCCGCGGTCTGTTCCGGGGTGGCCTTCGGCTCGAAGATGCCCTGATTGAGCAGCTGCTCCATTTGGGCCGGGTCGGTCAGCGCGGCCGGGTTGAGGCCGGAAGCCAGCTCCTCGATGCCGCTCATGTCGATCTTCATGCCGCGGGCGAACGCCTCGACGGCGTTGAGAAGCTGGCTGGCCAGCCACGGCACATGGCTGAACAGGCGGTGGTGCGCCGCCTCACGGGCGGCCAGGAAGGTGAGGATCTCGCTGCGCGGCTGCTCGAGGCCCTCTGACAGCGACTCGACCGCCTCGGGCATCAGCGCGGCCACACCTCTGGGGCCCAACGGAAGCCCGATGTCGGTGGAGGTCAACACTTCTCGCGACAGCTTGCCCAGCGCCTGGCCGAGCTGCGAACCGAACGCCATCCCGCCCATCTGCGTCATCATCGACAGCAGCGGACCGGCCATGGTCCGGGCCTCGTCCGGAAGCGCCGAAACCCAGACCGTCGAGATCTGCTCGGCGACCGGGTCGCACAGCCGCTTCCACGTCTCGAGCGTGTTGTCGATCCAGTCCGTTGGCGTCCACGCGACGGCCGTGTTGGTGCCGGCGGGAAGCGCGGTCACGCCGTCGAGCCACGTCTCGGCGAGGCGCACGGCGTCGGCGATCGCCGAGGACGTCCCCTCCGGAATCGGGGCGACGAAACCGATCTGGCTCGACGCCAGCCGGCGGGCGAGGTCGTAGTTGACGGGTCCGGACTGCTTACCGCCGGCCATCGCGCTGCCGGCGCCGCTGAACATCTCGCCGAGCTTGGAGAAGATCTGCCCCAGCTGCGACATGTCGAACTCGGATCCCCCCTGAAAGCCCATGCCGAACGGGTCGCCGGTTCCCTCGGACCCGGAGTCGGGATCTTTCTTGCGCTTGTCGCGCTCGGGGTCATCCCCGGCGGAGAAGCCGAAAGGCAGGTCAGCCATGCCCTCAACCGTACCCACCAGGACGAGCCCCAGTCGGTGGGCGCCTTCGCTGACAGCGAATCACCCCGTCCGGGCGCCGACGAGGCGGCCCGAGGTGCCGGTCCGGACGTCGTGAGCGCGGTCACCGGCGGCGCAACCTTTAGATTGGGCGGCGTGAACAGGCGGACTTTGACGTTACTCGTCGCGCTCGTGCCGATCCTGGTGTTCGGGGTGCTGGTGTCGGTCGTGACGGTGCCGTACGTCTCCCTGGGGCCGGGGCCGACGTTCGACACGCTCGGCGAGGTCGACGGCAAGCCCGTCGTCCAGATCGAAGGGACCGATGTCTACCCGACGTCGGGACACCTGAACATGACGACGGTGTCGCAGCGCGACCAGCTCCGGCTGGGCGAGGCGATGGCGCTGTGGCTGTCGGGACGCGAACAACTGGTGCCGCGCGATCTGGTCTACCCGCCGGACAAGACCCGCGACGAGGTCAACGAGGCCAACACCGCCGACTTCCGCAACTCCGAACGCAGCGCCGAGTACGCCGCACTGCACTACCTCGACTTCCCGATGGCGGTGACAGTGGAGAACGTCAACGACCCGGGCCCGTCGGCGGGCAAGCTGCGCGACGGCGACGCGATCGACGCCGTCAACGGCACGCCGGTGACCAAGCTCGAGGAGTTCCAGGACCTGTTGAAGGACACCAAACCGGGCGACACCGTGACCCTGGACTACCGCCGCAAGGACGCGCCGTCCGGCTCGGCCACCATCACGCTGGGCAAGCATCCCGAACGCGATCAGGGGTTCCTCGGCATCGGCGTGCTCGACGCGCCGTGGGCGCCCTTCGCGGTCGACTTCAACCTCGCCAACATCGGCGGACCGTCGGCGGGGCTGATGTTCTCCCTGGCCGTGGTGGACAAGCTCACCACCGGCGACCTCAACGACGGGCAGTTCGTCGCCGGCAGCGGAACCATCACCGGTGACGGCGAGGTCGGTTCCATCGGCGGAATCACCCACAAGATGATCAGCGCGCACGAGGCGGGCGCGACGATCTTCCTGGTGCCGGCCGACAACTGCGAGGAGGCCAAGACGGCACCGCAGGACGGTATGGAGCTGGTCAAGGTCGGCACCTTGTCGGAGGCCGTCGACGCGTTGAAGACCTTGTCCGCCGGTGGCGAACGGCCGCATTGTTAGGTCATCGGCGAAAGGCCGTTGCGTAGAGTTGTGGCCACGTCAAGCAGGACGTACGGGAACCAGACTGGAGTCATCGAGTGGGTATGCGGCCCGCGGCACGAATGCCGAAGCTGACACGACGTAGCCGAATTCTCATCGCGGTGGGGGCCGTCATCGTGCTCCTGTTGCTGATCGGGCCGCGCCTGATCGACACCTACGTCGACTGGCTGTGGTTCGGCGAACTCGGATACCGCTCGGTGTTCACCACGGTGCTGTTCACCCAGATCCTGCTGTTCCTTGTCGTTGCGCTGCTGATCGGTTCGATCCTGTTCGCCGGGTTGGCGCTGGCCTACCGCACCCGGCCGGTGTTCGTGCCGACCAACGGCCCCAACGATCCGGTGGCAAGCTACCGCACCGCGGTGATGGCGCGACTGCGGCTCGTCGGCTTCGGGGTCCCCGCGCTCATCGGTTTGTTCGTCGGGCTGTTCGCGCTCGGGCAGTGGGAGACCGTGCAGCTCTTCCTGCACGGCAACAGCTTCGGGATCACCGACCCGCAGTTCGGCAAGGATCTGGGCTTTTACGCCTTCGACCTGCCGTTCTACCGTCTGGTCCTGAACTATCTGTTCGTCGCCACCTTCCTGGCCTTCATCGGAAACCTGTTGTGCCACTACCTGTTCGGCGGCATCCGGCTGTCCGGCAGAGCCGGCGCGCTGAGCCGTGCGGCGCGCATCCAGCTGATCACGCTCGTCGGCATCCTGATGCTGCTCAAGGCGTTCGCGTACTGGCTGGACCGCTACGAGCTGCTGAGCCACACCCGCGGTGGTAAGCCGTTCACCGGTGCGGGCTACACCGACATCAACGCGGTGCTGCCCGCCAAGCTGATCCTGTTGGCGATCGCCGTGATCTGCGCGGCGGCGGTGTTCTCCGCGATAGTGCTGCGTGATCTGCGCATCCCGGCGATCGGCGTGGTGCTACTGCTGCTCTCGTCGCTGGTGGTCGGCGCGGGCTGGCCGCTCGTCGTCGAGCAGTTCAGCGTCAAACCCAATGCGGCGCAGAAGGAAAGCGAATACATCAGCCGAAGTATCTCGGCGACCAGAAATGCGTACGGGCTGACCGACGACGTCGTCACCTACCGCGACTACAGCGGCGACGCGGCGGCCACCGCCCAGCAGGTCGCTGCCGACCGGGCGACAACGTCGAACATCCGCCTTCTCGACCCGACCATCGTCAGCCCCGCGTTCACCCAGTTCCAGCAGGGCAAGAACTTTTACTACTTCCCGGATCAGCTGTCGATGGACCGCTATGTCGGGCGCGACGGCAATCTGCGCGACTATGTGGTCGCCGCTCGCGAGCTCAACCCCGACCGGCTGATCGACAACCAGCGCGACTGGATCAACCGCCACAGCGTCTACACGCATGGCAACGGTTTCATCGCCTCCCCGGCGAACACCGTGCGCGGCGTCGCGAACGACCCGAACCAGAACGGCGGCTACCCGGAGTTCCTCGCCAGCGTCGTCGGCGCCAACGGCAGCGTGGTCTCGCCAGGGCCCGCGCCGCTGGATCAGCCACGCATCTACTACGGGCCGGTCATCGCCAACACCCCGGCCGACTACGCGATCGTCGGCAAGAACGGCGACGTCGACCGCGAGTACGACTACGAGACCAACACCGAGACCAAGAACTACACCTACGGCGGTTCGGGCGGTGTGCCGGTCGGCAACTGGCTGGCCCGGTCGGTGTTCGCCGCCAAGTTCGCGGAACGAAACTTCTTGTTCTCCAACGTGATCGGCGAGAACAGCAAGATCCTGTTCAACCGTGACCCGGCCAAGCGCGTCGAGGCCGTCGCACCCTGGCTGACCACCGACACCAGCGTGTATCCGGCCATCGTGAACAAGCGGATGGTGTGGATCGTCGACGGATACACCACCCTCGACAACTACCCGTATTCGGAGTTGACGACGCTGTCGAGCGCCACGGCGGACTCCAACGAGGTGGCCATCAACCGCCTCGCGCCCGACAAGCAGGTGTCCTACATCCGTAACTCCGTGAAGGCCACGGTCGATGCGTACGACGGCACGGTGTCGCTGTACGCGCAGGACGAGAACGATCCGGTCCTGCAGGCGTGGATGAAGGTGTTCCCGGGCACGGTGAAGCCGAAGAGCGAGATCACGCCCGAACTGCAGCAGCACCTGCGCTATCCCGAGGACCTGTTCAAGGTGCAGCGCGCGCTGTTGGCCAAGTACCACGTCGACGACCCCGTGACGTTCTTCTCGACGTCGGATTTCTGGGATGTCCCGCTGGACCCGAACCCGACGGCGAGCAGCTATCAGCCGCCGTACTACATCGTCGCCAAAGACCTTGCCTCCGATGACCGTTCGGCGTCGTTCCAGCTGACCAGCGCGATGAACCGGTTCCGCCGCGACTTCCTGGCCGCCTACATCAGTGCCAGTTCGGATCCGGACACCTACGGCAAACTCACGGTGTTGACCATTCCCGGTCAGGTCAACGGCCCGAAGCTGGCATTCAACGCGATCAGCACCGACACCGCAGTCAGCCAAGACCTGGGTGTCATCGGCCGCGACAATCAGAACCGGATCCGGTGGGGCAACCTGCTGACGCTGCCGGTGGCGCAGGGCGGGTTGCTCTACGTCGCACCGGTGTACGCCTCGCCGGGGGCCAGCGACGCGGCGTCGTCCTACCCGCGCCTGATCCGCGTGGCGATGATGTACAACGACAAGGTCGGCTACGGCCCGACGGTGCGCGATGCGCTCACCGAGTTGTTCGGGCCCGGCGCGGACGCCACTGCGACTGGGCCCGCGCCGCTCGCGGGTTCTGGCGGACAACAGCCCGCGGCGCAGACACCCCCTGACGGCCAGCCGCCGGCGGGTCGCACACCGGCCAACCAGGAAGGCCGGGCGCCGGAGGTGCCCACGCCGGTGGCGGTGCCGCCCAGTGGCCCGGTGCAGCTGTCGGGTCCGAAAGCCGCTGCGTTGCAAGAGGTCAACACGGCGCTGGACTCACTGCGGCAGGCCCAGCAGAGCGGTGACTTCGCCGAGTTCGGCGAGGCGCTCCAACGCCTCGACGACGCGATGGAGAGGTACCAGTCCGCGAGCTGATCCGGGCGGCGTGACGTGACTCACCGCCCTTCGTGACCGCGCGATTTGGAACTCGACGAGCGCCTTCGGTAACGTGGCGTTCACCCGACGCGGGGTGGAGCAGCTCGGTAGCTCGCTGGGCTCATAACCCAGAGGTCGCAGGTTCGAATCCTGTCCCCGCTACTAGGTGGAACGGCCCTCGGAGGAAACTCCGGGGGCCGTTCTCTTTGAATTTTCGCCTAGGCGCTCAGCCGGCCGCTTCGGCCTTCGCCCTGAGGCGCTGCAGGGTGAGCTTGATGTGTTCGCCGTTGGCGGAGTCGCGGTCGCGCACACCGGTCGCCATTCCCGCGACCGTCTTGAACCATCCCGGCCGTTTGTCCCATGTGCGTTCGATGACGGTGCAGCCACCGTCGGCGGGAGTGATGTCGTAGCGCCATCGCGCCACGGGAATGACAAAGCTCTTCACGTCGAAGGCGAATGTTCGGCCCGGCTCTGCGTCGGTCACGGTGCAGGTGGTGGTCCACTGCTTGCCGCCGTTGCTGTTGTGCCCTCTGAAGACGGCCCCCGGAGTGACGCGATCGCCCTTGTGCCACTCCATCCGGTCGGCTTCCTCGGCCAGCGACGCGAGCGTCGGGAGGTCGGTGATCAGCGCGTAGACCGCGGCGGGATCAGCCGCGATGTACGTCGACGCTTCAGCGGAGGCAGGCGTGGTTTCGCTCATCCCGCGATCGTAGCCAGCGGCGCGGCGATCCCGGGTTGCCGTGATCGATCCCAGCACCCCAAACTGCTTGAGGTGTTGCGTGACGAAGGGGGCCGCGATGGGGTTGATCGTTGATCCGCTCGAAGACATCGGAGTCATCCGCCTGTCCCGCTGGATCTTCAACTGCTACCTGATCCGTGGCGATCGCTCCTATGTGGTGGTCGACGCGGGCATGCCCCGCAGCGCCGACGACGTCGCAGGAGCGCTGCTGGTCCACAAGGGGACCGTCGACGCGGTCGTCGCCACCCACGGCCACAGCGACCACGTCGCCGGGGCGCCGCGACTGGCCGCCGAGCACGGGGTGGGACTGCACCTTCCGGAAGTCACCCTCGGCTACCTGGACGGCACGCGGAAGCCCCGCACGCCGACGTTGAGCAAGGTCGCCCAGATCTGGCCCACGCTGATCAGCCAGCCGCTCGACGTGACCGGACTGCGCGGCTTTGTCGACGGCGCCCGCGTCGCGGGGTACGGCGGAGCCAAGGGGATGGTCGGCGACGCGCTCGGCGGGGCCCAGTCGCTGGCCGACGGTCAGCCGCTGCCCGGCGCGACGGGCTGGCAGGTGTTGCACGTGCCCGGCCACACCGACGACTCGACCGCGTTCTGGCATGCCGACAGCCGGACCCTGATCTCCGGCGACGCGGTGCTCAGCGCGGACGGGCAGGCGTGGTTCACCCCGGAGACCGTCGACGACGCCGCGGCGGCGCGCAGTGAGAAGCGCATGCGCGCGCTGCCGGTCGAGCATCTGCTGCCTGGCCACGGTATGCCGGTGCACCGCGCCGATGTGTGGGCCGACACGCGCTGAGCATACGTAATCCGTTGATGTGCAGACCTATTCGTGACTAAGCATCGGGCATCATCGTTTGTGGGTGCGGCGACGCGGCGCAGCGTCACCGCGGCGTTTCTCTAGGTGGTCGATCAGCAGCTGACCCATCGCTTGCCGCTGCGGTTCCGTCGGTAGCGGCACGTCGGTGACCATTTGGCCCACCATGAGGCCGACGGGTGCGGCCCAGAGAAGGTCGGCGATCGCGGGGGCGTGGGGGGATGGCGCACCGATGAGCTCAGCGATACGTGCCAGTCCCGGTTGGAGATTGGCGAGTTGCTCGACGCCGAGGCTGGATCGAAGCGATCTCGTGGCGATCAGTATCTCCATCGCCGTCATGCTGGCCGGGTTGAGGAAGACTTTCCATGCGGCGTCGGCGAGCGCCTTCATCCGCTGCTCGACGTCGTCGATTCCCTCGACCTCGTCGGCGAGATCGTCGATTGAAGCCGCCAAGCTCTCGATGGCGTGGTCGATGACGGCGGTCAGGAGTCCGTCGCGGTCACCGAAGTGGTACTGCACGACGCCGGTGCTGACGCCGGCGCGTTCGATGATGTGGCGGGTGCTCGCGGCGGCGAACCCCTCTTCGCGAATGCAGCGGATCGTTTCGTCGATGACGAGTTCGCGCGTGCGGTCGGCGCGCTCTTGAGTCTTGTGCCGCGATCGTCGCGGCGACGTACCGCGTGAGCGCTTGGCCGTCATCGGCTTACGGCGCAAAGCCGCATCAATGCGAGCGGTGTTGTCGGGAGCCGCACGCGTCGATCCAAAGCGGGCTCGGTAGGCGAATGCGCGACCGGCGAAAGGCGACGGACCATGCACAGAAAATCTACCGACCGATATAACATCACACGTGATATAAAACTCCTGTCCGCGGTGCAGGGACGAACGTATTCCTCGAAACGTCGATTCGGCTCGCCCGGCCGACGATCACCCTCGATGCGGAGGCCTCGCCCATGACAGAGACGATCAGGCAGAACGGGACAGGGCAGGCGCCCCCGCGGCGGGGATTCTCCTCACTGCAGAAGAGCCTCTTCGGAGTGCTCGCTTTTTTCTTCGCGATCCACCCGGTGTTCTGGTACCTGGAGTTTCACGTCGGCGTCCCGCAATCGACCGCATCGGTGGCGATGGTGATCGTCGTGGTCTGCTGCTTTGCGACGGCGCTGGCGCTGCCGTGGCTACGGGTCGCAGACCGCCGCGACTGGACGCGCCGCGACCGCCTCGGGGCCATGGTGATCGTGTGGGTCTTCATCGCACTCATCCCTCGTTTCATCTGGGAGCTGCCGTGGCTGCTGTTCTTCGATCAGATCGTCGAGGGGGTCGAGAGGGGATCGCTGTGGACCTACATGTGGGCGCCCATCCTGCTCGGCGGTGACGCCCGCTACCTCACCGGTGATCCGCTGATCGTGTGCATGGAGTGGATCGCGCTGTTCGTCGGCATCTTCGAGGCCTACGCCCTGTTCCAGTTCTTCCGAAATCGCAGGCGATTCACCAGCATTCAGCTGTCACTGATCATGGCCGGCATGATCGTCGAGGTGACCCTGCCGGCCGTGTACTTCGGCACCGAAATCGCCAACAACCTGGAAAGCATGTCGTCTCCGCTGGAGATGTGGGTGAAATTCGTCCTCATCAACGTGCTGTGGTGCACGATGCCGCTGCTCACCTACTTCTGGGGCGTGGGCAGGCTCGTCACGCAAGACCTCGAGGTGCGGTTCTAGACCCTGACCCGCGAACGATCACGTGAGGATCAGCGGGACCCGGGCATCAGTCGTGCGCAGGTCTGCCTCTTCCGCGGCCGTGGCCGGTCGGCGTCCGGTGCCGATGAGAAGTGCGTCCGCATCCGCCCACGACGCGGGAAGCGCCGCTCCCGCCGCCGTCTCGAGCAGAGTCCGAGAGAACGCAAGCCCTTCGGCGGGCGGCGCGGGTGCACCCGGAAGGTGCGCGATCAGGTCGAGGTGGTGCAGCGTCCACTCGAACATGTAGGCGTCGAGATAGTAGCGGACGGTCAGCACCTGGCCGCGGGTGCTGACCCGCGCGTCGGGGTTCGCGAGCTCGCCGGCCCGACCCGCGGCCGATCCGACGTCGTCGAGATGGAACTTCAGCAACGACGGATCGCCGTAGGCCGCGGCGAGCCGGGTGGTCAGCGCGTCGAGCGGGTCGTCGGCCGGCAAGGACTCGACGACCTCCCAATAGGTCACCGAGTTTCGGGTGGGTGCGGAATCGGCGGGCGTCACGAGGGTGATCAGGACGTCCTGGGCGTCGACGACGAGGTGGCACACCAGGTCGCGTATCAGCCAGCCGGTGCAGCCGGACGGCTTTTGAAAATCCTCATCGGCGAGGCCCGCGACGACCTCCCGCAGCGCCGCCCAGGAAAGGCCGAAGAGATCCACAGCGGGAACGTAGCAGCTGGGGCGCCGAGGGCCGCCTAGACATCAGCGCTGCGTCCCAGGCGAATACGGCCGCCACCGCCCTCTTACGGTCGTAAGCTCACGGCGATGCCGGGGAAGTCCACGATCAGGTTCCTTCCCCTCGGCGCCCGTCGAATGGCGTACGAGGTCGCTGGCGACGGCCCACCGCTCGTCGCCCCGGCATGGTGGGTGAGCCACCTCGAACTCGACGCGCAGAGCACGAGCTTCCGTCGCTTCTGGGACGAGCTCGCGGACGGCTACACGCTCGTCCGCTACGACCGTCTCGGCGTCGGCATGTCGGACCGCGCGCTCACCGACACCGACCTGACCATCGACCGTGAGGTCGACACACTGCGTGCGCTCCTCGACGAGCTGCGGTTCGATCGCGTTTCGCTGCTGGGCGGCTCGTCGGGAAGCTGCACCGCCATCGCGTTCGCCGCCACATTTCCTGAGCGCGTCGACCGCCTCGTGTTGTACGGGTCCTACTGTGACGGCTCGACTCTCACGGCGCCCAACGTGTCCGACGCGATCCTTGCGGCGGTGCGCGCGCACTGGGGTCTGGGCTCCCGCATGCTCGGCGACATTTTCCTCGGCGGTGCCGAGCCCGCGGAGCAGGACCATTTCGCGCGGATTCAACGCGAGGCAGCGACTGCTGAAACCGCCGCCGCCCTACTGGATTTCGTCTACCGCATCGACGTCCGCGACCAGCTGCCCCTCGTTCGCTGCCCGGTGCACGTCGTCCACCGTCGCGACGACCGGGCCGTGCCGTACCGCTGCGGGCGTGAGGTTGCGGCCGCGATTGCGGGCGCGACTCTCCTGCCGTTGCAGGGCAGTGCGCACTTCCCCTGGCATGGTGACGCCGCATCCGTCGTTCGCGCCTGCCGGCAGGGACTGGTTTCTGCCGAAACGCCGACCGACCATCCGGGCTCGGGGGAGCCCGCCCTGTTATCGGACCGCGAGCGAGAAATCCTCGCCTGCATCGCACGCGGTCTCGGCGACCGCGAGATCGCCGAACACCTTGTCCTGAGCCCTCATACGGTGCACCGGCACGTCGCCAACATCCGGCGCAAGCTCGGCAGTTCGTCACGCACAGCCGCGGTGGCCGAGGCGGTCCGCCTCAACATCCTGTGATGCCGGAATCGGCCATCTGAGCACAATGGCCGCTTCGGGCGATGCGTGCCCCCCTTGCGCCTTCATATCGTCACGCCATGACCGACATCGATACCGCCGCCGCACCGTCGACCAACCCTCCGTCCGCGGTCTGGCTACAAGTCTTCGCCCGACTGTATGACCCGTTCCTGTGGCTGGGTGAAGCATCCGGCATGCGTCGCCGCCGCCGCGAACTCCTTGCCGACGCCTATGGCCGGGTGGTCGAGATCGGAGCGGGCACCGGACTGAACTTCGCGCACTATCCCGACGACGTCACCGAACTGATCCTCACCGAGCCCGAGCCCGGAATGCGCAGCAAGCTCGCCCGGCGCCTTGCCCGCCATGGCCGTGTCGGACGGATCCTCGACGCCCCCGCGCAGCATCTGCCCTTGGCCGACGCTTCGGTCGACACCGTCGTCTCGACGCTGGTCCTCTGCACCGTCGATGACCCGCTCAGCGCACTGCGCGAGATCGCACGCATACTCCGCCCGAATGGACAGTTGCTGTTCATCGAGCACGTGCGGGCAGAGTCGCGCTTCCTCGCCAGATGCCAGGATGCGCTCCGCGAACCCTGGCGACACTTTGCAGGCGGATGCATCTGCAACCGGTCGACCGTCGAGACCCTGCGCGCCTGCGGCTTCACGGTCACCGCCCGACCCGCGGTGTGGCGGGGCATGCCGCCGGTCGTCCATCCACTGGCGATGGGCCGCGCAACCCTCTGACCCGCTGCCATCCCGCAAATGGGTGTCGGTTAGCCTTACCTAAATTGACTAGTCCGACAACCGTCCGTCGCGGCGGGATGAAGCACGGCGAGGGTGCCCATGGAATCGTTGGCAGCGGTATTTGCCGAACGCTTGACCAACTCGGCAAACAGCCTCGTCGTCTTCGACAACGGCGCGTGGACGCGCCACCCCTGGCCGGAGGTGCACGCTCGCTCGTTGAACGTCGCCGACTGGTTGCTCAACGAGGAGGTCGCGGCCCTCGGCCTGGCCAATGAGCCCACCGTTGAGCTCATCGCAGCGATCCTCGGAGCCTTCCAGGCCGGCGTCCCGGTGACCATCGCGCCCGGCCCGGTCCGAGGCGCCGACGCCAAGAAGTGGGCGCAGTCCACGGTGACCCGGTTCGCAGGAATGGGCGTCAGCCACGTCCTCAGCACGGGTCCGCAGCTCGAACAGCTCCGACTCATGGACGGCGGCCCGGTGGCCAAGGAGCTGTCTTCCGTTGCCCCACTTGAGAGGTCGCCGAGCTTTCTGCGGCCGGACCGGCCGGCCGCCGTGGCGATTCTCCAGGGCACCGCGGGTTCGACGGGCGTGCCGCGGGCGGTGCAACTATCGCCGGATGCGGTACTGGCCAACCTCGTTGGGCTCAATTCGCGCATCGGAGTGGGGCCCGACGATGTCGGCTGTTCATGGCTGCCGCTGTACCACGACATGGGTTTGAGCTTCGTGCTCGCCGGAGCGCTGCGCGGAATCGACGTGTGGCAGGCGCCGACCGGGGCGTTTCAGGCCTCGCCGTTCCGGTGGTTGAACTGGCTCACCGAGAGCCATGCCACCATCACCGCCGCGCCGAACATGGCCTACGGCCTGATCGGCAAGTACTCGCGACGGGTCACCGACGTCAACCTCTCCAGCCTGCGTTTCGCGCTCAACGGCGGTGAACCCGTCGACTGTGAGCTCACCGCGCGGTTCGCCGAGGAAATGGCCCGGTTCGGATTCTCCGCGGGCGCGCTCGCGCCCTCCTACGGACTGGCCGAATCTACCTGTGCGGTAACGGTTCCCGAACCCGGGCGGGGACTGATCGTCGACGACGACGGTCACGCGCTGCTCGGCGAACCGATACCCGGCATGTCGGTGCGCATCGAACTGCGCGGCGACGACAAGGTCGGCGAGATCCACATCCGCGGAACCTCGATGATGTCGGGCTACCGCGGCGACACCCCGCGCGACCCCGACGATTGGTTCGCCACAGGCGATCTCGGCTACCTCGTCGACGGCAGCCTCGTGGTGTGCGGTCGCGCCAAGGAATTGATCACAGTGGCCGGGCGCAACATCTTTCCCGCCGAGGTGGAACGGGTCGCCGCAGGTGCGCCGGGTGTGCGCGAGGGCGCCGTGGTGGCCGTCGGAGTGGGGGAGCGGTCGATCCGGCCCGGTGTCGCGATCGTCGCGGAGTTCCGCGGACCCGACGAGGCGACGTCGCGCGCCGACCTGATCGAGCGCGTCGCCTCCGAATGCGGCGTGGTGCCCACCGACGTCGTCTTCGTCCGGCCCGGCACGCTGCCACGCACCTCGTCGGGCAAGCTGCGCAGGCTCGAGGTGAAACGTGACCTGCTGCAACAGCAGCAGTGACCTACCGGTGCGCATGACAGGATGACGCGCGTGGGTGAACGCGTCAGATTCCCGAGCACCAGTGGACCCGATCTCGCGGGCGTGATCGACGTCCCCGACGGCGACGTCCGCGGATGGGGAGTGTTCGCCCACGGGTTCACGCTCGGCAAGGACTCGCCCGCCGCCAGCCGGATCTGCAAGCAACTCGCCAGCGAGGGCATCGGCATGCTGCGGTTTGACAACCTCGGCCTCGGTGATTCAGAGGGCGACTGGAGCGACGGCTCGTTCTCGCACAAGGTCGCCGACACCGCGCGCGCCGTCGAGTTCATGAACTCTTCCGACCGCGAGGTACGCCTCCTCGTCGGGCATTCCTTCGGCGGCTCGGCCGTCATCGCCGCCGCCCACGAGTGCCCGACGGTGAAGGCGGTCGCCACCGTGGCCGCGCCCTACGAACCCGCCCACGTCGAGCGGATCTACGACGCGCTCGTCGAGCGCATCGAGGAAGAGGGCGAGGCGCAGTTTCACATCGGCGGGAAGGCGCTGACCCTCAAGCGGCACTTCCTCGAGGATGTCCGCGACGCCGATCTGCGCGAGCGCATCCACTCTTTGCGCCGCGCGCTGCTCGTGATGCACTCGCCGACCGACAACACCGTCGGCATCGCCAACGCCAGCGAGATCTTCCAGGCTGCGCGGCACCCGCGCAGCTTCGTATCCCTCGAGGGCGCCGACCACCTGCTGACCGGCAAGGATCAGGCGGCGCGAGCGGCGCGCATCGTCAGCGCCTGGGCCGACCCGTATCTGTAGGCACCGAGACTGCGCCCTGCCGCCGCACACATCACCGGACGGCGACGACGACCTTGCCCTTCGCCGAGCGGTCTTCGAGCGCGGCGATCGCATCCGCCGCGCGCTCGAACGGAAACACCTGCGGTTGCGGCGCCGACACCTTGCCCGACGCGAGCAGCGGCTCGAGCTCGGCCCACTGCTCGGCGAGGTAGTTGGGATGGGTGAAAGTCCAAGCACCCCAACCGACTCCGACGGCGTCGACGTTGTTGAGCAGCAACCGGTTGACCTTCACGGTCGGGATCTCGCCGCCCGTGAAACCGACCACCAGCAGCCGTCCGCCTGGGGCCAGCGAGCGCAACGAGTCGGTGAACCGGTCGCCGCCGACCGGGTCGACGACGATGTCCACGCCGCGACCGTCGGTCAACTCCTTCACCTTGTCCTTGAACCCGTCGACGAGCACGACGTCGGTCGCGCCCGCCGCCCTGGCCACCTCGGCCTTCTCGTCGCTGCTCACCACCGCGATCACCCGCGACGCCCCCCACGCAGGCGCCAACCGCAGCGTCGACGTCCCGATGCCGCCGGCCGCGCCATGCACCAGCACGGTCTCGCCCTCGGCCAACCGTCCGCGCGTGCGCAGCGCGTGGTGCATCGTGAGGTCGTTGAAGAGCAGACCCGCGCCCGCCTCGAACGAGACGTTGTCGGGCAGCTTGAAGACCCGTTCGGCGGGCAGCGCGACCACCTCGGCCATCGCGCCGCACAGCATCGTCAGGGCGGCGACCCGATCGCCGGCCTGCACATGCGCGTCGGCCGGCGCACTGCGCACCACGCCCGCGACCTCGCCGCCGGGGGTGTACGGCATCTCCGGCTTGTACTGGTAGAGCCCGCGCGACTGCAGCACGTCCGGGAAAGCGACCCCCGCCGCGTGCACCTCGATCACGACCAAGCCGTCGCCGTCCGGTTCGTCCAGTTCGACGAGCTTGGCGGCTTGGGGTCCATCGAGGCTGGCTATCTGAATCGCGCGCATGCCGCCATTTAACTCCCCCCGAATCTCCGACCTGCGCCGCGGCACCAGTCGCCGCAAAACGGGGCGGGGGTCACACGGTTGCCGCACACTGTTAGATAAGCTCACTTACGCGGCAACGTTGCCGAGATCGAACGGAGCGCACATGGCCACTGGTCCCCGCAGCCGGTCGAGGGTTCACACCTTCGCCCCCGCGCAGTCCCTGTCACCCGGTCGCGCCGTTGAGGTCCGCTCCAGGGACGGCATCCGCCTGCACGCCGAGGTCTTCGGACCCGACGACGGCTATCCGATCGTGCTGGCCCACGGCATCACCTGTGCGCTACGGGTGTGGGCCCATCAGATCGCCGACCTGTCGCAGGACCACCGCGTCATCGCATTCGACCACCGCGGCCACGGCCGCAGTGAGGTCCCGACCCGCCGCGGCGCCTACAGCCTCGACAACCTGGCCGCCGACCTCGACTCCGTGCTGGAGGCCACGCTCGCACCCGGTGAACGGGCGGTCATCGCGGGTCACTCGATGGGCGGTATCGCGATCACGTCATGGGCCGAGCGGCACGCCGCACGCGTGACCGAGCGTGCCGACGCCGTCGCGCTGATCAACACCACCACCGGCGATCTGTTGCGCAATGTCCAGCTGCTGCCCGTGCCCGCGGCGCTGGCCAACGTCCGCGTCCGCACCGCAGGGACCCTGTTGAAGACGTTCGGGGCGGTGCCGGTGCCGCGCGCCATCCACGGCCCGAACCAACGTTTCCTGTCGATGCTCGCGGTGGGCCGCGACGCCGACCCCGCGATCACGGCGTTCGTACACGAACTGTTCGCCGCGACCCCGCCGATCGGCCGCGGCGGGTGGGCCCGCACCCTCGTCGATCACCTTGGCCCACAACACATCGCGCTCAACAACCTCGTCGTCCCGACGCTGGTGATCGGCAGTGAGAAGGACCGGCTGCTTCCGGTGACGTCGTCGCGGCGGATCGCCGAAGAGGTGCCCAACCTGACTGAGTTCGTCGAACTCGCCGGCGGGCACTGCGCGATTCTGGAACGCCCTGACGAGGTCAACAAGCACCTGCGCGGGCTGATCGCCTCGGTCACCGCCGAGCGCCGCATCAGCTCCTAGTCAGCCCGCCAGCGCGTGGTGCACCTCGTCGGCGGCGCGCCTGCCCGAGCGGACGGCGCCGTCGAGGAAGCCGGTCCACGTGTCGGCGGTTTCCGTTCCGGCCCAATGGATCCCGTTGACCGGTTTGCGCAGCCACGGTCCGTACGTCGTCCACGATCCGGGAGGTACGGCAGCCGTCGGCCCGCCGGGCGCGAACGGTTCGGCGCTCCAGCAGTGGTCGAGATAGTCGATCGGCTCGAGGGCGGCATCGCCGAACAGCGCCGCGAAGCCGGACAGCGCGCGCTCCCGGCGCTGCGCGGGAGGCAGGGAATCGAACGAGCGGGCGTCGACGAAGCCGAGCAGAATGCCGGGACCCTCCTCGGAGGGGCTGACGTCGAACGTGATGAACACCGGTCCCTCGTCGGAAAGCGCCTCTCCCGAGAGGCCTTTCGGGCGCCAGAACGGCGTCTCGTACGCGGCGTAGGCCTTGCTCAGGTTGCCCTGGGGCCAGTGCTGCGCGAGCTTGCCATACTCCGCGGGTAGGTCGGGCAGGAATTCGATCGCCTTGCGGTGTTCGGGCGGGATGGCGACGACGACGGCTTTGGCGCGTACGGCGCCCTGCTTCGATGTCACGGTAAGCATTCCGTCGCTGTGGGTTTCGATGCTGCGGACCGGGGCGTCGAGCACGACGCGCGAACCCAACGCCTCGGCCATCCGCAACGCGATCTGCTGGGTGCCGCCGGGAAAACGGCTCTGCTGCGCACCGCCCTCGACGTCGAGCATGCGGTCGAGCCCGCCCGCGGCCCTGACGTAGCGCACGGCGTGCAGCATCGACACCGCGTCGGGTTCGCAGCCCCAGGTCACCCGCGACATGATCGCCATCAGGTCCCGCGTGCCGGCGCTTGCGTGCACCGACTTCAGCCAGCCGTCGAGCGACAGGGAGTCCAGGGCGTCGGCGTGCGGGGCGGTCCACGGCGCCTCGACGGCCACCCGCCGACACGCGCGTTCGAAGCGCCACTGAATGCGCGACACGTCGAGCAGTTCGATGATCGACAGCCGGGGAATGGTGCTGCGGTACGAGCGGACTCGGCCGCGCCAGCGGATCAGGTTCTTGCCCTCGCTGAAGGTGGGCACCGTCTCGCAACCCAGCTCGGTGGCCAACTCGCCGACCGCGTCCTGGCTGGGTCCGACGAAGGTGCCGCCGAGGTCGACGGGAACACCGGCGATCGTCGCCGTCGACGACCGTCCGCCGACCCGCTCGCGACCCTCGAGGACCACGACGTCGTAACCGAGCCGGACCAGCTCCCGCGCCGCCGTCAGCCCAGCGAATCCGGCGCCCACCACGACCGCGTCGGCACTGCCTTGCAACCCCACGCGATTAGGCTCTCACGGCGTGAAGGTCATGACAGCGTTGTTCGGCCCAACCGATGCGATCGAACGGGCGCGACTGCTGCGTGACGCGGGCGCCAGCGGCGTGTTCACGTTCGAAGGACCGCACGACGTGTTCGCGCCCCTGACGCTGGCGTCGACCGTGGACGGCCTCGATCTGATGACCAATGTCGCCATTGCGTTTCCGCGCAATCCGATTCAGCTCGCCCACCAGGCGTACGACCATCAGCTGCTGGCCAAGGGCCGCTTCATTCTGGGCCTCGGCACGCAGGTCCGCGCGCAGGTCGAGAAGCGCTACGGCGCGGCGTTCGACCGCCCCGTCGCACGGATGAAGGAGATGGTCGCCGCGCTGCGGGCGGTGTTCGCCGCATGGGAGACCGGCGAGCGTCTCGATTTTCGCGGCGAGTACTTCCGGCACACGCTGATGACCCCGACGTTCAACCCGGGTCCCCATCCGTACGGCCCTCCGCCGATCTACCTCGGCGCGCTCGGCCCGCGGTTGACCCGCGCCACCGCGGCCGTCGCCGACGGTCTGCTGGTCATGCCGTTCGGCTCGAAACGGTTCCTGCACGAGGTGACGATGCCGCAGGTGCGTGCGGGCCTGTCGGAATCGGGCCGGTCCCTCGACGACTTCGCGCTGGTGCCCGAGATCATCGTGTCGGTGGGTGACGACGATGCGGCTCATGACGCAGCGCGCCGGTTGTTGGCGTTCTACGGCTCCACGCCGGCCTACCGCCCGGTGCTGGACGTGCACGGGTGGGGAGATCTGCAGCCGGAGCTGAACGCGATGTCCAAGCAGGGCCGGTGGCAGGAAATGGCGACGCTGATCGACGACGAGGTGCTGCACACCATCGCCGCGTGCGGCACGCCGGACGAGATCGCCGACCACATCCGCGACCGCGTGGCCGGGGTGTCCGATCGCATCTGCCTGTACCAGCCCGGACCCATCGCGATGGACGCGTTGTCCGAGATCGTCGACGCGCTGGCGGCTTGACTCCTATGGTGGTACTGAGCGGGACCAAAGGAGGTTGCGGATGAGTCGGGACGAGTATTCCGACGTGCTGATCATCGGGGCGGGTATATCGGGAATCGGCGCGGCCTACCGCCTTCAGGAGAAAAACCCGGGCGCGACCTACAAGGTGCTCGAGCGGCGGGCGCGGATCGGCGGCACGTGGGATCTGCACCGGTATCCGGGCATCCGCTCCGACAGCGACATCTTCACGTTGAGCTATCCGTTCGAGCCGTGGACGAGACCGGAGAACGTGGCCGACGGCCCCGACATCCGCGAATACCTCGTGCGGACCGCGCGCAAGCACGGCATCGACGAACACATCCGGTACAACACCCATGTGCTGTCGGCGGACTGGGATTCGTCCACCGACACGTGGACGGTGCATGCCGAACAGGGCGGCGCGCCCGTCACGTACACCAGTCGCTTCCTGTTCTTCGGCACGGGTTACTACAACTACGACGAGCCCTACCGACCGGACTTTCCGGGCCTCGAGGAATTCAGCGGCGAGGTGGTGCACCCGCAGCACTGGCCCGAGTCGCTGGACTACGCGGGCAAGCGGCTTTTAGTCATCGGCAGCGGCGCAACGGCGGTGAGCATGATCCCCTCGCTGACCGAGAAGGCCGGCCACGTGACGATGCTGCAGCGCTCGCCCACCTACATGCTGTCGGGTCCGCGGGTCAATCCGATCGTGCAGGCGCTGCGCAAGGTGCTGCCCGGCCGCGCGGGCTACTGGGGTGCGCGCATCTACAACACCATCTTCACGGTGTTCATCTACGCGTTCGCCAAGGCGGCGCCGAAGCTCAGCAGGCGCTACATCCGCAGCTACGCAAAGCGCAACCTGCCCAAGGGTTATCCGGTCGACGTGCACTTCAAGCCGCGCTATGACCCGTGGGATCAACGGCTGTGCGCGATGCTCGACAACGACTTCTACGACGCCATCAACACCGGCCGCCTCGATGTGGTGACCGATCAGATCGACCACATCGATTCGACGGGCGTCGTGCTGCGGTCGGGTCAGCGGATCGACGCCGACATCATCATCACCGCGACGGGGATACAGCTCCAGGCGCTCGGCGGGGTGCTCATCAGCATCGACGGCGAAGAGGTCAAACCGCAGGACCGCTTCGTCTACAAGGAGCACATGCTCGAGGACGTGCCGAACCTGGCCTGGTGCGTGGGCTACATCAACGCCTCGTGGACGTTGCGCGCCGATCTGACCGCCCGCGCGTTCGCAAAGCTGGTCTCCTTCATGGACTCTCACGGATACACCCACGCCTACCCGCATCTGGGTGACAAGCCGATGGCCGAGAAGCCGGCGTGGAACATCAACGCCGGCTACGTGCAGCGTGCCGCGCACGTGCTACCGAAGTCGGGCACGCACCGGCCGTGGAACGTCCGGCACAACTATGTGCTCGACGCGATCGATCACCGGCTCGACCGGATCGAGGAGTCGATGGTGTTCGGTCGGGCTCCAGTGCGGGTGACCCCGGTCGCCTGAAAACGCTTGGCGATTTCGGTGCACTTCCAGTCGCTGAGCGATAGGTAGTGCACCGAAGTCACTCAGTCGGCGACGGTCAGCCAGTCCTTGAAGCCCGACGGGTCGTGCCGGCCGAGCGCGCCGTGTTCGAACAGGCCCCAGCCCTCGCGGGTCTTGCCGCCCTCGGTGCATTCGGCGCGGCCGACGTGGTCGATCACGCCGAACATGCTGCGGCCGTTGACCGCAGGATCGGTCATGTCGTAGGTGAGGCGTTCGCTGAACTTGTCGCCCTTCCAGACGCCGTGTAGCCAGTCCGAGTCGCCGCCGTAGCCGCCGCCGATGTGAATCGGCACGGCCAACTTCGACTCGACCTCGAACACCAATGGCGAGCCGTCCGGAGTGGTCGCTTCGATGGTGGCGCCGTAGGGGATTCGCGTTCCGGAGGTGTAGTGGATCTTCACCCGCGGCCAGCCGAGTTGTTCGACTCGGCCGTCGCGCCAGATCCGGGTGCAGTCGTTGAGGCTGCGGAATCCGCTGGGGTCCTCCTGGATGATCATCACGATCGCGAACTCGTCGAACGCCATCGGCACGTACAGCCACCACATGCCCTCGAACGGCGGATGGGCGGGCCTGCCCGCGGGTTCGGGTTCCCCGATGGGGCGGATACCCCAGGACCGGTCGCGGCTCCCGATCCACACCGACGGGTCGACGGCGATCTCCTCGCCGTCGATCGCGATGACGCCGCTCCATGTGCCGACCTGCGCGAAACGCTGTGCGTCCAACGTGATTCGCGTTCCGGTGCGCAGCACGTGGCGCTGTTCCTGCACGACGTCGAACAGGCCGTTCCACGTGAGGTCGACGGCGATGCCCTCGGTCTCCTCGAGCACGATGCGCAGTTTGTGCAGCGGTTCGGTGACCTCAACGCGGTAATCCAGCACGTGCTGGTTGAGCCGGTCGCTGTCGATGCCGTCGGACAGATGCACCGCAGTCTGGGTTTCGCCGCGGGCAACCAGTACGAACGCGTCCTTCACCCCCAGGTTCGGGTAGTACCCGATGCCGGTGATCAAGAAGATGTCACCCGTGCGATCGTGGGCGTTGAAGTACGACCGGTCGTAGAAGTTGCGGTCGGAGTTCCCCGGCCAGGCAATCGGTTGGGGGATCTGGTGGATCGGGAATTCGTCGGCGGGGCCCAGCATCAGGAGTCATCTCCAATGAGTCGTTTCAGCAGTGCGCCGTGGTAAAACAGCGATTCGACGTCGTCGGGCTGCTCGATTTCCCCGAAGCGCACCCGTCGCGCGCTGGTGCGCATGAACACGCACGCCCAGATCACGCCGGAGTAGACGTAGAACCAGTGCGGGTCACCGAGTTCGACGCCGGTGAGCGCCGCGTAGGTCTGCTTGACGTCCTCCTCGCGCATGAAGTCGGGCAGCCCCGGCAGTCCGGCCAGGCCCGCCAGTTCCTGGAACACGTTGTGCGCGAATATCATCCATGCCGCATCCATCTCGCGGGGCCCGAGGGTCGCCATCTCCCAGTCGAGGACGGCGACCGGCTGGTAACCGGAGTACAGCACGTTGCCCACGCGGGAGTCGCCCCAGACCAGGACCGGATCGTTGGCCGCGGCGTCGGCGGGCCAGTTGGCCTCGAGCCAGTCCAGCGCGCGTTCCACCAGTGACGAGCGACCAATGTCCGGGACGGCGAACCGATACCAGTCCTGGAGCCAATTGAGGTTGCGCCGCAGCGCATTGCGATCGGATCCGTCGTCGAGGAAACCGAACACCTTCTCTGGCTCCGGGATCGAATGCAGCTTGGCGATCACGCCAACGGTGGCGTCCTGCAGCTCGCGCCGCTGTTCGGCGGGGGAGTCGGAGAACCAATTGCCGCCGAAGGTGTAGGGCATCACGTCGGGTGGCACCCGGCCGTCGACGTAGTCCATCAGGAAGAAGGGCGTCCCGAGCACGTCGCCGCTGTTCTCCAGCCACCGCACCTGCGGCACCGGAACGTCAGTCTTCTCCTGCACCAACCGGATCACGTCGAACTGGTGATCCATCCGGTACGAAGAGAACACCGGGACGTCCTCGGTGGTCGGCGCGACCCGCGCCACCCACTTCTGTTCCTGCGGCTGGCCGTCGGCGGCCCACCGGCCGGTGAGGATGATCGTCTCCGACGACATCCCGTTGGCGTCGACGCCGCTCTCCACGGTGATCTCGGGGGCCGCCCCGCCGGGCAGGACGGTCGACAACCACCGCGACATCACGCCGGGCAGGGAGCTGAGGTCGCGACTCGAGTGTTCTAGGCGGCTGACATCTTCGACAGCCGGTTCATTGGCCACAAGCTCTTCTTTCGACGGTAATTACGATACGGTGGGTAGCGTTATGAAACCAGACGCGTCATCGGTTGACAAGGCCCCGGGCGCCGGGCGCCCCCGCGACCCACGCATTGACGCTGCCATATTGCGCGCCACCGCGGATCTGCTTGCGGAGATCGGGTATTCGAATCTGACGATCGCCGCGGTGGCCGAGCGGGCGGGCACGACCAAGACGGCGCTGTACCGCCGGTGGTCGAGCAAGGCCGAGCTCGTGCACGAGGCGGCGTTCCCCGCCGCGCCGACCGCGATCGCCACGCCGCCCGGGAATATCGCCGCCGACATCCGCGCCATGCTGGCGGCCACTCGCGACGTGTTCTCGAGCCCGGTGGTGCGCGCGGCGCTGCCCGGCCTGATCGCCGACATGGTCGCCGACGCCGAGCTCAATGTGCGCGTGATGGACCGGTTCACCGGGGTGTTCGCGGCGGTCCGCAATCGGCTGGCCGACGCGGTTCAGCGCGGCGAGGTCTATCCCGACGTCGATCCGGACCGGCTGGTCGAGGTGATCGGCGGCGCGACCCTGCTGCGGATGCTGCTGCGACCGGGCGAGCCGCTCGGCAACGACTGGGTCGAGCAGACCACCGCGATCGTGGTCCACGGCGTCGTGGCATAGCTACTCCTCTGTTCCGCGAGCGTGCATTGCTCCTATGTCAAGCGGCGATGCGATGGTCGGTATTTCCGGCGTTGCGGTGGGTGTGTTCGTC
>NZ_LZMD01000086.1 GCF_001668575.1 Mycobacterium sp. 1164985.4
GGAATCCGGTGTCGTCGCTCGCTCAGGCGATGCGTCAACTGTGGGGCAACGGCGGGCCCGCGCCGGAAAGCGCGCAGCTTCCGCTGCACCATCCGGTGTTGGCGACCGTCATCTGGTCACTGCTGCTGACCGCCCTGTTTGCACCGTTCGCCCTGCGCGCTTACGCCCGCCGCACGGGAAGCTAGGCGCGGATCGCGGCAGTCGTCCATGCGGGCAGTATCGGTGCCCGGGTGAGGAAGTGGTCCGATTGCCCGGTCGCGCGTAACAACGCCTGCATCCGCAATATGCAGCAGCCCATGCGGGCCATCGCGAAGATCTCGTACCAGTCGAGATCCTGCAGTGGCCGACCCAGCATCTCCTCATAGCGGCCGACCACCGAGGCGCGGCTGTCGAACCCCGCAAGTTCGGGGTCGACGTCCAGCCCATTGACCTCGAGCATCTGCTTGCGGGTCGCCAGCCACCATGCGATGTCGGCTTCAGCGGGGCAGATGCAGGCCTGTTCCCAGTCCAGGGCCCCGACGAGTTCACCGTCGTCGTCGAAAATGGCATTCGACAGTCGTGCATCGCCCCAACAGATACTCAAATCCGTTGTCGGAGAGGGTAGACGGTTCGTCAGCCAGTCGAACGCCTCGATCATCATGTCGGGAAGCTGGTCTTCGGTGCCCCAGCGGGCGTATTCGCGCCACCAGTCCAGCTCGGCGGCAACGCCCACCCCGCCGGGACGCGCCAGCCACGGCGCCGATTCGACCGGAACGCTGTGCAGCCGCACGAGCGTCTCGACGAACGAGTCGTGGGCGCGGCGCTGTACCGCAGGGCCCGCGTCGTGGAGCCAACCACGGGTGGCGTAGGACATGTCTGACGGAGTGTGGCCGACAATGCGTGGCATCACAAGGAACTTCGAGCCGATCCAGGACGGATCAGGTTCGTAGAGCAGCGGTGACGGGGTCGCGACACCGTGGGTGTGCAGCAATTCCTGCGTGCGCGCCTGCGCCTGGAGGTCGTACTCCGGAAAGATCCCGCCACCGGCCGGCGGAATGCGGATCACGTACTCGTTCCACGCGCCGTCGGCGGTGACCGCGAACACCAGCGACTCGCTGGACCATCCCGCGGCCTGGTTGGCCGCGCGCAGCTCCGACACCTCGACGTCACCGGACGACCGCTGCGCGAACCATTCGCGCAATCGAACGCGGGCGGCGGACAGATCGCGCTTGACGAGAGCGATTCCGACCATGCGAACAGGGTTACACGAGCGCGGTGCAATGTAAAGGAACGACGTTTGACATACCGCAGCGCGCGGACAAGGTCGTCGACTGGCTGGACGCTAGCTGACCGCCCGACGCGTGTGGCCGACGTCCAGACCCGCGGCGTGGCGCAGCTCGGCGAGGAAGTCCGCGGGAGTGCCGCCGCCGATCATGTAGTGGCACACCGCGATCCGCACCACCGCTGCGGCCGCGACGTCACTGGCCTCGCCGGGGATGATCCGCGCGATGCGCTCGTGCATGATCGGCAGCACTCGTTTCATTTGAGACAGCACATGTTCAGGTTCCACATCTGCGAGCGAGCCCAGCGAGTAGGTGCTCTGGAACTGCACGATGAACCGCAGCGCCGCATCGAGCCGCTCCGGACCGACCAGTCCGGCCATGGCCGCGGCGATGCCCGCGTCGAAGTTGTCTTGTTCGTAGAGCCCGAACGCCTCGAGCAGGCCCTCCTTCGATCCGAAATGCCGGTAGACGGTCGGACGCGAGACCCTGGCCTCGGCGGCGACGTCGGAGAGTTGAAGCCGGCGTCGGCCGTCACGCGCCAGCACAACGAACGTCGCCGCGAGAATGCGCCGCCGCGTCGACTGCTCGTCCGGATCCGGCATCGCCACCCTTTACACCTAGGCCATCAAATGTCACACTGACGCTACAGCACACGCGTCCACGAACGAGACATCCGTGGGCTCCATGTTAATCCGGTGCGGAGGGCAGCAGCGGTGACCGACCTGGTGATCCGCAAGATCGGCTGGGAGTTCGACGCAGGCGTCCCGTTCAAATGGCAGCCGGCCAATCCCAACTTCGGGTTGTTCTGCAACGCATTCACGTTCATTGCCGTGCCCTTCGAGCGCTACATCGTCAGCGCGGTACGGACGGCGGCCGACCGGTTCGCCGACAACCCCGTGGTCGTCGACGAGGCCGACGCGTTCCTCAAGCAGGAGGCGCAGCACGCCGCCGCCCACCGCAAGCACATGCTCGCGCTCATCGCGCGCTACCCCGAACTCGAGCAGTGTTACACCGACGCATGCGCGGCCTACGACGCGCTCATCGAGAGCCGAACGGTCGAGTTCCACTTGGCGTACATCGCGAACCTCGAGGCGACGTTCACCCCGCTCTTCAAAGTGCTTCTGGACAATCGGGATTCGTTGTTCGGTGGGGGAGACGCACGCGTCGCATCGCTGATGATGTGGCATTTCGTCGAGGAGATCGAACATCGCAGCTCCGGGCTCATCCTGTGTCAGCACGTCGCACCCAATCCTTGGTATCGCGTTCGCCACATCAGGGGCACGTTCCGCCACGTGGGGGGCATCGCCGACGCGATCGCCGGGGAGTTCGACCGCATCGTCCCGTTCGAGGATCGTGGGGCGTCGACACGCGAACTGCTGTCCGGGGCGTTTCTGACCGGCGAACTCAAACAGCGTCTCGGCCGCAGGCACGGTAACGGCGCACCCACGATCTTCCATTCGGTGCCCACGCGCCACTTGCTGACCATGGTATGGCGCCTGGCGCTGTCGCAGACCCCGTATCACGACCCCGCCGATCAGCCCCTGCCCGACTGGGCGGAGGAGTGGATGCGGGCCTATGACCGCGGTGACGACATGACGACATTCTTCGGATCGCCCGCAGAGAGGTGACTCTTGCTGACCACCAACTACGGCGGCCTGGTGCCGGAGGACGAACTGCTGACGCACCAGATCGTCGACACGTTCGCGACCGTGAGTCAGTCCGATCCGTCGTGGACCGAGAAGATCTGGACCATCGCCCATGCCCGGGACAACTCGCTGCAGGTGGTGCTGGGCGTCGGAAAGTACACCAACAGAGGGGTATTCGACGGTGCTGCCGGCGTCTGTCGCGGTACCGAACAGTGGACGGTGCGCGCTGGACGACGACTGTCGTCCGACCCGTCGGCTCTCGAGGTGGGACCGATCCGCTACCGCGTCGAGAAACCGCTGCGCGCTGTGCGGATCAGCCTCGACCCGTCCGAGCACGCCCCGATCGCCTTCGATGTCCAGCTCGAGGGCGCCTTCGACGCGGCGTTGGAAGACCCGTGGCCCGACCGCAGCCCCGATGGCTATCGGGTCACCCACAATGTGCTGCGCTACCACCAGATCGGCGTGGCGTCGGGGTGGGTGGAGGTCGAGGGTGACCGCACCGAGATCGCGCCCACCGACTGGATCTCGATTCGCGACCACTCGTGGGGGCTACGCCCAGGCGTCGGCAAGCCCATCCCGGGCCTACCGCGCGGGGGGCGCAAGATCCGCCAGATGTTCATGACCTGGCTTCCGATGACGATGACACGCCCGGACGGCTCGAGGTACTCGCTGTTCGTCATGTACCAGGAGGAGCGCGGTGACGGCTTCCTCGAAATCCGTTGTCAGGCTGAACAACAGAACGATGACGGCACCGCCCATCGGTTCGTCTCCGTCGAACAGGACATGCACTTCACCGACGACAACCGGCGGTTCACTCACGGCATCGTCACCCTGATCGACGCCGACGGCACGCGCCGACCCCTGACGGTCACCGCCGCCGGGCCCACGGGATTCCACCTTGGCACCGCGGGCTACTACGGCTGGAACGATTGGGTCTACGGCGAGTGGGTAGGCGACCTGAAGGTCGAGGGCAGCCACGTCACCGACTGTGACTCTCCGGAGAACGCACGCAAACTGCACCAACTGCGTGACCTGCTGGTCCGCATCGACGATCCGGTGGGGGGCGGCTCTGGATTCGGCAACGCCGAGACGTTCGCGCTAGGGGAGTTCCCCGAGCGGGGGCTCACCGCGCAGAACTCATTCCTCTGATCGCCGGGCGTCGGCGCTCATCGGCCGCGCGCGTCCATCTGGGTATTGTGTACTATACCTAGCATGGTGCAGAGACCAGGACGCCTGGAAGACCACCCCACGGTGCGCAAGGTGCGCGCTAGGCCGAGGCGGGCGCCCGGCGTCGTCGACGCGGACTGGCTGCGCCGGGTGTGCCTCGAGGCCGGAGCCGACGACGTCGCGTTCGCCAGCGTCGACAACCCGGAGTTGGCGTCGGAGCGTGAGCACGCCGAAGGCGCCCTGCCCGGCGCACGGAGTTACATCTCGCTGGTGGTGCGGATGAACCGTGACAACGTCCGTTCGACGGCCCGCAGCGTGGCCAACCAGGAGTTCCATCGCAGCGGCGAGATCATGAACGAGACGGCCCATCGCATCACCCGCACGCTCCAAGATGCGCGCCATCGGGCGATCAATCCGTCGATGTCGTTTCCGATGGAGATGGACCGCTATCCCGGGCGCATCTGGGTGATCGCGCACAAGCCCGTCGCCGTGGCGGCCGGACTGGGTGTGATGGGCATTCACCGCAACGTCATTCATCCGAAGTTCGGCAACTTCATCCTGCTCGGTACCATTCTGCTTGCCGCACCCATCTCCAGTTACGGTGAGCCGCTGGACTATTCACCGTGCCTGGAATGCAAGCTGTGCGTCGCGGCCTGTCCCGTCGGCGCCATCAAGAAAGATGGCGACTTCGACTTCCTGGCCTGCTCGGTGCACAACTACCGCGAGTTCATGGGTGGTTTCACCGACTGGGTGCAGACCGTCGCCGACAGCGAGGACGGTGCCGACTTCCGCTCCCGGGTGACCGATTCCGAGAACGCCTCGATGTGGCAGAGCCTGTCGTTCAAGGCGAACTACAAGGCCGCCTACTGCCTGGCGGTGTGCCCGGCCGGGGAAGACGTGATCGAGCCGTATCTCGATGACCGCAAGGCCTTCATGGACCTCGTGCTGCGCCCGCTGCAGGACAAGAAGGAGACGCTTTACGTACTACCCAACTCGGCGGCCAAAGAGCACGCCGAACGCCGGTTCCCGCACAAACAGGTGAAGGTCGTCGGCAGCGGGATTCGCGGCGTGTGACCGGGGCCGCGGCCCACCCGCGGAATACATCGTCGTCGAGTCGGCGTTTGGCCATGCATGGAGACGAGACTGCCGCTGCGTCGGCTGATGATCATGGTTGCGGCAGTGCTCATCTCGGGAGCATCGTTGAGCGCCCCCGTCGTCATGGCGACCGCCGCGGCGGCGCCCACAGGCGAGTGTCCCGATGTACAAGTGGTGTTCGCGCGCGGCACCGGGGAACCGGTTGGCATCGGACGCGTCGGGCAGGGTTTCGTCGATGCGTTGCGCCCGCTCGTGGGCGACAAGTCGATCGCCGTCTATGCGGTGAACTATCCCGCGACGCGGGACTTCCTGCGCGCGGCGGAGGGTGCCAACGACGCCAGCCTGTTCGTGCAGAACCTGGCGACCACCTGCCCGGACACCCGAATCGTGCTCGGCGGGTATTCGCAGGGCGCGGCCGTCATCGACGCGATCGCTCTGGCGAACACGCCGACACTCGGGTTCACCCAGCCCATGCCCGCCGCCGTCGCCGACCACGTCGCCGCGATCGCGGTTTTCGGCAACCCGTCCATTCGGCTGCTCGGCGGTCCGCTGACCGCGTTGAGTCCCGGATACGGAGCCAAGACCATCGACCTGTGCAACGGCGCGGATCCGGTGTGCTCCAACGGAAACGACGTGGCGGCGCACAGCCTCTATGTCGAGTCGGGGCTCGCCACGCAGGCGGCGCAGTTCACTGCCGCGCGCCTCGGCGGCGGGGCGCCGATCACCACGCTGTCCGGTCACACCGGAGGCTGACGCTCAGCCCCAGGCGTGCACGATGTTCTGCGCTGGTTCCACGCCCTGGGCGATGAGGATCTCGGTGGCGTCGGCGGCCTGCTCGCAGATCGTCGGGACGTCCTTCCACTCCGCGGAGGTGAAGGTGCTCAGCACGAACTTCGCACCGTCCATGCGCCCGGGCGGTCGCCCGATGCCGATGCGGACGCGCTGAAAATCGTTGCTGCTCAACGCCGAAGCGACCGACCGTAGACCGTTGTGCCCGGCCACGCCCCCGCCGAACTTCAGCCGAATCCGGCCGAAGTCGATGTCGAGCTCGTCATGGATGACCACGACGTCGGCGGGCGGCACCGAGTAGAACTTGGCCAGCGGCCCCACCTGCCGCCCCGACTCGTTCATGTAAGTGCGCGGTTTGGCCAGCACCAGGGCCCGTCCGGCGAGGCGGCCGGTGACCACCTCGGCGCCGGACTTCTTGTGCACCTTGAACCCCGAGCCGATCCGGTCGGCGAGGATGTCGGCGACGAGGAACCCGAGGTTGTGCCGCGTGGTGGCGTACTGCGGTCCCGGGTTGCCCAGGCCGACCACGAGAAGTGGTTCGGCCATGCCGGACTACTCGGAGTCTTCGGCGGGCGCCGCTTCGGCGGAGTCGCCCTCTTCGGCGGCCTCCGCGGTCTCGGCGGCTTCCTCCTCGGCCGTCTCGCCACCGGCCTCGGCCTCGAGCTCCTCAGCCGACGGCGCCTCGACGACGTTGACCACCAGCATCTCCGGATCCGAGATCAGCGTGACGCCTGACGGCAGCTCGATCGAGCCCGCGGTGAACTGCGTGCCGGCCTCGACTCCCTCGACCGAGATCGTCAGCTGCTGAGGAATCGAAAGCGCGTCGGCCTCGACCTCGACCGTGGTGGCGTCCTGGGTGACCAGCGTGCCGGGCACGGCCTCGCCCTCGATGACCACGTTGACCTCGACGACGACCTTCTCGCCGCGGCGCACGACGAGCAGGTCGGCGTGCGTGATGGTGCGGCGGATCGGGTGGATGTCGAGGGCTTTTGTCAGCGCGAGCTGCTCCTTGCCGTCGATGTCGAGCGTCAGCACCGCGTTGGTGCCGGCGCGACGGAGGACGGCCGCGAAGTCATGGCCGTCGAGCTCGAGGTGCTGCGGATCGCTGCCGTGGCCGTAGAGGACGGCGGGCACTTTGCCGTTGCGGCGGGCGCGGCGCGATGCGCCCTTGCCGGTCTCGGTGCGGACCGCAGCGGTCAGGTTGTTGGGGGCGTTCTTCGCCATGAGGTGGGTGCTCCTGTCGTGTGCTCAGCACGGCCAGGGCTCAACCACAAGAGTTTCGCGTCGATAACGGTGACCTCCGCTTGCGCGGCCACCCTCGCCGTGATCACCGGCCAGGGTAGCCGGAAATACCGCTGCCGCCCAAATCAGAGCGGGAACGTGGTGTCTGTGAGCTGCTCGGAGAGCTCCCAGAGCGCGGTCGCCGTCTTGCCGTCGCGGGCCAGCGGGCTGCGTAACTGCGTCGGGCCCGTGGGACCGCGGCTGCCGAACCGCGGGCCGACGAAGGTGTCGCCCGGCAGGTCCTGGGCCACTGCGTAGAGCGTCTGGCGGGCCCCGAACTCGGCGTCGGTGGCGAACACTCGGTTGGCAGCAAGCCAGAAGCGGGTCCCTACCGGGTTGCCGGTCTGGCCCTGCAGATTGGTCGCGGAGTAGCCCGGATGGGCGGCGATCGCCCTGATCGGCGAGTCGGCCTCGGTGAGCCGGCGCTGCAGCTCCTTGGTGAACAGCAGGTTCGCCAGCTTCGACTGGCCGTACGCGGGCCACGCGAGATACGGTCGGGCCTTCCAGTTGAGGTCCTTGAGGTTGATGCGGCCGATCAGATGCATGATCGACGAGACCGTCACGACGCGGTCGCTGATCTTGGGCAGCAGCAGGTTGGTCAGCGCGAAGTGGCCGAGGTGGTTGGTGCCGATCTGGCTCTCGAACCCGTCGACGGTCAGCGCGTACGGCACAGCCATGACGCCGGCGTTGTTCACCAGAATGTCGACCGCGTCGACACCGTCGGCGAACGTGCGCACGGACGCGAGGTCCTGCAGATCGAGCTTGCGGACCTCGACATCGCCGGTGATCGCCGCCGCGGCCTCGTCGCCCTTCGCGGTGTTACGGACGGCCAATACGACCTTGGCGCCGGCGCCGGCCAGTTCGCGCGCCGTGATGAGGCCGAGGCCGCTGTTGGCCCCGGTGACGATGACGGTGCGTCCGGTGAAGGAGGGCAGATCCGCGGCGGTCCAATCGCTCATGGCGACCACCTTATGCGTTACTTCGGCGGGGGCTTGGGGACGGCGACGTTGAAGCCGCCGATGATCTTCTCGATGTCGGGGGCCTCTTCGACCGCCTTGTCCGCATACCCCGTCACCGTGAACTGGATGAGATACCGCTGCTTGGCGGGCGGTGCGCCGGTCGCGATCACGATGCGGTTGTAGCTGTGCATCCGGGCGCCGTTCAGGTCGTAGCTGCCCTCGATCATCGCCGAGGGGAATCCCTTGAAGTCGTCCATGGCGGCGTTGAGGCGCTTGAAGTTTTGTGACATCTCGGCGTCGACGTACCCGTGCTTGATCGCCTCCCGCGGATCGAAGTCACCGGTCAGCTTCATCACCACCAGCATGGCGATCGGGTAGGTCTCGCCCTTGGCGATGACCCTGGTCCCGGGTGCGAAGTTCGTGTTGAAGTAGGGCTGCCATCCGGCGGGTGTGGGATACGAGACCGTCAGATCGGTCAGCTTCTCGGGGAAGACGGGCTGGCCCTTCACGCCGGCCCGTTCCAGGAAAGTCGCTATGGGAACCGGCTTTTGGTCATCGGACGGTTCGGTGGAGGTCGGCGACGATGACGTCGACCACACTGACTGGTAGTTGGGCGGTTCGGTGCCACAGGCGGACACGACGGTCGCGCCGATGACCGCCACCGCACCGGCCAGAAGCACAAAGCCCCGGCGTCTCACAGAATTTCGCGCACCGTGTCGATCGGGCGGGCCAAGCGGGTGCCCTTCGAGGTGACGACGAACGGACGCTCGATCAGGATCGGATTCGCGACCATCGCGTCGAGCAGTTCGTCGTCGGATGCATCCGCCAGCCCGAGCTCGCGGTACAGCGATTCCTTCTTGCGAACGGCGGCCCGCACCTCGATGCCGGCGTCGGCGATCATCTTCTCCAGCTCGGCGCGTGTCGGCGGCGTCTTCAGGTACTGGACGATCTCGGGTTCGATCCCGTTCTCCCGCAACAGATCCAGTGTCTTACGCGAGGTCGAGCACTTGGGGTTGTGGTAGATGACGCCGTCGGTACTTGATTTTCCCATCTACGCTGACCCGTCGAAAAGGCTGGTGACGGAACCGTTGTCGAACACCGCGCGGATCGTGTTCGCCAACAGCGGCGCGATCGACAGCACGGTCAACTGCGGGAAGCGCTTGTCCTCGCCGATCGGCAGCGTGTTGGTGACGATCACCTCGCAGGCCCCCGAATCGGCGAGCCGTTCCCGAGCGGGATCGGAGAGCACGCCGTGCGTCGCCGCGATGATGACATCGCCCGCACCGTCCTGCTTGAGCAATTTGACTGCGCCGGCGATGGTGCCGCCGGTGTCGATCATGTCGTCGGTCAGCACGCAGGTCTTGCCCCGCACGTCGCCGACGACACGGTTGGACACCACCTCGTTGGGCTTGAGCGGGTCGCGGGTCTTATGGATAAAGGCGAGGGGGACGCCTCCTAATGAGTCGGCCCACTTCTCGGCGACGCGGACCCGGCCGGAGTCCGGCGACACGACGACCATGTCGTGATCGGCGTAGTGCTCGGCGATGTACCCCGTGAGCAGCTTCTGCGCGCGCATGTGGTCAACCGGGCCATCGAAGAAGCCCTGGATCTGATCGGTGTGCAGGTCGACGGTGACGATCCGGTCCGCACCCGCCGTCTTGAGAAGGTCGGCGACCAGACGCGCCGAGATCGGTTCACGCCCGCGGTGCTTCTTGTCCTGCCGTGCGTACGGATAGAACGGCAGGATCGCGGTGATCCGCTTGGCGCTGCCGCGCTTGAGCGCGTCGAGCATGATCAGCTGTTCCATCAGGTGCTCGTTCAGCGGCGCCGGATGGCTCTGGAGCACGAACGCGTCGCAGCCGCGAACCGACTCGTCGAACCGGACGAAGATCTCGCCGTTGGCGAAGTCCCGCGCGGTCTGCGCCGTCACGGGTACGTCGAGTTCCTTGGCGACCTGCTCCGCGAGTTCGGGGTGCGCCCGACCCGAGAACAACATCAAGTTTTTGCGATTGTCGGTCCACTCGGTGCCCACAGTGCGCCCTCAAGGTCGGGGATCGATACCGGCTAATCCTACGTAGGGTGACGCGCCGCCCGTGCCCGGGTGGCCAGATTGTGAACGGCCGGGGCCGCCGCTAATCCCCGTCCGCGTCCGCCTCGGGGCGTTCGCCCTCGTCGCGGCCGGTCGCCTGCTCCGCGGCGCGGGCCGATGCCGACCCCGGTCGTTTGCGTGCCACCCAACCTTCGATGTTGCGCTGCGGACCAGCCGAGATCGCGAGCGCGCCGGGCGGCACGTCGTCGCGCACGACCGTCCCCGCGCCGGTGTAGGCCCCGTCGCCGATGGTGACCGGGGCGACGAACATCGTGTCCGACCCGGTGCGGACATGCGAGCCGATCTTGGTGCGGCTCTTGGTCTCGCCGTCGTAGTTGACGAAAACGCTCGATGCCCCGATGTTGCTGTGATCGCCGATGTCGGCGTCTCCGACGTAGGTCAGGTGCGGCACCTTGGTGCCGGTGCCGATCGTCGCGTTCTTCGTCTCGACGAAGGCGCCCAGCTTGCCGTCGGCGCCCAGCACGGTGCCCGGCCGCAAGTAGGTGAACGGTCCGACCGTCGCGCCGTCACCGACCACTGAAGAACTGCCGTGCGTACGGCACACCGTCGCGCCGTCACCGACGGTCACGTCGGCCAGCGTGGTGTCGGGCCCGATCTCACAGCGGCCGCCGATGCGGGTGCCGTCGAGTAGCTGGGTGCCCGGTTTGACGACGGTGTCGCGGCCGATGGTCACGTCGACGTCGATCCAGGTGGTCGCGGGGTCGATGACCGTGACTCCGGCCCGCTGGTGGGCGTTGACGATGCGCCGGTTCAGCTCGGCGCCCAGCTCGGCCAGCTGCACGCGATCGTTGACGCCGGCGACCAGCATCGAATCGTCCACGTGCTGGGACAGCACGACGTGCCCATCGGACCGCACGATCGAAATCACGTCGGTCAGGTACTGCTCCTGCTGGGCGTTGTCGGAGCTCAAACGGCTCAGGGCGGACCGCAGTACGGGTCCATCGAACGCGTACACGCCGGCATTGACCTCGGTGATGGCCCGCTGTTCGGGGGTGGCGTCGGCCTGCTCGACGATGCCGAGCAGCTCGCCGCCGTCGGAGCTCCGCAGTACGCGTCCGTACCCGGTCGGGTCGGGCAGCGCGGTCGTGAGCACGGTCGCCGCGGCAGGCCGGGCGGTGTGCGTGCTGACCAGCTCGGCCAGTGTGTCGGCGTCCAGCAGGGGCACGTCCCCCGAGGTCACCACCACGGTCCCGGCGAAGTCGGCGGGAAGTGCCGTCAGGCCGCACTGAACGGCGTGCCCGGTGCCCAGCTGCTGTTCCTGCGTCGCCGTGTCGATGGGGCGGCCCAGCTCGGCGGCCAGTCGCTCCACCTCGGGGGTCACCTGGTCGCGGTCCTTGCCGACGACCACGACGACGTGCTGGGGCGCGGCCTTGGCGACGGCTCGCAGCGCGTGCGCGAGCATGGTGCGGCCCGCCAGCGTGTGCAGCACTTTCGGGGTGTCGGAGCGCATCCGGGTCCCCGCGCCGGCCGCCAGTACGACCACCGCGGTTTGGGTGGCTGCCGTCATCCGGTCTCCTGCCTATCGGATGTGCAATCTCCTACGCGACTCGCTGGTGGCGCGGTCTCGCACGCTGCTCCGTCGCCAGGACTCGAACCTGAACTATCTGAACCAAAATCAGAGGTGCTGCCGATTACACCACGACGGATTGATCAACTCGTGATGCTAGTCCACCGGTGCTCTTCGCCATCTAACCTGATAACCGTGGCAGCACTCGACAAGGAGGTCAAAGCACCGCGGGCGCGCATGACCGGCGCCGAGCGGCGCCACCAACTGATCGAGGTCGCGCGCAAGCTCTTCGCCGAGCGCGGCTACGAAGGCACCTCGATCGAGGAGATCGCGCAGCGCGCAAACGTCTCCAAACCCGTCGTCTACGAACACTTCGGCGGCAAAGAGGGCCTGTACGCGGTGGTCGTCGACCGCGAGATGTCGGCATTGCTCGACGGCATCACCTCGTCGCTGACCCGGATGACCAACAACCGCTCGAGGCTGCGCATCGAACGCGTCGCGCTCGCCCTGCTGACCTACGTCGACGAGCGCACCGACGGTTTCCGCATCCTGATCCGCGACTCCCCGGCGTCGATCACCTCCGGCAGCACCTATTCGACGCTGCTGAACGAGGCCGTCAACCAGGTGTCCTCGATCCTGGCCGGGGATTTCTCCCGCAGGGGACTGGACCCGGAGATGGCGCCGCTGTACGCGCAGGCGTTGGTCGGCTCGGTGTCGATGACCGCGCAGTGGTGGCTCGACGTGCGTGAGCCGAAAAAGGAGGTCGTCGCCGCGCATCTGGTCAACCTGTGCTGGAACGGGCTGATGCATCTGGAGAACGATCCGCTGTTGCTCGACGAGTGACGCAGATCTCGTCATCGGATCCGGCAAACCCTCGTCGCGGCAAGCTTTTCGGCGCTTGCCTACGATGGAAGGCATCATGACCGCATCGGGGACCCTGTCTGTCCCAACCCCGATCGCTGGGCTTGTCGAACTCGCGCTACGAGATCCCTCCCTGAACGAGATCTCGCGCCGTGCCGCCGACAAGCCCGCCGATCTCGCCATCATCGGCCCGGCCGCCGCCCGGGTCTTCGTCGCGTCTGCGATCGCGCAGGCTTCACCATTGGTCGTCGTCACCGCGACCGGGCGGGAAGCCGACGATCTGACCGCCGAACTGCGCGGCGTGTTCGGCGACGCCGTTGCGATGTTCCCCTCGTGGGAGACGCTGCCGCACGAACGGCTCTCTCCGGGTGTCGACACCGTTGGTGCGCGGCTCATGTTGTTGCGCAGGCTGACCCACCCCGACGACACCCAGCTCGGGCCGCCGCTGCGGGTGGTGGTCACCACCGCGCGGTCGTTGCTGCAACCCATGGCGCCCGACGTGGCCGACGTCTTACCGGTGAGGCTGACAGCCGGTGCGGAGGCTGAGTTCGACTCGCTGATCGAACGGCTCGTCGAGCTCGCCTACACCCGCGTCGACATGGTCGGCAAGCGCGGCGAGTTCGCGGTGCGCGGCGGCATCCTCGACCTGTTCCCGCCGACCTACGAGCATCCGGTCCGCATCGAGTTCTGGGGCGACGAGGTCTCCGAGATGCGGATGTTCTCCGTCGCCGACCAGCGGTCGATCCCGGAGATCGGCGTCGACGCCGTGATCGCCGTGCCCTGCCGCGAGGTGCTGCTGACCGAGGACGTCCGTGCACGGGCCGTCGAACTCGCCCGCGAGCATCCCACGCAGGAGAACACGCTTCCCGGCAGCGTGCCCGACATGCTGGCCAAACTCTCCGAGGGGATCCCCGTCGACGGGATGGAGGCGTTGCTTCCGCTGCTGCGCCCCACCGAGCTGGCGACGCTGTCGGAGTTGCTGCCCGCGGACATGCCGCTGCTGATCTGCGATCCGGAGAAGGTCCGCACCCGCGCCGCCGACCTGATCAAGACGGGCCGCGAGTTCCTGGAGGCGTCCTGGTCGGCTGCAGCGGTCGGTGGTGACGCCCCGATCGACCTCGAGGCGCTGGGTGCATCGGGTTTCGTCGAACTCGACGACGCCCGCGCCGCGGCCCGCGAGGGCGGGCATCCCTGGTGGACACTGAGCCAGCTGTCCGACGAAGCCGGTTTCGAGGTGGACATCCGGCCCGCCCCGTCGGCGCGCGGTTCACAAGCCAACATCGGTGAGATCTTCGCGATGCTGCGCGCCCACGTCGCGACCGGCGGTTGCGCCGCCGTCGTGACGCCCGGCGCCGGTACGGCGCAGCGCGTGGTCGAGCAGCTCGCCGAATCCGACGTTCCCGCAGGACTTTTGGAGTCCGGCGGCTCACTCAAGGATGGCGTCGTCGGCGTGCTCAAGGGCCCACTGCACGACGGTGTCGTGATTCCGGGCGCGAAGCTGGTGGTGATCACCGAGACCGACCTCACCGGCAACCGCGCGACCGCCACCGAAGGGAAACGCCTTGCGGCCAAGCGGCGCAACGTCGTTGACCCGCTGGCGCTCACCGCCGGTGATCTAGTAGTGCACGACCAACACGGCATCGGCCGGTTCGTCGAGATGACCGAACGCGTCGTCGGCGGCGCCCGCCGCGAGTACCTGGTGCTGGAATACGCGTCATCGAAACGCGGCGGCGGCACCGACAAGCTCTACGTGCCGATGGACTCGCTGGACCAGCTCTCCCGCTACGTCGGTGGGGAGTCGCCGACGCTGTCGCGGCTGGGCGGCAGCGACTGGACCAACACAAAGACCAAGGCGCGCCGTGCAGTTCGCGAGATCGCGGCCGAACTGGTGTCGCTGTACGCCAAGCGGCAGGCCTCACCAGGTCATGCGTTCTCACCCGACAGCCCGTGGCAGGCCGAGATGGAGGACGCGTTCGGCTTCACCGAGACCGTCGACCAGCTGACCGCGATCACCGAGGTCAAGGCCGACATGGAAAAGCCCATTCCGATGGACCGGGTGATCTGCGGCGACGTGGGCTACGGCAAGACCGAGATCGCGGTGCGGGCGGCGTTCAAGGCGGTGCAGGACGGAAAGCAGGTCGCGGTCCTGGTGCCGACGACCCTGCTGGCCGACCAGCATCTTCAGACCTTCTCCGAGCGGATGGCGGGGTTCCCCGTCACCGTCAAGGGCCTGTCACGATTCACCGACCCGGCCGAGTCGCGCGCGGTGCTCGAGGGCATGAAGGACGGCAGCGTCGACATCGTGATAGGCACGCACCGCCTGCTGCAGACCGGTGTGACCTGGAAGGACCTCGGCCTGATCGTGGTCGACGAGGAACAGCGTTTCGGTGTCGAGCACAAGGAGCACATCAAGTCCTTGCGCACCCACGTCGACGTGCTGACCATGAGCGCCACCCCGATTCCCCGCACGTTGGAGATGAGCCTCGCAGGCATCCGCGAGATGTCGACCATCCTCACGCCGCCCGAGGAGCGCTATCCGGTGCTGACCTACGTCGGGCCCCACGACGACAAACAGATCGCCGCCGCGCTGCGCCGCGAACTGCTGCGCGACGGGCAGGCGTTCTACATCCACAACCGGGTGCGGTCCATCGACCAAGCGGCCGCACGTGTTTCGGCGTTGGTGCCCGAGGCGCGCGTCGTTGTCGCGCACGGCCAGATGCCCGAGGAACAACTCGAGCGCACGGTCGAGGGGTTCTGGAATCGCGAATACGACATCCTGGTCTGCACGACGATCGTCGAGACCGGCTTGGACATCTCCAACGCCAACACGCTGATCGTCGAGCGCGCCGATACTTTCGGGCTGTCCCAGCTGCATCAGCTCAGGGGCCGGGTCGGCCGCAGCCGCGAACGCGGCTACGCGTATTTCCTGTATCCGCCTGAGGTTCCGCTCACCGAGACCGCCTACGACCGGCTGGCCACCATCGCGCAGAACAACGAACTCGGCGCGGGCATGGCAGTGGCCATGAAGGACTTGGAGATTCGCGGTGCAGGCAACGTGCTCGGTGCCGAACAATCCGGACACGTCGCGGGTGTCGGGTTCGACCTCTATGTGCGTCTGGTGGGTGAAGCCGTCGAGGCCTACCGCGCCGCCGCGGACGGGGAGACCGTTGCCGCACCGGAGGAACCGAAGGACGTCCGGATCGATCTGCCCGTCGACGCGCACCTGCCGCCCGACTACATCGGCAGCGACCGGCTCCGCCTGGAGGGTTATCGAAGGTTGGCGGCGGCCCCGGATCAGGAGGCGGTGAACGCCGTCGTCGAGGAACTCGTCGACCGGTACGGTCCGCTACCCGAACCCGCTCGGCGCCTTGTCGCCGTCGCGCGTCTGCGGTTGCTGTTGAAGGCCTACGGCGTCACCGAGGTCAGCTCGGTGTCGGAGTCGACCGTGCGGCTCTCCCCGCTGCAGCTGATGGATTCGCAGCAGTTGCGGCTCAAGAGGATGTATCCGAGCGCCGGCTACCGGGCGACTACGTCGACGGTGCAGGTGCCGATTCCGCGCGCAGGTAACGGCATCGGCGCCCCGCGCGTCCGCGACCTCGAATTGGTGCAGATGGTCGCCGACCTGGTCCTGGCGTTGGACGGTAAACCGCAGGGCAGCGTCGACTTGATTTCGAGCCCGAATTCCGTCGGCTGATCGCCAGCTCAGGCGTGTTTTCGGACTGTCACACCCGGCCCGGAACCCAGAAGCGCTGTTAACGCCCTGTCACGCCGATCCGACAACACATCGGGGGGTCAAGGTGTTGCTTGCCCATGAACCGAGGGAGTCGTCCAAACCGAGGGCGTCGATCACCTACGACAGGTGGTTTGAGCAATTTCCTAAACCGAACATCACACGATGCCATCGAGGAATCGGTGCGTGTCGCGATGACGCAAGGCGAAGGAGTTTTCGAATGGACTTCAAGAAACTGGCAGTAACCACCACGATGACCGGTGCACTCGGGCTCGGCGCGCTTGGCCTGGGCGCAGGGCTGGTACAGGCGCAACCGCACATCAACATCCCGCAGCCGCCTCCGGTTCCCGTTCCGAGCGTGAACGTTCCTGATGTGAACGTTCCTGCTGTGAATGCTCCCGATGTGAACATTCCTGCTGTCAATGCTCCGAATGTGGACGTGCCGGCTGTGAATGTCCCTGATGTGGATGTCCCGAAGGTGAACGTTCCTGATGTGGATGTCCCGAAGGTGAACGTTCCTGATGTGGATGTTCCGAAGGTGAATGTCCCTGATGTGGATGTTCCGAAGGTGAATGTCCCCGATGTGGACCTGGCCGACGTGCAGTTCCCTGAGGTGGACAACTACTTCAGGCTCCCGAACGGGCACATCCCGCCGGGGCAGCTGAAGAACTCGCCGTTCATCAACGGTGTCGCGAACCCGTTCTACGGAATTCCGCCCGGGCAGCTGAAGAAGCTTCCGGACGTGAAGGGGGTCGTCAACCCGTTCTTCGATGAGAAGCCGGGTCACTGGGTCCTCCCGGACGATCCGTTCGAGCCGGTGTCCTGAGTACCAAGCCACGGACACGATGGCCGTCCTGCCGCCAGGCAGGGCGGCCATCGCCGGTCCGGGGGCGCGTGCAGCGCCTGGCAGGGTTCGCCGACTTCGGCGTCCGACGAGGTGTTGGTATAACCGAGTTCAGCGGATCCATCAAAACGCGTGAGGGGGTGTGACCCGATGACCGTCGTTTTGGTCGACCCCCGGCGCCCGGCCCTGATCCCGATCGACGCGATCGATCTGCTTACCGGCGACGTTCAGTACACCGAGGAAATGCCGATCAAAGTGCCGTGGTCGCTGCCGTCGGCACGGCCGGCATACGACGGTGAGGACGCGCCGGTGCTGCTGTCTTCGGACCCGGAACACCCCGCGGTCAAGGCCCGGCTGGCCGCGGGCGATCGGGTGATCGCCGCACCCGAGGCCGCACCCGGAGAGCGGCTCGTCGATGCCGTCGCGATGATGGACAAACTGCGCACCTCCGGGCCGTGGGAGAGCGAGCAGACGCACGATTCGCTTCGCCGCTACCTGCTCGAGGAAACCTACGAGGTCTTCGACGCCGTGCACAGCGGCGACGCCGACGCGCTGCGCGACGAACTCGGAGACGTGTTGTTGCAGGTGCTCTTTCATGCCCGCATCGCCGAAGATGCGCCCCAGAACTCGTTCGGCATCGACGACGTCGCCGATGCGCTGGTACGCAAGCTGGGCAATCGGGTCCCCGCCGTGCTCGCGGGTGAGCCGATCTCACTGGACGACCAACTCGCCCAGTGGGAGGAGCGCAAGGCGCTCGAGAAGAAGGCGAAGCGGGCCAACTCCGCGATGGACGACGTGCCGACCGCTCAACCCGCTTTGGCGTTGGCGCAGAAGGTGATCGAGCGGGTCAGTGCTGCAGGCCTGCCCGCCGACCTGATACCCGATGCGATCACGTCGGTGACGGTCGCCGCGGGCAGCGACGCCGAAAACGTTTTGCGCTCGGCGGTTCTCGAGTTCATGGACACCGTGCGGCGGGCGGAGCGGGCGATCGCGGTCGACCGCCGCGGCGACGACGTGCCCGAGGAACTCGACGCGACCTCGTTGGGCACCGTGACCGAGGACGAGTGGCGTTCGCACTGGCCCTCCGGCGACACGGCCGAAACGTATGACGACGGCGCCGCGATTGAAACAGAAGAGACCGATGACGACGCAGCTGAGACCAACGAGGCGGAGGTGGCCGATGAGGCTGCCGAGGCCGAAGTCGCCGATTCCGCGTCCTGAGCCGCTGAACATTTTGTCCACCCGAATCGCTCCCAACGCTGAGCCGCGACGTCCCGAACCCGTGGGACCATGGGCAGCGACCGAGGTTGGTTGAGGGAGTTTGGTGTCGCCGGTGCGTTGGCTACGTGCTGTCGCTGTAGTGGGTGCGACGGCGCTGCTTTTGGCTTCTAGCTGCTCGTGGCAGCTGGGGACGCCCATCCCTGAGGGCGTGCCGCCGCCGCTTGGTGACCCGGTTCCCAAGATCGACACCTACGCCAAGGGACGCCCGGCCGATCAACTCCACGAATGGGCCGCCGAGCGCGCCCCCAAGCTGGGTATTCCGGTCGCTGCGCTCGAGGCGTACGCCTATGCCGCCCGGGTCGCGGAGGTCGAGAACCCCGACTGCAAGCTGGCGTGGACGACGCTGGCGGGCATCGGCCAGGTGGAAAGCCACCACGGCACCTACCGCGGCGCCGCAATCGGAGCGAACGGCGACGTGGAACCGCCCATCCGGGGTGTCTGGCTCGACGGCACCAACGGCAACCTCGAGATCTTCGACGACTCCGCGGTCAGCAACGACGGTGATTCCAAACACGCTCGCGCCATGGGCCCGATGCAGTTCATTCCCGAGACTTGGGGGCACTACGGCGTCGACGCCAACAATGACGGCGAGGTGAGCGCCGACAACATGGACGACGCCGCGCTGTCCGCCGCGGGCTATCTGTGCTGGACCGGCAAGGACCTGGCCACGCCGCGCGGCTGGATGAACGCGCTGCGTGCCTACAACCAGTCCGATCAGTACGCGCGGACCGTGCGGGACTGGGCGACCGCTTACGCGAACGGGCACCCCCTCTAGACACGCCGACCCAACTGGGAGGCTCTAGGCTCGTCGGTTGACGCGAATACTCGCCCCCACCACCGAGGACACCAAGGAGACGCCAGTGCCCACAATCGATCAGGTCGGAGCCCGAGAGATCCTCGACTCCCGGGGAAACCCGACGGTCGAGGTTGAGGTCCTGTTGGGAGACGGTTCCTTCGCCCGGGCCGCTGTGCCGTCGGGCGCCTCGACCGGTGAACACGAGGCCGTGGAACTGCGCGACGGCGGCTCGCGCTACGGCGGCAAGGGCGTCGAGAAGGCGGTCGAGGCTGTGCTCGACGAGATCGGTCCCGCCATCATCGGCCTGCAGGCCGATGACCAGCGGCTCGTCGACCAGGCATTGCTCGACCTGGACGGCACGCCCGACAAGTCGCGCCTCGGCGCCAACGCGATCCTGGGCGCCTCGCTGGCCGTGGCCAAGGCCGCCGCCCAGGCGGCCGATCTCGACCTGTTCCGCTACATCGGCGGGCCGAATGCCCACATCCTGCCGGTGCCGATGATGAACATCCTCAACGGTGGCGCGCACGCCGACACCGGCGTCGACGTGCAGGAATTCATGGTCGCGCCGATCGGCGCCGCGTCGTTCAAGGAAGCGCTCCGCTGGGGCGCCGAGGTCTACCACTCCCTCAAATCGGTGCTCAAGGCCCAGGGGCTGGCGACCGGCCTCGGTGACGAAGGAGGATTCGCGCCCGACGTCGCGGGCACCAAGGCGGCGCTCGATCTGATCCTGTCGGCCATCGAGGCCACCGGGTTCAAGGCCGGTTCGGATGTCGCGCTCGCGCTCGACGTGGCCGCGACCGAGTTCTACGCCGACGGGCAGGGCTACAAGTTCGAAAACGAGGTGCGCACCGCCGAGCAGATGGGCCAGTTCTACGCGGGCCTGCTCGATACGTATCCGTTGGTGTCGATCGAGGATCCGCTCTCCGAGGACGACTGGGACGGCTGGGTCGCGCTGACGTCGGCGATCGGGGACCGCGTTCAGCTCGTGGGCGACGACCTCTTCGTCACCAATCCGGAGCGGCTCGAGGACGGCATCCAAAGAGGCGCCGCGAATGCGCTTTTGGTGAAGGTGAACCAGATCGGCACGTTGACCGAGACGCTCGACGCCGTAGCGCTCGCCCACAACAGCGGCTACCGCACGATGATGAGCCATCGCAGCGGCGAAACCGAGGACACCACGATCGCGGACCTCTCGGTTGCGGTGGGCAGCGGCCAGATCAAGACCGGCGCGCCGGCCCGCAGTGAACGCGTCGCCAAGTACAACCAGCTGCTGCGCATCGAGGAGAACCTCGGTGACGCCGCGCGTTACGCCGGCGACCTCGCCTTCCCGAGGTTCGCGATGGAAGCCAAATAGACCGGTAACGGACCGTGCCCGAAGCGAAACGGCCCGACCCGAAGCGTCGGTCACCGACTTCCCGACCGGGGAAGTCGGGTAAGGCCGGTGGCGCAGGGAAGGGCCGTCCGCGCATCGCGGCACGTCGCGAGCCCCGCGCCACCGAATCGCGTCCGGCAACCGAGGCGCCGGCCGACGCGTCCGCCAAATCCGGTGAAGCCGGCGTCGTCATCCGGCGAGCCATCGCCGAATCGGCCGAGCAGCAGTCCGAGCAACGATTCGGATCCGCGGCGCGGCGCGCGGCGATCCTCGCCGCCGTGGTGTGCGTGCTGACTTTGACGATCGCCGGGCCGGTACGCACCTACTTCGCCCAACGCACGGAGATGAAGCAACTCAAGGCCACCGAACAGCAGTTGCGGGCCCAGATCGCCGACCTCGAACAGCAGAAGGTGAAACTGGCCGACCCAGTGTTCATCGCCGCGCAGGCCCGCGAGCGGCTCGGGTTCGTCATGCCGGGCGAGATCCCGTATCAGGTGCAGCTGCCTCCCGGCGCCGCTGTGCCGGGCACACCGGACGACGAGCCCGCGACCGTCTACCGTGACCAACCGTGGTACACCGCGCTGTGGCACACGATCGCCGATGAGCCGCATGGGATCACACCCGGTCCGCTGCCCGGCGTCCCGCCGACCGCTCCCGATGTGCCCCAGCCGCCACCACTCCCGCCCCCGCCCGGTGGTTGATCCCGCAGATCTCGACGCCGTCGAGCGGCAGCTCGGTCGCAGGCCGCGCGGCGTCCTCGAGATCGCTTACCGATGCCCCAACGGCGAACCCGGTGTGGTCAAGACTACACCGAAACTGCCTGACGGAACGCCGTTTCCGACGCTGTACTACCTCACCCATCCCGCGCTGACCGCCGCCGCCAGCAGGCTCGAATCATCGGGCATGATGCGGGAGATGACCGAGCGACTGCGCAACGACCCCGACGTGGCGCGGGCGTACCGCGAGGCGCACGAGTCGTATCTCGCCGAGCGTGACGCGATCGAATCGCTGGATACGACATTCTCCGGCGGAGGCATGCCTGACCGGGTCAAGTGTCTGCACGTGCTGATCGCCCACTCGTTGGCAAAAGGGCCGGGCACCAACCCCTTCGGCGACGAGGCGCTCGCGGCGCTGGCCGACGATCCCGCGATGGACGGCATTCTCGAACCCGAGAGGTGGAGGCATGAGTAGAGTCGGCGCCATCGACTGCGGAACCAACTCGATCCGCCTGCTGATCGCCGATCTCGTCGAGGGCAAGCTGGCCGACGTACATCGCGAGATGCGCATCGTTCGCCTGGGCCAAGGCGTCGACGCCACAGGACAATTCGCGCCCGAGGCCCTGGCGCGCACGGAGGCTGCGCTGATCGACTACGCCGAGCTGATGCGCCACCACGGGGTCGAACACGTGCGGATGGTGGCGACCTCGGCGACCAGGGACGCCGCCAACCGCGACGTCTTCTTTGCGATGACGGCGGAGGTGCTGGGGACCGTGGTGCCCGGCGCCGTCGCCGAGGTGATCACGGGTACCGAGGAGGCGGCGTTGTCGTTCAACGGCGCGGTCGGCGAACTCGACTCGGCCGCAGCGCCTTTTGTGGTCGTCGACTTGGGTGGCGGTTCCACCGAAGTGGTGCTCGGCACCGATGAGCTGACCGCGGGTTATTCGGCCGACATCGGCTGTGTCCGGCTCACCGAACGCTGTCTGCACTCCGATCCGCCGACGGCCGAGGAGATCGCCGCCGCGCGAAATGTGGTGCGGGAAGGACTGCAGGAGGCGTTTCGGGCGGTGCCGGTCGAACAGACACGCACCTGGGTCGGCGTGGCGGGAACCATGACGACGCTTTCGGCGCTGGCGCACAAGATGCCGGTCTACGACTCCGACGCTATTCACCTTTCGCGGGTCCCGTTCGCCGAACTGCTCGGCGTGTGTGAGGGACTGATCGCGATGCCGCGCGCGGAGCGGGCCAAGCTCGGCCCGATGCACGAGGGCCGCGTCGACGTCATCGGCGGCGGCGCGATCATCGTCGAGGAACTGGCCGACGCGTTGCGTGAACGCGCCGGCATCGAGGAGTTGATCGTCAGCGAGCACGACATCCTCGACGGCATCGCGCTGTCGATCGCCGACTAGGCGGCGACCACCTGAAACCGCACCCTTTAGCGGGCCAGGAGTACCTCGATAAGGGGACTTCTTGCCCTGTTTCTCTCCTGGCCGCCGGAGCATCCTTCGTCATGTGACTGTTTCCTCCGGATCCACCGAACCGCCGACACCCGAATTTCCCGATGCAGAGACGCTACGGACGGTGTTGTCGCTGGCGACGCGAGCTCCTTCCGTGCACAACTCGCAGCCCTGGTACTGGAAGGTAGGGAACGAAAGTCTGCATCTCTACGCTGACCGGTCGCGCCACCTGGCGAAGACAGACGCCGACGAACGTGACTTGATGGTCAGCTGCGGGATGGCGCTGCATCACGCCATCGTGGCGCTGGCGGCCGTGGGTTGGCGGGCCAGGGTCCACCGGTTCCCCAACCCCGCCGATCCCGATCACCTGGCCTCGTTTGAACTGAGCCCCGTCGAACCCACCACCGCCGACATCGCCCTGGCTGCCGCCATTCCGCGGCGCCGGACCGACCGCCGCCACTTCGGCCCGTGGCCGGTGTCGATGGCCGACATCGCGAAGATCGGGGCGAGGCTCGCCAGGACGGGGATTCTGATGCGCCGGGTCGAGATGTCTCTGGACATCAGGGCAATCGTGGCGCGGGCGGTGTGGCAGCACACCCATGACGATGCGTATTTGGCCGAACTCGCGGCATGGAGCGGACGGCACGCCGCGACGTCGGGTGTACCGGCGCGCAGCATTCCGGAATCCGACCCCACGGCCCCCCTCCCGGGCCGTCTCTTTCCCGGCGGGACGTTGGCGCAACCGCAGGGCGCGTCTGCCCCCGACGATCACGCGATGCTGTTGGCGCTGGGATCTGTGGCCGACGACGACCTTTCCCGGTTGCGGGCGGGTGAGGCGTCGAGCCTGCTGTTGTTGACCGCCACGTCCATGGGCTTGGCCAGCTGCCCGGTATCGGAGCCTCTCGAGGTTCCTGAGACGCGGCAAGCGCTCAGGTACGAGGTTTTCGACGGCCGTGAGTATCCGCAGATGATGTTCCGGATCGGTTGGGCGCCCGTCGGTGCCGACCCGCTGCCGTCGACGCCGCGGCGTCCTCTCACCGAAGTCGTCGGCACCCTGGACGGTGCCGCTGCGAGCCTGTGATCCTGCGTATTCCGATCAAGTTGGAGGACATGATGAGCATCTCGACCGTCGACCACCGCACGAGAACCGTTGCACGTATCCTGGGCCCGTACCTGACGATCGTCGCGGTGGTCGTCCTGTTTCGCACGCCGGACATGCGGATCCTGCTGACCGAGTTCACCCAGACCGCCGTATGGCCTTGGGTGATGGGAGCTTTCATACTCCTCGGGGGGATCGCGATCGTCGCCACGCACCAGACGTGGCGTGGCCCCGCCGCGGTCATCGTCTCTGTCCTGGGCTGGCTGCTGGTCGCCCGGGGCGTCTTGCTGCTCGCGTTCCCGGAGACCTTCGCCGAGTTGGCGAACCGGACGATCGACGCCGGTGGAGTGTGGCGGAGCGTGGTCGTCGTGCTGGGGCTCATGGGCCTGTATCTGACATACGTAAGTTGGCGCCCGCCGTCGAGGGCGCACGACGTCGCTCATGAGCACCGCAGCACCGACACACCCCGGGCCGCATAGGCATGAACGCACACCATCCCAACGCCGAAACCATCCGTGCCGCACTGATGCTGGCGGCGAAGGCGCCATCGGTGCACAACACCCAACCGTGGCGGTGGCGGGCCGGGGAACGCAGCGTCCACCTGTACGCCGACCGCCGACTGCACCTGCCACACACCGACCCCGATGCTCGGGACCTCATGCTCAGCTGCGGTGCCTCGCTGAACCACTGTCAGATCGGCTTCGCCGCCCTGGGCTGGCGCGCCGAGGTGCACCGGTTCCCGAACCCGGACGACCCGAATCACCTAGCGGCTGTGGAACTTCATCGGCACGACCCGACCGAAGCCGACATCGCGCTCGCCGCGGCCATTCCGCGACGCCGGACCGACCGCCGCCGGTACGGCTCATCGAAGGTCGCACCGGCAGACCTCGCATTGATCGCGACCCGAGCGGCCGCGGCCGGGGCGACGGTGCGCCAGGTCGACGACGTTTCCGCGCTGAGGAGTCTCGTGAGCGAGGCGGCTCGACGACATGCGGCCGACCATGGCTATGCCGCCGAACTCGCCACGTGGAGCGGCAAATACGCGGCGACCGCGGGAGTGCCGGCGCGCAGCACACCGAAAGCCGACGGCAGCGTCTCGGCACGGACGTTTGCGGGCGCGAGTCTGTCGCAACCGGAGGGCTCCGAGGCGGAGACCGACAATGCCGTGGTCCTCGCCCTCGGCACAGACGACGACAGCGACCTGTCGCGACTGCGCGCCGGTGAGGCGTCCAGTGTGGTCCTCCTAACGGCCACCGTGCTCGGACTGTCGAGTTGTCCGATGACGGAGCCCTTGGAGGTGTTAGAGACTCGCGCTGCTGTCCGAGCGGAGGTCTTCGATGGTGACCTGTACCCGCAGATGTTGGTGCGGATCGGTTGGGGACTTCTCGGTGCCGATCCGCTGCCGCCCACCCCGCGACGAGCCGTATCCGACGTCGCCGCGCGACTCGACGGGTCGCCACTGGCGTAAGCGCTCGAACTCAACGGATTTCGGACAGATCGACTCTGAAGGTGCCGACCGTACCGTCTCGCTTCCGCTCAAAGGGCCAGCCGGATTCAGACAGGACTTCCAGCATCGGACTGTTCACGGTCAGCACCTGGGCGACGAGAAACTGCAGACCGTTGGCCTTGGCGATGGCGCCCAACCGGTGGAGAAGTAGCGTCCCCACGCCGCGCATGTGGTGGCCGTGCGCCACGGTGACCGCCATCTCGGCTTCGTTCGATGCCTTCGACACGACGTAGTTCGCGACGCCGAGCAGGCGATCGGATTCGAAACAACCGATGGCGCGCTGCGTATCGGAACAATCGGTCACCGCGCGCGCCCAGGCGGGCAGATCCCTCGGATTCATGGTGAAGAACCGAAGGTAGCGTTCATCGGCGTCCAAGCTCTTGTACAGGCCCATGACCTGTTCGGCGTCCGAAGGCGTCAAATCACGGATCACCACGGCGCTGCCATCGAGCAACTCTGCCTGCCGACACGCACCAGGCATCCGCAACGCAAAGTCCTCGGAGCGCTGTCCCATCTGGACATCCAATCGGGTTGACCTCAGCGTGGATCAGTCGATGGTCCCCGTAGTGGCAGGGCTCGGTCCAGGGACTTTCGACCATTTCACCGGTGACGAACGCCTCCGGAGCAAGCACCGTCTACGGCGATACGTTCATGGAAGTGGATTGACGTCAAGCGGTGAGAGGGAGCGCGAAATGGCCACAACGACATCCGATCACGGCATTCTGGTCGCGGTTGACGGTTCGCCCGCCGCGAGGGTTGCCACCGACTGGGCCGCGCGGGAGGCCGCGTTACACCGGGTGCCGCTGAAGGTCGTGCATGTCGTCGAATCACCTGCCGTGCGGATGTGGCCGGAGGTGGCCATGCCACCCCAAGTCACCGAGAGTCTCAAGCGAAGGGGTCACGAATACCTCTCGGCAGCGGTGGAAACCGCTCAACGGGCCACCCCCGACGAGGACCTGTCGATCACCACCGAGTTGGTGACTGCCGCCGTCCTGCCCACACTCATCGACCTGTCGAAAGAGGGCCGCATGATCGTGGTCGGCTGCCGTGGTCTTGGCGCCTTCGGACGCCGTCTTCTCGGCTCGGTCAGCTGGGGTCTCCTGCACCACGCCAAGTGCCCTGTCGCAGTCATCCATGACGAGGATCCACTGATGTCCGAACCGGTTTCGAAGGCGCCGGTGGTCGTCGGGATCGACGGTTCGCCGGCCTCGGAAGCCGCCACGGCGATCGCTTTCGACGAGGCATCCCGCCGCGGAGTGGATCTCGTCGCTGTCCACGCATGGAGCGACATGAGCTTCTACGAGCTGCCCGGGTGCGAGGTCGACGCCCTACGCCGGGAAGCCGAGGAAACGCTCGGCGAGCGCCTCGCCGGATGGCAGGAGCAGTATCCCGATGTTCAGATCAGACGCGTCCTGGTGATGGATCGGCCCGCACACCAGCTGCTCGAGCAATCGGATCGCGCGCAGCTGACGGTCCTGGGCAGCCATGGGCGCGGTGGCTTCGCCGGAATGCTGCTCGGATCCGTCAGCTCGACGGTCGCCGAGTCGGCGCGTATGCCGGTCCTGGTGGTACGACCGTCGTGACAGGCCCTCACATCTCGGGGTCGCGGTGAGACCTTTCCAATTTGGAGATGTAGACCGCAGCCTGCGTGCGTCGTTCCATCCCGAGCTTGGCCAACAGGCGTGAAACGTAGTTCTTGACCGTCTTCTCGGCGAGGAACATCCTGGCGGCGATCTGTTTGTTGGTCAGGCCTTCCCCGAGCAGATCCAGCAGCACCCGCTCCTGGTCGCTGAGTTTCGCCAAGGGGTCGGAATGTTCAGCTGCACCACGCAATTTGGCCATCAAGGCAGCCGCGGCGCGGTTGTCCAGCAGTGACCGCCCCGCGCCGACATCCTTGATCGCCTGGGCGAGCTCCATCCCCTTGATGTCTTTGACCACATAGCCGCTGGCGCCGGCCAGAATCGCGTCCAGCATCGCCTCGTCGGAGGTGAAGGACGTCAACATCAGGCATCGCAGATCCGGCATGCGGGACAGAAGGTCCCGACACAGTTCGATGCCGTTGCCGTCCGGAAGTCGCACGTCGAGGACCGCGACATCGGGTTGCAGGGCGGGAATGCGCGCCATTGCCTGCGACACGGAGCCCGCCTCGCCGATCACATCCAAATCCGGGTCGGCGCTGAGGAGGTCGATGAGACCGCGCCGCACCACTTCGTGGTCGTCGACCAGAAAGACCTTCACCATCGGTGTCTCACTCCTGAGTTTGAGCCACGGTGTCTCACAATACGGTCTGCGGTGTGCAGATCAAGGCTGAACAGCACCCTTCGCCGGCGGCTGGTGCACTTCGAGCACTTCGGCGATAGGGCGCCGCGGAGTCGCCGCGGGCCGGGCCTCGAGCTCCGGCGCCGTGCCGATGCGGATCAGCACTTGCGGCGTCGTCTCGGCACCGATCAGCGAGGCCACGATGTCGCGGCTCGCCCTCAGTTCGGTGATATGGGTCAGCGTGCACGTGGCCAGGCCGTCCATGGTGGCATCGAGCAGCACCGCCGACAGCATCTCCCCACATCGGAGCACGCTTTCGCGCTCGTTGTCGTAGGTGGACAGCACGACGATCTTCGCTCTGTCCTGGCCGTAGTTGGGGCGCCTGTCTCGTTCGTCGTGAGAAACGGGGAAACTACGTCCGACGCCCACGTGATCGCTCTCCGCCGCCGTGGGGAGAGAACTCGGGTCGATGCCCTCGCTGACCGGGAAAGGAGCTGTCCACCACTGCAACTCCTCGTGGTAGTAGGGGTCGTAGAAGCGCAGGGACTCGGTCAGTCTGGAGGCCTGAACCAGTTCGGCGCGCAGCTCGTCGGCGATCACGTCCAGTCTGACGGCATCCGAGGTGACGGTCCTGCGCAGTTGCGCTTCGACGGTGTCCCACTCCGGCGGGGCTGCGAAAGGAAGCCGGTCGGTGCGCCGCATCAGTATCGCGTCGGCGCGACGACGGTGTCCTTCGGTGACGAATTCCATCGGGGTGAAGTCGACATTCGCCAGGTGCACCGGGCTGTTCGGATTCGGATAGCGCTCGATGTCGGCGTGCCAGCCGGCTGCCGCCATCGCCACCGTGAGGTGGTCGAGTACCGCGCCACAGCTCATCAGGGCTTCCCGCCCGGAACGGTCGGTCGAATACAGGACACGCGTCTTGTCGAGGTACAGCTCCAGCGAGGAACCGTCGGTCGTCCAGCGCCACGGCTGGCTGTTGTGCAACGACGGGGCCCGACACGCCAGGCCTACGGCGTTGGTGATGACGTCGGTGCCGACAAGGGTGTCTCGCATCACTCGATCGTGGGCTCGAAGCACCGCCGGAAACCAGGGCCAATGGTCCCATTCATCGGGGCTTCTGACCCTGTTGGACGGTGCCGGCCAAAGCAGACGATCAAGTCATGAGCGCATCGGTGGTGAAGGCGGACCGCGGCGCCATCGCGCTCCGCAATGCCGGCAATCTGCACGCACAGGCCCATGAGACGCACACCGGTGTCGTGGTGCTGCTCGGCGACAGGGCATACAAGGTGAAAAAGCCCATTCGCACCGATTTCCTGGATTTCCGTACGCCCGAGAACCGGGCGGCGGCCTGCGAACGCGAGGTGGCGCTGAATCGCAGGCTTTCTCCCGAAAGCTATCTCGGTGTCGGCCACTTCGCCGGTCCGGACGGCGGATCAGACGAGCCCGTGGTCGTGATGCGACGTTACGCCGACCCGCTGCGTCTGGCATCGATGATCCGTGACGGCCGGCCGGTGTACGACCAACTGGACGCCATCGCCCGAAGGGTCGCCGAGTTCCACCGGAACGCGATGAGAAGCGAGGTCATCGACGCATGCGGGCGACCCGGCGCCATCGCGGCGCGCTGGCGACAGAACCTCGACCAGCTCGCGCACTACACCGGACGCGGGGTGCTCGGGGAGCGCGTCCGGGAAATCCGGCGGCTCGCTGAACGATTCATGGCAGGCCGTGCGGAGCTGTTCGATCGACGGATAGCCGACCGTCGTGTGGTTGACGGGCACGGAGACCTGCTGGCCGACGACATTTTTTGTCCCGGTGACCATCTCGCCATACTCGACTGTCTAGAGTTCGACGACAGTCTCCGTTTCGTCGACGTGATCGACGATGCGGCGTTCCTCGCGATGGATCTGGAATTCCTCGGCCGCCGGGACCTCGCCGAGCTGTTCCTCGACTCATATCGCAGGCACTCCGGTGACAGTGCGCCGAGCGCCCTGGCGCACTTCTACATCGCCTATCGTGCGGTGGTCCGGGCGAAGGTCGATTGCGTGCGCGTCGGCCAAGGCCATGACGAGGCGCGCGCCGACGCGCGGCGACACCTCGATATCGCTTCGGCGCATCTTCGATTATCGACCGTGCGGCTGATCATCGTCGGCGGCGGTCCGGGCACGGGTAAGAGCACGCTTTCGCGGGGTCTGGCAGAACAACTCGACGCCGAGGTTATCTCCACCGACGACATCAGGAAGCAGATGCAGGGCGCCGGCACGATCACCGGTCTGGTGGGCGAGGTGGACACCGGTCTCTACGCGCCGCGAAATGTCAGCGCTGTTTACCAGGAGGTGCTGCGGCGAGCCGCCGCCACGCTTTCTGCGGGCAGGTCGGTGATCCTCGATGGGACCTGGCGTGATGCCGAGCAGCGCGAGCGAGCACGCCGCATCGCCGATCGCGCGTGTGTGCCGTTGGTGATACTCACGTGCTCGGCTCCGCTGGACGAGGCCGCGCTGAGGATCGAAACTCGAACCGATACAACCTCTGATGCAACCCCCGACATCGCAGCCGCCATTGCGGAAGAACATGGCCTCGACTACGGCGGTCATCTGATCGACACCACGCGTCCATTGGCCGAATCAGTTGCCGAAGCGCAGCAGATATGTTGCACCGCAATCTGATCAGCGATGGCAACCACCCCGATCGCACCGGCGCATAAGGAGGCAACCGTGCAACGCTTGACGACCCTTGACGCGGGGTTCTTGGAGGCAGAGGATTCCGATCGGCACATCAGCCTGGCGGTCGGCGGACTGTCGATCCTCGAAGGACCGATGCCGCAGTCCGACACGATTGCTGCCGGCCTTGCCGCGAGACTGACTGAGCTGCCGCGGTTTCGGGAGGTGTTGCACACGCATCTGTTGGATTTTGCGCCGCCGGAATGGGTCGAGGTCGAAGATCTCGACATCACCCACCACCTTCATCGGGCGGCGCTCCCGCAGCCGGGAGACGATGATGCGCTGCACAGGTTCGTCGCCGACGTCATGGAGCGGCGTCTCGACCGGGATCGGCCGTTGTGGGAGTGCTGGATCGTCGAAGGCCTCGCCGACGGCAGGTGGGCGATCCTGTTGAAGATCCACCACTGCATCGCCGACGGCATCGCCACGATGCACATGTTCTCCTCGCTCGCCGACGGGGGAGAAGGCGAGACGTTCGCCACGGAGATCCGCGCCGCGAAAGCAGACCCGCACCAACCGGTCACATCGCCGAAATCAGTTCTGAACCCGTTGACCTGGCCGGGCGGACTGATCCGGATGGCCGCGAACGCGACCAATGCCGCGGCGCTGGTCGTCGAGGGCGCTGCCGAGCTCGTCGGTGGAATAGTCAGCCCTGCCGCCGAGTCGTCATTGAATGGTCCCGTCACGGCGATGCGCCGCTACAGCGGTGCGCGCGTCAGCCTCGCCGACGTCACCAAAGTGACGGAAGCCTACGGCGTCACGGTCAACGACGTCGCACTGGCCGCTTTGACCGACAGCTACCGCGCCGCACTCGTTCGACGGGGCGAGAAGCCGACACGCACCTCGCTGCGCACGCTGGTTCCGGTGTCGGTTCGGGCGAACGATGCGGTCGGTATCACGGACAACCGGGTCTCGGTCATGCTGCCGTTTTTGCCCGTGGAGAAAGAGGACCCGGTCGAGCAACTGCTGGCGGTGCACCGTCGGCTGACGAAGGTGAAGGCGAGTGGTCAGCGCGAGGCGGGCAGTATCGTGATGTCGGCGATAAACGCTGTGCCGTTCCCGTTGACCGCCTGGTTCATCCGAACGGCGACCCGCCTGCCCCAGCGCGGCGTCGTCGCACTGGCGACCAACGTCCCCGGACCGCGGAAGCGGATGACGATCCTGGGTCGGGAAGTCCTCCACGTGCTGCCGATTCCGCCGATCGCCCTTCAACTGCGAACGGGCGTCGCGATTCTGAGTTACGCAGACGAGCTGGTTTTCGGTGTCACGGCTGACTACGACGCCACGCCCGATGTGGACGAGATCGCACGCGGCGTGACGGTCGCGATCGCCAAGCTCGTGGAGCGGTGTTGACACGCCGGTGATAGGGGAGCACTCGTGACATGCGATGAGAGCGGGGACAAGCCGTACACGATTCAACGGGTGTCGTTCGGCTCAGGCGGAACAGTAATCGCCGGCCGGTTGTACCTGCCGAGAGCGGTTCTCGAGCCGCTTCCGGCTGTCGTTCTGGCGCACGGCTTCTCGGCGACGATGGATTGGATCGTGCCGGCATTCGCCGAAACGTTCGCCGAGGGTGGTCTGGCCGGGCTCATATTCGACTATCGCCATCTGGGCCTCAGTGGAGGAGAGCCGCGGCAACTCATCGACTCACGCCGGCAACGCGAGGACCTGCGCAACGCGTTGGCGTTCATGCGATCACGGCCGGAGGTCGACGACACCCGCGTCGCACTGTGGGGCACATCGCTCGGCGGAGCCCACGTCATCGAGGTCGCGGCGACAGATCCCTCCATTGCCGCCGTGGTCGCCAATGTTCCTGCCATCGACATGTTTCGAGGCCTCCGGGGTCGTCATGTTCCGGGACACTTGCGGGTCGGCGTGGTACGCGTCTGCAAAGCAACGGCGAGCTTGATGTGGGCTGCATCGGTCGACACGGTGAGAGGCGCGCTCCGATTGGAACCGTCTTACATTCCGGTGTACGGCCGCTTGGGCCGCGCAGTGTTCTGGGATCCCTCGCTTGCCCCGCTCTTCACCGACCTCGAATCACATTCGCTCTCATGGCGTAACGAGATCACTCCGAGATTCCTCTTCAAGGCTCCGCGCTATCGTCGAGAGACCTTGCGACGGCTCACCGCACCGCTGCTTGTCACCGTCGCCCGAGATGACGAGGTGATCTCGACGCGCTTCATCGAGAAGGCGGTCGCGGACGCACCCCGGTACGAGGTACACCAATATCCCGTCCGCCATTTCGATATGTACCACGGGGCGATCCGAGAGCGACTCGCGGCGGACCACCTCCGATTCCTGCAGTGCCATCTGACGGAATTGAACTCGGCCCGCCAGCATGGTGACCTTCGACCCTCGAATGTGGGTGGTGCCTCGGCTTCAATGTAATCATGACCAGCAGAGCCGAAATCGACACGACCAGCGATGTCACGGTGTCGGCACCCGGAGAATTTCCAGGTGCGGCCGACTATGCCCGGCAAAAGATCGGCGACTTGGCGCGGCGCACGGGTGAACCCGTGCTGCATGCGCGCGTCAGACTCACCAAATCCCGGAATCCGGCGGTGTCGCGTCCGGTCGTCGCGCAAGCCAACCTCGACGTCAATGGCCGAGCCATCCGTGCGCAGGTGGAAGGCCAAACCGCCGAAGAGGCGATCGATCTGCTCGTCGCGCGGGTGCGGCGCCGGCTCGAACGGGTTGTCGAGCATTGGGAGGCGCGGCGCGGCAGGCAACCGAGCACCGCCCCGCACGAGTGGCGCCATGAGTCCGAGCCGACCCATCGGCCTGCTCATTTTGAGCGACCGGTCGATGAGCGCCAAGTGGTTCGGCGCAAATCGTTCACCGCATCGGTCTGCACGCTCGATGAAGCCGCTTGGGACATGGAGATGTTCGACTACGACTTTCACCTGTTCGTCGAGGAAGGAACGGGATCGGCCAGCGTGTTGTACCGGGATGGCACGAACGGATTCCGCCTCGCCCAGGTCGTCGCCCCGTCGGTGGATCAGCTCGCGCCCTTCACGGTCCCCGTGGCTGTGAGTGCCCAACCCGCTCCGTGCATCACCGTCGAGCAGGCAATCGAACGAATGGAACTGCGCGGCTTACCTTTTCTGTTTTTCATCGATGCCGCACAGGGCCGCGCCGTCGTGCTCTATCACCGGTACGACGGACACTACGGACTCATCGGCCTCGCCGAGTGAGTGACCCGTCGATCACCGCCGAACGGTGATTGCGAGGAAGGTTTCCGATGGCCGAGGACACAAAGCGCCGCGGTATCGTGGTCGGCGCCGACGGCTCTGCTCCGGCGAAGGCCGCCATCAAATGGGCCGCCCGTGAGGCGACCATGCGTAGGATTCCGCTCAGTGTCGTACATGCCAACCCAGTGTCGACGGTCGCTGCGGCCATGGTGGCGTGGCCTGCCGGCGAGATTCCCCAGCAAGTCCTCGAGCAACAGGAGGACGATGCGCGAGCAATACTCGCAGACGCCGTTGCATTGACCCGCGAAAGAGCCGGTGGCGGAACAGGACTGACCGTAACCGACGAAGTGTTCTTCGGTTGGCCCGTCCCGACGCTGATCGACGTCTCCAAGGAGGCGCAGATGGTGGTCGTCGGGTGCCGCGGCCGGACCGGGCTGCGCCGCGCACTGTTGGGATCCGTGAGCTCCGGACTGATACATCACGCTCGCTGTCCAGTCGCGATCATCCACGAAGAGGATGCCCCGTCGACTCGCCTGCCCGTGTTGGTCGGGATCGACGGGTCGCGAGCGTCTGAAGCCGCGACCGCCATAGCCTTCGACGAAGCTTCCTTGCGCGGCGTTGATCTCGTCGCACTCCATGTCTGGAGCGACGCCGATATGCCGGCGTTCAGCATGGATTGGACCGACGTTTTGGTGGCGGCACGCAGGACGCTATCGGAGCGCCTCGCAGGTTGGCAGGAACGTTACCCGGACGTTGAGGTCACCACGCTGGTGGAGTTCGAGGGCCCGGCGCGCCAGCTGTTGAAACTCTCGGAGCGCGCCCAGCTGGTCGTCGTCGGAAGTCACGGCCGCGGCGGCTTTGCGGGGATGCTACTCGGATCGGTGAGCACCGTGGTCGCTGCGGCGGCTCGCGTTCCGGTCATCGTGGCTCGTGGCTGTTGAGTCCCCGGACCCTCCATGACAAACCATCACCGGAATGGGACTGTGGTGTAGCATATTCAAGCTGGTTGATCCCAGCAGTGTTCCCGCGAGTGCATTGCGACGACGTGCGCCGACCACGATCAGCTGGGAGTCTTCGGCGTGACGCAACAGGACATCGGACGTCGCTTCGGGCTCCAAGAAATAGGTGACCTCGACGTCCGGATAGCGCTTCGTCCACGGCTCGAGCACGCTGAGCAGACCTTGCCACTGCAGCGCCTCAAAGCCATCCCAATCCACTAGATACGGATTGATCAGCCCAGGCGCGAACCGTGGCTTGGACCACGCATGAACAGCGCGAAGGCCGACTCCGAGCCGGCTTGCGAAGTCGAACGCCGCATCGAACGCCGCCGCGCTGGTGGCGGGGTCGTCGACACCGAGCACGATCGGTCGACTAGTGAGCGTGTTGAGGCCCCCTCGCCAGGCGATGACCGGGCACGCCGAATGCGCAGCGACGGCGAGCGTCGTGGAGCCGACCAGCATCGCCGCCGTGGGCGAAATCGCTTCAGAGCCCACCACAATGGCCTGAGCCGTTCGGCTGCGGTCCGCCAACAGCTCGGCAGCTGGCACGTTGGAACGAAGAGCGAATACATCGAGGTCCGGAAAGGCCGCTCGCACGTTCTGCTCTGCGGACTCCAGCACCGCGCCGGCAACCTCACGTTGCTGCGCAAGCGCTGCCGCGCGGATGGCGGCCGCAGCATCGGTCAGAAGAGTACCCGCCGTGCTCAGGCCGGAGACCAGTTCCAACGGGGCCTTGAACCTCGTCGCTAGGTCTGCAGTCCACATTGCCGCAGCCATCGCCGATTCCGAACCGTCAACTCCGACGACAAAGGGCAGCGTGTCGTCCGAACCGGGCTTACTCATCGGGATCGAACGACGATCACGGGTGCCGCGGCTGCGTGCGCCACCTTGGCGGCCACGGAGCCGAGTAACAGGCCTGCGAATCCGCCGCGCCCGTGACTGCCGAGGACCACGAGTTGCGCCTGTTGCGATGCATCGATGAGCCAACGTGCGGGCTGGTCGCAGACGATGCGGCGGTGAATGTGCACATCCGGGTACTGCTCCTGCCACCCGGCCAAGCGTTCGGCCAGAATCTCGTGACCTTGGTCTTCGTACCGGTGCCAGTCCATTCCGAGCGCCGGAAAGACTCCGACATCGCTCCAGGCGTGCAGGGCCACGAGACCGACACCGCGCCGAGAAGCCTCATCGAAAGCCAGCGCCGTAGCGGCTTCAGACGCCGGCGATCCGTCGATACCCAACAGAACTGGCAGGCTCCGGTCGGCCAGCCTGCCGTGCTCAGCATTGACCACCACCACCGGGCCGTGACCGTGGTGCAGCAGGCCGCTGCTGACAGAGCCGACGACCGCCCGCCCGATCGCTGAAAGGCCCCGGGTGCCCACGACGGTCATGAGCGCGTCGCGCGAGGCCTCAGCGAGGGCCCACGGTGGACTCGTATTGACCACGCGGGCTTCGATCTTCGGTGTGGAGGACTCGCCGGTAACGCTTTTGACCGTCTTCTGCGCTCTTTCGAGCGCATCTTGTGCGGTGGCCTGTTGAGCCTCGATATAACTCGCGTCGAGGAGCCCCCCGGGCCAGGTCGTGATCAGAGGTGCAATGGCGTGCACCAGGGTGATCGGTTGTTCGCGCATGACCGACTCCTGCGTGGCCCAGAGGATTGCGGCATCCGATTCCGCCGATCCGTCGACGCCGACGACGATCCCGTTCTTCTTCTCGGTCATACCCTGTCTGTTCCTCACATCTTCGAAAAGCGCGCGCTGATATAAGTCGTCGCGATCGCCATCACCGCAACGATGGCTGCGATGAGGACCAAAGCCGTCGGCCACTCCATGGCGAATCTCCTCTGCTCCCGACGAAGGTTCACCTGACGGTAGGCCCGATGCACTCCGGTCACGAGGGTCATTGGTCCTCAGCGACCATGCCACTGGTCCTCCCGCGAATGGCGTTTCGTAAGACATTCGACTCTGGGCGCGTTGGTCTGAAGCAGGGAACATTGTGCGAGGAGTTTTGTCCGGTAGCAAGAGGACCCCGATGAGTCAGGACACGTTGAGCCGCCTCGGAAGCAGCCGGTTCCGAAGCCTCGGGCGCGGTGGAGGCCTGGTGCGTCGAAGCGACCGGTGGGAGGCCATCGTGATGCTGCTCCTGGTAGTGATTGCAGCGGTATTCGTATCGATCGCTGGGGCGGTCGGTACCGCGGTGTACGACGGTCGCAGCAGGGCGTACGCCGATGAAGCGCGGACCCGGCACTTGGTGTCCGCGATCAGCGTCGCGACCACCGGTGCCAATATCGAGCGACCACGGTCGGTGGTCGATGTAGCTGTCGAATGGTCCTTCCAAGGCGAGACGCACTCTGACGTCGTTGAATTGGGCAGACCGGCCGAAATCGGCGAGCACCTGAAAATCTGGGTGGACGACAGCGGCCGCCGTGCGGGCGCTCCACGGCCTATGTGGTTGGCAGTCGTCCATGCCGTGGTCGTTGCGGTCGCGTCATGGCTTGGTGTCGCCGCCGTTCTCGCCGGAGTCGCGTTCTTGAGCCGCGTCGCGCTCGATCATCGGCGCGCCAGGGACTGGGACCGCGAATTGTGGCTCTTGGTCGGGGGATCCGGCTAGGCCCGGCTGGCGCAATCTCCGAGCTGAGATCTCTCATAATTTTCGATGGGTCATGTGTCAATTCAGGCCGTGCGCATCTCAACGTATCGGGCGACATCGTCGAGTGTGCGAAGGCCCTGGTAATCCTTCTCCGGGATGTCGACGTCGAATCGCTTGTGGACGCGCTGCAGGAAGTTCAGCCAGTCCATGCTGTCGAGGTCGACCTGATCTCGCAGCAGCACCGTCGCCTCGATCTCCTCTGGGTCGACCTCCGGCGCGATGGCAGTCAGCTCGGAAAGCACTGCGGCCTGGATGTCTTCGATGGTTGACATGATGATCACTTCTCCAGGAGGTCGGGTTGCTGAAGCGCCTCGTCGATGGCGGCGAGGAACAAGGCTCCACGGTGCCCATCGCTGGCGCGATGGTCGGCGGCCAGCGTCGCCTGCACAGTCGTGGCGATCCGGATTCCACCGCCCACCGCCCGGACGCGTTGCGTCGGCCTGCCGAAGCCGACAAGGGCTACCTGTTGGGGATAGATCACTCCGAACACCGCATCGACGCCCTGGTCGCCAAGGTTCGTCACCGTGATGGTCGGATCGGACATCTCCGAACTACGCAACGAGAACGCGCGGGCGCGTGCGACCAGATCGCTGAGGTTTGCCATCAGATCGTCGATTTTCTTGTCCGTGACGTCGTGGATGGCCGGCGCGACCAAGCCTCCGCCGCGCAGGGAGATCGCCACGCCGACGTGCACCGCCTCGGCCGGTTCGAACGTGTCGTTGCGCCAGAATCCGTTGAACTCGGTGAATCGTCGGGCGGCCAGGGCGACCGCCTTCAATTGTAAGACGGCCGGAAGTAGGCGTTCCGTGACGGAGCGTTGAGCGTTGCGTTCGGACAACCAGTTCAGCGCGTTATCGAAGACGATCTCGTGAGCCAGATAGTAGTGGGGAATCTCCCGCTTGGACCGGCTCATCGCCGCAGCAATCGAGCGGCGCATCTCCGCTCCACGCTTCACAGCCAGCTCTTTCGGCGAAAGCCCCTGTGCCGGCGCGGAAACGGACTTCGCCGGCTCGGCGGCTCTGGTGTCGGCCGCAGCGTGCTCGACGTCGTTGAGCGTGACGGCGCCCTGCGGTCCGGTACCGCTCACCGCCTCGACATCGACGCCCATGGACTGCGCGAGACGACGGGCGGCCGGTGAGACCCAGCGCCGGTGGTGCTCGGGCGTCGTGACGACGGGGGCGACCGGCGCGGGCGGCGGTGCCTCGGGTGACCGGCGCGGGGTCGGCTCCGCGACGGGGGTCACCTCGACCGTCGGGAGTGCCTCCACCGCCGGGGCCGCCTGCACGGTCGGGGCGGGTAGCGGCTCGGCCGCTTCGCCCGGTTCGGCCAAGCGCGCCAACGGCGCTCCCACCTGAACCGTCGTACCGACGGGCACCAGGAGTTCGACGACGGTGCCCTCCTGCCAGCACTCCACCTCGACGGCGGCCTTGGTCGTCTCGACCACTGCCACGATCTGCCCGCGGGTCACCACGTCTCCCGGCTTGACCAACCACTCGTCGAGCGTTCCCTCGTCCATGTCGGCGCCCAGCGCGGGCATCGTGAACTCGATCATCGGCGGTCACCGAACATACTGCGAACCGCTTCGGCGATCTTCTCCGGTTGCGGCAGCGCCGCTTGCTCAAGGTGCTTGGCGTAGGGGATGGGTACTTCTTCTGTGCAGACGCGGGCGATCGGTGCGTCGAGGTCGTAGAACGCGTTCTCCACGATGCGCGCGCTGATCTCGCCGGCCAGGCTGCCGGTACGCCAGCCTTCGTCGACCACCACCGCTCGGTGTGTCTTGAGCACCGACTCGAGAAGCGTCGCGTCGTCGAGGGGCCGCAGCACCCGTAGATCGACGACCTCGCAGTCGATTCCGGACAGCGACAGCTCGTTGGCGGCGTCGAGAGCTTTGTGCAGGCTGCCACCGTAGGTGATCACCGTGACGTCCTTGCCTACGCGCCGCACCGCTGCCCGCTCGATGTCCGTCGGCACCAGCGCGTCGACGTCGGTCGAGGTGTTGTACAACTGCACGTGCTCGAAGATGACGACCGGATCCGGATCGGCCAGCGCGGTGGGCAGCATCCCGTAGGCGTCGGCCACCGTGGCCGGCGCCACCACCTTGATTCCGGGGATATGGGCATACCACCCCTCGAGGCTGTGCGAATGTTGGGCTGCCAGTTGGCGTCCGGCGCCGGTGGCCATGCGGACCACCAGCGGCACCGAGAACTGACCGCCGGACATGTGGCGCAGCGCCGCGGCGGTGTTGACGATCTGGTCGAGCGCCAGCAGGCTGAAGTTGACCGTCATCACCTCGACTATCGGTCGCAAACCGCCTAGCGCAGCGCCGATTCCCACACCGACGAAACCGAGTTCGGAGAGTGGAGTGTCGCGGATGCGGTCCGGCCCGAACTCCTTGAGCAATCCCTTGGACGCGGCGTAGGTGCCGCCGTAAGCGCCGACGTCCTCGCCCATCAGCAAGACGCGTGAGTCGGCGAGCATCGCGTCGCGGATCGAATCGTGCACCGCGGTGCGGTAGGCCGTCTTCATGGCCGACTCCCCGCAGGAGTGAGCACATCGCGGGTCAGGTCGGAGACGTCCTCCCACGTGCCGGCCTCGGCGTAGTCGACCGCTTCGGCCAGTTCGGTTTCGGCGGCGGCACGCATGGATGCGACGTCGTCATCGGTCAAGAGTCCCTCTGCCAGGCATCTTTCGGTGAAGGTGCGGACGGGGTCGCGTTCCTTCCAGTGTTCGACCTCGCTCTTCTCCCGGTACAGTTCGGGGTCGAACATCGAGTGCGGGCGGAACCGGTACGTGAGGAACTCCAGAAAGAACGGCCCCGCGCCACTGCGCACGTGGTAGGCCCCTTCCTGAGCAGCGGCGTGACAGGCCAGCACGTCCATCCCGTCCACCGCGAGTGCCGGTATCCGGTACGACGCCGCCTTCGCGGTCATGTCGGTCTGCGACTGCTCCACCGCGATTGACGTCCCCATCGCGTAGAGGTTGTTCTCGCAACAGAACAGCACCGGTAGCTGCCACAGCTCGGCGAGGTTCAGCGATTCGTGGAAGGCCCCCTCGGCGACGGCGCCCTCGCCGAAATAGCATGCGGTGACCCGATTTCGCCCCAGCTGCTTGTCTGCCAGCGCCAGACCCACGGCCAGCGGCAGACCACCGGCGACGATCGCATTCCCGCCGTAGAACCTCACGCCCGCATCGAACAGATGCATGGAGCCGCCTCGTCCGCGAGAGCAACCCTCCTGCTTGCCGAACATCTCGGCCATGATCTTCGGCATCGGCACGCCGCGCAGCAGTGCGTGAGCGTGGTCGCGATAGGTGGCCACCACGGCGTCCTCGGGTTCGAGCACCCGAAGCGAGCCCGCGGCCACCGCCTCCTCACCGACGTACAAGTGCAAGAAGCCACGAATCTTGGCCGCGCTGTACAGCTCTGCGCACTTCTCCTCCATCAGCCGCACCCGCACCATGTCGCTGAGCAGGGCGCGTGCCAATTCCTGGTCGGTCATGGTAAGGCCTCCTGGTGCTGTGGTGTTTCGACGGTGGAGGTGTCGCCCTCGGGTAATCCGAGTTCGCGCGCCTTGAGCAGTCGGCGCATGATCTTGCCGCTGCGTGTGTGCGGCAGGCTCTCGACGAATTCGATTTCCTTCGGGGCGACCGCGGCGCCGAGTCGTTTGCGGGCCTGACCGGTCAGCTGTGCACGCAGCTCCTCGGTGGGCTCGAAGCCGTCTTTGAGCGTGACGAAGGCTTTCACCAGTTCCCCGACCGTGGGGTCTGGCTTGCCGATCACTGCGGCCTCGGCGACGGCCGGGTGATCGGTCAGCGCGTTCTCCACCTCGAACGGGCCGATCAGGTGGCCCGCGGACTTGATCACGTCGTCGGCGCGGCCGACGAACCAGAAGTATCCGTCGCGGTCACGCTTGACCAGATCGCCCGACATGTACAGGCCGTTGGCAAAGCTCTTGTGATACCGCTCTTCTTGATGGAGGTACTCACGAAACATCGACGGCCATCCGGGTTTCAGGGCGAGCTCACCTTCGATGTCGGGTGTGTCGATGACCGACACCGAGCCGTCGTCGTTGCGGCGCACCACAAACGCATCCACGCCGGGCAGCGGGCGACCCATTGATCCGGGCTTGATGTCGAAGGCCGGGGTGTTGGCGATCATGATCCCGCCGGTCTCCGTCTGCCACCAGTTGTCGTGGATGGGCAGGCCCAACACGCGCTTGCCCCACCAGACCGCCTCGGCGTTGAGCGGTTCACCGACGCTCGCAACGAATCGCAGTCGGGGAAAGTGGTAATGCGCAGCGACCTCCGGCCCCGCCTTGATCAGCATGCGGATGGCCGTCGGCGCGGTGTACCAGACCGTGACGCCTTCGTCCTGAAGGATGCGGTACCAGCGCTCGGCGTCGAATTCGGCCTGGTCGATAATGGAGGTGACGCCGTGCAGCAGCGGTGCGATGATGCCGTAGGACGTGCCGGTGACCCAACCCGGATCTGCTGTGCACCAATAGATGTCATCGGGATGAAGGTCCAGTGCGTAGAGGCCGGTGACGAAATGCATCGTCACCGCCCCGTGCACGTGGCGGGCACCCTTCGGTGTGCCGGTGGTGCCGCTGGTGAAGTGCAGCAGCGAGGTATCCTCCGCGGTGGTGGGTTCGATCGGGGCGTAGTCGGAGGCTTCGTCCATAAGCGGCGCCAGACTGAGCGTGCCGGGCACGGGATCGGTGTCGGACCCATCGACCAGCAGGACGTGCCGTACCGACGACAGCTGATCGCGAATCGAGGCGATCTTGCGTTGGTAGAGCGCCCTCGTCGTCACCAGCACGGCAGCCTCACCGATCGTGACACGGGTGGCGATGGGCTCCGGGCCGAACGCCGAGAACAACGGCGAAACGACGCTGCCGTTGCGCAAGGCCCCCATCATCGCGATGTACAGCTCCGGAATGCGGCCCATGATCAGGAACACGCCGTCGCCCTTACCGACGCCCAGGCCCCGTAGGACACTGGTGAACCGCCGGGCGCGACGGCCGAGTTCGGCGAAGCTGAGGTCATAGGTGACGAGCTCGCCGTCGGCGAGTGTGTCAGTGATGAACCGCAGCGCGGTCCGCGACGCCAGCGGTCCCTCGGCGTGACGGTCGACCGCCGCATAGGCGATATTGCAGCCACCGCCCGGCATTCCCTCGCACGGGTTTACAACGGCAGACCAGCTGAAATCCTCCCGCGTCTCCGCATAATCGGCGTAGTTGGGCGGGACCTTCCAATCCTCGGCGCTCTTGGTGATGGTCGTCATCTGTGCTCACCAATCGGGTAGCGAAAGCACGCCGTTGCGCCTGGCGGGGCCGATGTTCACCATCACCCGCTCCAGCAGCGCGGCGTAAGCCGATCCGTCGACGAGGAAGTCGGCCCCCCCGTGGCGCAGTAGGTAGGCATCCAGGCGGCGGTCGAGCGACCAATCGGAGTAGATCCGGCTAGCGAATTCGGACCGCAGGAACCGCCAGGCCAGGGTGTCGAGTTCCGCGGTCGTCAGATCGGCGCTTTCAGTCGGCGTCATCGGCATCCCCAATCCTCGCGCCCGGTTGTCGCATCCATCATTTGCGCGGCTGACCGACAGAAATAGAGAAGAAAGTCACACAAGATCAGCCCATCGGCCTCCGTCTGCGACTCGTGCCTTTAGACCCTCGGACTTCGGTCCAGACGGCCCTGTGTGGCCGGCGAGTCCGTCGCAACGATCGAGATATGCCTTCAAGCGTGGTTGATCGAGTCAATACAAAGGTGCGTACGTTCAACAAGTACGTGCTGAATCCGCTGATGATGCAGCTGGCGGGCCGCAGGCACTGGTATGCCTCCGTCATCCGGCATACCGGCCGCCGAACCGGCTGGCACTACGCCACTCCTGTTGTGGCCGAGCAGATCGACAATGGATTCATCATTCCGCTGCCATATGGCACGGGCGTCGACTGGCTGCGCAACGTGCAAGCGTCCGGCGAGGCGATCGTGTCGAGCGGCGGACGCAATTACAACGTTGTCGAACCGCGAATCATCGATGCGCAGGCGGCGGGCCGACTTATCTCGACCCGGCGGACACGGATGTTCCAGCGGTTCGGGATTCATCAGTTCCTGATGTTGAGCAGGATCCGATGACGTCGACCAATGACCGAGAAGCGGAATACCCCAGGAGGTCTGGAAGATGGTGACATGTCCCAACGGCCATCACAATCCGCCGGATTTCGAATTGTGTGGAGAGTGTGGGGCGCCGATAGGGGTGAAGGGGCTGGAGGCGACTGCGTGGTATCGGACGAAGTGGGCCGTGATTGGCGCGGGTGCCGTTGTCGCGCTGGCAGTTTCGTTCGTGGCAGTGACCGTCGGGATGGATCGCGACCGAACTGAGCCCGCGGCGGAGACTCCGATTGAACAACAGACCGTGTCACAGTGGTGGGAACATGCGCATACTCCTGTCATGAAGCTGCAGGATTCCATCGCCGATGCCCGGCACTCCATAGAGAGCCTGACCCCGATTGGTCTTGAGCAGGCATGCCAAAGAATGCACGATCTCGCCGGCGTCGATGTGCATACCTACTTGCCGGCGCCTACCCCCGAACTCACCAGCGAATTGGCGGCCGCGGCGGAGGACGCTCATGCGGCCGCACACATGTGCTTATCGGTGGTGGCGGGGTCGAAGAACGCTTACGACGGCGAGTTCAGATCCAGCCTCGAACAGGCCGAGCGTCAATTGGTTCACGCCCAAGAGATCATCAATGTCACCCTGCTCCAGGGGCAGTGAGCGACCTCCACTCCGCGGAGCTCAACCCCAACCCGCGGTGACCGCCAGCGCCACGACGCACACGAGCACGACGGCGGCCGTCGCGCCGTAGGCCACGGTCGCCCTCGAGCCCAACCGGAAATCACCCATCAGATCGGCGTCCCGTGCGATGCCGATGATCGCCAACAGCAGGGGAACGAGCAGAACGGCGTTGAGGACTTGTGTGGCGACGAGGATCGTTACGAGCGGCGCACCAGGAAGCATGACGACAACTGCGCCGAGCACCGTGACGAGACCGAACGTGACATAGAACGTTCTGGCCGCCCGGAACGGATCATTGAGGGCGGCTTCGACTCCGGCATACTCGCACACCGAGTACGCCGTCGACAACGGCAGGATGGACGCGGCTAGGAGCGCGGCGCCGATTAACCCGATCCCGAAGAGAGTCGAGGCCAACTCGCCGGCGAGCGGCTGCAAGGCGAGGGCCGCATCTGCCGCATCGCTGATGGAGCGACCATCGCGGTGTAGGGTCGCCGCGCAGGCCACGACGACGAAAAATCCGATCACACCCGTCAGCACGGCGCCGGTCACCACGTCGATGCGTTCGAAGCGCAGGTCTTCGATCCGCAACTTCTTGTCGACGGCGTAGGACTGGATGAACGACAGTCCCCATGGCGCGAGTGTCGTGCCGACGGTTGCGGTGACGATCGCCAAGGTGTCCCGGTCCGCGGGCATCGTCGGTATCAACAGGCCGTGTGCCGCGGCCCCCCAGTCGGGATGAGCGAGTATCCCCGAAGCGATGTAGGCGAGAAACACCGTCGACAACAGCAGCAGGAAGTGCTCGACGCGGTGGAAGCTTCCGCGCAGCACCAGCGTCGAGACGAGCAGTGCTGCGACGGGGACACTGAGGTCGCGACTGACACCGAAGAGCTCGAAACCCGCTGCGATACCCGCGAACTCGGCGCACGTCGTTCCGACGTTGGCGACGACCAGCGTCACCAGGATCGCGCCGCCGACACGTACGCCGTAGCGCTGGCGCACCAGGCCGATCAATCCCTGCCCAGTGACCACGCCCATGCGGGCGGCCAGGACATGAAACATCACCAAGGCGAGGGTTGACAGCAGCAGAACCCACAACAGTTGATAGCCGTAGTCGGCGCCGAGTACCGAGTAGGTGGTGATACCGGCGGGATCATCGTCCGAGAGGCCGGCGAGCAACCCGGGACCCACGACTGCGACCAGTGCGCCGATCGCCAGCCGGCCCCGCTTCGTCAGCGTCACGATTGCCCGTGTCGTCGACGTGGCCACACCCCGAAGCGACGGAAGTGTCTATTCCTCCACGAGGCCGGGGCGGACAGTCGGTCTCTCCACCGGGTGGCATGGTCGGACGGCATCGCGGCGACGACGTCGGCGGCCTTGCATTCGCTTAGTGCCAGCAGAATCCGTTCGGCGTCAACAGGATGGCTGGCCCGAATGACGTCGGCGGCAACCGCGACGTCCTTGGCGCCGAGAACCTCGGCTGCGGATTCCGTGTCGAGTCGCGCGACGAGTGCCGCCAAACCCCGCGCATCCAGAAGGTGGATCGCCGACCTGGGCATCCCGAGCGCAACGGCATGCCCCCGATCTGACGTCGGGTGCAGGTCCGTCCACGCGACGGCATCACTTCGGAGTCGTTTCGCCAGCCGGCCAAGACCCAATCGGCGCAACACGGCATCGAACCCGACCTCGACGCCGACGACCTCCAGCCGGCCGTCGTGTCGGCGCGCGAGCACCACGTCGGCCACGCGCGTGAGTCGCTGCCCGGTGATGTCCACGATCTGCGTGTCGAGGACGTCGCGCACCAGCATGATCTCGTTGTCCGCCAGAGGGCTGGCCGCGACGAGCGGGAGTTCGTCGTCAGTGTTGAGCCGAATGTGTTGCGGATGAGAAAGATTGACGGATTGCCACGGGACCAGCAACTCTGGCCTCCGGCGTCGGGACAGCACGAGGTGTTCGGCAAGCGGCAGACCCCCACCGCCGTCGGGGCGGGCGGTCACATCGGCGATGCGGCCGATCGTGCCCCCGTTCGGGCCGACGACTTCACGGTGCACGATGTCGCTGAGCAGTAACACGTCAGCGGTGCACCTCGACCGTCATCGAACCCGCGCTCAGCCCGCGGCCCAGGTTTTGGCCTGCTCCAACTCATCGAGACCGAAGAGCGCGATCTCGCCGGGAACCATCCATGCCAGCGCGTGCAGGGTGTGCAACACCCACTTCTCATCGGTGACCACGGCGATCCGCTTGAAGGCCGAATGATGACTGATCAATGCGCCGAAGCCAAGTTTCAGGTCCTCGACGAGCCCACCGGGACCGAAACCCTCATAAGTGGGCGCGATGACCTCGACGATGCGCACCTCGTCGCCCTGCAGCTTCTGTTCCATCGTGGGCTTGAAGTCGCGTAGGTCCTCACCGCTCAACCGGCCGGACACTCGGAAGCCGATCACACCGTCGGGCATATTCGGCAGCACTTCGATCATCGGAAGATCTCCTCTCGGCGAAGTGACCCCACCCGATTCGAGTCACCGTCCCGTGCCGTCAGCATCGATTCCAGCACAAGCCGGCGCTCGGCGGCCGCAACGGTGCGCCGTGCCGCGCCAACAGCGTCCGGGTTGACCGATACCGAGGTGATGCCCATCCGCACCAGATGCTCGGCGAAGGCAGGCTTGGTCGACGGCGCCTGACCGCACAGCGACGAGGTGATACCGAATCTGCGTGCAAGGCCAACAATTTGACCGATGGCGTCCAGGACGGCTGGGTCCGACTCGTCGAACAGTTCTGCGCAGATGTCGGAGTCGCGGTCGACTCCGAGCATCAACTGGGTGAGATCGTTGCTACCGATCGACACCCCGTCGATGCCCATGCCGATGTACTCCGGAAGCCAGTGCACGACCGAGGGCACCTCCGCCATCACCCACCGATGGAATCCCCGTTGGCGACCGAGTGGGCTGGAATCGACGAGGGCGAGGCACTCTTCGAGTTCCCACCGGGTACGCACGAACGGGATCATCAGATGCAGGTTCGGGGATTGTTCGCGGATGCGCGCCAGCGCCCGGAGTTCGAGGGCGAACAGGTCGGGCTCCTTGATGTACCGGTAGCAGCCGCGATAGCCGATCATCGGGTTGTGTTCCACGGGCTCGTACGACTCGCCGCCGACGAGACCGCGGAACTCGTTGCTGCGGAAGTCGGTGGCCCGGTATACGACCGGGCGTGGTGCGAAGGCGGTGGCGATGCGGCCCACCGAAGCCACCATCTTCTCGACGAGGCTGTCCTGTTCCCCGCGCGCGATGAGATCGCGTGGATGACGACCCCCGAGTGCCTCGGTGAGCATGAACTCGGCTCGCAGCAACCCGACACCGTCGACGTTCTGCGCGGCGACGGCCTCTGCGTTGTCGGGCATCGCCATGTTGACGTAGATCTTGGTTCCCGTCACCTCGTCAGCTGCCGCAGACACCACTTGGGGTTGTGCGGTGACGGTGGCCGAAGGTGCTGCGTCGACGCGGCCGGCAAGGACGCGGCCGTGGGTTCCGTCGACGGTGACGGTCGTCCCGTCATGGAGATCCTTTGTCGCGCTGCGTGCCCCGACGATGCACGGCACCCCGAGTTCGCGAGCGACGATGGCGGCGTGACAGGTCATACCGCCGGTGTCGGTGACCAGTGCCGCCGCCCGCCGGATGGTCGGCAGCCAATCGGGATTGGTCATCTGGGCGACGAGGATCTCACCCTCGAGCAACCGGTGCCCCTCCTCGGGGCTGTCGAGCACACGGACCTTCCCGATCGCGGTTCCCGGCGCCGCGGCCAGGCCGCGAGCCAGCACGGCATGCTTCTCCGACGACGGCGCGGAAGTGTGCTTCAAGGTGGTGATCGGCCGCGCCTGCACCAGGTAGGTCTGGCCGTTCTCGATCGCCCACTCGGTGTCCTGCGGGCAGCCGTTGTGTCGCTCGGTGGCGATGGCGAGCTCGGCAATGGCACGCAGTTCGTGGTCATCGAGCACCCGCGCGTCGGCCTGCGCGTCATCCAGGTCGACATGGGTGTCGTTGCCGTCAGGGCCGCGGACGATCTTGAAGGCTTTGTGTCCCAGCCGGACGTCGAGTACTTCGAGGGTGTCCTTGGCGATGATGTAGGTATCGGGCTCGACCATCCCCGACACGACGACCTCACCCAGACCGAAGGCACCCTCGATGACGACTCGGTCCTCGGCGCCGTTACTGGGGTCGGCGGTGAACGCCACCCCAGCCTTGTCCGAGTTGACCATCCGCTGCACGACGACCGCCATCGCCGGGTCGGCCGTGAAGTTGCGACTGGCGCGGTAGGTGACGACTCGTGGGCTGAACAGCGACATCCAGCAGCGCAGAACCGCGCCGACGAGCGCCTCGTCGCCGGTGACGTTGGTGATCGTGGCGTTCATGCCGGCGAACGATGCGTCTCGGCCGTCCTCCCCGGTCGCCGACGAGCGGACGGCCACAACGGCGTCACGCCCGAGGCGGTGATAGAACGCGAGGATCCGATCGCGCACGCCGTCGGCGACGCCGGCCTTGTTCACCAGACCCTGCATCCGTTCACACGTCTCGGACAGCCGGGCGGTGTCGGCGGCGTTGGCCATCGCTTCCCGGTGGAGCGCTGCCAGTTCGGTGTCGACACCGGCGGCTCGCATCGAGTCCCGATAGCAATCGCGCAGGAGGACGAAGCCGGGCGGAACAGGCAACTTCGCCGCCACGAGTTCCCCCATGTTCGCGCCTTTACCGCCGGCTTCCTCGGCGTCGGCGATTCGCAGCGTCGAGATGTCGCGGACGTAGTCGTCACTGGTCATGGAGACAGCGTCGCGCCACGGGATTTCCCGGCGTAGCGTCCGAGGGCCGTATCCGGTGGGCTGAGGGTCCTCGACTCGTAGGGCCGAAAGTCCCTGGGGGCTCTCCGGAACAGTCTCGATGACTTCATGCCCTACCGGGGCGCTGTGTCGAGCAGTCAGATGGGTGACGTGAAGACACCGGTGACCATTGACCCGCGCCTGTACGATGCCGCTCTGTTCGGCCTCGACAGCCTCGTCAGCGGAGCCGCGTCGACGGTCACGCTGGCCAAGAAGCTGAATGACGCGGGGATCGGGACGGCCCTCTACTCCACGAGTCGAAGCCGCGACCACGCCACGCCCTTCGGGGATCTGGAGGATCTGTTCACCGTCCGCGTCGACGGCGTCGTCGCAGAGGCGCTCGGCTCACCCGAGCAGCCCCATCCCGCAGTCCTGCTGGAAGCCAGCGCCGGCCTCGGCGTGGCACCTGAGCGCTCGGTGGTCTTCGAAGGCAGCGAACTCGGCGTGCGGGTCGCGCGGCAAGGCGGCTTCGCACTGGTCGTGGGTGTCGCGCCGACCGGGTCCCATGAGGTCCTGTTGTCCAGTGGCGCCGACGTCGTGGTGTCGGACGTGGACGAGGTTTCCGTGCGCTCCGGGGACAGGCGCATCTCGGACCTGCCGAATGCCCTCGACACCTATGGTCAGCTGATCACTGCCATCGACGGCAGGCGGCCGGTCGTGTGCCTCGACTTCGACGGCACCCTGTCGGAGATCGTCTCCGATCCCGACGCCGCCGTCCCGGTCGAGGGTGCCGCCGAGGCGTTGGCGGCGCTGGCACAGCAGTGTCCGGTGGCCATACTCAGTGGGCGCGATCTCGCCGATATCCGTGTGCGCGTCGGTGTTCCGGGCGTTTGGTACGCCGGCTCACACGGATTCGAGATGGTGGGGCCCGACGGCACGGACTATCGCAACCACGACGCCGCGGCGGCGGTCCCCGCCCTGCAACAGGCCGCCGAGGGGCTATCCGACCGATTGGGTTCGATTCCCGGTGTGTACGTCGAGCGCAAGCGCTATGCCATCGCGGTGCACTACCGCAACGCTTCTGAGGACTGCGTGGCCGAGATCGTCGCCACCACCCACGAGTACGGCACCCGCTTGGGCCTCCGCGTGACGACGGGGCGCAAGGTGGTCGAACTGCGCCCCGACATCGATTGGGACAAGGGTTCGGCGCTGAAGTGGATACAAGACCAACTGTCGCCGGACAGCCGTTTGATCCCGATCTACATCGGCGACGACCTGACCGACGAGGACGCCTTCGACGCGCTTCGGTCGGGTGGGGTGGGTATCGCAGTGCGGCACGATGAGGACCGGGATCGGCCGAGCGCGGCCAGCTTCTCGCTCGACAACCCGCTTCAGGTCCGAGATTTCCTGCGCCGCGGGGGACGATGGCTGGCACGCCAGCACGCCACCTCGACGGTGGCGTGGACCTACACCTTCGAGGGGTACGACCCGCCGACCGAGAAGTTGCGCGAGGCGTTGTGCACCGTGGGCAACGGATACTTCGCGACCCGCGGCGCCGCGCCTGAGTCGAAGGCCGGTCAAGTCCACTATCCGGGGACGTACGCCGCCGGGGTGTACAACCGCCTCGACGACATCCTCTCCGGGAAGAAACTCGAGCACGAGAGCCTGGTGAACCTACCCAATTGGCTTCCACTGACGTTCCGTATCGACGGCGGACCCTGGTTCGACGTGGACGCTGTGACGTTGCTGTCCTACCGCCAGACTCTCGATCTTCGAGGTGGCGTGCTGACCCGTGCCATGCGCTTCAGCGACGACGCCGGGCGGGTAAGCTCACTGACTCAAAATCGGTTGGTCTCGATGAAGCAGACGCACATCGCCGCACTGGAAACCACGGTCGTGGCCGAGAATTGGTCGGGTTCAATCGAATTCCGGTCGACGCTGGACGCCGATGTCTGCAACGGCGGAGTGGAACGCTACCAGGGCCTGGCCAGTGATCATCTCGAGTCCCTGAAGATGGGCGAGATCGTGAACAACGCGGTGCTGATGTCGGTGCGGACCACGCAGTCTCAAATACCGATCGCGCTGGCGGCACGGACCACGGTCTGGCACGACGATGACGCCGCGGCCGCGGAATATCGTCTGGTCGAGCATGAATTCGAGATCGGGCACGACATTGTCGTCGACATCGCGGAGGGCCGGTCAGTGACAGTCGAGAAGGTCGTGGCGGTGGTGACGGGTCGCGATGTCGCCACATCCGAGCCCGCGGCGGGCGCGGAGCGCAGACTGACACGGCAGGGCCGATTCCGCGAGATCCGCCAGGAGCACACGCTGGCCTGGGCGCACATCTGGGAGCGACTGTCCATCGAATTCGACGGCCACCCAGACGAATTGAGGATCCTGCGGCTGCATCTGCTCCATCTGCTGCAGACCGTGTCATACCACAGCGAGGACCTGGATATCGGCGTCCCCGCTCGGGGTCTTCACGGCGAGGCGTATCGCGGCCACGTGTTCTGGGATGAACTGTTCATCTTCCCGGTTTTGAACCTGAGGTACCCGACCATCACGCGGGCGCTGCTGCGGTACCGCTACCGTCGACTCCTCGAGGCTCGGCGGGCCGCCAAGCTCGCCGGCTATGCGGGGGCGATGTTTCCGTGGCAGTCGGGCAGCGACGGCCGCGAGGAAAGCCCCTCACTACATCTCAACCCCCGATCCGGCCGGTGGAATCCGGATGCGAGTCACCTCGCACACCACATCGGTATCGCGGTCGCCTACAACGTGTGGCAGTTCTATCAAGTCACCGGCGACCTGGCCTACCTCATCGACTACGGTGCCGAGATGCTGATCGAGATCGCGCGATTCTGGGTCAGCAGAACCACATACGACGATGCCGCCGATCGGTACGGGATTCTCGGCGTGATCGGGCCCGACGAGTTCCATTCCGGCTACCCCGATCGGCCGTTCACCGGCGTCGACAACAACTCCTACACCAACGTGATGGCGGTTTGGGTGATCCTGCGTGCCATCGACGCCCTGCAGGAGATTCCGCTGCCCAACCGCCTCGACCTTCGGGAGAAGCTCGGGCTGCCCGACGAGGAACTCGAACAGTGGGACCGGGTGAGCCGCCGCATGTTCGTGCCCTTCCACGACGGGTTGGTGAGCCAGTTCGAGGGCTATGACCGCCTGGCGGAACTCGATTGGGACGGGTACCGGGCCCGCTACGGCAATATCCAGCGTCTCGACAGGATCCTCGAGGCAGAAGACGACGACGTCAACCGCTACCGAGCCTCCAAGCAGGCCGATGTGCTGATGTTGCTTTACCTGCTGTCGTCGGATGAGTTGCGCGAACTGCTCAATCGGCTCGGCTACCAGCTCGCACCGGAGATGATTCCTGCGATGGTCGACTACTACATCGCCCGCACCTCACACGGTTCCACGCTCAGCGCCGTCGTGCACTCATGGGTGCTGGCCCGAGCGAATCGTGACCACGCCGTCGACTTCTTTCGCGATGTGCTGAAGTCCGACGTCGACGACATCCAGGGCGGCACGACATCCGAGGGTGTGCACCTCGCCGCTATGGCGGGCAGTGTGGACTTGATGCAGCGGTGCTTCACGGGCCTGGAATTGCGTGGTAACCGTCTCGTATTGTCGCCGCAGTGGCCGGAGTCGCTGGGGGCGTTGGGCTTTCCCATCCACTATCGCGGCCATCACCTACATGTGCGCGTCAGCGGCCGGGGAGCCGAAGTCAGTGTCGGGCCCCAGGATGTACCGCCCGTGACGGTCGAGTGCCGTGGACGCGTACAACAACTCAAACCCGGGAGCGTCATCAGGTTCCTCAGCGAACCCGACGTATCCGCGAGCGGCCGGTCCTAGGCGCAGCAGGGTTCCGATCACATGGGGTGATCGAGTTCGGCGAGCACCGCGTCAACCACGCCGGGGATGGCGGCGGCGACATCTGCCGTCATACCGACACCGTGGCCCGCGTCGACAATGTCCACGCTGAACCCGACCAGGCGATCGGGCAACTGCCCCAATGCTTCTCCCAATGCGAATGCTTCCGGTAGGCCGATCGCGTGTGAACTGACGACCCGCGGTGGTCTGTTCTCGTCCGGAGTCCATCGCCGAATCCGACCGGGACTGGCCCCATCGCCCATCGCGGCGTCGACGACGATCGCGAGGGCGGCGCCGTTCCATGCGTCGAGGAGGGCGCCGGGCTCACCCGTGGCAAGCAGCACCCGCACACCTGGGAGAGCACGCCTGGCGATCTCCTCGGCGACGGCAGGGCCGACTCCGTCATCGCGGCGGAAGCTGTTGCCGACCCCGATCACCACATCGCCGCTCACAACCGGTCGAGCGTGAGCGTCAGGAAGTGAGCCGAGCACGAGATGCAGGGGTCGTGGTTACGGATCGCCCTCTCGCACAACGCGGTGAGCGCGTCGTCGGCCAACGTGAGGTTCGCTCCGACGAGTTCGGCCATCTCGTGCTCGATGGCCGCCTGGTTCTGAGCGGTGGGCGGAACGATGACGGCCGCCCGCAGGAGACCGTCCGCGCCGACGTCATACCGGTGATACAGCAGCCCGCGGGGCGCCTCGCTGACACCGTGGCCGGTCCCGTCCCGGGCGGGGACGTCGACGAAGGGGCGGTCGGGCGTCCGGTACGCGGCGATGATGCGCAATGCTTCGTCGATCGCATAGACGATCTCGACAGCGCGGACGAGGATGCTCCGAAACGGATTCCGGCATACCTCACCCAGCCCCGCGCGGGCGGCCGCCTCGCGGGCGACGGGGGAGAGGGTCTTGGAGTTCAGCGAGTACCGGGCGAGCGGACCGGTCAGGTAGCGGGCGCCGTCCAGTGTGGCGTGCAGCGCCGTGGACCGCTGCACCTGCGCCTCGACGACGTGGTCGCTGAATTCGCTGACCGCAAACGGGTGCCCCCCGCTTCTTCGGATGGTGCCGTTCTCGATCGGATAGCGGTCGGGCGCCGTCAGCGCCAGGAACTCGTGGTCGAATTCGGCTTCCGGGAAGTCGAATTCACTCACTCTGCCCAGCAACCACAGCGCGTCGTCCATGGCGCTACGGAGTTGCTCGGCCAGCGGGTCGAGCTCGCGCGGCTGTGGGACCGAATAGAACCCGCCCAGCCGAACGTTGATCGGGTGGATCGCGCGACCACCGATCTTCTCCATCAGCCGGTTGCCGACCTTCTTCAACGCCAGTCCGCGCTCGATGAACTCGGGGTGGTCCCGAGCGAGGCTGATCCCGTCGGGATAGCCGAGGAAGTCTGGTGCGTGCAGCAGCACGATGTGCAGCGCGTGGCTGTGAATCCACTCCCCGCAGTAAAGAAGTCGTCGCAACGCCACCAGTTCCGGATCGACCGTCACCCCGCACGCGTCCTCGATGGCATTGCACGCGCTCACCTGATAGGCGACGGGGCAGATGCCGCACACCCTGGCGGTGATGTCGGGTGGTTCGGTGTAGGCGCGGCCGCGCAGGAAGGCCTCGAAGAAGCGGGGTGGTTCGTAGATGTTCAACTCGACGGTGTCCACGCTACCGTCACGCAGGGTGACGTGCAGGGCGCCTTCTCCCTCCACCCGCGTCAGCGCCCCGACGCTCAACGTTCGGATCTCTTCGCTCACCGGTCGTTCCGTTCGTGGTCGAAGTTGACCGCGTTGAACGTGGCGAAGACGCGCTCGACACCCGCGGCTGACATCCCGTCCCGACGCAAAAACGGAATGAGCGCGGCGGTGTTGGGGGTGGCGGCGGGGCCAAAGCATCCGTAGCAGCCGCGCCGATAGGTGGGACACAGCGCGCCGCACCCGGCGTGGGTCACCGGTCCCAGGCACGGGGTCCCGTCGGCAACCAGGACGCACGTGACGCCGCGGTTCTTGCATTCTGTACAAACCGTTTTGGCCGGCAACCGTGGTTTGCGCCCCACCAGAAGTGCCGCCAGGGTTTCGAGCAGTTGCCCGCGGTCAATCGGGCAGCCCTGGATCTGGTAGTCGACGGCGACGTGTGCCGAGGCCGGCGTCGAGGTCGCCAGGGTATCGATGTATTCCGGTTTGGCGTAGACGACCGAGGCGAATTCGGAGACATCGGCGAAGTTCCGCAGGGCCTGCACCCCACCGGCGGTGGCACACGCGCCGATCGTGACGAGCACTCCCGATTGCTCCCGGATCTCTCTGATACGACGCTCATCGGCCGCCGTCGTGATCGAGCCCTCCACCAGCGATACGTCGTACGGGCCGGCGACGGTGGCGCTCGACGCCTCCAGGAACGTGGCGATCTGCACCTGCTCGGCCAGCGTCAACAGTTCGTCCTCACAGTCCAACAGGGTCAGTTGGCAGCCATCGCAGGACGCGAACTTCCACACGGCTAGTTTCGGTGTACCCACCTACAGCTCCTTCACGCTGAGCAGGGCCTCGGCGACGTCGTATCCGACGACCGGTCCGTCCCGGCACAACAGCAGGGGGCCGAGCTGGCAGTGTCCGCACCATCCGACTCCGCATTGCATATTTCGTTCCAGCGATACCTGGATCTTGTCTGGCGGCAGGCCTTTCCGGAGCAGCTCGATGGCACTGTTGTGCATCATGGCCTCGGGGCCGCACAGAAACGCGGTGGTGCGATCGGGTCGCACCGGTGTCCGGCGCAGGGGTTCGGTGACGAAGCCGACTTCACCGGGCCACCCCTGGATCGGTACGTCGACGGTCAGGTGCACCTCAATGGCTCCGCTGTTCGACCAGTCGGCGAGCTCGGGGGCGAAGAGAAAGTCGTCGCGGGAGCGAGCGCCCGCGATGAGGGTCACCCGACCGTATGAGTTGCGATTTGTCAGGGCGGCCAGGACGACGGGGCGAAGCGGTGCCAGGCCGACGCCCCCCGCGACGATCACCACGTCGTCCCCGGTCCTGGCCGGCAGCATCCATCCGGTGCCGAACGGCCCCCGCATGCCGATCACGCTGCCGGGGGCGGCGCCGTGAAGTGCGCGACTCACCGCGCCGACCGACCGAATGGTGTGAAGAATGTCGTCGCCGCCGGAGTCCGGTACGCCGCTGACGGAGATCGCGATCTCGCCGATGCCGAAGGCGTACATCATCATGAACTCGCCGGGCCAGGGTGTCGGTAGCGGTTCGTGCACGGGTTGCAGGCACAGCGTCGCCGAGTCACGATTTTCATCGGTTCGGCGGTGCACCCGGTACGGCACCGGGGTCATCGCCGACGACGGCGCCTGTGGCGCCTCGGTTTCAGTCATCACTGGCTTCGGACTGCCGGGCGGCCAGGCTGTGCATCTCCTCGGTGATGTCGATCCCGGTGGGGCACCAGGCGATGCATCGCCCGCAACCGACGCAGCCAGAACTGCCGAACTGGTCGTGCCAGGTGCCGAGCTTGTGGGTGATCCAATGGCGGTATCGGGAGGCGCCCGATTGCCGAACGCTCCCCTCGTGAATGAACGTGAAGTCGAACTCGAAGCACGACGCCCACTGCATCCATCGCTCGGCGTGCTGCCCCGTGAGATCGGTGGTGTCCTCGACAGTGGTGCAGAAACACGTGGGGCAGACCATCGTGCAGTTCCCGCACGTCAGGCATCGACTGGCCACCTCGTCCCATTGCGGCGATTCGCGTGAGTCGATCAGCAGCTCGCGCAGGTCGCCGGTGGGCATCTGGCGGCCCATCTTGTCGGCCGCATTCGCGACATCGCCTCGAGCGGAGTCGATCTCGTCCGCGGTGGCATCGCGGTGCGGCAGCGCGGAAAGCACGTCTTCGCCGGCTTCGCTTCCCACGTCGACCAGGTAGCTGTGTCGGTTGCCGTCGATCCGTTCGGTGAGCGCCAGATCGTAGCCGGGCCCGACTTCGGGTCCGGTGCCCATCGACGCGCAGAAGCACAGGCCGCCGGGTTCGGTGCAGTTGACGGCCACGACGAAGATCCGCGCCAGCCGACCGACGAACCCCTGGTCGGGATGGCCGCCCACGCCGAGCACGCCGTTGAGGACGGCGATCGCGGACAGATCGCACGCCCGCACCCCGAGGAACGCGTACTTCGGAGTCTCTTCGGACGTCTCGCCTTCGGAGGACCACAGCCGTTGGCGCGGTGGGTGGAGGAACTGCTTCCAAGATTGCGGTCCGGCCGAATGACCGAACAGCGCGTCGTCGTCGCGTTTGCGCAACCGGTAATGCCCGGGCCCGGTGTCCACGCCCCAGCCGCGGGGCAGATCGTCCGCGGAGGCCAACTCGGCCAGCACGATCGCGTTCTCGGACCGGGTGGGTCCTATCACCCGGTAACCGCGCTGCTGAAGCGTGTCGACCAGTTCCCCCATGGCGGCGGCCTCGATCACGGCGCTGCTCATGGGATCCATCGTCCTGCTAACCCTCCCGGAATACAGTGCCTTTAGGGCATGAGTTGAAGGGACTTTTGGCAGCGTTACCGGCCGCGTGTTCTCCGTACCGTCGTAGCCATGTCCACACCGACGCAACCGATCGAAATCCTCTCCGAGAGCGAATGCTGGAGATTGATGTCGGCCTCCTCGCTGGGGCGCCTCGTCACCAGCGTCGGCGGCGAGCCGGAGATCTTTCCGGTCAACTTCGTGGTCCAGAACCGCACCGTGCTGTTCCGCACGGCGGAGGGCACGAAGTTGAGCAGCGCGGTGATCAACAAGAACGTGCTGTTCGAGGCCGACGACCACAACTCCGTCGAGGGTTGGAGTGTGGTGATCAGGGGTTTGGCCCGGACACTTCGCACCGATGACGAGATCGATGAGGCCGAGCGGGCGCAGCTGCTTCCGTGGACGGCCACGGTCAAACCCCATTACGTGCGCATCCGCCCGCTGCGTGTGACGGGCCGTCGGTTCCACTTCGGCTCAGAACCCGATCGCGAATTCAGGATCGTCTGAGACCGGATCGACGTGCAAGGTCGACTGTAGAACGGAGAGGCACAATGACGCGTGCACGGGGAACGGTCGGCCTGTGATGCAACGTACTCGGGGGCAAAGCCGAACCGTCATCACGACCCTGACGATGAATCCGGCGCTCGACATCACGACCAGCGCGGACGTCGTGCGCCCCACCGACAAGATCCGTTGCGCCGGAGCGCGGTACGACGCGGGTGGTGGCGGCATCAACGTCTCGCGCGTCGCCAACGTCCTCGGAGTCGCGACGTCGGCCGTGTTTCCGGTAGGGGGTTCGACCGGCGGCCAAGTGGAGAAACTGCTCGCCGAGGCCGGTGTGCCTTCGCGGGTCATACCGATCGCCGATTCGACCCGCGAGAGCTTCACAGTCAACGAACGCACTACCGGTAAGCAGTACCGCTTCGTGCTGCCGGGTCCGCAGATCACCCCGGAGGAGCAAGCGCAGTGCCTCGACGAATTGAGGGCGGCGGCCGCCTCGGCCGAGTTCGTCGTCGCCAGCGGCAGCCTGCCGCCGTCGGTGCCGCCGGCCTGGTATCAGCGCGTGGCAGACATCTGCCGGGAAACGGGTTCACTTCTGGTGCTGGACACCTCGGGCGGCGGACTGACCCATGTGACGTCCGGGGTGTTCCTGCTCAAGCCGAGCATCCGCGAATTGCGCGAGTGTCTCGGTCGTGACCTGGTAACCGAGACGGCTCAGTTCGCCGCTGCCCGTGAGTTGATCGACCGCGGCATCACCCAGTCGGTGGTGGTGTCCCTCGGATCCCGTGGTGCCCTTGTGGTGACCCCGCGACGCAATGAACGAATCCCCGCCGTGCCGGTGCACGTCGTCAGCGGCGTGGGCGCCGGCGACGCGATGGTCGCCGCGATCGTGGTCGGCCTCAGCTATGGCTGGCCGTTGAACGAGGCGGTTCGATTCGGCGTCGCGGCGGCGACCGCGATGCTGATGACGCCGGGCACCGTCGTCCCGACGCGCAGCGACGTGGAGCGCTTCTTCGCCCGGGTTCCCGAGGCGACGGAGGTCGATTATCTGCCCGCCTGAGCAATTTTCGCTACGTCCGGTACAGGGCTGCCCCGGCCGTCACGCCCGCGCCCGCGACGATGATCATCACCAAGCTGTCGGTCGGCGTGATGTCGGCGGCCTTACCGAGCGCGGCCGCCAGGGCGGCCGTGTGCATGTGTTGGTCGTCGCCGACGACGATGCGTTCGATCGGGATGTCCAGCGCGGCCGCCAGCTCCGCTCGGAATGCCGGCCGAGCCGGCGCCGCGACTATTGACGCGATCTCATCGATTTGGGTGTCGGATTCGGTGAGGCAGCGCTGCGCCGCACGCGCCGCGGTACGCGCGAAACAACGTTCCGCAGAGTGTGATTCGTGAATCCTCAGAAGATTGCGCTGTTTCACCATCCCGATGGTGGCCGACACCGTGTCGTCGTCGTCTTCCGAACGCTCCCACCAGACCGGCCCGAGCCCGCGTCCGTCTTCGGACCAGCCGCACAGCAGCGAGGCGCCTGCGGGGCTGTAGGGGAATCCCTCGCTCGAACCGTGTCCCGGATCGGCGTCACCGGCGACCACCAATGCGCAGTCGATCACCCGCGACCGCAGGAAGCCGTCGACGATGTGCAGGGCGGTGAGCATTCCGCACGAGCCGTTGGCGATGTCGAAGGAGAAGGTGCCGTGCCCGCCGGGGTGCGGCTGCTCGTCATTCGCGCCGATGTCGTCCTGAATCATCGAGGCGAGGGCGGGCTCGCCAAGGTTGCGGTCGCGGTAGATGCCCGCGTTGACGAGCAGGTCCACCTCGTCGGCGTTGCGCCGGCCCTTGCGAAGGCACTTCTTCGCCGCCCTGTCGATCAGCCGCAGAGCACTGTGACGGTTCCGCCAGCCGCCGTTGACAACGGCGATCTGGTCAATCACGGTTCCCATAGTGGCTCACCAACTCTCGGTCCAGCGTCAACAGGACGAAGCCGATCTCCAGACCGGATGCCAACGCGATCAGAGCGATCGTCTCCCCTGGCGAGATGCGCTCCGCCTCGAGCTCTTCGATGAGCGCCACGGTGTGCGTCGTCGACGCGGTGTTGCCGTAGCGGTCGACGGTGACGACCGCCTCGTGTTTCGGTGTGGCGCCGAACTTGGCCGAGACTTCGGCCATGCCCTTGCGGATCGCGCGCGCCGACGTCTGATGGGTGATGACGTGGTCGATTTCGTCGATGGATCGTCCCGCCTCCCGGAGTACCTCGCGCAGCAACGTGGGCGTGTTCGCCATGGCGGCCCGGTGGATGCCCCGTGCGTCGGTGAACATCCGCGCCCCCGGGTCGTCGCCCTTGGGGTAACCGAGACAGAGTCGGCTGTACTCGGCCAGCGTTGTGAAACCGGCCAGGATGATGCTGCCCGAACCGACCGGAGCCCTTTCGAGTAGGAGCGCCGCACCTGCGTCGCCGAGGGTCAGAGAGGCCAGTTCCTTACTCATGATGTTGTGCACATGGCGCGCGGCGTTTCGGCCCAGCTGGGAGATGTACTCCCCACTGACGACCAAGGCCCGCCTCACGGCACCTTGCCGAATCATGTTGTTGGCGATGGTGACTCCGGTGAGCATCCCGGCACACGCGTTGTTGAGATCAAAGGTCATCGCCGTATGGGCGCCGATGGCGTGTGCCACCGCCGAACTCATGGTCGGCTCCAACCTCTGTGTCAGACCGCCGCGAAACTTCGTGATGCTGCAGTTGATGACGAGGTCGATCGATGCCGGATCACGTTCGGACTTCTCGAGGCAATCGAACGCCGCGGCTGTTGCCAGGGTGTAGGAGTCCTCGTCGCCCACCGAAACCCGCCGCTCATGGATTCCGGTCAGCCGCTCGAGATCGATGTGCGTGTGATGGCGTGTGGTCGACATCAGGTCGTCGGTCGCCAGGTGCGTGGCGGGCAGTTGTCGTCCCGCACCTGCTACCCGGGTCTCGAACATCGGGGACGGCCCGTGCGACGAAGGCTCCATCACCAGCCAATGTGTGCCTGCCATGCGCTCAGCATGGAAGTTCAACGGTGCGTGAAACAGAGCGTTTCGGCCGTGCCGCACAGGGACCTTCGGCCCTTAGTCGGTCGTTCGCACAGACCTACGGTCGACACATGGCAGGGAAGAACGCATGGCTGGCGACGGCGATGGCGGCGATCGGTGGTGTCGCGTTGTACCGCGCCCACCTACAGCCGTGGATCTACACGTGGGGGGCGACCGAGCCTGAGATCACCGCCGAGCTGCCCGGCGACGAACTCGTGGCGACTGGAGCCCCACGGACGACACGGGCCGTGACGATCGACGCATCTATCGAATCGGTGTGGCCATGGCTGGCTCAAATAGGTGAGGACCGGGCGGGTTTCTACAGCTACTCGGTGCTGGAAAGAGCCGTCGGCGCACGAATCCACAATGCGGACTCGATTCATCCGGATTGGCAGGATCTGGCCGTGGGCGACACCGTCTGGCTGGCGCGTCGGTACGGCGAAACGGGCCGGCAAGTGGTGGCCGCGTTCGAGCCCCAGGCATACCTGGTGTTGGTGTCACCTCGGGATTTCGCGCGGTTGCAGCGCGGGGAGAATGCCCGCGGCGCCTGGGCCTTCTATCTGCGCCGAGCGGGCAGCTGGACGCGCTTGCTGGTCAGGGGCAGTGGGGGCGCGGTCGGACACGCCCTGTTCGACATCCCCCACTTCGTCATGGAGCAGAAGATGCTTCGTGGGATTCGAGATCGTGCTCAGGACGCGGCAGCGAAGGGTCGAGCCGGAGCGACGGTGCGCCAACTGCCCCGCCAGCGAATCGCCGCACCGGGCTAGCGGTTATCGAGGTCGTCAAAATTACCGCCGTTTGCTCGCCAGTCTGGCTCGGCTAGTGGGAGCATGTCGGCATGGCTGACGTGGCACAGCCGGCCGAAGCGTGGGGTGAGGCCGCCAGGCCGCCGGTGCGCGAGACCCTGTCGCAGTTGCGCCTCCGTGAGCTGCTCATGGAGGTTCAGGACCGCGTGGAGCAGATCGTCGAGGGCCGGGATCGACTCGACGGCCTCGTCGACGCGATGCTGGTCGTCACGTCCGGGCTCGAGCTCGATCAAACGTTGCGCACGATCGTGCACACCGCGATCGAACTGGTCGACGCGCAGTATGGCGCGTTGGGGGTGCGCGGCCACGACCACGAACTGGTCGAATTCATCTACGAGGGTATCGACGAGGCGATGCGTGAGCGGATCGGTCATCTCCCCGAAGGGCGAGGCGTGCTCGGCGTCCTGATCGACGATCCGAAACCCATTCGGCTGGAGAACATCTCGCACCACGCGGCCTCAGTCGGATTTCCGCCTAATCACCCGCCGATGCGAACATTCCTCGGCGTGCCGGTGCGAATCCGCAACGAGGTGTTCGGCAACCTCTACCTCACCGAGAAGGCCGGCGGTCAGCCCTTCAGCGAGGACGACGAAGTGCTCGTGCAGGCGCTCGCGGCCGCCGCGGGAATCGCGATCGACAACGCCCGCCTGTACGAACAGTCGAAGGTGCGGCAATCCTGGATCGAGGCCACGCGCGACATCGGCACCGAGCTCCTGGCCGGCACGGATCCGGCATCGGTGTTCCGCCTGGTCGCCGACGAGTCGCGTCACCTCAGTGGCGCGAAGTCGACCGTCGTGGCGGTCCCTGCAGACCTGGACCTGCCCGCAGAGGAGGTCGACGAGCTCGTCATCGCTGCGACCGCGGGTGATTCGCTGGACGGCGCACTACGGGTGGTCCCGACGAGCGGCACCCCGATCGGGCAGGCGTACCTGCAGCGGACGCCGAGTAGGTTCGAGAGCCTGGAATTGGTGCCGGGCGTCGCCCACACCGGCCCAGCTCTTGTGCTACCGCTACGCGCTTCGAATGCCGTGGCAGGTGTGCTGGTGGCCGTGCGGTCGCCCGGATCGCCGCCGTTCAGCGCCGACGAACTCGACATGATGGCCGCCTTTGCCGACCAGGCCGCGCTGGCGTGGCAGCTGGCCACCACCCAACGACGGATGCACGAACTCGACGTGCTCAGTGACCGTGACCGCATCGCCCGGGATCTGCACGACCATGTCATTCAACGGCTTTTCGCGATCGGGCTTGCGCTGCAGGGCACCATCCCGCGATCTCACAAGCCCGAAGTACGGCAGAGACTGAATGAGTGTGTCGATGACCTCCAATCGGTCATCCAGGAGATTCGTACCGCGATCTTCGACCTGCATTCGGGTGATGCGGGCATCACCCGACTTAGACAGCGGCTCGACGAAGCGGTTGCGCAGTTCGCGCAGCCGGACATGCGCACCACGGTGCAGTTCTCCGGCCCGCTGTCCGTGATCGACGCGACGTTGGCCGACCATGCGGAAGCCGTCGTCCGCGAAGCCGTGAGCAATGCCGTGCGGCACGCTCAGGCCAAGACGCTGACCGTCAATGTCGCCGTGGGGGACGATTTGCTCATCGAGGTGCTGGACGACGGATGTGGCATCACCGGAGACATCACCGGCAGTGGGTTGACGAATCTTCGACGACGCGCTGAAGAAGTCGGGGGAGACTTCGCGATCGAGGCTGTGCCCGCGGGTGGTACCAGGTTGAGGTGGAGCGCCCCGCTCCCGTGACCCCCGGGTAGTGCAGGACGCCTGGGGAGTTCAGGAGGCGTGGTAGTTCAGGAGGCGTGGGTAGTTCAGGACGAGTGGGTAGTTCAGGACGAGGATGCGCTCGTGTTCTCTGCCCGGTACTTCGGCAGCCCGCGTTCGCGAAACCGACGCCCGGTCATCTTCTCGGTTCGGATCCGCACGAAGTGATCCCGACGACCGTCGACCCACGGTTGGATGAATGTACCTGCCACTTCGAGTAATTCGTCGACATCGGTGATCGGCTCGGCGTGCCCGACGACGGTCACGCTCCAACCGGTCCGCAGGTCCGCGTCGAGCTCATCGGACTGAAAGGCCACGACCTGATTGTCGGTGGCCGCGGCAAGCTTCGGTCCGCCGGCCACCCGGATGACCACGTCGTCGCGCCACAGCCGGAAATTGACCGGCTGAACCGCGGGCAACGCATCCTCGGTGAAGACGAGTCGGCCGACCCGCACTCCCTGCAGTAGGTCCAGGCACTGCCTGCGGTTGAGGTCCTCCAGTTCGTGTCCTTTGGTCATTGTCATCAGCCTCCTTGAACGAGAGCCAGAGTGCCGACGGGAGTGCACCGCCAGTGGCCGACGCTCAAGTCGGCCAGTCGGCTCACGGCTCGTGCGATCCCTCCGGCGAGTTCTTCGACGTCGGGTGCGGCGTCGTAATCGCCGATGATCCCGAACGCGAGGTGATCGGCGTAGCTCAGGATCGCGATGCCGGTGCGCAGTCGCAGGGCCAGTGGCGGGATCGGCAGCAATCGGATGACCTCGCGGCCCATGAGCCGCAACCGTTTACGGGGGCCGGGCACGTTCGTCGCCAGCGTCACGACGCCGCGCTGAGGAAGCCGGGTCAACGTGCGCACCGTCCAGGCGGTCAGCGGGAAGGGAATCACGTTCGCCGCGGAGACGAAGAGGTTGCCGGCCTCGCGCTGTCCGCTCGTCTTCGACCTGCAGAGTCGGGTGTGCACGGTCTGCAGCTGCTGAATCGGGTCGGCCTTGTCGACGGGGAGGTAGGGCAGCATCACCGAGACGCGGTTGTCGGGTTGGTCCCCCGCATCCGAGGACCGCACCGACACCGGCACCAGGGTGCGCAGCGCGGTGCGCCGGGGCTTCTCACCGCGACGCAACAGGATCGTGCGGAAGCTGTCGGTGATCGCCGCCAGCGCGACGTCGTTGACCGTGACGTCGAACCGCTCACAGATGCGGTGCACGTCCGGCAGTGACACCTCGACTGCCGCGTAGCGGCGCATGTCGGACACCGGACCCGTCAGCGACGACGAGGGGGTCGGCCGCAGGAGCCCACCCGCTATCTCGACGGCGCCGTGCAGAGCCTGCGTCGCGGCAGAACTCACACCTACAGACGTCCGCCACGCCGCGGTCATCCAGTCGATCGGGTTGAGCGACAGGGCGGGCAGCCGAGGGCCTTTCGGCGCCGGTCGCTCAGCACGAAGCGCCGTCGCGAAGGTCTCGCCGTCCTGCCCGTCGCACAGGTGCGCCAGTAGATGCGTCGCCGCGACACCGTCGGCGATGCAGTGGTGGATCTTCATCAGCACCGCCCACCGGTTGTGCGCCAGGCCGTCGACGATCCAGCACTCCCACAGCGGCCGGTCGCGGTCCAGGCGGCGCTCCATGACTTCGGCGGCCCAACGGAACAGCGCGGCGTCGTCGCCGGGCCGCGGCAGCGCCGCCCGACGCACGTGGTGTGTGATGTCGACCTGCGCGACGTCGACCCATTCGGGAGCTTCGAGGTCGAGCGGGTGGGTGCGCAGCACCTGCCGGAAGCGGGGCACCGTCGAAACTCGTTCTCCGAGATCGCTTAGAAGTGAATCGAACTCGGGCATCGGCCCGGCGAGCACAGCGATGGCACCGATCGCGAGGCTCACATGGGGATCAGAGTCCTCGGCGTGCAGGAATCCCGCGTCGAGGGTGGTGAGCTGCTCCATACCTCCACTGTCGGCGACCTGTTTACGCGCCAGTAGGGCCTTAGGTCCCTACTTCGGTGGCATCGCCGCGACCAGAGGCGTGTCGACGCCGATGCGGCCGAGCGTGGCGGCGCCGCCGGGAGTACCGAGGGGAGCGTCGCGGCCGGGCAGGGCCTCGGAGAAGAATGCGGCGTTGTCGGCGAGGTGGCGTTGCTCGTCGTCGGGCAGGTCGGTCTCGAAATAGATCGCGTCCTCTTCGCACGCGATCCTGCACGCCCCGCAGTCCACGCACTCGTCGGGATTGATGTACAGCGATCTTGCGCCTTCATAGATGCAGTCCACCGGGCACTCCGGCACACACGACTTGTGCATCACGTCCACACACGCACTGCTGATCACGTAGGTCATGGCCGCAGTGTAGGAATCGCGGTGATCCCTCGTCGTGGGCCGAAGGCCCGCGGAATCGAGGACCAAAGTCCCTGCCGCGGTGTGGCCGAACCCGTTCCCCGGCCACACCGAAGCCGTGATACTGGACCGTTGTGACGGCAGATCCGACGATCCGTGCCCAAGACCTGTTGCGTCAGATGACGGTTGACGAGAAGGCGATGCAGTTGTCTTCGGTGTTCCCGCTGGCGCTCTTCACGCCCGAGGGCACCAACCGCGAAAGGCTCGATGTGCTCCTCGGGAACGGGATCGGGCACGTCTGCCACCTCGGAATGATCGGCCACAAACCGCCCACGGCTCTCGCCAAGTCGGTCAACGCGATTCAGCACTACCTGACGACGGAGACCCGGCTGAAAATCCCCGCGATCTTTCACAGCGAGGCGATGAGCGGCGTCGTGGCGCCGGGTTTCACCGCGTTTCCGACTCCGATCGCGATGGCTGCGGCCTGGGACACCGAGGTGGTGCAGGAACTGACGGATCTGCTTCGCCGCCAACTGCGGTCGGTCGGATTGCGCCAGGCGTTGGGCCCGGTGATGGACATCGCCCGCGACGCCCGCTGGGGCAGAATCGGCGAGACGTTCGGCGAGGACGCCTATCTCGTCAGCGCGATGAGCGTCGCGTACACACGTGGTCTGCAGTCGGACGACCTGACGAAGGGAGTATCGGCCACCGGTAAGCACTTCGTCGGTTACGCGGTCACCGAGGGCGGCCAGAACATGGCGGCGACCGCGATCGGGCCCCGCGAACTGCGCGACGTCTTCGCGCGCCCGTTCGAGGCGGCTATCCGGTTGGCGGGGCTGGCGAGTGTGATGCCCAGCTACAGCGAATTCGACGGTGTGCCGGTATCCGCCTCGCAATCGGTGCTGACGACGTTGCTCCGTGACCAGCTGGGCTTCACCGGGACGACGGTTTCCGACTATGTCGCGATCGAATTCCTGCAGACCCGCCAGCGCGTGGCCGAAACCGCCGAGGACGCCGGGGTTCTGGCGCTCGCGGCGGGTATGGACATCGAGATGCCGGAAGTCTTCGGCTACGGCGAGGTGTTGGCCGCCGCCGTGCGCAAAGGCAGGATCTCCGAGTCGGTGCTGGACCGGTCGGTGCTTCGGGTGCTGCGCGACAAGATCGCGCTCGGGCTCTTCGACGATCCGTACGTTCCCGAGGACCCGATCGTCATCGAAGCGGTCGCAGGCGAGGGTGCCGATCTGTCGGCGCGCATGGCCGCGCGTGCGGTGACGCTGCTCAAGAACGACGGCGACCTCCTGCCGTTGAGCCGAGGCCTCCGGCGGATCGCCGTCATCGGTCCGCACGCCGACGACGTGGCAGCGGGGTTCTCGACCTACACTTTCGCCGATGCGGTGAAGATGTTCGAAGCTCGGGCCACCGGTGGCGAGATGGCCATGGCGGGAATCGAACTCGGGGGCGAGGTGCCCCACGAAGCGCTCATGGCGATCGCGGGCGAGCTCGGGCCGGTGTTCGCGACCGACCGGCGCGCCTACATCGAGTCCAATTACGCGGCGGTGTCGCTCGCGGGCGCCGTTCGGCGGCTGTTGCCCGGTGCGGAGGTGGTCGCCGTCACCGGCACGGGTGTGACGCCGGCCGAACCGGTCGACATCGCGGCCGCCGTCGCCACCGCCCGGGACGCCGACGTCGTGATCCTGGCGGTCGGAGGACGGTCGTCGTGGTCGGGTGCGCGCACCGAGGGGGAGGGGTCGGACACCGCCGACATCACTCTGCCCGCTCAGCAAGTGGAGTTGATCCAGGCGGTGAGTGCGGTGGGCAAGCCCACAGTCACCGTTCTCTCGATGGGCAGGCCGTACGCGCTCGGCGGTGTCATCGACCAGCTGCCTGCGGTGCTGACCGCCTATTACGCCGGCCCGTATCAGGCGACCGCGGTCGCCGACGCGATCTTCGGAATCACGAATCCCGCTGGGAAACTGCCGATCACGATGCCGCGGCATGTCGGCCAGGTGCCGATCCATCACAGCCAGAGGACCGGCAGCGGTTACCGGCGCACCGACGCCGACCCCCACGGCGGTTATCTCGACATGGCGGCCACGCCTCTGTTCGCCTTCGGTCACGGCCTGAGCTACACCACGTTCGCGTACGGCGCGCTGGAGCTCGCGAGCGACACGGTCGACACGGGCGGCACGCTGACCGCGTCCGTTGTCGTCACCAATTCCGGACAGCGCCACGGGGCCGAGGTCGTGCAGTTGTACGCCGCCGACACCGCGACCGGTGTCACATTGCCCGCCCAGCAGCTCGTCGGGTTCGCCCGCGTTGACCTGGACCCAGGTGCGTCCACGTCGATCACCTTCACGCTGCCGATGAGCGTTCTTGCCTACACCGGTATTTCGGGTGATCTGGTCATGGAGCCGGGTCCGGTTGAGTTGAGCGTGGGCACGAGCTCGGCGGACATCCGAGCTCGTGCCACGGTCACCGTCACCGGCGAGACGCGCACCTTCCGCCGCGACGATCGGGCGTTCTTCTCGTGGGCGGCGGTAGGCGCCTAGCTCACCGCGAGGCCCGGGTGTGCAACGGTGCGTCGTACACCGAGGCCAACCGGCCCAGCGTCAACGCGCCCAACAGCAGACCGAAATCGCGCAGGGCGATGTCGTAGAACCCGGAGTAGGTCAGCAGGTTGACGATGATGCCCGCGAGCCAGAGCGCGACGACATACGCGGCGTATCGCGGTTTGAGCGCGACCGCAATGCCGGCCACGATCTCGATCACACCGACGATCAACATCGTCTGGTGCGCGGTGAACGGGCTGAGGTCGGCGATCCACGGCGCGAGGTAGCCCTCCCAGTCGGTCAGCACGTTGGTGAACTTGTCCAGACCCATCACGATCGGCAGCACCGTGAACCCGATCCGCAGGATCAGGTAGGCGCCGTAGAGGGGGTCGGTGCGGGCTCGCAGCAGCGGGCTCGTCGAGTGGTCGTGTACGGGGGTGTTCGAAGTGGTCATGACGCCGTCCCTTTCTAGAAACAACTTCTATGCCTTTTAGACCACACCCGCCGATGCGTTTTGTCAAGAGTCTTTGGTGATAGAGTTGTCGCGTGGTTTCGCAGTTCGCCGATCCCTCGTCGTTGACGGCCCTGACCAGCCTGGATGATCCGATCCGCCGTCGACTGCACGAATTCGTCGTCGAGCGGAACGAGCCGGTGTCGCGTGAAGCGGCCGCCGCGGCCGCGGGCATCGGCCGCACCCTCGCCGCGTATCACCTCGACAAGCTCGCCGAGGCGGGACTGCTCGCCGTCAGCTATCAGCGCCCCGCCGGCCGCGGCGGGCCCGGCGCCGGACGTCCGGCCAAGCTCTACACCCGAAGCGCGGAGGAGATCGTCGTCAGCGTGCCGCCGCGCGACTACCTTCTGCTCGCCCGGCTGTTGGTCGCCTCGATCGAACAGGACGCGGCAGGGACGGTGCGGTCGGCACTGAACACTGCCGCCCGCGAGACGGGTCGCCAGGCCGCGGTCGACGCCGGCGGTGATGTGGTGACGGCATTGCGCGACTGCGGATATCTACCCCAAGTGGACGCCGACGGCTGTGTCACCCTGCGCAACTGCCCGTTTCACTCGGTGGCGAAGGACCATCTGGAAGTCGTCTGCGGACTGAACCTTCAGCTGGTCGAGGGCGTGCTAGACGGCAGTTCGACGTCCGGCGCGCACGCGCAGCTGAGCCCCAGCCAAGGCCGGTGTTGCGTTCTGGTGCACGGCGCCTCCGGTTGACCCGCTGATCACCAGCCGCGGCGATGTGGGCGCGAACCGACAAGCTCGCCCTGGTCGACGACGTCTCGGCTGCGGTAGACGATGTAGGGCCGGAACAGATAGCCGATGGGTGCGCTGAAGACGTGCACCAACCGGGTGAACGGCCACAGACAGAACAGCACCAACGCGATCATCACGTGAATGTGAAACCACAGCGGCGCCTGTGCCATCAGGTCACCGCGCGGCTGCAGGACCCAGATGGACCGGAACCAGGGGGACACCGTCAGGCGGTAGTCATGCTCGGCGCCGACGGGCGTCGCACCGATCAGCGTGCACGAGAGCCCCGCCACGATGGCGAGCACCAGCACCAGGTACATCACTTTGTCGTTGGCGGTGGTGGCGAGGAAGACCGGGCCCGTGGTGCGGCGGCGGAATACCAACAACGCGATGCCGCACAGCGTGGTGACACCGGCGATCCCTCCGAGGACCAACGCCTGCACGTGATAGGCATGATCGCTGAGACCCATTGCATCGGTCCATGATTCGGGGATCACCAATCCGATGATGTGCCCGACGATCACCACCAGGATGCCGAAGTGGAACATCGGGCTGCCGATGCGCAACAGACGTGACTCGTACAGCTGCGACGACCGCGTGGTCCACCCGAACTTGTCGTAGCGGTACCGCCACCAGATCCCGACCGCGACGATCGCCAGCGTCACGTACGGAATCACGTCCCAGAAGATCTCCCAGCCCGACATGTCATACTCCTTGCGCGCGTCGCGGCGGCACGGTCAGCGTGAATGGTTGCAAGCCAACGGTTTCGGACGGAGGCCCCGCGGCGGCCAGCCGCTGGGTTCGTTGCGCGTCCTGCTCGGTGCGGGGCCCAAGGGTCTGGCAGACCGCGGCCACGGCGCACGCGTACGGCGACGCCGACTGCTCCAACGCCTCGTGCAGCAGGTCGATCGGCGCCCGGTGTGCGGTGAGCAGACGCCGCCCCGCCTCGGCGTCGACGGTCGCGGCGAACTCGAGCACCACCGGAAGGTAGTCGGGCGCCTCGTGTTTCGGTGGCTGCACGCCGGCTTCGCGGTAGGTGTTCGCGAACGCCAGCATGTGGTTCCCGCGGTTTCGCGTGTCCCCGGCGGTCCAGTACGTCAGGTACATCGTGGTGCGGCGGCGCATGTCGAAGGTGTCGACGTAGTCGATCTGTGCCTGCATCGGATCTGCGGCGCGGAGCGCGGTGACGGTGGCGCCGATCAGGTTTGCGGTCGCATCGGGGAGGTGGGCCAGCATCTCCTCGACGGTGCTCAACCGCTCGCCCTGTCGGTCGTCCGGATACGCGAGCAGCAGTGCCGCCGCCTGCCATACGAGTCGATGCTCGAGGGTCGGGTCCCGCTTGCTCCGAAGGCGCCTCACCGATCCGCGCTCCGCTCCGGGAAGATCCCGCTGGGTTCGCCGCGACCGTCCCAGTTGAGCAGGTTGACCCGTGACGGGCGGGACTCGGTCACCGCGATGCCCTCGCTGGTC
>NZ_LZMD01000087.1 GCF_001668575.1 Mycobacterium sp. 1164985.4
ACCAATCCAGCACCCCACCCACGGGTGTCGAACCACTACGGCCGCCCACCCTCTTGACTCGACCTACAGCCAGCTAGTCGAACAGCACCGCGGGGTTGAGGTAGCCGGAGGGGTCGAACGCCGCCTTGACGGTCCGCATCGCTGCGATGTCGGCGTCGGTGCGCGACATCGGAAGGTAGGCCCGCTTGCGGGTGCCGACGCCGTGCTCGGAGCTGACGTTGCCGCCCATGCGCGCGATGAGGTCCATCATCGACTCGTACAGCGCGCGTTCCGCCTCGTTCTCGAGGGTGCAACGCACGAGGTTCAGGTGCAGGTTGCCCTCGCCGACGTGCCCGAACAGCACGGGGATCGCTGCGGGTGCATGGGCGGAGGCGACGGCGACGGCTTCGGAGGCGAACGGCGCGATGGCCGAAAGCGGAAGCGAAACATCGAATTTCAGTGGCGGACCGTATACGCCGAGCACCTCGGCGACGGCCTCGCGCACCTGCCAGAGCCTCTGCTGTGCGGCCGCGTCGACGCCGACAGCGGGCTCGCCGGACAGATCCGTTCCCTCGATCGCGTCGGCCAGCCGCTCGGTCTGGTCGGTGTCGCCCGCCAGCTCGATGAGCAGCTGCCAGGCGCCGTCGACGGGTGCGGGCACGCCGGCGTGCTCGGCGGTCAACGCGCTGGCCCGCGCGTCGATCAACTCCAGCGCGGCGATGCCGTCCAGGTCGCGGAAGAGGCGACCGGCCGCCACGAGCGAATCGAGGTCGGCGAACCCGCAGATCGCGGTCACGCGGTGCGCGGGCGTTGGGTGCAGCCTCAAATCGAGCGCGGTGATGACGCCCAGAGTGCCTTCGGCGCCGACGAACAGCGACGCCAGGTCGTAGCCGGTGTTGTCCATTCGCACCTGGCTCTGCCGGTGCACCACCGACCCGTCGGGCAATGCGACGTCCAACCCGATCACCTGCTCGCCCATGTTGCCGTAGCGGACGGTGCGCAGTCCGCCCGCGTTCGTCGAGGCCATTCCGCCGACGGTCGCGGTGTCGCGTGCGGCCAGATCGACGCCGAACACGAGGCCCGCCTCATCGGCCGCCCGTTGCACCTCGGCCAGAGTCACGCCCGCGCCCACCGAGATCCGGCGCTCGGCGACGTCGACATCACCGATGTTCCGTAACCGCTCTGTGGACAACAACACGTCGTCGTGCTCGGGAACCGTGCCGGCCACCAGCGATGTCCGGCCGCCCTGCACGGTGACGTAAGCGCCGGCGTCGCGGCAGGCCCGCAGCACCGCGCCGACCTCGTCGGCAGAACCCGGCCGCACCAGGGCGCTGGCCCGGCCGTGATAGCGCCCCGTGTGGTCGACGACGCGTGCCGCCAGCACGTCGGGATCGGTGCTGACATAGACGTTCCCGACGATCTCGGCCAGCCGTTCGATCACGTTCATGACGTGGGGGCGGCCAGCGACAGGAACGCGCCCAGCTCGATCAAGCGGTCTGGTGTGCCGGGCAGATACTCGGTTAGCGCCTCCGAGCGGACGATCACGCTGAGATACTTGGCGCGGCTGATCGCGACGTTGAGACGATTCCGGTTGAGCAGGAACGATATTCCGCGCGGCACATCGTCGATGGACGACGCCGTCATCGACACGAACACCACCGGCGCCTGCCTGCCCTGGAACTTGTCCACGGTGCCGACCGCGACGTCGGGCAGTCCGGCCGCCTCGAAATACTCGCGCAGCAGCAACACCTGAGCGTTGTACGGTGCGACGACGAGCACGTCGCTCTGCGCCAGCGGGCGGGTGCCGGTTTCGTCGGTCCACGCGCTCCCGAGCAGCATCCGCGTCGCCGCGACGATCGCCCGCGCCTCCTCGGGGCTGTTCGTGGAGTTGCCGTCGTGGGGGACGGGCACCACACGCACACCGGGGTCCCGGCCCTCGAGGCGCCGGCCGCCGGGGCCGTCCTTCGCCGGGCGCAGCTTGCCCTCGTATGCCAGCCGGGAGACCGGTGCGCACACCGCGGGGTGCATCCGGTAGGACCGGTCGAGGAAGTAGCCGAGTTCCCCGGGCAGTGTGCGGTTTTCCTGTACCAGCCAGCCCAACGCCGATGCGTCGACCGGCTCGGGGTGGTGGCCCTGGCTGACTTGGGGTAGCTGCTGCGGATCGCCGAGCAGCATCAGATTGTCGGCGGCCCTGGCCACGGCGATCGTGTTGGCCAGGCAGAACTGTCCCGCCTCCTCGATCACCAGCAGGTCGAGGCTGCGGGCATCGACGCGGGTGTCGTTGGCGAAATCCCATGCGGTGCCGCCGATGACACACCCGGCGTGATCGGCGATGAACGCCGCGTACTCGTCCTTGTCGATCGCCTGACACCCGACGTCGTCGGGACAGTCCTTCTTGGCGATGCGCGCGGGATCCACCCCGGCGATGATGAGGTCGCGAAAAAGGTTCTCCACCACCGCATGTGACTGCGCGACGACGCCGACGCGCCACTGGTGGCCGTTGACCAGGCGGGCGATGATGCGGGCCGCGGTGTACGTCTTGCCGGTTCCCGGCGGGCCGTGCACCGCGAGATACGACGAGTCCAGATCGAGCACCGCGGCCGTGATGTCGGCGGTGACGTCGCCGGTGTGGGGCAGGGGTGCGCCACTGCGCGTACGAGGAGGCCGGCGCAAGAGCACATCGACGACAGCGGTCGGCGGAAGGTCCGGAAGCGTCGCGGCGATCTCGGTGGCCGCGGTGTCGATCGACTCACGTAATTTCTTCGTGCCCACGATGTTTCGTGGTGTCAGCGCGAACGGCGTCTGGTTGAACGTCCCGGTAGGGGTTTCGCGTTCGCAGATCACCACCCGGGTGAGTACGGTCGGATCGTCGATCTCGATGACGTCGGCGTTGCCTGCGGCGCGCCGGTCCGCGTTGTCTGCCATGCCCGCGGGCGACGGCGGTTCATACAGCGCGAATACCTCTCCGCTGAGGCTCCCGCCCTCCAGCGTCCCGGTCAGCGCGAGCCACCGCTGCTTCTTGCGGGCGCGCGTCGACGGCAGATGCCAGTCCTTGACGACGGTCGTTCGGTCGGTGTCGACCAGGAACACGTCGCTGGTGTCGCCCCATTCGTCGACCGGGCTGTTCAACCGGTCGAAATGCGCCCACCAGAACGGTTTGTCCTCGCGGCGGTGATATCCCCGGGCGGCGGCCATCAACGCCACGGCCGTCTGTTCGGGAGTCCGTTCGGCCACACCGTCTCCGGCGAAATCCATCAACGTGTGGGCGAGTGCGTCGGCGTCCTCGACGGCGACACCCTGCGTGACGGGTTGCGGCCCTAGAGGTGGGACGCTCGACTCGATCGCGATCTTGATCAACCAGTCGCGCAGGCGATGTGTCGAGCGGCAGTCGTAGCGGTTGTAGTCCTCGATCTTCTTGAGCAGGTTGGCGGCTTCGTCGTGACGGCCCGCGGCGCGCATCTCGCAGAACCGCGCATACATCGTGATCGACTCCGTCGCGGTGGTGACGTCGCCATCGCGCAACTCCGAACCCATGTACAGCGGCTCCAACGACTTCAGGCTGTAGTTCTCCGTGCCCACGCGAATGCTCTTGCGCACCAGTGGATACAGGTCGACCAGGACACCACTGCGCAGCAGGTCGTCGACCTCGTCTTCGCCGACGCCGTAGCGTCCGGCCAACCGCAGCAGCGCGCTCTTCTCGTACGCCGCGTAGTGGTAGACGTGCATCTTCGGATACTTCTTGCGGCGCTGGCGTACCAGCTTGAGGAAGTCCACAAGGGCCTTCCGCTCGCTCGCGCGGTCGTGCGCCCACAGCGGGCGGAACCCGCCGCCCACCTCGAGCACGCCCCACATGTACTCCAGGCCCCACTCGTGCCCGTCCACCGTCCACAGCGGGTCGCCCTCGAAGTCGAAAAACAGATCGCCCTTGTCGGGATCGGGCAGCAGCGTCAACGGCTGGGCGTCGACGACCTGATACGGCGGCTTGCCATCCACCCGCGGGGCCAACTGCAATCGCGCCTGGTTCCGCAGCGCGGTGAACGTCCGCGCCGGAAGCTCGGCCACCGGACCCTCGTGGCCGGCGAGTTCGGCGACCGTCGTGATGCCCGCGTCGAGCAGGCGGGCCCGCTGGCTCACCCGCATGTTCGCCACGAGCAGCAGATCGTCGTTGGCCCTCACCTGGGTCGCGCATTCCGGACAGCGGAAACACGCGCGCACGCTCTCGTCGGCCCAGTCGACCGGCGCTCCGGACGCGTAGTGGTCGTCGAGCAAGCGCTGCAGGGCCGCGCGGCGCGGGCGATACACGGGGAGCAGTTCGTCGATGCGATAGGTCGCGGTGGCGCCGTCGCCGAGAACGAGTTCGACCTCGTCGGCGACCGGTACGCCCGCGGCCGTGAGCACTTCGGCGTAGGCCGCCAACTGCAGCAGCGCCTCCACCTTCACCGACCGCGCGAGTTTGGTGTCACGCAACCGATACCGCTCGCCGTCGGGGCCCTGTTCGAGCATCAGGAAGTCGGCGAAACCGACGAATCGGCCGTCGAACATCGCGGCCTGATAGATCACCTCGGCGCGGCGGTCGACGGCACGTCGCGTCTGGTCGGCGGCGGCGGTCAGCCCCTCGACCGTGTACGGCGGCCTGCCGATGATCGCGATGTCGGCGCTGTCGCGCAGCAGCTCGAGATGCCGCTGTTCGTGGTCGTCGCCGAGTTGGGCCGTGCGGGCCAGCAGCTCGTCCTCGACCGCGACCGCCGGACCCCGGCCGAGTTTGGCGTCGAATGCACGCAGTAGCGCGTACTCGCAGCGGGCTGCCGCTGCGAGATCGGATGCGCTGTATATGACGCGGGTTTCGGCGCCCTCGGAGGCCACGAACACGCTGCCACTGTATGTGACCCGGGCGACATCTCACCGCTCCGCCGAACGTGGGCTGAACACACGCCCGAGCCTGCGAAGACGTGCGCGTAATCCACGTTCGGGCGAAATCCGGTCAGCCGGTGTTCCCGATCAGTTCGACGCCGTTTCCGTTCCAGCGGAACCTGACCACGCTGTCGAGACCCGGCATGCCGTTCGAGTAGCGCAACGCGACGGTGTCACCGGAGCTTTGAAGGGTGTCTACGCCGTTGAAGCCGTAGGTGTCGGGCGCCCCGGTCGGGATGAACTTGCCGAGGTGGAACATCACCGCCCGGGTGTTGGGGTTGCTGGCGTTGGTGTTGGCCTTGACGATGACGACCGACAGCTGCGCGCATTCGTTGTAGTTGCCCGCGATCGGTTCCGGGTTCCAGCCCTGGTTGCTGCGCGGATCGTGGGGCAGCTCGGCCACCGCCCTGGTGATCTCCGGCGCGGCGAGGTTGACCGCGCACGGGTCGGCGGCCGCCGGGGCGGGCGCCGCGGCGGGACCGGGCGCCGGCGGTGCGGCGGCCGGGGGAGGTGTGGCGGGAGGCAGGGCGTCGGGCGTCTTGGAGACGGTGGAGTCGCTCGCCCCGCATCCGGCGAGGACCGCCACCGTCGCCGAGAACGCCGCCATCGATGCGATGAAGCCGTTGATCCGAACCGTGCACATCACCTGAGCCACCCTTGCAAATCGCGTCGACCTGGTCGCGCCGACACACCGCGTGGCGGATTCGGGTGGTTGCTGGCACTAGACTCGATGCCGATGACCTCCGCCGAGTCGGATGCGAGCCAGGACGGCTCGACCGGCGACCTGACCTTCAACGACCTGCAGATTCACCCGTCGGTGCTGCGGGCCGTCTCCGACGTCGGCTACGAGACCCCGTCCGCCATCCAGGCGGCCACGATTCCGGCGATGATGGCGGGTTCCGACGTGGTGGGTCTCGCCCAGACCGGTACCGGTAAAACCGCCGCATTCGCGATTCCGATCCTGTCGAAGATCGACACCGGCAGCCGTGCGACGCAGGCGCTCGTCCTGGCGCCGACGCGGGAGCTGGCGCTGCAGGTGGCCGAGGCGTTCGGCCGCTACGGCGCCCACCTGCCCGAGGTCAATGTGCTGCCCATCTACGGCGGATCGTCCTACGGCCCGCAGCTGGCGGGCCTCAAGCGCGGCGCCCAGGTGGTGGTCGGCACGCCGGGCCGGGTGATCGACCATCTCGAGAAGGGCCGCCTGGACCTGTCGCGCCTCGACTACCTGGTGCTCGACGAGGCCGACGAGATGCTGCAGATGGGTTTCGCCGAGGACGTGGAGCGCATCCTGGCCGAGACCCCCGAGTTCAAACAGGTCGCGCTGTTCTCGGCGACCATGCCGCCTGCGATCCGCAAGATCACCAAGAAATACCTGCACGACCCGGTCGAGGTCACGGTCAAGGCCAAAACCGCGACCGCCGAGAACATTTCGCAGCGCTACATCCAGGTCTCGGGACACCGCAAGATGGACGCGCTGACACGGGTGCTCGAGGTTGAAGAGGGCGACGCGATGATCGTGTTCGTCCGCACCAAGCAGGCCACCGAAGAGGTCGCCGAACGGCTCAAGGCCAGGGGCTTCGCCGCGGCGGCGATCAACGGCGACATCCCGCAGGCCCAGCGCGAGCGCACCATCGCCGCGTTGAAGGACGGCAGGATCGACGTCTTGATCGCGACCGACGTCGCCGCGCGCGGCCTCGACGTCGAACGCATCTCCCACGTCCTCAACTACGACATCCCGCACGACACCGAGTCCTACGTGCACCGCATCGGGCGCACCGGGCGCGCCGGGCGGTCCGGATCGGCGCTGCTCTTCGTCACCCCACGCGAGCGGCACCTGCTCAAGGCCATCGAGAAGGCCACCCGCTCCAAGCTCATCGAATCCGAACTGCCCACCGTCGAGGACGTCAACGCCCAGCGCGTGGCCAAGTTCCGCGACTCGATCACCGAAGCGCTCAACGCCCCCGGCGTCGACGTCTTCCGCAACATCATCGAGGACTACGAACGCGAGCACGACGTGCCGATCGCCGATATCGCGGCGGCATTGGCCGCGCAGGCGCAGGGCGGCGACGAGTTCTTCATGGTCGAACCGCCGCCGGAGAAGCGCCGCGAGCGCGAGGACCGTCCCCGCCGCGACAAACCCGACCGCAAACCGCGCGAAGGTCTGGTCAGCTACCGCATCTCGGTGGGCAAGCGTCACAAGGTCGGACCCGGCCACATCGTCGGCGCCATCGCCAACGAGGGCGGGCTGCACCGCAGCGACTTCGGCCACATCACCATCCGCCCGGATTACTCGTTGGTGGAGCTGCCCGCCGATCTGCCCAAGAAGACGCTCAAAGCGCTTGAGAACACCCGTATCTCGGGGGTGAAGATCAACCTGCAGCCCGACCGACGGCCGGACAAGGGCCGGCACAAGCAGAGATGACGCTGTCGCGGGGGCTGGACGCGCAGGGCGGTCTGGAATCCGTCAGCAGGGCCGAGCGTGTCGCCTCGCTCACCGGTATCCGCGCCGTCGCGGCGTTGTTGGTGATGCTGACCCACGCCGCGTACACAACGGGAAAGTATCCGCAGGGATACGTAGGCCTGGTGTACTCCCGCGCGGAGATCGGTGTGCCGATCTTCTTCGTGCTCAGCGGTTTTCTGTTGTTTGCGCCGTGGGTGAAAGCGGCCGCGGCGAGCCGCGAATCGGGGTCAGCGGCGCAACGAAACGCCCCCTCGGTGCGCCGGTACGCCTGGCACCGCGTCCGCCGCATCATGCCCGCCTACGTCGTCACCGTGCTGGTGGCCTACCTCGTCTACCACTTCCGGACCGCAGGTCCGAACCCGGGGCACACCTGGGAGGGGCTGTTCCGCAACCTCACCCTGACGCAGATCTACACCGACCACTACCTGTATTCGTTTCTGCACCAGGGGCTTACACAGATGTGGAGCCTCGCGGTCGAGGTCGCGTTCTACGTGTTGCTTCCGCTGCTCGCATGGTTGCTGCTGGTGGTGCTGTGCCGACGTCGGTGGCGGCCCGGCCTGCTGATCGGCGGACTGGCCGCACTCGCCCTCGTCACCCCGGCGTGGCTGATCCTGGTGCACACCACCGACTTTCTGCCCGACGGCGCGCGGCTGTGGCTGCCGTCCTACCTCGCGTGGTTCATCGGCGGGATGCTGCTGGCCGCGCTGCAACCCCTGGGGGTGCGGGCCTACGGTCTGGCCTGCATCCCGGTCGCGGTGGCCTGCTATTTCATCGCGTCCACCCCGATCGCCGGCGAGCCCACCACGTCGCCCAACGAGTTGCGCGAAGCCGTGGTGAAGGCGTTCTTCTACGCGGTGATCGCCACCTTGGTGGTCGCGCCGCTGGCGCTCGGCGACCGAGGCATCTACGCACGGCTGCTGTCGAGCCGGCCGATGGTGTTTCTCGGTGAGATCTCCTACGAGATCTTCCTGATCCACCTGATCACGATGGAGGTCGCGATGGTGGAGATCCTGCACTACCCGATCTACACCGGCTCGATCGTGATGCTCTTTCTCGTCACCTTAGTGATGACCGTCCCGCTGGCGTGGCTGCTGCACCGGTTCACCCGAGTGCGGCCCACCTAGGAACGGGTTGATCGCACCCACCACACACGTGCGGACAATCAACCCGCAAAGGGCCGGGGCCTCCCGCCGAATCGTTAGGGTAGCCTAACCAGAACGGCGACACGGAGGGCTGGTTATGTCGGACAAGAAACCAACGCGCGGGTTTCAGGGTGCGGTGCTCAAGCTGCTGCGGGCGGGCGACTATAGGCTGACCGTCACCGGAAAACGTGAGGTCAGCCCGCATTATGTGCGCCTGAGCTTCGATGCGGGTGGCATGCTCGCCGACCGGCCGCTGCACCCGACGATGTGGATCCGGATGTGGTTCGCCGACGGCGACAAGCTGCATCAGCGCGGCTACACGCTGGTCGACCCGAACCCGGCGGCCGACACCGTCGACATCGAATTCGCGTTGCACGACGGCATCGCCTCGCACTGGGCGGAAAACGCGCAACCAGGCGACACGATCGAGGTGACGGTGCTCGGCAGCAATTTCACGCTGCCCGAACCCTCGCCGGCCGGATACGTGATCGTCGGCGACACTGCATCGCTGCCCGCAATCAATTCGCTGCTGACCGCGATCGGCGACACCCCCGCGCGGGTTTTCCTCGAGGCGGGGCATGACGACGACCGGCAGCTCCCGGTCGCCCGCAACAAGGACGTCATGTGGGTGGACCGCAAGAACGCCGGCGAGGCGCTTGTCGAAGCCGTCGCCGCGGCGGCGTTCGACGCGCCCGATCACTTCGGGTGGGTCGCTTGCGACAACCGCACCACCCGCGCGGTGGCCAAAGTTTTCCGCGAGGAGTACAAGATCTCGAAGAAGTCGATCAAGGCCCAGGCGTATTGGGTCGCCTGACGGCCTTGGGCTAGATCGTCCGCTCCCGCTCGCCCGGCAGGACGATCGGTACGACGAACTCCTCGAGCATCGACCGCTCGTCGGCCTCGTCGTGACCGGGGAACAGCATCAGCGACGTCATCACCCGCACCAGCCACCGCGCACGATGCGCGACCAGCTCACGGTCGTCGGAACCCAGCGAGATGACGAACGCCTCCGTCAACGCCTTGATCACCTCGGACTCCTCGGCCATCTCCGCGCCGATCGGTCGCTGGGTGGTGGCGAACCACGAAGCCAGGGCCGGGCTTTCGCGAACGTTGCGCAACGAGGCGATCATGCCCTCGATCAGGCGCTCGCGCGGATCGGTCAGCGCATTGATCTGCTCGGTCATCTTGCTGTACAGCCGGTAGCTCTCACGATGCACATACGCGGTGTAGAGTGCCTCGCGGTTTTCGAAGTAGCGGTACAGCGTGGCGCGTGAACACCCTGCCGCCGAAGCGATTTCGTTCATCCCGACGGTGGCGGCCTCTTTCTGGGCGAACAGTTCGCCCGCCGCGTCGAGGATGCGGTCGGCGGCCACCTCGGTGCGCCGCGCCGCCAGCCAGTCGCCAGCCATCAGGCGCTCACCTCGAACGGTACGGACAGCGGCCGGCGCACGTAACTACCGCCGGCCCAGACGATCCCGCTCTCGTCCACCTCGAATTCCGGAATGCGGGTCAGCAGTTCGGTGAGGGCGACGCGCGACTGCATACGTGCCGCGGCCGCACCGAGGCAGTGGTGGGCGCCGTGGCTGAAGGTCAGGATGTTGCGCGGCTTACGAGTCACGTCGAGTTCGGATGCATCCTCGCCGAACTGGCGCTCGTCACGGTTGGCCGACGCGTAGAGGAACAACACACGCCGGCCCTCCGGGATCGTGGTGTCGGCGACTGTCACGTCACGGGTGACGGTGCGGGCCAACCCCTGCACGGGGGAGGTCATGCGCAGGAACTCGTCGACGGAATCCGGTATGAGACCGAGATTTTCGGTGAGCAGGCGGCGCTGGTCGGGTCGCTGGTGAAGCAACTGCACCGAACCGCCCAGCATGCCGGTGGTCGTGTCGTTGCCACCGGTGACCATGGTGAAGGTGAACGCGAGGATCGACAGCACACCGGCGATGTCGCCGTCAGCGCCGACGCCCGCGGCCACCAGATGCGAGACGGTGTCGTCCTCCGGTTGCACCCGGCGTCGCTCGATGAGATCGGTGAAGTACGCCATCATCTCGCCCAGGTTGTCGCCGAGCGTCTCCAGCGCACCGCCGATTCCGCCCTCGGTGGTGTTGGCGGCGACGATCGCTTCGGTCCAACCGTCGAACTTGTCGCGGTCGGCCTCCGGAACGCCGAGGTAGTGCGCGACCACCATGGACGGCAGCGGCTTGAACAGTTCGGCCACGATGTCGCCGCCGCCGTTGTGCTTGATGCGCTCGATCCGTTCGACGACGTATTCGCGCACCTTGGGTTCGACCGCTTCGACCTGCCGCGGTGTGAACCCCCGCGACACCAGCTTGCGGAACTCGGTGTGCACCGGCGGGTCCTGCATGACCATCGGCGGGTTGTCGGCGAGCCCGATCAGCTCGAGTTCGCCGTAGTTGACCGTCAGCCCCTGCGCCGACGAGAACGTCTCGTGGTCGCGTGCGGCGGCCCAGATGTCGGCGTGCCGCGACATGACGAAGTAGTCGTGATCGGGCCGATCGCGCGGCACCACATGATGCACCGGGTCGTGATCGCGCAGCGCGCGGTACATCGGCCAGGGATCGGCCCACGTGTCGGCGTCGGCGAGCTGGAATCGAGCCGGCGTGTCATGAGACAGAGTAGCCGTCACGTCTCATTCGTACGACAGAACCCGGAAACATGTCAAGACCCAGTTCCGCGAGCAGGCGCAAAACTGCCGCATATTGCCCAAAAAGGGCACTTCTTCGTCTGCTCGCGAATCAAGCGGAGCCTCAGATCGCGGCGCCGGGATTGAGGATGTTGTCCGGGTCCAGTGCCTGTTTGATCCGCCGGTTGAGTTCCATCGCCTCGGGGCCGATCTGACCCGCCAGCCAGGGTCGCTTGAGCCTGCCGACGCCGTGCTCGCCGGTGATCGTGCCGCCGAGGCTGACGGCCAAATCCATGATCTCGCCGAACGCGTGGTGAGCGCGTTCGGTCATCGCGGGATCGGCGGGGTCGTACACGATCAATGGGTGTGTGTTGCCGTCACCGGCATGGGCGATCACCGAGATCATCAGCTCGTGGTTGGCCGCGATCTTCTCCACGCCGCTGACAAGATCCGCCAGCGCGGGCAGCGGAACCCCGACGTCCTCGAGCAGCAGGGAGCCCTTCAGTTCGACGGCGGGGATGCAGAACCGCCGCGCGGCGACGAATGCTTCGCCCTCGTCGGGGTCCGACGTCGAGAAAACTTCCTTGGCGCCGTGTTCGGTGAAGACCTCGGCCATGAACTGCGCGTCGGATTGGCCCGCGGGCCCCCTTTCATCGGAGGCGGCCACCAGCATCGCGGCAGCGTGGCGATCGAGGCCCATCTTCAGCTTGTCTTCGACGGCGTTGATGGAGGTGGCGTCCATGAATTCCAACATCGAGGGCCGGATCTTCCCAGTGATCGCAACGACGGCCCTGGCTGCCGTCTCGACCGAGTCGAAGGTCGCCACCACCGTGCACGCCGCCGACTGCGCGGGCAGCAGTTTCAGCGTCACCTCGGTGACCACTCCGAGCGTTCCCTCGCTGCCGACGAACAACTTGGTCAACGGAAGACCGGCAACGTCTTTGAGTCTCGGACCGCCGAGTCGCACCGCCGTGCCGTCGGCGAGCACCACCTGCAGGCCGAGCACGTAATCCGTTGTGACGCCGTACTTCACACAGCAGAGGCCGCCCGCGTTGGTGGCGACATTGCCTCCGATGCTGCAGATCTCGAACGACGACGGATCCGGCGGGTACCACAGCCCGTACTCCGCGACCGCCCTCTTGACCTCGGCGTTGAGCAGTCCGGGCTGGACGACGGCGGTCCGGGTCACCCGATCCACGGTGATGTCGCGCATCTTCTCCGTCGTCAGCACGAGCGCGCCGTCGAGGGCCGACGCGCCACCGGACAGGCCGGTGCCCATACCGCGCGGCACCACCGCCGTCCTGTTGGCGGTGGCCCAGCGCAGGACCGCTTGCACATCCTCGGTGGTGCGCGGCCGGACCACCGCCAGCGGTATGCCCGCGTCCGGGTCGAAGGCCCGGTCCTGCCGATACGACCCCAGAATGTCCGGATCGGTGACGACGGCACCCTCGGGCAGCGCGTCCACCAGATCGGCAAGGGGGGAGTCCACGACGCAATGGTACGAGCCGGCGTGGGTTGCTAGTCCGCCGTCGAGTCGCGGGGGCCCTAAAACGCGCCCAGGTGCGAAAACGGCGGGATATAGTTCCGCCGTGATCAGCGGGGATCCGCTGGCGGGGCGTGACGGCGAACTGGCCACCATTCGCCGCACGCTCAGCGGGGGCAGTGACAAAGCAGGCGTCGTGATCGTCGGCGCGGCGGGGGTGGGCAAGACACGGCTCGCGCGCGAGGTGCTGCGGCTCGCCGAACGCGCGGGCGAGCGCACGAATTGGGTCGTCGGCACCGAGTCCGCGCGAGCGCTGCCGCTCGGTGCGTTCACGGCGGTGATCAACGACGCCATCGCTGATCCGATGCCGAATGTCCGTCAGCTGATCAATTCCCTTGTCGCGCAACAGCGCCACGGCCGAACCCTGATCGGAGTCGACGATGCGCATCTACTCGACGGATTGTCGGCACACGTTGTGCACCAGCTCGCGCAGAGCCGGGCGGCCCGCCTGGTCGTCACCATGCGTTCGGGTGCCGACGAACCAGACGCGATCACCGCGCTGTGGAAGGACGGCCTGCTCATCCGGCTCGACCTCGCACCGCTGTCGGCAGACGCGACGCGTGCCCTCATCGAGGAGAGCCTCCGCGGCGTGGTGGATGCCCGTAGCGCTCAGCGGTTCTGGAAGCTGACGGGCGGCAACGCGCTGTTTCTGCGCCAGCTGGTCAAAGACCAGGTCGACGCCGGCCGGATGCGGCAGACGGCGGGGGTGTGGATGTGGGACGGCGGCGTCGCGGTCTCGCAGAGCATTAGCGACATGGTCGGCCGACAGCTGCGCGAGCTGACTCCGGAGGTGGCGCTGGTGGTCGACACCTTGTCGCAGTGCGAACCGCTGACAGTCGGCACACTGTGCGACGTCGTGGACCGGAAGGCGCTCGAGGTCGCCGAACGGATGCGGTTGGTGACCGTCGAGCGAAGCGGGGCGGACCTGGTCGTCCGCCTGGCTCACCCGCTGTACGGCGAACTGCGCCGCGCCGCCGCCGGGGAGATGTACCTCTCAAGGATCCGCGGCAGGCTCGCCAGGCGGCTGATCGAAGATGGGGAGTGCGACGTTGCGGCCACGGTGCGCCGGGCGCTGCTGGCGCTCGAGTCGGACCTGCCGCCGGATCCCGACGTCTACCTGAAGGCGGCGCGCTGTGCGATGACGCTGCTCGACCTCGAACTCGCCGACCGGTTCGCGACGGCCGCCGCGGACGCCGGGTGCGCTGAGGCCGCCGGGGTTCGCGCGTTGAATCTGTTTCTGCTCGGCCGCGGCGCGGAGGCCGAGGACGTCCTGAGCCGGATGGCCGTCGACGGTGCGACGAGCCCACACCAGTGGTCTCTGCTACGAGTGGCGAACCTGATCTGGATGCTCGGGCGCATCAACGACGCGATCGAGGTGTTGGCACGGCTGGCCGAGGGGCCCGAGTCACCAGCCGAGCGGTTCGCACGCATGGCCGCCGACGCGTGTGTCGACGCCGTATCGGCACGCTGTGAGGTGGCGTTGGAAAAGGCCACGGCGGCGCTGGAATCGGGCTTGTTGACGGACTTCGACGCGATGATGGCGTCGGTGGCGTTGACGATGGCGCTGGGGGCGCTCGGCCGGACCGACGAACTGACCGCGGTCGCGGAGTCGGCGCTGAACCGTGCGATGACGTCGTTTCAGGCGTCGCATATGCGGTTCTGGTTCGCCAGCGTTTATCTTCGCGCCTGCCGGTTGACCGGGCGTATCGACGAGTGCTCGGCGATGGTGCGGCGATTGGCCGAATCGGCGGACGAGGTGCCCAGCCTGGCCTACGCGAATCTGGCGTCGCTGCTGGGGCACGCCGAACTCATGCGTGGCAATGTCCGCGACGCGGTGAGGCTTCTGCACGAAGCGCTGGCCGGTGTCCAAAGGCACGGTGTGGCAAGCGGTTTACGCCCGTCCACTTGCTTCGGCCTGGCGGAGGCGCACGCGAAACTCGGTGAGGGGCCTGCGGCTGAGGCAGCGATCGCCGAGGCCCGCCAGAGCGTGCCGCCCGACTTCGCGTTCATGCAGACCACCCTCAGCGTCGCCGAAGGATGGTCGTTGGTCGCCAACGGGTGTTTCACGGACGCGATCGCGGTCGTGCGAACAGCCGCGTCGCAGGCCCGCGCGCGCCGTCAGCCCACGCATGAGCTGGCCTGCTACCAAGCGGCGGCGCAGTGGGGTGACACCTCGTGTGGCACGTGCGCGCGTCGAGTCGCCGACGAACTCGCGCTGCCGTTGGCCGATGCCGTTGCGCGGCATGCCGAGGCGTTGGCCGCCGACGACGGAGAGGGACTGCTCGCCGCAGCTGATGCCTATCGCACAATCGGCGACCGGGCCGCCGCGGCCGACGCCGCCGCGCAGGCAGCCGTGGCGTTCACCCGCGCCCAGCACCGCAAGCGCGGCCTGTACGCCGCCGCCGTGGCCAAGGAACTCAGCGACGCCTGCGGCGGACTGTGCACACCGGCGCTGCGGGTGCCCGCCAGCCAACCGCTGACCGGCCGTCAGCGCGAGATCGTCGAGTTCGTCGTGGCCGGGCTGTCCAACCGCGAGATCGCCGACCGGCTGGTGATGTCGGTGCGCAGCGTCGAAGGCCACATCTATCGCGCCTGCCAACGGGTGGGTGCGAACTCACGTGAGGAACTCGCCGCGATCGCCAGGCGGGGGCCGGTTCCCGACGGCTGAAATCGGGGATCGACCGCGGATCGAATTCCGATGATCGATCATTGCTGAAGGCGTTCTTCGGGAAGGTCCGCTCATGGATGGGATCCACTACCGCGAGGCCGGATTCGGCTCCTGGGCGACTCGCCGCGCGTCTCTGTGTGGCGATCGGGCGGCCCTGATCGACGGAGCCCGACGGATCACCTACGCCGAGTTCGACAGCCGGACCGATCGGCTGGCCCAGGCGTTGCGCGCGTCGGGCGTCCGGAAAGGCGACCGGGTGGCCGCACTGATGATCAACAGCGCCGCCTTTCTGGAGACGTTGTTCGCCGCCGGAAAGCTCGGGGCGGTGTTCGTGCCGATCAGTTTCCGGCTTGCCGCGCCCGAGGTCGCTTACATTCTGGGTGATTCCGGTGCGATCGCCTTCCTGTGGTCGGCACAGTTTTCGGCGGTCGCGCGCGCGGCGTGTGCCGGCGAAGAGATAAAGGCCAAGATTCGAGTGGTGGTCGGCGGTGAAGCCCATTCCGGGGAAACGGATTTCGAACAGTTGATCGGCAGCGGCGAGGATCGCCCCGTGGATGTCGACATAGTCGGCAGCGACTTGTGTTGCCTGCCTTATACTTCGGGAACAACGGGCCGCCCGAAAGGCGCGATGCTGACCCACGACAATGTCTTCTGGAACACGATTAACGTCGTGGCCGCCGGCCGAGGGCTGCACGAAGGGGATCGGACCGTCACTGCGGCGCCGTTGTTCCACATCGGCGGGCTGAGCGTGCACACGCTACCCCTGATATACGTCGGTGGCACAAACGTATTGTTGCCCGGCTTCCGCCCGGAGGAAGCGCTCGCCGCGATGGCGCGAGGACGCGTCACCGTCCAGTTCCTCGTACCGGCGATGTGGGCGGCACTGATGGCCGTACCGGGTTTCGCGTCCTACGACTTGTCGGCGCTCGAATTGGCTGTCAGCGCCGGCGCACCGTGTCCACTGCCGGTGCTCGAGTACTTTCAGGATCGCGGTGTGCCCTTCCAGGAGAGCTTCGGTCTGACAGAAACCGGTGGCGTCACGCTTCTCGACGCCGACCATGTCAAGGAGAAATCGGGGTCGGTTGGTCGGCCTCTCTTCCATGTGCAGACCCGGATCGTCGATGAGCAGGACCGCGACGTGGTGACCGACACGGTGGGCGAAGTCGTCGTCCGTGGCCCGGCTGTGTTCGCGGGCTACTGGCAGAAGCCGGAGGCGACCGCCGAAGCGGTTCGCGGCGGGTGGTTCCACACCGGCGATCTGGGCCGCATGGATGCCGACGGCTTCATCACCCTCGTCGACCGCAAGAACGACATGATCATCACCGGCGGGGAGAACGTCTACCCGGTCGAGGTCGAGCAGGTGCTGTATCGCCACCCGGCGGTTCGTGAAGTCGCCGTGGTGGGGGTCGCGGACCCGAAGTGGGGAGAAACCCCGATCGCGGTGGTCGCCCTCGAGGACGGCGCGCACGCAGGCGGGGAGGAATTGATCGATTACACGCGTGACCGGCTGGCCCATTTCAAGTGCCCCACTCGGGTGGAGTACCTACCGGAGTTGCCCCGCAACGCGTCTGGGAAAGTGCTGAAGATTGCGCTGCGAGAACAATTCGGTGGCCGGCTGTAGCACTGCTAAACCGTCGACGGGCGGTCCAATTCACGTAGCGCGGGCAGGAACACCGCGATGACTCCGAGCAGCAGCATCGGCAGCGCGAGCGCCAGGAACGTCACGTGAAGGCCGGCCGAATCGGCCAGCGGACCGGCCACGATCAGACCCAGCGGACCAGCCGCGTACGCCAGCGATCCCATCACGCCGACCACCCGCCCTCGCAGGTGCTGCGGCGCCCGGGTCTGCATGACGTAGTTGTAGATCGGCGCGATCGGCCCGTAGACGAGGCCGACAATCCCGGATAGCACGAGGATCAGCGGCAGCGGCGGCAGGAACGCGATCACTGTCATGGCCAGCCCGAGCGTCAGGACCGCGGTCAACATCGTCGCCCGGCGGCTGAGGTACTGCGACGACACCGCATAGCCGAGCGCACCGACGAGCCCGCCGATGCTCAACGCCATCAACACCCACCCGAGCTGCGCCGGTTCGTCGCGGTCGGTGAAGTACTTGGGAAAAAGGACCGACTCCATCGGCATGTAGAGCCCGGTCGCCACCAGATCGACGAATGCCAGAGTGCGCAGCACCTTGTTGCGCCAGACGAACCTCAGCCCCTCGACGACGCCCTCCCACACCCCCTCGGGCAGCGAGGTGCGGTCCGGAATGCCGGCTCCTTCCAGTTGCAGCACCGCGATCGCCACGATCGAGAAGCCGAACGCCGCCGCCGTCACCCACATCGTGTTGATGCCGCCGAGCGTCGCGATCAGCACTCCGCCGATGCCGGGGCCGACGATGTAGGCGAGGTTGAACACCGCCTCGTAGACGCTGTTGGCGCGGTCCAGCGTCCACCCCGCACGATTCGCCGCCTCCGGCAGCATCGTCTCGCGGGCGGTCATCCCCGCCGGATCGAAGAAGGCGCCCAGCGCGGCCAGCGTGGCCAGGACCGCGACGTTGACCGCATCTACGCCGAGCGTCAGCGCCAGCACGGGTACAGCGGCCACCGACAGGGCGGACAGCGCGTCGGAGATCATCGAAACCCGCCGCCGCCCTAGATAATCCACCGCGGCGCCCGCGATCAGAGTCGCCACCAGGAGGGGCAGCGAACCCGCCATCGCCACGATCGACGCGTCCAGTGCAGATCCGTTGCGCTGCAACACCAGCCACGGGAACGCGACGAGCGATATGCCGTTGCCGGCACCGGCCGTCAGCGCGGCGAACAGAATCAGTAGTAGGGGGCCGCGCCTGCTATTCGTCATGAGTTATCGCGGCAGAATCTAACAGCGCACGGGGCCGCTCGGCACCGGAATTTCGCACCGTGCACAGTGGTGCTGTGCAGCTGTTGCCTCACCCGCGGACCGGTGGGCGGTTCGCGTCGCCGGTTCCTGCCGGTTCGGGCTGGCCGGGTGACCCCGCGACACCGAAGACCGCCGTCGCGGCGGCGGCCGCGCAAGTCGAGTCGATGGCCGCGGCGGCGCGGTCACTCGACGAGCTCGACGCCGAGGTGTCGGTGTGTCGGGCCTGCCCCAGGCTGGTGGAGTGGCGCGAGGAGGCAGCCGTCGTCAAGCGCAAGTCGTTTGCCGACGAACCGTACTGGGGCCGTCCGGCACCGGGATGGGGCTCATCCGAGCCGCGGGTGTTCGTCGTCGGGCTCGCTCCGGCGGCCCACGGCGCCAACCGCACCGGCAGGATCTTCACCGGCGACCGCTCCGGCGACTTCTTGTTCGCGGCACTGCACCGGGTGGGCTTGGCCAACCAGTCGCAGTGCGTGGACGCCGCAGACGGGTTGGCGCTCAATGCAACTCGGGTGGCCGCGGCAGTGCGTTGCGCGCCGCCGGCCAACGCACCGACTCCGGCCGAGCGGGCGACGTGCGCCCCGTGGCTGGACGCGGAATGGCGGCTGACCGCGGCGCACGTGCGGGTGGTCGTCGCGCTCGGCGGATTCGCGTGGCGCGCGGCGCTGCAGATGCTGCGCACGGGTGGGGTGCCGGTGCCGGTGCCCGCACCGAAGTTCGGTCACGGCGCCACCGCGGAGCTGGGCGGCGTCTCGTTGGTGGGCTGCTACCACCCCAGCCAGCAGAACACGTTCACCGGAAAGCTGACCCCACAGATGTTCGACGACGTCTTCCGCACGGCCAAGGAGCTGGCGGCAGTCGGATAGTCGCGCCGCGGAATCGCTGGTCGGCGCGGTGCGGGGAACGTCTCTGCGGTTGAATGCGTTGTGACTGCCATGCGCTTATCAGTCCTCGATCTCGTGCCGGTGCGCACCGACCAGTCGACCTCCGACGCGGTGGCCGCGTCGACGCAGCTTGCACAGACCGCCGACCGCCTTGGCTACACCCGGCTGTGGGTCGCCGAGCACCACAACATGCCTTCGGTGGCGGCGACCAGCCCGCCGGTGCTCATCGCCCACCTGGCCGCGCACACCCGACACGTGCGAGTCGGTTCCGGCGGTGTGATGCTGCCCAACCACGCGCCCCTGGCCGTGGCCGAGCAGTTTGCACTGCTCGAGGCGGCGCATCCGGGGCGCATCGACCTCGGCATCGGCCGGGCGCCCGGTTCGGATCCGGTGACGTCGATGGCGCTGCGGGGCGCCGCCGGCCGCGACGACCGTGACATCGAGGCGTTCCCCGATTACCTCGACGACGTCGTCGCCTTGATGAGTGCGCGGGGAATACGCGTCCCGATCCCGAACCAGCGTTACGTCCTCAAGGCGACGCCCGCGGCGGCGAGTGAACCGAGGCTGTGGCTGCTGGGATCGTCGATGTACTCGGCGCACCGGGCGGCCGCCAAGGGTCTGCCGTACGTGTTCGCCCATCACTTCTCGGGCCAGGGCACCGCGGAGGCGTTGGCCACATATCGCTCGGAATTCCGGCCCAGTGAGTTGGCGCCCGAACCTGTGACGTTCCTCACCGTCAACGCTGTCGTCGCCGAAACACACGATGAGGCAACGGCTTTGGCGCTGCCCAACCTGCAGATGATGGCTCGGCTGCGAACCGGTCAGCCGCTGGGCCCGCTGGACCTGGTCGAGGACGCCGAGCAGCAGGAACTCGCACCGCAGGCGCAGCGGATCGCGGAGGCGGCGTTCGGGCGCGCGGTCGTCGGCGATCCGACAGAGACGGCCGAGCAGGTGCGCGCGTTGGCCGACCAGTTCGGGGTCGACGAGGTCATGATCAACCCGGTGGCGTCCGCCCGCCGCGGCACCGATCCGGCCACCGCGCCGGCCCGCGACAAGACGCTGGAATTGCTGGCGAAGGAACTGTTCTAGGCCGGTGTCAGCTTGATCACCGGGATCGGCCGTGACGTCCGCTTCTGGTAGCCGGTGTAGCGGTCCTTGTTGCCTGGCATGTCGTTGACGATCCGCCACAGCCGAGGGAAGTCGGGATCACCGGGGGCGACCGGTGTAGCGGTCACGTTGATGCGCTTGGGTCCGACGTTGATCTCGACGTTCGGATCGGCCTTCAGATTGTGGTACCAGCCGGGCGCCTTCGGTTCGCCGCCCTTGGACGCGACAACCAGGTAGTCGTCACCGTCGCGGGCGTAGGCCAGCGAATTCGACCGCTGCAAACCGGTTTTCGCGCCGACCGTGTGCAGGATCAGCATCCGCGGTGCACCGGGGATCGTATGGCCGATGCGGCCATTGGTGCCCTTATAGATCTTGTCGTGCAGCAACAGCATCGGATATCCGATGTACTTCTCGTACCAGGGCATGCTCATGGGCTCAGTCTTGCGCAGCCGAGTCGAGTTCCGCCAGCGCCTCCCGCAGCAGCCGTCCCGACTCCTCCCGGTCAGGGTCACGGCGAAGGAGCATGTTCTTGGCGAACGAGAGCTTGTCTCCGTTCTGCCGAGGCAGTACGTGCAGATGGATGTGGAACACGGTCTGGAAAGCGGCTTTACCGTCGTTGATCACCACGTTGTTGCCGTCGACGTGCAAACCGGACCGGCGCGCCGCCCTCGCGATGCGCTGACCCACCCGTGCCAACGTGGCGACGGTCTCCGGTGGCGTGTCCGTCAGGTCCACCGTGTGCCGCTTCGGGATCACCAGCGTGTGGCCGCGGCTGAACGGACGGATGTCGAGGATGCCCACGACATCGTCGTCTTCGTAGATGCGGATGGCGGGGGCCTCGCCGGCGACGATGGCGCAGAACACACAGGACATGCCGCCACGGTAGCCGTCAGCCCGCGACGTTTTCCTTCGCCCACTCGGCCAACCGCTGATCTCGCTCCTCCGGGGAGATGTCCTCGACGCGCGTCATCACCGACCAGCGCGTGCCGAACGGGTCGACGATCGAGGCGAACCGGTCTCCGGTGACGAACGTCTGCGCCGGCTCGCGCACTAGCGCTCCGGCCTGCTCGGCCCGCGACACCACCGCGTCGACGTCCTCGCAGTACAGCGCGATCGAGTGCGTGGCGGGGGCGCCAACGTCGGGCGCGGCGATCTGGTACGCCTCGGCGGGATCGGCGAGCTGCAGGCGGCCGTTGCCGAAGTCGAGTTCGGCGTGCGCGACGGTGCCGTTCGGGCCGTCCATCCGTTCGACCAGGGTGGCGCGGAACACCGAGGTGTAGAAGTCGATCGCGGCCGAGGCGCCGTCGACGCAGAGGAACGGGGTCAGGCTGGTGTAGCCCTCCGGAATCTTGTTAACGCTCATGGTTGCCAGTCTGAGGGCCCCGTATCCCCGGGTGATTGGAATTTCGCGACAGTCCGAACGCGGCGTGCGCCTGGGGTTTCGTAGCCTCGATTCCATGGGCGAGGGCGGAACGTCGGCATACACGGAGCCCGTGCGTGGTGTCGTCGGTCGCGTTGCCAGCGCGTCCGTATACGACCTCGACCGGTGGGCACCGTCGCACCGAGCCGCCGCATTCGTCGAGCACTTCTGGTCGGTGCGCTGGGATCTCGCCGACGGAGAGCCGTTCACCAGCACGGTGATCACCTTCCCGTCGATGCATATCACCCGTGAATGGGGCAATGACGAAGCGCGCCACGGCTTTGCGCTACCGAACACCTTGGTGCACGGCGTTGTCGATCGCGTATTCGAGACCACGATCGGCGGACGCGGCGCAGTGGTGGGTGCCCGGTTTTACCCAGGCGGCTTCACCGCGCGCTTCGGCCGCGACGCGTCGCTCATGACCGGCCGCGTGACACCCGTGGACGACGGCCTCTTCGGCGAGGTGATCGACCTCGACGACGACGTCACTTCGGCTGCAGAGCGCCTCGACGAGCTGATCGCGGCACACAGTGGTGAACTCGACGAGACCTACGTGGCCCTGCGTGCTCTGGTCCACCGGATGAGCGATGACAACCTGTTGCACCGGGTGGAACAGGTGATGGAGCTGTCGCCGTGGAGCACGCGCACCACACAGCGCGTCTTTCGCCGGTACGTCGGAGTGCCGGTCAAATGGGTGCTGTGCCGGTACCGGCTGCAGCAGGCGGCACTCGAGATCGAGCGAAATCCTGGCGTCGACTTCGCCGACCTAGCCGTGCGTCTCGGGTGGTACGACCAGGCGCATTTCATCAACGACTTCCGGACGATGCTGGGGGCCACACCCGGCGAATACGCCGCCCGACACGGGGTCTGAGCGGCTACGCTGCCGCCGTGGACACCAGCGAGCTTGTCTTCGCGGGCGCCGCTGAGCAGGCGCGGTTGCTCGCCTCGGGCGCGATCACGGCGCCAGACTTGCTGGGTCACTATCTCGAGCGCATCGCGCGCTTCGACACGACGCTTCGGTCCTACCGCGTGGTGCTCCGCGACAGTGCGCGACGCGAAGCCGACGCGGCGCAGGAGCGGTTGGACGCGGGGGAGCGGTCACCGCTGCTGGGTGTGCCGATCGCGATCAAGGACGACGTCGACGTCGAGGGCCAGACGACGACGTACGGTAGCGCGGCCCACGGCCCCGCGTGCACCCGGGACGCCGAGGTGGTCCGGCGCCTCCGCGACGCGGGCGCGGTGATCATCGGCAAGACCTCAGTGCCGGAGATGATGCTGTGGCCGTTCACCGAGACGGTGACGTTCGGGGCGACCCGCAATCCGTGGAACGTCGACTTCGCGCCCGGTGGAAGCAGCGGCGGAAGCGGCGCGGCGGTGGCCGCGGGCCTGGCGCCGGTCGCGCTCGGCTCCGACGGGATGGGCTCCATCCGGATCCCGGCGACATGGTGTGGTCTCTTCGGCCTCAAACCGCAGCGGGACCGGGTACCGATGGCCCCGCACGACGACGCCTGGAACGGCCTGAGCGTGAACGGTCCGCTCGCGAGGACGGTCGAGGACGCGGCCCTGTTCCTGGAGGCGGTGACGGGGGAGTCCGGATTCATCGCGGCGGCGGAGAAGGAACCGCAACGCCTACGAATCGCGTTGAGCGACAGGACTCCTCCAATGTTGATGAGCAGAGTGGGGCGCTCGCAGCGTGCGGCGTTGACCGAGGCGGGTGAGCTGTTGCGCGAACTCGGCCACCAGGTCGTCGTCCGCGATCCGGACTATCCGGCGTCGGTGATGTTCGATCAGGCGCTGCCGCGTTATTTCCGTGGTTGCTACGACGATGTCCAGGCGCTGCCCCATCCCGAGCGACTCGACGCCAGGACACGCAGCTTCGCGCGGGTCGGCGGAATGATCTCCGATCGGCGGATGAGGGCGATCCGCGAAGCGGAAAGCCGTACCGCCGAACGGATTCAGTCCATCTACGACGACGTCGACGTGGTGGTCACCCCGGGAACCGCGAGGGGCCCATCGCGCATCGGCGCGTATCAGCGCCGGGGCATGCTGTCCACGCTGCTGTCGGTCGCATCGCGAGTGCCGTTCCAGGCGCTGTTCAACGTGACGGGTCAACCGGCGGCGGCCGTGCCGTGGGGTCTCGACGGCAACGGCATTCCGACATCCGTGCAGTTGGTGGGCAGGCCTTTCGATGAGGCGACGCTGCTCTCGCTCGCCGGTCAGATCGAGCGTGCGCGGCCGTGGGCGCACCGCCGTCCGCCAGCGTCTTAGGCCATCGCCTCGGCCCACGCGATGTGTCCTTCGAAGCCCAAGCCGTGCGCCGTCGTCCGATAGCGATCGCGGAAGTCGAGATAGCGGGCATGGTCGTTGCGCGCCTGTGCGAGAAGGGCCCGCATACGCAACAGCCAGATGTCGTAGAGCACGATGCCCGGTTCGAGCGGAATCGCGGCCATCTGGTCGATCGCAGACTCGGCCTCGCGTAGGTCATCCGGCCCTCCCCGACGAATCAACGCGCGCACAAGTACGTCAGTCATCATCGGGAGGAACAGCTTTCCGTCGTCCTCGATCTCCGCGGCGACGGATGCGCGGGCAAGCTCTATGGCCATCTCGAGATCTCCACGTCGCATCTTGTCTTCCGCCACGAAGATGTCGACCATCGGGATCGCGGTCCTGGCATATCTGTCCCGATTGGTGAGCTCGCGAGTCTCGGCAAGCAACTGCATGGCCATGGTCGTGGAGTCCGAACCACCCCTCAACAGCCAGAAGGCGAGATTGCTTTTCGCCAGCCCGACCGCAACGTCCTCACCGGTCAGCTCCGCCGAGGCGAGAACGGTCTTCAGCTCAGATTCCATCGCGACCCTGGGCCGGATCGCACCGTTCAGAACCGCCATCGTGTGCGTGTAGTAGATGACGCCGCCGCGCGTGACAGTTTCGGCGCCCGAAGCCATCTCGCACGCTCTTTCGATATCCTCCTGCCAGCCTTCGATTCCCAGGCTCCACCGGGCGAGCGCACGGAAGCCAGTCGTCAACGCAAGCGGGGAACTGGTCGCGATGTCGCCACCGCGCGATGGATCACCTCCGGCGAGCGCGATGGCGTACTCGGACAGACGCAGGACTTCGTGCATTTCGGCCGTTTCCTGCTTCGCGGCGAGGATTACAGTGGCCAGCGCCAGGATCAGGTCGGGATCACCGATCGATTCCAGCAGGCGAACCTCTTCGGTGGCGAGCGCGGACGCCTCTCGCCGACGCGCATTGAAGAACGTCTCCATAATGGCGCCGGACAGCGCGATTGCGAGCGAGCGCCGGTCGCCGGCGGCAGTGCACAATTCACGCAGTTCGTCGAAGCCCGTGGCGAACCCGCTGCCCAGTAGCCGGAAGCCGGTTCCGCACAGCAGGGTACGGGGCGCGATCTGCATGGCGAGTCGGCCCGGTTCGTCGGCCGGAAGGCGGTCGGCGGCCCGCTGAGCCCGCTGCCAGCTGGTCGCCGCGGCGAGGTTGTCGCGGTTGTTCGCCCACGTCGCTGCGCGCATGTGCCAGTCGAACGCGGCGCGCAGATCGCCCGCGCTCTCGTAGTGCTCGGCAATGAGCGCGGCGTTCTTGTCGGCCGATGCAGGATCCCGCTGTTCGATGATCGCGGCCAGCCTGCGGTGTAATTGCGCCCGCTGCGCCCTCAGCTGGCTCTCGTAGGCGACGGATCGGATCATCGGATGCCGAAACGCGAACACGGGTTCGGGAGAGAACCTCACCTGGTCGACGAGTTCGGTTTCGATCAATGGCATGACGTCAGGGGTGTCCGTCAGGGCGGCAAGCGTTTCCAAGTCGAACTCCGTCGCGATCACCGACGCGGCGTAAAGCGTCTGTTTCGCAGTAGTGTCGAGTCGGTCGATGCGGGCTCCGATGGCCGCCTGCAGTGTCGCGGGGATGTTCGCCTCGGCGTCCGAACTGTCCAGTCGGTAATTGCCGGGCTGCCCGACGAGCGCACCACGCTCGGCAAGGTCGCGAAGCATCTCCTCGGCGAAGAACGGATTTCCGGCGGCGCGTTCGGCGATCGTGGTGGACAACGGCGCGACGGACGCGTCCGAACCCAGGAGACCGTCGGTCAGTGTCCGCACGTCGGCACTTCGCAACGGCCGCAGGGCGATTGTCTGAGATCCCGACAGCCGGGCGAGGATGCCGTGGTACTCGGACCGGTGGGTGATGAGCGTCAGCGACGACGTGTGTGGAATGACGGCCAAGAAGTCGGCCAGCAGCGATTCGCTCGCGTCGTCGATCCATTGCACATCCTCGATGATGTAGAGCGCGGATTCGGGACGATCGATGGACGCGGAATTGATGAGTGCGGTCAGTCGCCGCCGCCGGGCCTCCGGGGCAACCTCCGGCATCTCGGTGGTCGCTTCCCTGATACCCATGATGTCTTCGAGCAACAATCGGTCTTCGGCTGTGGCGTCGGCGAATTGACTACGGATATGGGCGCGCGCGGCCTCGGCGTCGAGGCCGTCGGTCTGCGTGCCCGACCGCAGGAGTCGCGCCAGGACATGGAAGGGGATCTCGCGCGCATGTGACTCGCAGTGGGTGCTGAAGACCAACATTCCGCGAGTGGCGGCGACCGCTGCGGTCTCGCGCGCGAGCCGACTCTTGCCGATCCCTGGCGGCCCGACGATGTTGACCACGCATCCCGCACCGGTCATCGCCTCGTCGAGGAGAGCGGTGATGGTGTTCAGTTCCCAAGTTCGACCGACCAAGGGTGCGTCGCTGCGGCGCCGGGGACGGCTTTCGGCGACGGCGAGCAATCGCCGTGCGAGCACCGCTGCGGTGGTTCCCTTGACGGGCACCGCTTCGGCGTCGGCGAGCTCAACCGCGTCCTCGACGAGGTGGGCCGTCGACTCGCTGAGCATCACCCCACCGGGCGGGGCGACCGCCTCCATCCGCTGCGCTAGCCCGACCTGCTCACCGATGGTCGTGTAACTCGCGGTGACAGAACCGATTTCGCCGGCGACCACTTCACCGGAGTTCAGGCCGATTCGGAGCGACAGGTCGGCCCCGTCGTGGCTCTTCACAATCGTTGCGAGCCGAGCGGCCCCCGATTGGATGTCGAGCGCGGCGATACACGCACGCAGGGCGTGGTCCTCGAGCGCCATCGGAGCGCCGAACACCGCCATGATGCCGTCGCCGGTGAACTTGTCGACGGTTCCACCGTAGTGGGTGACGATCGTGGTGCAGTGGTCGAGTAACTCGGCCATGATCTCGCGCAGCCGCTCGGGCCCGACCGCCGCGGCGAGGTCCATAGACCGGACGACATCGGCGAAGAGCACCGTCACCTGTTTGTACTCGGCGGGCCGTTGCGGCCCCTCCAGCGGCGCACCACAGGCATCACAGAATCGGGCACCCGCTCGAGGCTCGCCACCGCATGCCCGACATGTCAGTGCAGTTGTCATCCGACACCTCCACGTCCGCACTGAGAATATGCGTCGCCGGAGCCGCCGGGGACGTTATCGACGTGCGGACAGGGCCTCGCGCCAGATCGCGAGTTTCTCGACGAACGGCATGGTCTGGGCCGGGCTGGTCGACGGCAGGCGTCGGTAGCTCAATTCATTTGCGACGGAAACGAGTCGGGTGTAGTTCTTCTCCGCTGCGGCGCCGTTGAACAAAACCAAACTGATATTGGGGTGCGTGTCGAAGAATTGCTGAAAGTCGTTCGCCACCATGCTTTCCGGTCTCACCGCGGAATCCAGACTGCCCGCGCGCCGACATGATCGCAGCACATCCCAGACCGCGAGACCATGAGCCCTCAGCGCGGCGCAACGCTGCTCGTACGGCGCGTCCGCCGCGAACCCGTAGATGTCGCCTGCGATGCGCCAGAAAGCATTGCGGGGGTTGCCGTAATACTGGTGCGCTGCCAGGGACATGACGCTGGGCATGTTGCCGAGGATCAACGTGTGGGGGCGTTCGCCGACGATCGGCGCGAACCCGTACAGCACCGGCGAACCCATGTTCCGACTATCGCACGGGGTATACGTTGGGCCGGTGGCCGATGACTTCGACGTCGAAGGGTCCGGTCTGCTCGACGGACTCGAAGGTGACGAACGCGCCGAACGCGCCGAATTGGTTTCGTGGTTGGTGAGCAGAGGCATCGACGTCGAGGTGATCCGCAACGCCTACCTGCCGATGCTGCTCGCCGCGCGTCAGGCACTCGGCGACGACGGCGTCTACGTCTCCGCCCGGGAGACCAGCGAGAAGACGGGTATCGATCTCGACCTTCTACAGCGCATCCAACGCGCGATGGGGCTGCCCACCGTCGACGATCCCGATGCGAAGGTCCATCTGCGCGCAGACGCCGAAGCCGCGGCGTACGCACAGCGGTTCATCGAGATCGGGATCCTGCCGGACCAGATCATCCAGATCACCCGGGTGCTCGCCGAGGGGTTGTCGAAGGCCGCCGAGGTGATGCGGTACGCCGGGCTCGCTTCGGTGCTCGACCCAGGCGCCTCGGAGCTCGTCATCGCCACAAACGCCGAGGCCTTGGTGCGGACCGCAAACCCGCTGCTGGGCCCCATGATTCAGGACATGTTGCGGTTACAGCTGCGGCATTTGATGGAGACCGAGGCGATCACCGCCTCCGAACGCGCGAAGGGCCAACGGCTGCCGGGTGCGCGGCTCGTGACGATCGCGTTCGCCGACCTCGTCGGCTTCACCCGGCTCGGTGAGGCCGTGCCGCCCGAAGATCTCGAGCGCCTCGCACACCGGCTCTTCGATCTCGCGCACGAGGTGTCCGTCCCGCCTGTGCGGTTCGTCAAGACGATCGGCGACGAGGTCATGCTCGTCAGCCCGGAACCGGTGCCGCTGCTGGAGGCGGCGCTGACCCTCGTCGAAAAGACCAACGACGACGAGGATTTCCCACGGCTTCGCGTCGGCCTCGCGACGGGGATGGCCGTGAGCCGAACCGGTGACTGGTTCGGCGGGGCGGTCAACCTCGCGAGCCGCGTCACGGGTGCCGCGCGGCCCGGCTCGGTCCTGGTCTCGGAGTCGACGCACGAGGCGATCGGCGAAGACGAGCGGTTCTCGTTCTCGTTCGCGGGGTCCCGGCACTTGAAAGGGATCAAGTCCGACGTGAAGTTGTTCCGCGTGCGGCGGGCAGACTGAACTTGTCGGTGGTTCGAACTATTGTTCGAATATGGCTGACGACGGCTCCATACCTCGGACCCTAGGCGGGGTCTACGACAGGTCGCAGGGCTGACATGAGTGGGGGTGGGGTCACTGATCGCGCGAGGGTGGTCAAGGCCCTTGATGCGTTGGACTTCGCTCTGGATGAGCTTCTTGATCTGTCGGTGGACGGGCTCCAGACACGCGATTTGATCGAGGTGTTGTTTCGGTGTGAGCGGGTGGGTCGGCGGTTGCCGGTGGTCGATCATGCGGTGATCTCCCGGCTGGTGGCCGAGGTGGAGCCGAGGGCGGTGGGGGCGTCGTCGTGGCCGGAGGCGTTGGCGACGGCGTTGCAGGTTTCGCGTAAGGAGGCCAGGCGCCGTATCGCTTCGGCCGCGGTGCTGGGTCCGCGGCGCGCGTTGACCGGTGAAGTGCTGGCGCCGGTGCTGGAGGCGACCGCGGCGGGTCAGGCGCGTGGGGAGTTGGGTGGTGAGCAGGTCGGCATCATCGAGAGGTTCTTCGATCAGTTGCCTGCGCAGGTCAACTATGAGGCTCGTGAGTTGGCCGAGGCGGATCTGGCCCGCACCGGGGCGGGGTTGTGTCCTGAGGAGTTGCGCAAGGTCGCCGAGCGGTTGATGGCGCTGCTCGACGAAGACGGCGCACCCCCCGAGGAGGCCGAACGTGAACGGCAACGCAAACGTTTCTTCGAGTTCGGCCCGCAAGGTGCTGATGGGATGAGCCGGGTGCGTGGGCTGCTCACCCCGCACGCGCGCGCCACCCTCGACGCGGTGATGGCCAAGTTGGCCGCGCCGGGGATGTGCAATCCCGACGACCCCGACCCGTGCGTGGACGGGTCACCGTCGCAGGAGAATGTTGTCCACGACGCCCGCTGCGCCGGACAGCGCCAGCATGACGCGTTGATCGCGATGGGCCGCGCGCTGCTCGCGAGCGGACAGTTGGGCCAGCACAACGGGTTACCGTCGACGATCGTGGTGTCCACCACGCTCACTGAACTGCGGTCGTTGGCGGGGTGGGCGGTCACCGGTGGGGGCACGTTGGTGCCGATGGCGGATCTGATCGCGATGGCCGCCACCAGCGAGCACTACCTGGTGGTCTATGAGGATCATCGTGAGGTGCCGATGTATGTGGGGCGGGCCAAACAGTTGGCCACGGCGGGGCAGCGCATCGTGTTGCACGCCCGCGATCGTGGCTGCACCAAACCCGGGTGCACCGCCCCGGCGTATTGGGCCCAGGTCCACCACGCCGCCGGGGACTGGGCCGACGGCGGCAGCACCGACATCGACGGGCTCACCTTGGCCTGCGGCCCGCACAACCGGCTGGTCACCGACGGCGGCTGGCGCACCCGCATGCGAGCCGACGGCCGCGTCGAATGGCTACCCCCACCCGAGCTCGACACCGGCCAAACCCGCGTCAACAACTACCACCACCCAGAGAAATACCTCATCCCCGACGAACGCGACGACCCCCCGACCGATCCCGACAACCACCCCAAGAACAGCGAAGGACCGTAGGACCCGACGCTTCCGTTTCGAAACGGCTACTGGCGTGGGTGAATTACGATCCAGGCATGAGCCGGGTCGTCAAAGCTGTGCTGGTCACACTGGTCGTCGCGTCGTCCGGGCTGCTGGGTTTGGGTTATGCGAACGCGCAGCCACCGCAGCCGGCGTGCGGTTACACGCTGTCGCCGCCGCAGGTCGTCAACACCGACGGCGTGAGCAAGGTGACGGCGACGGTGTCGTTCCTGGCCTGCGGCGCTCCGTTCCGTCCAGCGTGGAGCGTCGCTTGTGTCCACGTCGCCGGGCCCAACTCGCAGGGCCAGTGCACACAGGCGCGAGGGCCGGCAGCCGCGCAGGTGTTTTTCGCGCCGTACCAGCCCGGCGCGACCTACACCGCCAGCGGACGAGGCTGCGGCAAGGTCTTCGAGGACGCGCTCGAGCCGAACTGCCAGATACTCGGACCGATCAACCTCACGCTGTAGCGGAGAACCGGCGCAGCCGAAGACTGTTGCTCACCACGAACACCGAACTGAATGCCATTGCCGCCCCGGCGATCATCGGATTCAGCAGGCCTGCCGCCGCCAGCGGCAACGCTGCGACGTTGTAGGCGAACGCCCAGAACAGATTGCCCTTGATCGTCGCCAACGTCCTGCGCGACAGGCGAATTGCGTCGACGACAGCGTTCAGGTCATCGCGCACCAGCGTGAGATCACTCGCCTCGATCGCGACATCGGTGCCGCTTCCCATCGCCAGCCCGAGGTCGGCCTGAGCGAGCGCGGCCGCGTCGTTGACTCCGTCGCCCACCATCGCGACCACCTTGCCGTCGGCCTGAAGACGCTTGACCACCTCGACCTTGTCCTGCGGCAGCACCTCGGCGACGACGTCATCGATGCCCACCTGGGCGGCGATCGTGCGGGCTGCGGCCTCGTTGTCGCCGGTCACCATAATCGGCTGCAAACCCTGCGCGCGGAGCCGTAAGATCGCTTCGGCGGACGTCGGTTTGACCGCATCGGCCACCACCAGCGCACCGCGTGCCGCCCCGCCCCACCCGATGACCACCGCGGTCCGACCTCGCGACTCCTCCTGTCGCACCGCCGCTTTCAGTGACTCGGGAAAGTTCTGCGATGTCAGCAGCCGCTGTCGTCCGACAGTCACATCGCGTCCGTCGACCCGTCCGCGTACTCCAAGGCCACGCAGGTTGGTGAAGTCCTCGACCGCAGGCAGGCCACCGAGCTTGTCCCGCGCGCCGTTCGCGATCGCCCGCGCGATCGGGTGCTCCGAGCCGTCCTCGACGGATCCGGCGATGCGCAGCACCTCGTCGGGCTGTTCACCATCGGCGGCGATGACGTCGATCAGCGTCATCTTGCCCGTGGTGACGGTCCCGGTCTTGTCCAACACGATGGTGTTGATCCGCCGCGTCGACTCCAGTACCTCCGGCCCTTTGATCAGGATGCCGAGCTGCGCACCGCGCCCCGTGCCAACCATCAGCGCGGTCGGCGTCGCGAGCCCCAACGCGCAGGGACATGCGATGATCAGTACCGCAACCGCCGCGGTGAAGGCCGCCGCGACCGAACCGCCGGTGGCCAACCAGAATCCGAGCGTCGCGAGCGCCAAAGCGATCACGACCGGCACGAATACGCCCGAGATGCGGTCGGCCAGTCGCTGCGCCTGCGCCTTCCCGTTCTGTGCGTCCTCGACAAGCCGCGCCATCTGGGCGAGTTGGGTGTCGGAACCGATTCGCTTGGCCCGAACCACCAGTCGACCGTCGACGTTGACCGTCGCGCCGACCACCTCGTCGCCTGGGCCGACGTCCACCGGCACCGATTCGCCGGTCAGCATGGACGCGTCGATCGCCGAGGCGCCCTCGACCACCACCCCGTCGGCGGCGATCTTCTCGCCCGGCCGCACCACGAACTCGTCTCCGACGCCCAGCTGATCGATCGGAATGCGTTGTTCGCCATCGTCTCTGCGGACCACGACGTTCTTGGCTTCGAGCTCCAGCAGCGCCCGCAACGCAGCACCCGCTCGCCGCTTCGATCTCGCTTCGAAATATCGCCCCGCGAGGATGAACGTCGTGACTCCGGCCGCGACCTCGAAATACACGCTGCCCGAACCGTCGCCGCGCGACAGCGTCAGCTCGAAACCGTGCGTCATCCCCGGCGTGCCCGCGGTGCCCCAGAACAACGCGTAGGTCGACCATCCCAATGCGGCGAGCGTGCCCATCGAGATCAACGTGTCCATGGTCGAACTGCCATGGCGCAGGTTCGTCCATGCCGCACGATGGAACGGCCAGGCACCCCACAGCACCACCGGCGTCGTCAACGCCAGCGAGAGCCATTGCCAGTTCGGGAACTGCAGCGCGCGGACCATCGCCATCGCGATGACCGGAACGGTCAACGCCAGGCACACCAGCAGCCTGTGCCGCAGTGCGATGGTCGGGTCCTCGTCGTCTGTCGTGCCGTCAGCAGGCAGGTGCGCGTGGTATCCCGCTTCTTCGACGGTGGTCAGCAGAGCCTGCGGTGTCAAGTTGACGCCGTACTCGACCCGCGCCTTCTCGGTCGCGAAGTTGACGGTGGCCGTCACGCCGTCGAGTTTGTTGAGCTTGCGTTCGATCCGGTTCGCGCACGACGCGCAGGTCATACCGTCGATCGACAACTCGATCGTGTCGGTGGCCGCAGCGTCCGGTCTCATCAGCCGGCCAGGCGGTAGCCCGCCTCCTCCACGGCACTTCTGATCGCGTCGGCTTCGACGGGTGCGACACTGTCGATGGTCACGGCGCCGCTGGCGACGTCGACGTCAACCGCCTGTACGCCGGGGATCTCGCCGAGTTCCTCGCACACCGACGCGGCGCAGTGTCCGCAGGTCATACCGGTGACTGTGACTGTGGTGGTAGCCATGTCCACCACAGTACCCAATACCCCCTAGGGGTATTCAACTCGGGGTGTCGGGTTCTGCGGGCCGCTCCGCACCCATCGGCGGGCCATGGCAGCATCTGCGAACATGCGTGTCCTTGCCCAACGGGTCACCTCGGCCGCGGTCACGGTGGACGGCGAGGTCGTCGGGGAGATCCGGCCCGAAGGCCAGGGCCTGCTCGCGCTCGTCGGCGTGACGCATGACGACGACGCGGCCAAGGCCCGACGGATGGCCGAAAAGCTGTGGCAGCTGAGGATTCTCGATGACGAGAAGTCCGCATCGGACGTCTCGGCGCCGATCCTGGTCGTCAGCCAGTTCACTCTGTACGCGAACACCGCAAAGGGCAGGCGGCCGGCGTGGAACGCCGCCGCGCCGCGCGCGACCGCCGAGCCGCTCGTCACCGCCTTCGCAGATGCGCTGCGCGATCTCGGCGCGACGGTCCAGACCGGAGTCTTCGGCGCTCACATGCAGGTCGAGCTCGTCAACGACGGGCCGGTGACGGTGCTGCTCGAGCTGTGACTAGGCGGTCGCGACGTGCGGCACACCCTCGGACGGCTGGACGATCACGAAACCCTGCCCGTGGAACGCGACCTGAATCGCCTCGCCGGACCCACGCCCGATCAGCGCGCCGGCCTTGAAGCTGGTCTTGAGCTGAGTCTGCAGATTCGCCGACCACGCAACCACCGCGTTGGTATCGGCGAACGTCGGCGCCTCACTGGCGTTGAGCACCACCGGCGGCCCGTCGGTCGTCAGCGCCACCCATCCGGATCCGCGCAGCGTCGTGTTGAACAGGCCGCCGGTCGCGATGCTGCCGCCGCGCACCCGCTCGATGTTCCAGTTCAGGCTCGCCGAGAACGCCAGGACGTTCTTTCCGCTGATCGACAGCCCGGAGTTGTTCAGAGACAGCAGATGCACGTCGTACCCCCGCTCGGCGAGGAAGACGTCGCCTTGCCCCTGAACCCGCATCAGGGGCAGCCCCTCACCCGTCAGCGCCTTCTTGATGAACTTCGAGGCGCCGCCACCTTCGAACGCGAAATCGACGTTGCCCTGGTAGGCCACCATCGACCCCTGCCGCGCCATGAACGGTTCGCCGAGGCGTACACGCAACATCTTCGTGTTCTGGTTGGCGATCGCCTTGGCCTCTTTCTCGCTGAACCGGCCGTCGACCAGATCGCCGCTGATCCCTCCGAACCCGTCGCCGACCGCCATGGCCTGCGGAGGCGCCGTCTGCTGCGGGGGAGCCTGGGGTGCTTGCGGAGGTCCGCCGAGTGACGTCAGCGGTGCTCGGCCCACCTGTCCCTGTTGCGAAACCTGGTCCGTCCACTGCCGACCGTCCCACCAGCGGTACTCATAGCGACCCTCGGGATCGGGCCGCCAGCTTCCGTTGTTCGGTGCTGTCATGCGCTCCAAACTAACCGGGCGACGGTCGCGCGGTGGGGGACTTTCCGGACTGGTTCACCGGCGCCTAATCCGTCGTCGGCTGGCATTCTTGGGCTATGGCAAAGGAAATCGACCGGGTACGGGCGCAGAGCGCCTTGGCGGTCATCAAGCAGCACCCGGGCATGGTGCTCTTCGTCGCCTCGCCCGCGCTCATCGCGGTCGCCTTGGTGTGGTGGTTGGTCAGCCCGACGCTAGCCGTTCTGCTGCTGATCGGCGCGCTCGTCGGCGGCGGCTTCGTATTGCTGCGCAAGCGGGGCTAGCCGGCGCCGAACCCCGGTTCTGACCTGGACCGTTCGCCCACGGCGAACGCCTCACCCGGAGCGGCTGTAACGGTGTAAGGATGTAATCATGCGACACAACATCCATGGCCGGCGCCGTCAGGGCGGCTGGCAACAGGCACAGCAGCCCGACGCGGGCGACGCCGCCGAGTGGTTCGCCGGCCGGCTTCCCGAGAGCTGGTTCACCGCGGACCCGACGGTGGTGGTCGACCGCGAGGAGATCACCGTGATCGGCCGGCTACCGGAGGCCGAGGGCGGGGAAAGCGAGGCGCGCGCGTCGGGACGGGCCGCGCGGTTCCGTGAAGAGACCAGGTCCGAACGTATGCACATCGCGGACGAGGCCGAAGCGCGTTACGGCCGCAAGGTCGCGTGGGGTATCGAGATCGGGGAACCGGGCGCCGACAACTATGAGCGAATCATGTTCACCAACATGGCCGTTCCGGTGATGACCAGGTTGCGTCAGCCCGAGCGTCGAGTGCTCGATACCCTCGTCGACGCGGGCGTGGCGCGGTCGCGCTCCGATGCCCTGGCGTGGTCTGTGCGTCTGGTCGGTGAGCATGCCGACGAGTGGCTGAGCAAGCTGCGCGAGGCAATGCGCAACGTCGACGAACTGCGCGCCGAAGGGCCGAACCTCTAGTCGTCTGGGCAGTAAACCCGTTCCACCCCAACATATTGCGAACTCAGCGCCGACGTCTGCGACAGCGGGTCCACCGTTGCCCCCTCGACCAGCAGGTTGCGGTTGACGCCGTAGGAGACCGGCTCACTGTGACCCCGCGGATCGAAAACCCGTGAACCCCAGCCGTGGTCGACGATGATCACGCCTTCACGCGGACGGTCGTTCACCACCGCCTTCAATTCGATGGAGCCGACCGGCGAGAACACCCTGACGACGTCACCGTCGCTCACCCCGAGGTCGGCGGCGTCCTTCGGGTGGATGACCACGTCGTTGCCCTTACCCGCCGGATGCAGACCAGGTAACTCATTGAGCCACGAGTTCATCGAGTGCCGCCGCCTGCGGTTGGCCAGCTGGTACGGATAGCCGACCGGCGCCGCGGGACGCGATTCGGCGAGCAGTTGGCGGGCGCGCGCGACGAACTCCGGTGGTGAAACGTGCACCTTCTTGTCGTCGGTTCTCAGCGCGTCGCGGAAATGGCCGAACTCCCGCGGACCCAACACCCAGCCATGCGGATGCGATATGACGTCGCGCCATTTTATCTTGCGGCCACTCACCTTTCGCGATGTCGCCACGACCAGACGGTCGATCCAGTGGGGACCGAACTCGAGGCCCTGCCTGCGAGTCGCGCGCGCCGCCGTCCGCGTCGCCTTGATGAATCCGTTGAGGCCTTTGGCGCCGAACAACGGCCGACGCATCGCGAGCGCGAGGTCGGTGAAGATCCGCCATTCCTCGCGCACACCCGGTGGCGGCTCGACGACCTTGGCGCCGTACTGCAGGTACGGCTCGTCGTGCATGTTGCTGGTGAACGCCAGCAGGTCGTTGCGCTCCAGCCAGTGGGCGGCGGGCAGCAACCAGTGCGCATGACGGTGGCTCTCCCGCTGGACGAAGTCGATCGCAACGAGCAGATCCAGGTCGGCGAGCGCGCGGTCCAGCTTGTCACCGTCGGGTCCGGAGACGACGGGGTTACCGCAGTTGATCAGCATCGCGCGGATCTGGCCCCAGCCCGGCGTCGTGATCTCGTCGGGCAATTCGCTGAGCGCGTGTGCGCCGGCGACCATTTCACGGCCCAGCAGTCGGCTGTAGTGCGGTTTGGCCTTGACCATCGCCGACATCCGGATGGCGTCGACGTAGCCCGGCTCGAAACGGCGGCCGCCGGGGCGGTCCATGCGGCCGGTGATCACGTTGAGCACATGGCCCAGCCATTCGGCGACCGTGCCCGCCAGATGCAGCGACACGCCGGTGCGGGTCACCACCATGGCCCCGCGCGCCGCGGCGAAATCGCGGGCCACCCGCTCGATCCGGTCACGTCTGATGTCGCAGCGGGCGGCGAGGTCGTCCAGATCGGCCGCCCCAACCAGGGCACGCAGGTCGTCCACGCCGCTGGCCAGTTCGGTGCAGTCCCCGTGGTGTTCCAGGCCCTCGTCGAGGATGACCTTGACCATCGCCAGCAGCAGCGCCCAGTCCTGGCCGGGGCGCACCGCGAGGTGCACGTCGGCCTTCTCCGCGGATTCGGTGCGCAGCGGGTCGACCACCACGATCGTCGCGCCCTGTTGTTGGCGCGCCAGGGCGCGGCGCCAGCCGCCGGGCACCGTCTCGAGCCAATTCCACGCGCTCACGGCGGGATTGGTGCCGACGAGCAGGAAATAGTCGCAGTTGTCGATGTCCGAAACCGGCGCCATCAGGATCGAGCCGTACATCGCGTCCGCGACGACGTGCATCGCATTCTGGTCAACCGAACCCACGGCATAGCGGTTCTGGGTTCCGATCGCGTCCAGCCAGCCATTCATGAAGATGACGTTGGAGGAGGAGAAGCCCGCCGGATTGCCGTAATAGACACCGACGGCGTCGGGCCCACCCGCCTCAATCGCGGCGTTCATCCTGGTCGCGATGTCGGCGATGGCCTCGTCCCAGGTGGCCTCGACATAGGTGTCGTCGATGCGGCGCATGGGGTTGAGGATCCGGCGCGGGTGTTCGACGAGGTGATGTGCGGTGCGGCCCTTGGCGCAGAAGTCCCGCCAGCTGTGCGGATTCTGCTTGTCGGCGGCGATCTTCGTGACGTGGTTGTCCTCGACCGTCACCTCCAGACCGCACGAGGCCAGGCAGATCCGGCAGAACGTATAGACCGTCTCGCTCATCGTCTCGAGCGTACGGCGATCAGGCCTGCGTCATGGACCAATAAGCGCCACGCTTAGCGAGAAGCTCGCTGTGGGTGCCGCGTTCGACGATCCGGCCTTGGTCCATCACCACGATGAGGTCGGCGTCGCGGATGGTTGACAGCCGGTGGGCGATGATGAAACTCGTTCGATCCCGGCGCAACTCGGCCATCGCCTGCTGGATCAGCAACTCGGTTCGGGTGTCCACCGAGCTGGTCGCCTCGTCGAGGACCAGCAGGCCGGGTTTGGCCAGTACCGCGCGCGCGATCGTGATGAGCTGCTTCTCGCCGGCGCTGATGGTGCCGCCGTCGTCGCTGACGCGAGTCTGGTAGCCGTCGGGCAGCATGTGCACGAACCGGTCGACGTACGCGGCCTTGGCCGCCGCGATCACCTCGTCCTCGGAGGCGTCGGGCCTGCCGTAGGCGATGTTCTCGAAGATGGTGCCGCCGAAAAGCCAGGTGTCCTGCAGCACCATCCCGATCCGGGACCGCAGCGAATCGCGGCTGACCGTCGAGATGTCCACGCCGTCAACCAGAATTCGGCCGGAGTCGACCTCGTAGAACCGCATCAGAAGATTCACCAGCGTGGTCTTGCCCGCTCCGGTCGGCCCGACGATCGCGACCGTGCTGCCGGGTTCGGCGACCAGTGAGAGGTCGCGGATCACCGGGGTCTCCGGGTGGTAGCCGAACGTGATGTTCTCGAACTCGACCCGGCCCGCCTGCCCGACGGGAAGCGGCAGCTGCGCCGGGGGATCGGGTGTCTCCTCGTCCGCGTCGAGCAGGTCGAAAACCCGCTCCGCGCTGGCCACGCCGGACTGCAACGTGTTGTACATGCCCGCCACCTGCGTGAGCGGCTGGTTGAACTGGCGGACGTACTGGATGAACGCCTGGATGCTGCCGAGCGTGATCTGACCGGTCGCCACCTGCAAACCGCCCACGACGGCCACGGCGACATAGCCGAGGTTGCCGATGAACGTGGTGGCGGGCCCGACGAGGCCGGAGAAGAACTGCGCGCCAAAGGCGGAGTTGTAGACGGCGTCGTTGCATTCGCGGAACCGCTCCTGGGCCGCAGCGCGGTGACCGAATGTCTTGACGACGGTGAAACCGCTGTAGGTCTCCTCGATGTGCGCGTTGAGCCGGCCGGTGTTCGCCCACTGCGCGACGAACAGGCGCTGCGACCGACGCGCGATCCAGCGCGTCGCCCACAACGATAGAGGCACGGTCACCACGGTCAGCAGCGTCAGAAGCGGTGAGATGGTCAGCATCATCACGAGCACCGAAAGGACCGTCAGCACCGACGTCAACAGCTGGCTGATCGTCATCGACAGCGACTGCTGGACGTTGTCGACGTCGTTGGTCACCCGGCTGAGCACCTCGCCGCGTTGTCGGGAGTCGAAGTACGACAGCGGCATTCGGTGAACTTTGTCCTCGACGTCGGAGCGCAGCGTCGCCATGGTGCGTTGCACCGCGACGTTGAGCAGCCTGGCTTGCAACCACACCAGCAGCGCGGCAACGAGATACAGGCCCAGCGCGAGGAGCAGGGTGCGACCGACGGCGCCGAAGTCGACGCCGCGGCCGGGCACCACGTTCATTCCCGACAACAGATCGGCGAACGTGCTGTCGCCACGGGCGCGGGCGGCGTCGATGGCCTGCTCCTTGGTCAGCCCCGCGGGCAGCTGGCGGCCGACTACACCGTTGAACAGAAGATCGGTGGCGTGCCCCAGGATTCGCGGGCCGATCACGCTGATCGCGATACCGCCGACGCCCAGGAGGATCACCGCAGCGGTCAGACCGCGCTGGGGTGTCAACCGCTTGACCAAGCGGATCGCCGATCCGGTGAAGTCGCGCGAGCGCTGGGTGGGCGCCTGCACCACGCCGCGGATCGGCCGGGCCATCGGGGCACTCACCGCGTGTCACCCACCCTCGAGAGCGACTGCGAGTCCGCGAACTCGGCGTACTCCGGGCAGTCCGCCAACAGGGTTTCGTGGGTGCCGATCCCGACGATGCGGCCGTCATCGATGACGACGATCTGATCCGCCTGGATGACGGTCGAGATGCGCTGCGCGACAACGATAACCGTCGCCTCCGCTGACACTTCCCGCAGCGCGGCACGAACGCGCGCGTCGGTGTGGACGTCGAGTGCCGAGAACGCGTCGTCGAACAGATAGACCGCGGGCCTGCGGATCACCGCACGGGCGATCGCCAACCGCTGTCGCTGTCCGCCCGAGAAGTTCGCGCCGCCCTGCGCAACCCGCATGCCCAGGCCGTCGGCATGCGCGCGCACGAAATCGTCGGCGGCGGCCACCCGCAGGGCCTCCCACATCTGTTCCTCGGTGGCCACCTGTCCAGGGGCCATACCGAACTGGAGGTTGTCGGCGACCGTGCCGGAGAACAGGTATCCGCGCTGCGGCACCAACCCGAGCACGGACCACAGCTGCTCGGGGTCGTAGTCGCGCACGTCGACGCCGTCGACTCGCACCGAACCGCTCGTCGTGTCATACATCCGGCAGATCAGCGATACCAGAGTCGACTTGCCCGACCCCGTGGAGCCGACCACCGCGGTCGTCGTACCGGGAAGTGCGGTCAGCGAAACATCCTGCAGGACGGGGCGTTCAGCGCCCGGATAGCAGAATGTCGCGGCGTCCAGCTGGATCTCACCGCGAATCTTCGACGGTCGCACCGGCCGTTCGGGGCTGACGATCTGCGGTGTGGTCGACAGCACCTCCGAGATGCGCTCGGCGCATACCGACGCTCGCGGGATGATGACGAGGATGAACGTCGCCAGCAGGACTGCCATCAGGATCTGCATGAAGTAGGCCAGGAACGCGATCAGCGAACCGACTTGCATCTGGCCGGCATCGATGCGCAGCCCCCCGAACCAGATCAGCGCCACGCTCGACATATTGATGACCAACGTCGTGGTGGGCAGCATCAGCGCCTGCCACCGGCCAGCCTCCAGTGCGGTGTCGGCCAGCGCGTAATTGGCGTCGGCGAACCGGCGGCGTTCGAACGGTTCCCTGGCGAATGCGCGGATCACCCGTAGGCCGGAGAGTTGGTCGCGCATCACACGGTTGAAGCCGTCGACGAGGCGCTGCATGCGGCGGAAGATCGGCAGCAGGTGGCGCGTGATCCAGTAGTTGGACAAGGCCAGGATCGGCACGCTGACCAACAGCAGCCAGGACAGCCCCGCGTCCTGGTGCACAGCCATGAAGATGCCGCCTATCGACATGATTGGCGCGGTGACCAGCATCGTGCACGTCAGCTGCACCAGCAACTGGATCTGCTGCACATCGTTGGTGGTGCGGGTGAGCAGCGACGGCGCACCGAACCGCGCGGTGTCCTCGGCTGAGAACCCGGTCACGTGGTTGAACACCGCCGCCCGCAGGTCGCGGCCGACCCCCATGCCCGCTCGAGACCCGAAGTACACCGCGCCGACCGCGCACACCACCTGCAGCGCGGTGACGGCGAGCATCACGCCGCCCAATTCGACGATCCTGCGCAGGTTCCCGGACGCGACGCCGTCGTCGATGATCGCGGCGTTGACCGTCGGCAGGTACAGCGAGGCGAGCGTGCTGACCAACTGGAGCGTGGCGACGGTGGCGAGCAGCGCCCGGTATGGCCGCGCGTACTGTCGCAGCAGCGCCCATAACATCCCGCTACTGTCGCACATCCGATATATGGGCTGGTCAACCGGCATGTCGGTGGTTGACCCCAAGAGCGGCCGCTACAGTGCATGGCGTGACTCACAGCACGCGCATGACCCGCTGCCTGGCCGTCGCGGCCGCCGTGGTCATCCCGCTGTCCGCCGCATGCTCGGATTCCGAGCCCACCGGCCCACAGGTGCCCGACGACAATCCGACGCCCGCGGCGGACGCGTCGCACGGTCCGTTCTTCCCCGAATGCGGGGGCATCGGCGACGCGGAGGTCATGAAGCTGACCCGCGTGCCGGGGCTGGTGGCCACCGCGAAGAACTCGGTCGGATGCCAGTGGCTGGCCGGCGGCAGCATCCTCGGCCCGCACTTCTCGTTCAGCTGGTTCCGCGGAAGCCCCATCGGCCGGGAGCGCAAGACCGAGGAACTGTCGCGCACGAGCGTCGAGGACATCAACATCGAGGGTCACGACGGCTTCATCGCCGTCGGCGACGACCCGCTCCTGGGCACGAACCTGTGCGAGATCGGCATTCAGTTCGACGACGACTTCATCGAGTGGTCGGTCAGCTTCGCCAGCAAGCCGTTTCCGGAACCGTGTGACGTCGCCAAGGAACTGACCCGTCAATCGATTGTGAATTCCGAATGACAACCGCCTTCGCTCGTCGGCTCGGTGCCGGCCTCATCGCTGTGCTGGCCGTGCTGTCGCTGCTCACCGGTTGCACGCAGACCGTCGAGGGCACCGCGGCCAAGTCGGGTTCGGGAGGTGGCGGCCCGCGCAATCAGGACTCCGAGCGGCAGTACCCGAACCTGCTCAAAGAGTGCGAGGTGCTGACCGAGGACATCCTCGCCGAGACCGTGGGCGCCGACCCCCTCGACATCCAGAGCACGTTCGTCGGGGCGGTGTGTCGCTGGCAGGCGGCCAATCCACAGGGTCTGATCGACATCACCCGGTTCTGGTTCGAGCAGGGCAGCCTGGACAACGAGCGCGAGGTGGCCCAAAAGCTCAACTATCAGATCGAGAACCGCTCGGTGGCCGGCATCGAATCGATCGTGATGCGTCCGAACGACCCGAACGGTGCCTGCGGCGTCGCCAGTGACGCCGCGGGTGTCGTCGGATGGTGGATCAATCCGCAGTCGCCGGGGATCGACGCCTGCAAGATGGCGCTGAAGCTGATGGAGCTGACGCTCGCCACCCGTGCGTGACGCCGCCTAGCGCGGTACGTGGAAGGTGACCAGCGAGGCGCCGTCGAGCGCGAGCCCCTCCCACGGATCGCCGCTGCGCAACACCGCGATCGACGACGTCGGGAATTTCATCGAGATCTGTTCGGCCGCAGTGATGTTGCTACCGTCCACCGTGGACAGCCCGAGTGCGACCCCCGACATCGCCGGCTCGTGGCCGATGACCAGCAGCGTCTGGACCTCGAAGTCGAAGTGCGACGGCACCCGGTTGATCTCGTCGATCACGGTGCCCGGCGTCGCGTCGTAGAGGCGGTCGAGGTAGCGGACGGGCGCGGCGATCCGGGTGCGTGCCAGCGTCTCGCGGGTGCGGGTGGCGGTCGAACACAGCACGGCGTCGACGGCGGGGGCGTGAGCACGTAACCAGTCGCCGGCCAGCCCCGCCTCACGCACACCCCGCGGCGCCAGCGGACGGTCGTGGTCGCCGACACCCGCCGGATAATCCGACTTGGCGTGCCGGAGCAACAGCAGCGTGCGGAACCGGTCGGTCACCGGACTAACGGTAAGGCATGCCGCCGCACCTCCCGGGACTTGTCGGGGTGCCGCCCTACACTCGCGATGCCCGGCAAAGACACGAGGGGAAGGAGCGCGCTGAGATGCGATTCGTGCATACCGCCGACTGGCAACTCGGCATGACGCGGTACTTCCTCAATGGCGAGGCGCAGCCCCGTTATTCGGCCGCGCGCCGCGATGCGGTGGTCGAGTTGGGGCGGGTGGCGGCCGACGCCGGCGCGGAGTTCGTCGTCGTCGCCGGCGACGTTTTCGAGCACAACCAACTCGCGCCCAGAGTTGTCAGCCAGTCGCTGGAAGTCATGCGCGTCATCGGCGTTCCCGTGTACCTCCTGCCCGGCAACCACGACCCGCTCGACGCGTCCTCGGTCTACACCAGCCCGCTGTTTCTCGCTGAGCGCCCCGACAACGTGTCCGTCCTCGACCGCGCCGGTGTGCACGAGGTACGGCCCGGACTGGAACTGGTGGCGGCGCCGTGGACCTCGAAGGTACCGTCGTCGGACCCCGTGGCCGGCGTGCTCGAGGATCTGCCCGCCGACGGGGCGACACGCATCGTCGTCGGCCACGGCGGCGTGGACATCTTCGTGCCCGACAAGGACCGCGCTTTCCTGATCCGCCTGGCGGCGCTGGAGGCGGCCGTCAACAGGGGCGCCGTGCACTATGTGGCGCTGGGCGACAAGCACTCTCGGATGCAGGTCGGTGCCACGGGACGGATCTGGTATTCCGGGTCGCCGGAGGTCACGAACTACGACGACATCGAGGTCGACTCCGGACACGTACTGGTCGTCGACATCGACGAGACCGATCCGGCGCATCCGGTGAACGTCGAACCGCGCAAGGTGGGCCGCTGGCGGTTCGTCACGCTGCGCCGCGGCGTGGACAACGACCGGGACGTCGCCGACCTGGACATCAATCTCGATCTGTTGCCGGACAAGGAACGTATCGTCGTGCGTCTCGCGTTGACCGGATCACTGACGGTCACCGACAAGGCCGCGCTCGACGCGTGCCTGGACAAGTACGCCCGGCTCTTCGCCGCGCTGCGGGTGGACGAGAAACAGAGCGAGATCGCGGTCATCCCCGCCGACGGCGAGTTCGACGACCTCGGTATCGGCGGCTTCGCCGCATCGGCCGTCGACGAACTGGTCGCCACCGCACGGTCGGACGGTGAGGCGGCCGAGGACGCGCGTGCCGCCCTGGCGCTGCTTCTGCGGCTGTCGGATCGGGGTGTGGCGTGAAACTGCACCGCCTGGTCCTGACCAACTACCGCGGAATCACGCACCGCGAGATCGAGTTTCCCGATCGCGGCGTGGTGATCGTCAGCGGCGCCAACGAGATCGGCAAGTCCTCGATGATCGAGGCGCTCGACCTGTTGATCGAGGCCAAGGACCGGTCGGGGAAGAAAGAGGTCAAAGAGGTCAAGCCGACACACGCCGACGTCGGCGCCGAGGTGGAGGCCGAGATCTCCACGGGCCCATACCGATTCGTGTACCGCAAGCGGTTCCACAAGCGCTTCTCGACCGAGCTGACGATCCTCGAGCCGCGGCGCCAGCAGTTCACCGGTGACGAGGCGCACGACCGGGTGCGGGCCATGCTCGACGAGACCGTCGACACCTGCCTGTGGCAGGCGCAGCGGGTGCTGCAGTCGGGGTCCACCGCGGCCGTGGATTTGTCCGGATGTGACGCGCTGTCCCGCGCACTCGACGTGGCCGCCGGTGAGGCGGTGGCGCTCTCGGGTGCCGAACCGCTGTTGGTCGACCGCGTCGAAGAGGAATACCTGCGCTACTTCACCCGCACCGGAAGGCCCACCGGGGAGTGGGCGGCCGCCACCAACCGGTTGCGAGCGGCCGAGGACGCGTTGGCCGAGGCGGCGGCGTCCGTCGCGGAGGTCGACGAGGCGGTGCGCAGGCACACCAACCTCACCGACGAGCTGGCCAGGTTGACGGCCCAACGCGCGGCCGCGGCCGAACAGGTCGCCGACGCGCAGAAGGCCGCCGAAGAGGTCGCTGGGCTGAAGGGGCAGCTCAAGGAAGCGGAGCTGGTCGCCGCGGCCGCTCACGCCAACCACGACACGTCGCGCACCGCGGTCGACGAGCGCAGGCGGTTGCGTGCCGACATCGAGCAGCGGGCCGCCGCGATGGCCGAGCTCGAGACCGCCGCCACCCAGGCCAGCGACGATCACACGACCGCGGTCGAGGTGGCTGAGCTCGCCGAGACCGCCGCCGAAAAGGCGCGAAATGCATTGGAGGCCACGCAGGCTCGCGTCGAAGCGGCGCGAGGAACCGTGCAACGGCTCGCCGACCGCGACGAGGCGGACCGGATCGCCGCGCAACTGTCGAAGATCGAGACCGCTGAACGGGAACTCGAGCGCGTGCAGGGCGACCTCGCGCAGATCCGGTTGACCGGCGAGGGTATGCGCGCCATCGAGTCGGCCAAGGCGACCGTCGACGCCGTGACGGCACAGGTCGAGTTGGCGTCGGCGCACATCGAGTTGGTCGCGAGCGCCGACGTCGAGGTGCGCGTAGCCGGCGAGACGGTCACGCTCGGTGCGGGGGAGACGTGGACCGCCAGCGTCACCGCCGAAACCGCTTTCGAAGTGCCGGACCTGCTGACCGCTCGGCTGCTGCCCGGCGCACCGGCCTCCGAGACACAAGCCAAACTCGATGCCGCACAGGAGGTTCTGGCGTCGGCGCTGACGTCCTGCGGCGTCGCCGACGTCGCCGAGGCACGTGCCCTCGATCAGCGGCGTCAACAGCTGGTGACGACCAGGGATCGGCTGTGCGCGACCGTCGAGGCGCTGACGGGTGACCGATCGGCGGACCGGCTCAGGGAACGTCTTGCCGACCTCACCGCGCGTCAGCCGCAGGTCACGGAGCTGTTCGAGGTCGACTCCGACGCGGCCCGCGCCGAGCTCGACGCCGCGACCGCCGCCCAGAAGCAGGCGATCGCCGAGTGCGAGAAGCATCGCAAGGTCGCCGAGGAGGCGGCTAAGCGCCTGGGAGAGAGCGACACTCGTACGACAGTGCTGCGCGAGAAGCTGGCCGGCGCCCGGTCCGAGCTCGCGCTGGCCCGCGAACGATTGGAGGGTCAGCGGGCCAGCGTCGGCGACGACGAGTTGGCGCTGCGGGCGCAGGCCCACGCCGAGGAGGCACAGCGGGCCGCCGCACTGGTCGCCGACCTGAGCGAGGAGCTGAGCCGCGCCGCACCCGACGCCGTGGCCGCGACGCTCCAGGAGGCCACGCGCCGCGCCGAGGCCTTGTCGGCCAGCCGCGACGACGTGGTCGAGGAGCTGCGCGAGGTCGGTGCGCGGTTGAAGGTGTCCGGCACCGAAGGCCGCAAGGGCAAGCTCGACGAGGCCGCGACCGAGCGTGAGCACGCGCTCGACGAGTACTCGAGGGTGCAGCGCCGCGCGAAGGCCGCCGAGCTGTTGCGGTCCGTGATCGCACGGCACCGCGAATCCACCCGCTCGCGCTACGTCGACCCGTTCCGCGGTGAGGTGGAGCGGTTGGGACGCATGGTGTTCGGCGACAGCTTCGAGGTGGAGGTCGACAGTGCTCTGCGGATCTGCACCCGCACGCTGTCCGGCCGCACGGTGCCATACGACTCACTCTCGGGTGGGGCCAAGGAGCAGCTGGGCATCGTGGCACGGCTGGCAGGGGCGGCGCTGGTGGCCAAGGAGGACACCGTGCCGGTCGTCATCGACGACGCGCTCGGCTTCACCGACCCCGACCGCCTGGTCAAGATGGGTGCGGTGTTCAACGCGGTTGGCGGCGACGGGCAGGTGATCGTGCTGACGTGCAGCCCCCAGAGGTACGCGGCCGTCGACGGCGCCGAACACATCGCGCTGACGGCGTAACCGGCTGTGGCGGCGGCGCCGGCCCTAGGGAACGCTGACGAGTTTCGGACGGATTTCCGACACCGCCCGTTTGTCCGCCCCGAAAAACCTAGACTCCGGCGGATGGAAGCCGACTACGTCGTCGTGGGAACGGGCTCCGCCGGGTCGGTGGTGGCGGCCCGCCTGAGCGAGAATCCGTCCGTCCGGGTCGTCGCGCTGGAAGCGGGTCCCCACGACAAGGACAAGTTCATCCGCATCCCCGCGGGCTTCGTCAAGCTGTTCCGCAGCCCGGTGGACTGGGACTATCTGACCGAACCGCAGAAGGAGCTCGACGGCCGCGAAATCTATTGGCCGCGGGGCAAAATGGTCGGCGGTTCGTCGTCGATGAACGCGATGATGTGGGTGCGCGGATTCGCCGCGGACTACGACGAGTGGGGCGAGGCGGCCGGCGACCAGTGGGACTATGCGCATCTCGAGCCATACCTGCGCAAGATCGAAGCGGGGCCGCTGTCCATCAGCAAGCAGCGCAGCCCGCGCAGTTCCACCGCCAAATGGCTGGCCGCTGCCGAGCAGTGTGGCTACCGTATCGAGAAGCCGAACCAGGCTGCGCCCGAAGGCTTTTGCGAGACACTGGTCACCCAGCGCCGCGGTGCGCGATGGAGCGCGGCCGACGCCTATCTCAAACCGGCCCTCAAGCGCGCAAACCTGACACTCGAAACGGACGCGCTGGCGACCAGGGTGGTGTTCGACGGCCGCCGCGCGGTCGGCGTCGAGATCGAGCAGAACGGCACCCGTCGCGTCGTCAAGGCCCGGCGCGAGGTGGTGTTGTGCGGCGGTGCCATCAACAGCCCGCAGCTGCTGATGCTGTCGGGCATCGGCGATGGCGAACGGCTGGCCGAGCACGGCATTTCGACGCTGGTCCACGCCCCGGATGTCGGCGCCAACCTGGCCGACCACTTCATCGCGGCGCTCGGCTTCGATGTTCCGAACGACAGCCTCTTCGCCGCCGAGAAGCCGCTTCAGCTGCTGAACTACCTGCTGCGGCGCCGTGGAATGCTCACCTCGAACGTGGGGGAGGCCTACGGTTTCGTTCGGAGCCGTCCGGATCTCGCACTGCCCGATCTCGAGCTGATCTTCGCCCCTGCCCCGTTCTTCGAGGAGGGCATCGGCGACCCCTACGACAACCACGCCGTCGTGCTCGGAACGATCCTGCTCAAACCCGAGAGCAGCGGCACCATCGAACTGCGTTCGGCCGACCCGAGGGACAAACCGATCATCGACCCGCGGTATCTCACCGACCCCGGCGGCATCGACCGGGCAGCCGTAATGGCCGGTCTGCGCATCTGCGCGACGATCTCGCAGGCGCCCGCGCTCGAGGGTGTCATCGGCAAGATCGCGAGACCGCTCGACTCGGCGACCCTCGACGACGAGACGCTCGAACGGGCGCTGGCCACGTTCTCGCACACGCTGTATCACCCGGTGGGGACGTGCCGAATGGGGCGCGACGACGCCAGCGTGGTCGACCCGCAACTGCGCGTGCGCGGCGTCGAGGGCTTGCGCGTCGCCGACGCCTCGGTGATGCCGACGATCATCCGCGGGCATACCCATGCACCCAGCGTGCTGATCGGGGAGAAGGCCGCCGAACTGCTCCGCGCGTGAGCGGTGCCAAGATGGAGGCCATGGCCGAGCGCGACCGCGACGAAGCCGGGCGTCCCCGCAACACCCGCCCCCGCGACGGGTTGGGGCGGCCGCTGCCCCACGGCAGCGAGGGTGTCGCGCGGATCCCCGACGACCTCGACCTACCACCGGCCGAGACCGTCGCCTACGCGCAGGAGCTTCTCGACAAGGGGATGGCGTTTCACGCGCACGAAGTGTTCGAGGCTGCGTGGAAGAACGGCGCCCCGGACGAACGCCTGCTCTGGCAGAGCCTGGCCCAACTGGCCGTCGGCATCACCCATGTGCAACGCGGAAACGCGAAGGGGGCGCTCGGCGTGCTGAGCCGGGCGCGCGCCGGCCTCGCCGACTACGGCCCGGCCACGCACGGCGTCGACGTCACAGGGCTCGCCGACTACGCCGAAACATTGATCGACGACCTCGAGACCGGGGTGGCGATCGCGCCGGAGCGGCTGCGGCCGCGCCTGACTGCCGACTAGCTCACCGACTGCAACCGCTGCGCCGGTGCGAACGTGACGTCGCCGAGCCCGAGGTGCTCGCGCAGCGTGTCACCCGTGTACTCGGTGCGGAACAGCCCACGCCGCTGCAGTTCGGGGACGACCGCGTCGGCGAAGTCGTTGAAGGTGCCCGGCGTCTGCGCCGCCGACACCATGAATCCGTCGGCCTCACCGGCGGTGAACGACTCCTCGATCTGGTCGGCGACTTGCTCTGCGGTACCGACGAATTGGGGCAGGAGCACACCCTGGGCGTACCACTTGCCGATGTCGCGCAGGGTCAGGTTGTCCCGATTGGCGACCCGCCGCGCCGTGTCGAACAGGCCCTGTGTCCCGGTCACCTGGACGTCCTCGACCGGAGCGTCTAGGTCGTAGACCGAGAAGTCGTGGTCGGTGTGCACGGACAGCGTGATGAGCCCGGAGATCGGATCGGCCAACTCGTTGTGGAACGCCTGCTTCTCGCGGGCGATCGACTCGGTCTCGCCGATGAACGGAATGAACGCCGGGAAAATCAGCACCTTGTCCGGATCGCGGCCGAAATCGGTAGCGCGCGACTTGATGTCGTCGTAGTAAGCCCGCCTGCCCTCGGGTGTGGGGTCGATCTCGAAGATGGCCTCCGCCCACCGCGCGGCGAAATCCTTGCCGGTGTTCGACGAGCCGGCCTGAATCAGCACGGGCCGGCCCTGCGGTGAGCGTGGGACGTTCAGCGGGCCGCGCGTCTTGAAGAACCGGCCGTCGTGCTCGACGGCGCGGACCCGCGACGGGTCGGCGAAGATGCCGTCCTTCTTGTCGAGGACCAGCGCGTCGGACTCCCAACTCGACCACAACTCGAGGGCGGTGCGGACGAACTCGTCGGCGCGCTCATAGCGGAACTCGTGGTCGAGATGGTCGTCGTGGCCGAAGTTCTGTGCCTCGCTCTGTGTCAGCGACGTGACGATGTTCCACGCCACCCGGCCGCGGGTGATGTGGTCGAGGCTGGCGAAGATGCGCGCCAGCTCGTAAGGGTGAAAATACGTGGCGGACTTGGTGATCGCGACACCCAGCTTGGACGTCACCGCACCAATGCTGGCCGCGACGATCGACGGGTCCAACGTCGCCGTCGCCTGGGTGCCGCGGCGCAACGGTTCGGTGATGTCGTCACCGAAGCGGATCGGTGCGGCGAGCAGGTCGGCGAAGAACACAAAGTCGAACTTGCCGCGCTCGAGAATGCGCCCGATGCGGTGGTAGTACTCCGGCGTGGTGAACCCGGTGTCGCTTCCGGGATGACGCCACGCCGCATGCGAATGGGTGACCTGTGAGGCGATCTGGAAACCGCCCAGGTGTAGTTGACGCGACATTGAGCACTCCTCGAAAACCGATTTGTGCGTGAAAACGATCGCTGAGCGATCGAAATCACGCACAAATCGCTTGGGTGGGTGGGGGTCAGAAGTACGCGTTCGACGGAATCGGGGTGTCGTGCAGCAGGTTCTGCCCGATCACCCTGGCCTTGTAGACGACCGGGTTGTGCAACGTGATCGTGCGGATGTTGCGCCAGTGCCGGTCCAGGTTGCGCTTGCGGCTGGCGGCGCTGGCCCCGCCGAGTTCGAGCAAGCGCGTCGCGGCCTCGGGCGCCACCTGGTCCAGGTGCACCTTCACCTTCGCGACCTTCAACTGCGCCTCGGCGGCGAGGTCGGCATCCGGGACGCCGTCGACCTCGGACGCCGTCGCGGCCCAGATCGCGGTGGCCGCGTCGAGCACCGCTGCCCTGGCGATGTAGGCTGTACTGGCCAACTCGCCGAGCAGCTTCTGGTACAGCGGATCGTCGCTGGGCCGCTCGGTCAGCGCGTGGCTGAAGCTGCGGTCGCGGGAACGCAGCAGTGCGACACCGTCGTCCACGACGGACTCGAGGATGCCGGCCACCACCGCGTGGATGAACAATTGCAGCGAGGCGTACTGGACCGTCGGCACCGGCTCGGCGTCGTAGGGCGTGTCGCTGAGCACCTCGTCCGCCGCGACCGCGACATCGGTGAAGACGGTCGTACCCGTGCCGGTGCGGCGTTGGCCGAAGCCGTCCCAGTCGTCGATGATGCGGACACCCTCGCGGTCGGCGGGCACCACCACGTTGGCGACGGAGTCGTGGTCGGTCGTCGCCGTCACGGTGAGGTAGTCGGAGAACAACGTCCCTGTGCTGTAGAACTTCTCGCCGTCGAGTCGATACGCGCCCGGATTGGCGGGGTCTGGCAGTAGCCGGGTCTTGAACACCAGGCTGCCGACGGCCAGCGAGCCCTTCTCGCTGAACGCATTGCCGAAGACCTTGCCCGCGGCGACCTTCTCCAGCCACGCCTGCGATGTCGGCAGATCGGCCGTGCGCAGCCGTTCCTCGACGAACCAGAAGTGGGTGCGGAAGATGTGCGCGACGATCGGGTCGGCGTGCGCGACGTCGATCACGGCGGAAAACAGCTGTGGCACGGTGAAACCCGCACCACCGGCGTCGGCCGGCAGCCGCAGAGTTCCGAAGCCGGCATTCTTCAACGCGGCGACCGCGTCGAAGGGGTTTTCGTCGTTGAGGTCTCGGTCGCTGGCGCCTTCGGCGATGCGGGCGAGCAGCTGCGTCCACTCCGGTGTTCCCGGAAGTGCACGTGTGGGGAGATCGGCCGTTGTCATGGCGTTTGTTCTACCGACGGCCCGCACCGCGAACACTGCTTTGGCTCACCGAGAGCCTAAGGCGCTACGGGCTCAGACCGCCAGCGCCAGGACTTCGTCGAACCCTTTGACCAAGCACCGATGAAAGAGGTCGTAATCGGGTATCGCGCCGGTGTCGACGTTCAGGCCGAGATGACAGGTGTCGGCATAGGTCAACAACGTCACGTTGACGGCCGTGCCGATAGTCGGGCCGAATGCGTACTGAGCGGTGACCCGTGCACCGCCGAGGTACACCGTCACGGGGATGCCTGGGACGTCGCTCGCGACGAAGTCCACGTGGCGCAGGATCGAGCCGATGTACCAGCGAGGCATGATGTTGAGCACTGCGGCGATCGTCTGAGTGTGAGGAATCGAACGCTCGTGACGAACTCCGCTTGTCCGGGAGTGGATTTCGCGCATCCGCTGTGCGGGATCGGCAAGCCCGGCGGGGACGTCGAACCGCATCAACGTTATCCGGTTGCCGCCCATCTCCTCTCCCGCGGTCCGCAGGTTGATCGGCATGGTCAGGTGAAGCTCGTCGATGACGACACCGTGCTCTTCGTGGTAGCGACGCAAACCGCCGGTGACTCCGGTGACGAAGGCATCGTTGAGCGCGCAGTCACACCGGTGCGCCGCCTCGCGGAGGCGATGCAGTGAGACCTCGTGCACGCCGAGCCGGCGGACGAGGCTCCGCTCGGTGATCAAGGGTGACCCCGTGCTGTTCACCGGGCGCACCGTGCGGTAGACCGACACGGCCGTCGCCGTTGCCGCACCCAGCGTCGCGAGGGGGTTTCGAATCCCTCGTTGGAGCCACTTAGGAGCCGACTTGACCGCGGTACTCACGGCCGAGCCGGCCATCCCTGCGTTGTAGCGCAGCGCATCACGGTACGCGCCGAGCCACGAGTCGGTGGGAGGCGGAGGCGGGACTTCGGGCGAGGGTGGGTCGTCTTCCGGGTGCGGTTCGAGGTCGAACAAGATCATGCCGATCTGGATGCCACCGACGCCGTCGGTCAACGCGTGGTGGAACCGGCACACCACCGCCGCCGCACCGTTCGTCAAACCGTCGATCAGCGTGACTTCCCAGAGTGGACGGGCCCTGTCGAAGTCGGCCATCTCCGCCAGTCGGGCCATCTCCAGCACGGTGTCCACGGTCCCGGGATCCGGAGCGGTCACCCGCCGCATGTGAAAGTCGAGGTCGAAGTCGGGGGCCGGCTCCCATCGCGGCGGCGCCGGCGGCGGCGAGGGTACGACTCGTTGCCGCAGCATCGGCAGCATGCGGCTCATCCGGTCGAACCGGCCGCGCAACTGGGTCCAGTCCGGAACTGCGTCGAGCAGAATCACCGTCACCACGGTCGACCTCAACCGCGGGTCCGTTTCCATCGCCCAGGTGAAGGCGTCGGTATTGCGCATGAATGCAGTCATCGTCGGCTCCCGCATCGACGCTACGGCTGCACATCAGCCGGATGAAGCCCCTGCTTTCACGAAAGGACCTAAGCCCCCGAAGGTGTCGACGAAGGTCCTGGGACGCAGAGGCGTTACGGCTTCATGAAGCCGATCTTCGTGTAGTCCGCGTCGGCCAGGCCGAACGCCCCGTAGTTCGCAAGATTGCTTCGCACCGCGATGTTTCCGGGCGATTGGGTCAGCGGCAGGCTGAACACCTCGTCGAACAGCATCTTGTCCAGCTCGTTGGCCAGCTGCCGGGCCTTGCCGGGATCCAGCTCGCCGACGGTCTGCTCGATCTTCTCATCGATCTGCGGGCTGCTGATCTTGCCGAAGTTACTCTCGGCTCCGGTCCGATAGATCTGGGTCAGGCTGGCGAGCGGGAAAGCGTCGCCGCTCCATGAGAATTGGGCGATGTCGAAGTTGCCCACGGTGACGTAATCGGTGAAGAAGCCGGCCGCGGGCCGGACGTCCAGCTCGAGGTTGACCCCGATCTGGGCGAGGTTGTTCTGCGCGATCTGCCCGTACTGCCGGGTGCTGAGCGAGTCGAACAGCACGTCACGGATCACCAGCTGGCGCCCGTCCTTCTCGCGGAACTGGCCGTTCTGACGCCAGCCCAGCGCATCGAGTTCCTGCTTGGCCTTCTCCGGATCGAAGGCGACCTCGCCGCTGTTGTCCTGGTAGCCCTCCTGGCCCGCGACGAAGACGTGGTTGTTCAGCGGTACCGGATTGTCGGCGAGCCCGCGCTGTGTGACCTCGGCGATGGTCTTGCGGTCGATGCCCCTGGCGATCGCGCGGCGCAGCGCAGGGTCGGCCAGGATCGAACCGGGGGAGCCGTTGAACGTGAAGTGGTACCAGGCCAGGCCGGGCGCGCGGCGGACGCTCACGCCCTGAGTGCGCCGCGCGATCTGCATCTCATCGAGGGTCGCCAGTCCGGTGGCGTCGATGGTGTTGTTCTGCAGCGCGGGGATGCGCGCGGCGTCGTCGAGGACGAGAAACGTGATGCTGTCCAGCAGCGGCTTTTCACCCCACCATTTGGGGTTGCGGGTCAACGTGATTCGCTTCGCGCCGCGATCCAGGTTGGAGACGATGAACGGACCGGCCGACGCTCCGGGGCCGTTCAGTTGGCCCTTGTTGAAGACCTCGGGATTCTCCGTCGAACTCTTCGGCAGCAGCACGGTGCTGCCGGCGAACATGCCGCGCCAGTCGGACCAGGGCTTGGCGAAGGTGATGACGGCTTGGCGGTCGTCGACGCCGCGCTCGACCTTCTCGACCCGGTCACTGCCGTTCGTGGCGGCGATCGCGTACCGGTCGTCCTTGCCGCTGGTGGCGTTGATCTGGGACTGGATGTCCTCCCAGGTGATCGGTGTGCCGTCGCTCCACACTGCTTTCGGGTTGATCGTGTACGTCACGACCTGCGGATCGGTGCTCGTCAGTTCCACGCTGGTGAAGTAGTCGGTGTTGACGGTGGCCGAGCCGTCGGGCCCGATCTGAAACGCGCGCGGCATCGTCGGCTTCAGCACCGAGTTGGTGTCGCCGGTGTTGCCGTCGATGTGCAACGGGTTGAAGTTCGGCGAGAAGTCGTTGAGCGCGAGTCGGAGGGTGCCGCCCTGCTGGAGGTTGGCCACGTCCTGCGGGTTGATGTCATTGGTGGTCCCGACCGTCGCCTCGCCGCCCGCCGAGGGGGGCTGTTCGGAACCGCCGGAGCATGCGGTCAAGGTCAGTGCGGTGATGGCGGTTGCCGCAGCGAGGCGTCGAAAGATTCTTGCCTCGGCTCCCGCTCCCGCCGGTCGTCGCTTCGCAGCGATCCTCACTCGCGCTCGCCTTCGGGTGCTCATGCGCACCGACTTTAGCTGCGATTCACATGCGGTTGCGGCACCGCGGCGAGCAACCGGCGGGTGTAGTCGTGCGCGGGGTCGGTGAACACCTGGTCGCCGTCGCCCTGTTCGACCACTGTGCCCTTGTACATCACGACCACCCGGTGGGCGAGGTGGCGGACCACCGAGAGATCGTGCGAGACGAACAGGTAGGACAGCCCGAACCGCTGCTGAAGATCGAGCAGCAGGTTGATGATGCCGGCCTGGATCGAGACGTCCAGCGCCGACACCGGCTCATCCAGGGCCAGGATCTTCGGCCGCAGCGCCAACGCCCGCGCGATGCCGATGCGCTGCTTCTGCCCGCCCGAGAACTCGGCCGGATAGCGGGCGGCGTCTTCGCGCTGCAGTCCGACGATGCCGAGCAGCTCGCCGACCCGTTCCTCTCGGCGACGCTTGTCAAAACCGTTGGCCTGCAACGGTTCGGCCAGCACATCAAACACTGGCAGTCGCGGGTCGAGCGAAGCCACCGGGTCCTGGAACACGACCTGCAGATCGCCCCGCAACGCCCGCCGCCCCTGCCGGTCCAGCGAAGCCACATCCTTACCGAGCACCTCGATGGAGCCGCCTTCGGGCGCGGTCAACTGCAGAATCTGGTGCAGCGTCGTCGACTTGCCCGAGCCGGACTCCCCGACGATGCCCAGCGTGCGGCCCTGTTGCAGTTCGAAGCTGACGCCGTCGACCGCACGCACCTCACCGACCTGGCGGCGAAACACCACACCCTTGGTGAGCTTGTAGGTTTTCACCAGATCCTTCACGCGTACCACCACGAGCGCGTCGGCCTCGGACGGCGTGTCAGGCGGGGCTGTCGACACGCCGTAGATGTCGGCGGCGCTGCGACCGACGACGTGCTCGGTGCGGATGCAGGCGGCGCGATGGCCGGCCGACGAGTCCATGGGCAGCAGCTCGGGCTCGGCGGCGCGGCAGTCGTCGATGGCCAGCGGGCACCGCGGCGCGAACGGGCAGCCCGGCGGCAGCGCGGCCATCGACGGTGGGGCACCCGGTATCGGCACCAGGCGCGAACCCTGCGCCGCGTCGAGGCGGGGTACCGAGCCCAGCAGCCCGACGGTGTAGGGCATGCGCCGGTCGCGGTACAGCTCCTCGACGCCGGCCACTTCGACCGCCCGGCCCGCGTACATCACCAGCGCGCGGTCGGCGAACTCCGCGACCACCCCGAGGTCGTGGGTGATGATCAGGACGCCCGCGCCGGTCACGTCGCGCGCGGTCTTGAGCACCTCGAGGATCTGCGCCTGCACGGTGACGTCGAGGGCGGTCGTCGGCTCGTCGCAGATGATCAGGTCGGGATCGTTGGCGATCGCGATCGCGATCACAACCCGCTGGCGCTCGCCTCCGGACAGTTCGTGCGGGAACGACTTGGCGCGACGGTCGGGCTGGTTGATGCCGACCAAGTCCAGCAGTTCCACCGCCCGCTTGCGGGCCGCCCGCCGACCGATGCCGCGCTGATGGATCTCGATGGCCTCGGCGATCTGGTCGCCGACGCTGTAGACGGGGGTGAGCGCCGACATCGGGTCCTGAAACACCGTGCCGATGGTCCTGCCGCGGATCGCCGACATCCGCTGATCGGACAGCCCGATCAGCTCGTTGCCGTTCAGCCGGATAGAACCGGAGACGTCGGCGTAGTCGGGAAGCAGGCCGACCACGGCCATCGCGCTGGCCGATTTGCCCGCACCGGATTCCCCGACGAGCGCGACGACTTCACCCTTGCCGACGTCGAAGTTCATGCCGCGCACCGCTTTCACCGGCGCCGCATCCGTCGGGAACGCGACTGTGAGATCGCGGACCTCGAGCAGGCTCATCGCTTGCGTCTCCGGAGCTGACGTGCACCCGGGTCCAACGCGTCGCGCAAGCCGTCACCAACCAGGTTGGCGCACAGGATGATCAGCACCAGAACGCCACCCGGGAACAGGAATAACCACGGGAACGTTGTCGCGGATTTCGTGCCGTCGGCGATCAACGTGCCCAGCGATACGTCGGGCGGCTGAATGCCGAAGCCGAGGAAGCTCAGCCCGGTTTCGGCCAGCACCGCCACGCCGACGTTGAGCGCCGTGTCGATGATGATGATCGACGCGACGTTCGGGAGGATGTGACGGACGATGATGCGCCAGTCGCTGACGCCCATATAGCGTGCGGCCGCGACGAATTCGCGGTCACGCAGGCTCATCGTCATACCGCGCACGATCCGCGAGCTGATCATCCAGCTGAACACCGCCAGCAGCAGGATCATCCAGACGATGTCACCCTTGGTGCGTTGCACGACGATCGAGATCAGCAGGAAACTGGGCACCACCAGCATCAGGTCGACCAGCCACATCAGGGCCGGGTCCCGCCAGTCGGCGAAGTAGCCGGCGATCGTGCCCACCGTCGCGGCGATGATGGTCGAGATGAACGCGACGCACACGCCGATCAGCATCGACTTCTGCATGCCCCGCAGCGTCTGCGCGAACAGATCCTGCCCCAGCGCGTTGGTGCCGAACCAGTGGTCGGGGCTGGGCGGCTGCTGCAATGCGAAGTAGTCGAGATCGCTGTAGCTGTACGGCAACAGCGGCGGCAGCGCGTAGCAGCCGATGAACAACAGAGCCAACAGGATCAGAGAGACGACCGCGGGCTTATTGCGCACGAACCGGCGGAACACCAGCGACCGTCGCGATGCGAAACCGGCGGCGTTCAACCCGGATTGCGCGGTGGTCGAGGTCTCACTCGTGACGGGTTCGGTCATGACACCCGCACCCTCGGATCGAGCGCCGCGTACACCACGTCGGAGAGCAGGCCCGCCAACAGGATCATCGCGGCAGACAGAACGGTGATCGCCGCGACGATGTTGATGTCCTGGTTGCCGATGCCGGTGACGATCCACTCGCCGACGCCGTACCAGCCGAAGATCTTCTCGGTGAACACCGCGCCGGTGACCAAACCCGCGACGCTGTAGGCGAACAACGTCGCCATCGGAATCAACGCGGTCCGCAAGCCGTGCTTGACCAACGCCCGTCGCCGCGTCAGCCCCTTCGCCCGGGCGGTGCGGATGAAGTCCTGCCCGAGCACGTCGAGCATCGCGTTGCGCTGATATCGGCTGTAGATGGCGATCGAGGAGATCGCGAGCGTCATGCTCGGCAGCACCAGGTGCTGCAACCGGTCGACGAACTGGTTCCACGCCCCCTCGATGGGAAACGACGACGTCTCACCGGTGTACTCGAATATCCGCACGCCCAACACGTTGTTCACGCCGAGCGCCGCGAGGATGAACAGGTTGGCCAACACGAATGTCGGTGTGCTGATCACCAGCAGCGACAGCACGGTGACGACGCGGTCGCTGAGGCGGTACTGCCGGATGGCGCCCCATGCCCCGGCGGCCACGCCGATGACGGTGCCGACGACCGAGCCGATCACCAGCAGCCGCAGGCTCACCCCCACTCGGCGCCACAGCTCGTTGGTGACCGGCTGCCCGCCGACCGTCATGCCGAAGTCGCCGCGGACCGCCCCGGACGCCCAGTGGACGTACTGCTCGAGCACGGGCTTGTCGAGGCCCAGTTCGACACGCTTGGCGTCGATGACGGTCTGGGGCGGGCGTGGGTTGCGGCTCTCCAGGCTCTCGAGGGGGTCGAACTGCCACGAGGCGAGCAGGAACACCAAGAACGACGCCAACCCCAGCAACACGACGTAGTTGAGCAGCCGGCGCGCCAGAAACCGCGTCATGCGGAGGATCCGTCCGTCGGCTGCATGCGCTCAGGTTAGGAGATGACGGCTCCGATGGCCGTGATGCGGGCCTTCGCAGCGCGCCGAGCTGGCCGTTTTGGCGAACTTGCACCGGGGTCGCAGCGAGCGTCCAGTTTCGGCTGGTTCAGTCGAGAGACATCTGCGATTTCCGGTGGCCGCGCCGATGGGGCGACTGGGCAACCACGGACGGAGGAATTGAGATGGCACGTCACAGGGCGCGGCGCAGTACCAGGATCCGTGCGGTCTCGGCCGCGATCGGCGGCGGCGCGATCGCCGCGATGGCCGTGCTCGGAATGACGGTCGAAGACACCGCCGGCACCCCGCCGATCGCGATGCCCGCGATGACCGTCGGCGCGACCGTCACTCAGACCACACCGTCTGCTTCGCCGGCGGTCGGGAAGGCGGAGCCGACAATCAAAGGGAAGGCGCCGTTCGCCGCGAAGTGAGCACGCCTATCCGTTTCACGCCCCTCCCGTTCGGTTATCCAGCACGTCAAGGGTTCGACGGCGATCCCTGTACGTGCTGCTCAACGGGCTGTGACCCCGGTCGCGCCCACCGGACCAGACGGAGAGGTCGAATTGAACACGAAACAGGTGAAGGTGCTCTCGGCGGCGGTCGGAACCAGCGCCCTTCTGGCGATGGGCGGATTCTCGCTCGCGTCCACAACCGCCGCTCAGGACGACGAACCGCCCGTTACCCCGGGCCCGGTGACCACCTCGGAGATCACGACCGGCGAGACCAGCACTCAGACGGGTGCTCCCGAGACCCCGACGACGTCGGTGGCCACGCCCCCGGTTACCGCGGAACCGCCGCCCACGGCTTAATTTCGCTGCGTGCTGATGCTGGTGGCCATCGGCGTGCCGTCGGTTCGCGTCCCACGACCGTGATGAACCCGCCCGCACCCTGCTGCAGCACGAATTCGCCGTGCAGTTCCGGTGCCGGATTGACCCCGGGTGGCCCGCCGTTCGACCACGGCGGCGGATTGACGCCGGGCATGCCGTGGGACGCCGGGCCGCCAGCTGACGAACCGCCATCGGTGGCCGCGTAGATCGTCGCTCCGCCGAGGGCCGCGATCACCGCGGCGACGCCCACCGCCAGCACGGTCTGGCGTCGGCCCCACCGCGGCTGTCCCGGCTCGGGTGCACCCCAAGTCGGGCCGGTCGTGTCGAGACTCACGCCCTCTACGGTGCCTGCGGTCGACGTGCGCGCGCTGTGTGACGGATCAGTCGTTGCTGGGGGTCCGCCCACAGCTCGCACATAGTAATCGCACAGAAGCCACACATGGCGGCTGCGGATAATGGGCCCGTGGCCATCTCCCGTTCCTCAGGCGTCGGCGAGCAGGACACCGGGCGGGTCGTCATGCGCCGAGCCGACGGGAAGCCGATCCACGTGCTGGTCGTCGACGACGAACCGGTGCTGGCCGAACTGGTGTCGATGGCGCTGCGGTACGAGGGCTGGGAGATCGCGACCGCGGCCGATGGGGCGTCGGCCATCGCATCGGCGCGCGAGACGCCACCGGACGTCGTCGTGCTCGACGTGATGCTGCCCGACATGAGCGGGCTCGACGTGCTGCGCAAGCTGCGTGAGCAGATACCCGGCCTGCCGCTGCTGCTGTTGACTGCCAAGGACTCGGTGGAGGACCGCATCGCCGGCCTGACCGCCGGCGGCGACGACTACGTCACCAAACCGTTCAGCATCGAGGAAGTGGTGCTGCGGTTGCGGGCGCTGCTGAGGCGCACCGGGGTGGCGAGCGAATCGGGCGGGGCGAAGATCGTGGTGGGTGATCTCGTGCTCGACGAGGACAGCCATGAGGTGACCCGCGGTGGCGAGCTGGTCACGCTGACCGCGACCGAGTTCGAACTGCTGCGCTTCATGATGCGCAACTCCAAACGTGTGCTGAGCAAGGCCCAGATCCTCGACCGCGTATGGAGTTACGACTTCGGCGGCCGGTCCAACATCGTCGAGCTGTACGTCTCGTATCTGAGGAAGAAGATCGACAGCGGGCGTGAGCCGATGATCCACACCCTGCGCGGAGCCGGGTATGTCCTCAAGCCCGCGCGCTGACGGGCCGTCCGGACCCGGACACGGGCCGTCGACGCGGATCCGTTCCCCGCGGACGTGGTCGTTGCGTGCCCGGCTTCTCGCATCCCAGGTCGTACTCCTCGCGTTGGTGTGCGCAGCCGTCGGGGTGGGCACGGTGCTTGCGTTGCAACACTTTCTGACCAATCAGCTCGACGAGCGTCTGCTCGAGACGGGTCGGCGCTCGGCGGGCCTGTTCGAGTTCGGCCCGCCACCTCCACCGCCCGGCTTTCCGCGGCCCGGGTTCCGCGAACGCATGATCTTCCGACAGGACTCCGGGGCGGGACCCGCCTTCCTCAACGCGCCGGGACAGGCCGCCCGCACGCTGGGCGCGGTGATCTCGCACGGCACCCCGGTCGATGCCGGGGTCATCACCGCCGACGGCACACGAAGCGAGATCAGCGCCACTGCGGCGCAACAGCTGGCGCAGGTCGCCGACGGCGCGCCGACGACGGTCGACGTTGACGGACTCGGCCGCTACCGGGTCCTCGCTCTTCACGTGCATCGCCCCGGTGAGGCAATAGTGACCGGATTGCCGCTGTCCGACGTCGACGACACGCTGCTGACCGTCGCCATCATCTTCTGCGTGGTGGGCGCCACGGCGCTGGTCGGGGCGACCACCGCCGGAATACTGATCATCCGGCGCCAACTCGCGCCGCTGGCAAAGGTTTCCGATGCGGCGCAACAGGTGGCCGACCTCGAACTCGAACGCGGAGAAGTACGCCTGCCCACACCGATCGTCAGGGTGGACCCGGCCAGCGCGCACACCGAGATCGGCCAGCTCGGCTCCGCATTGAACCGGATGCTCGATCGGATCGCGTCCGCGCTGTCCGCGAGGCACGCCAGCGAGACGAGGATCCGCCAGTTCGTCGCCGACGCCAGTCACGAGCTGCGCACCCCGCTGGCGGCCATTCGTGGTTATACCGAACTGGCACAACGCAAACGCAACGACGTACCCGACGACGTCGCCCACGCCATGAGCCGGGTGGAATCGGAGACGGCCCGGATGACCCAGCTCGTCGAGGACATGCTGCTGTTGGCGCGTCTCGATACCGGCCGTCCGCTCGAGCGGCAGCCCGTGGACCTGTCGCGCTTGATCGTCGACGCGGTCAGCGACGCGCACATCGCCGGGCCGGAACACCAATGGTCGTTGGATCTTCCGGAGGAGCCGGTGATGGTGATCGGCGATGAAGCGCGGCTACATCAGGTGCTCGGGAACCTGCTCGCCAACGCCCGCACCCACACCCCGCCCGGCACCTCGGTGACGACGTCACTGAGCGTCGAGTCGGACGGGAGCGTGGTGTTGACCGTGGCCGACGACGGCCCCGGCATCCCGGCCTGGTTGCAGCCCGAGATCTTCGAGAGGTTCGCGCGCGGCGACTCGTCGCGATCGCGCCGCGGTGGCAGCACGGGCCTGGGCCTGGCGATCGTCGCGGCCGTCGTCAGGGCACACCGCGGCACCATCGACGTGCACAGCGCCCCCGGCGACACACGTTTCGTGGTCAGCCTCCCCGATTCACAGCCGGCGCACAGCGGGCCCAAGACCGGAACCTAGCTTTCGCGGCGACACTCGAACCGGTGACCGCCCTCGTTTCTCCGCGTGCGCAGACGCGAGTCACCCCGGCACGCCGGAACTCATGGGCAGATCGCAACCACGTCCGTCTCGGGCTGCCCGTCCTATTGGCGGCGACGGCGGTGCTGTACCTCTGGAATCTCTCGGCGAGTGGATGGGCCAACGCCTTCTATTCGGCTGCGGCGCAGGCCGGTGCGAGCAATTGGACCGCGATGCTGTTCGGGTCCAGCGACGCGGCGAACGCCATCACGGTCGACAAGACACCCGCGGCGCTGTGGCTCATCGACATCTCGGTGCGGCTGTTCGGGCTCAACCCGTGGAGCGTGCTCGTTCCTCAGGCGCTCGAGGGCGTCGCCGCGGTCGGGTTGCTGTACGCGGCGGTCTGCCGGATCGCCGGCCGTGGCGGGGGCCTTCTGGCTGGGGCCATCCTGGCGCTGACGCCGGTGGCGGCGTTGATCTTTCGCTTCAACAACCCCGACGCCCTGTTGGTGCTCATGCTCGTGGCCGCGGCCTACTGCATGCAACGTGCCTGCGAGAAGGACGCCAGCCGGTGGTGGTTGATCGCCGCCGGCGGTGCGGTCGGCTTCGGCTTCCTCGCCAAGATGTTGCAGGCATTTCTGGTGCTGCCGGGGTTCGTCGTCGGATATCTGATCGGAGGCAGCCGGCCCTGGCCGCGACGGTTGCTCGACCTGCTTTCGGCCGCCACGGCCATGGTGGTCTCGGGCGGCTGGTATCTGCTGCTCGTCGAGTCGTGGCCGCTGTCGTCGCGGCCCTTCATCGGCGGGTCGCAGCACAACAGCATCATCGAATTGACGTTTGCCTACAACGGGTTCGGTCGCATCACCGGCGACGAGCCGGGCGGCTTGGGCAACCTCAACCACGACGTCGGCTGGGGTCGGCTGTTGGGTCCCGCGATGGGCCAGGGCATCGCGTGGCTGTTACCGGCCGCGTTGATCTGCCTGGCCGCCGGGCTCGTCCTCGTCCGCCGGCGTCCGCGCACCGACCCGCTGCGAACCGCGCTGATCATGTGGGGCGGCTGGTTGATCGTCACGGCCGTGGTCTTCAGCTTCGCCGGCGGCATCATCCATTCGTACTACACCGTCGCTCTCGCACCCGCGATCGCGGCCTGCATCGGCATCGGTGCAAACCTCATGTGGCACAACCGTTTCGACATCAGCGTGGCGACAGCTATGGCAAGCACCGTGGCGGTCACGGTCTGCCTCGCGGCGGTTCTGTTGAGCAGGAACGTCGGTTGGCTGCCGTGGTTGCGCGCGGTGGTGGCGGTCGGCGGAGTGGGGGCGGCGGTTCTGCTTCTCGTCGCGGGGAGGTTGCCGCGGTCGACGGCTGCCGCGGTGGCCGTGCTCGCCGTCGCGTCGTGTCTGGCCGCACCGGCCGTCTACTCCGTGGCCACCGCGGCGACGCCGCACAGCGGTGCGATCCCGGCTGTCGGTCCGTCCGGCCGCGGTTTCGGCGGTCCGCCCGGACTGCTGAACGCGCCGACGCCGGGACCCGCGCTGTCCGCGGCGTTGCGGAAGGATGCCGGCGCCTACACGTGGGCCGCGGCGGTCGTGGGCTCGAACAACGCTGCCGGCTACCAACTGGCCGTCGGCGCCCCGGTGATGGCGGTCGGCGGTTTCAACGGCACCGACCCCGCGCCGACGCTCGAGGAGTTCCGCTCGCTGGTCGCCGCGCGCCGGATTCATTACTTCATCGGCAGCCGCATGATGTTCGGTCGTCACGCCGTGAGCGGGAGTCGGGAATCCGCCGAAATCACCGAATACGTCGCGACCCACTACTCGCCGATGACCGTCGAAGGCGCGGTCATCTACGACCTCACCCGGCCGAACAACTCATAGCTCAGACACAGGTTCGGCCAATGGGGGACACACCATGTGCCTCGACCATGGACGTCGTGACGGACATCGCTCTCGAGCGCCTGCGTTTCGAGTACCGGCCCAACGCCGCGACGGCGGCCCGCGCGGCCGGCGTTCCGGTTCTCGACGTCGTGGTTCCGGTGTACAACGAGGAGGACGACCTGACGGGGTCGGTGCGCCGGCTGCACCGGCACCTGCGGGAGAACTTCCCGTTCCCCTCCCGAATCACCATCGCCGACAACGCCAGCTGCGACGACACCCCCCGCGTGGCGGCCGAACTGGCCGCCGAACTGAGCGATGTGCGGGTGGTGCGGCTCGAACAGAAGGGCCGCGGCCGGGCGCTGCACACCGTGTGGTCGGAATCGGACGCGCAGGTGCTCGCCTATATGGACGTTGACCTGTCGACCGATCTCACCGCGCTCGCCCCGCTGGTGGCGCCACTGATTTCCGGGCATTCGGACTTGGCGATCGGGACGCGGTTGAGCCGCGGCGCGCGGGTCGTGCGTGGCGCCAAGCGCGAAGTCATCTCGCGCTGCTACAACCTCATCCTGAAATCCACGCTCGCGGCCCGGTTCTCCGATGCGCAATGCGGCTTCAAGGCCATCCGCTCCGACGTGGCCCGGTTTCTGCTGCCGCATGTCGCCGACACCGGTTGGTTCTTCGACACCGAACTGTTGGTGCTCGCTGAACGGAGCGGCCTACGCATCCACGAAGTACCCGTCGACTGGGTCGACGATCCGGACAGCCGCGTCGACATCGTCGCCACGACCGCCGCCGACCTGAAGGGAATTGGACGCTTGTTGCGCGGATTCGCCAATGGATCGATCCCGGTGCACGACATCGCCGCACAACTGGCACCGGCGAAGGCCGCCGCCCCCGGCTCGTTGTTGCGCCAGGTCGTGCGCTTCGGCGCCATCGGCGTCGTCTCCACCGCGGCCTATGTTGCTCTGTTCATGCTCATGCACGGGTGGGTGGGCGCGCAGGCGGCGAACCTGATCGCGCTGCTGGCCACCGCCGTGGCCAACACCGCCGCGAACCGCCGGTTCACCTTCGGCATCGGGGGTTTCGCCAACGCGACACGGCATCACGTCGAGGGGCTGATCGTGTTCGCGATCGCCCTGACGATCACCAGCGGCTCACTCGCCGTCTTGCATCTGTTGGTCGGCCATCCGCATCGTCTGCTCGAGCTGACCGTGCTGGTGCTGGCCAACCTCGCGGCCACCGCGGCGCGATTCGTGCTGCTGCGCGGCTGGGTGTTCCATCCCCGGCGCGCTCGAAACAGGCTGCACGGCGGAGGAATCGCGCGATGACCCTCACAGACGAACTCCGGCCTGCGGCGTCGGCTGCCGATACCCCGGTTGAGCGGACCGGTGCCCGCTGGACACGTCCAGCCCTGGCCGCGCTATTGCTCGCGACCGCGGTGCTGTATCTGTGGGGTCTGGGCTCGAACGGCTGGGCCAACGACTACTACGCGGCGGCGGCCCAGGCCGGTACACAGAACTTCAAGGCGTGGTTGTTCGGGTCCCACGATGCCGGCAATGCCATCACCGTCGACAAACCGCCTGCCTCCCTGTGGGTCATGGCGTTGTCCGGCAGGCTGTTCGGCTTCAACGCGTTCACCATGCTGCTCCCACAGGCGATGATGGGTGTCGGCTCCGTGGCGGTGCTCTACGCGACGGTCCGCCGCGTCAGCGGTCCCGCTGCGGGCCTGATCGCCGGCGCCGCATTGGCACTCACACCCGTCGCCGCGCTGATGTTCCGCTTCAACAATCCCGACGCGCTTGTGGTGCTGCTGATGGTGGTCGCCGCGTACTGTGTGCTGCGGGCGACCGAGACCGCGAGCACCCGCTGGATGGCGCTGGCGGGTTGTGCTCTCGGGTTCGCGTTCCTGACGAAGATGTTGCAGGCTTTTCTCGTCGTACCCGGTCTGGCACTGGCGTTCCTGGTCGCCGCGCCCGTAGGGATGTGGCGGCGCATCGGTTCATTGGCGGCGGGTGCGGCGGCGATGGTCGTCTCCGCCGGGTGGTTCCTGGCCCTGGTCGAATTGTGGCCGGCCGATTCGCGGCCCTACATCGGCGGCTCCACAGACAACAGCCTGCTGCAGCTGGCATTGGGCTACAACGGAATCGAGCGAATCGCCGGCCGGGGCGGACCCGGGGGCATGGGCCCCGGCCCGGGCGGGCCCGACGGCGGACGACCCCTGTTCTTCGGCGGTGAGCCCGGTATCGGCCGGATGTTCGGCGACTCGATGGGCACGCAGGCGTCGTGGCTGTTGCCCGCCGCGTTGATCGGACTGGTGGCGGGATTGTGGTTCACCCGCCGGGTCCCGAGGACGGCCGGCCTCCGGGCCGCGCTCCTGATGTGGGGCGGCTGGTTGCTGGTGACCGGCGCGGTGTTCAGCTTCATGGACGGCACCATCCACCCGTACTACACCGTCGCGCTGGCGCCGGCGGTGGCTGCACTGGTCGGGATCTCGATTCGGGAGTTGTGGCGAGGCAGGCGTTTTCCCGCCCCGCGGTTTGTGTTGGCGATCATGTCGGCGTCCACCGGCATGTGGGCGTTCATCCTGCTCGACAGGACGCCGGACTGGTGGCCGGCGGTGCGCTGGGTCGTGTTGGTCGGTTCGGTGATCGTGGCTTCGATACTGGCGGTCGGCGCGCACCGGCTCGGCCGCGCGACGACGGTGTTGGCCCTCGCCGCTGCGGCGTTCGGCGTGGCCGGTCCGACCGCGTACACGTTGGCGACGGTGGCCAACACACAGGGCGGTCCGATGGTTGTCGCTGGTCCTTCCGTCGGCGTGAGTGGTTCGCACGGGGACGGGCCCGGCTGGCACCCGCCTCCAGGAGGCCCCGATCGGTTCGGCGCAGGCGCGGACAACTCTGCGCTCGAGAACATCGTCAGGGAGGCGCCGTCCCGCTGGGCGGCAGCGACCGTCGGATCGATGACCGCGAGCAGGCTCGAACTGGAGACCGGGGCGTCGGTGATGGCGATCGGAGGGTTCACGGGATCCGACGATTCGCCGACGCTCGAGCAGTTCCAGGCGTACGTCGGGCGCCAGGAGGTGCGGTACTTCATCGGCGATGGCCACGACGGACCCCCTCGCCGGAACCACGGCGAAGCCTCCGCGATCGCGTCATGGGTGCAGCAGAACTTCACTCCGGTCGACGTCGACGGCGCCACGGTCTACGACCTGTTCGCGCCGATCGTCAGGTGATCGGCGCAGCACGCTCGTCAATTATTTGATCTGCTTGATTTTCTTCGCTCTGTCGGGGCGGAGGCGGTTATAGGGTCGACCCATGTCCGTGACCGACGAATATCTGAAGAACAACGAGGAGTACGCCAGGACGTTCTCCGGTCCGCTGCCGTTGCCGCCGAGCAAGCACGTCGCGGTGGTGGCGTGTATGGACGCCCGGCTCGATGTCTACCGGATCCTCGGTCTCCAAGACGGCGAGGCGCACGTCATCCGCAACGCGGGCGGCGTCGTGACCGACGACGAGATCCGATCGTTGGCGATCAGCCAGCGGCTGCTCGGCACCAAGGAGATCATCCTCATCCACCACACTGACTGCGGCATGCTGACGTTCACCGACGACGGGTTCAAACAGCAGATCCAGGATGAGATCGGCATCAAGCCCGAGTGGGCCGCCGAGTCGTTCGTCGATCTCGAGGAGGACGTGCGGCAGTCACTGCGCCGCATCGAGGCCAGCCCGTTCGTCACCAAGCACGAGTCGTTGCGCGGGTTCGTCTTCGACGTCGCCACCGGCCGGCTCAAAGAGGTCACGCTGTAACGCCCCTGCTTTTGTTCCGCGAGCGTGCGTGTTTGCACACGACGCGCCGCGGAGTTTCGACACTTTGCGCACGTTCGCGGGCCGACGAGCGTGCGCTAACCGATCTTGTAGGTCGCGATCGCCTTCGCCACCGCTTCGCCGTCGGCCGTGACGACGTCGACGTCGCAGTTGACCAGCGTCTTGCCCCGGCGCAGCACCCGCCCGATCGCGACCAGGTCGCACGCACGCGCGGGCGACAGAAACTGCAGCGACATCGACGTGGTCACCCCGCGCAGTGACTCCGGCACCTCGGCCTGCGCCCAAGCCGCCGCCATCACCGCGACATCGGCCAACGCGGCGACCGCGCCGCCGTGCACCATGTCGCCGACGGTCACATTGGACTCGTCCCACGGCAGGCGCAGCCGAATCTCGTCGCCGTCGAGCCGCTCGGGCACGATGCCGAGCTTGGCCACGAACGGGGACTGCGGGATGAACTGCGCCATGACGTCTGCGCCCGTCCGGGGCGGGGAAGTGGTGGTCATAGGTCGAGTATCGGCGCCAGCCGCGCGAGTTCAATTACCTCGCGGGTAAGCACTGAGCGCACGCTCGCGACGGTCGAGCGTGCGCGAAGTGCCGAGATCATGCGGCGTGTCGTGCGCAGACACGCTCGCGCGGCAAGGGATGGAGTGCGGCACCCGGCCGTTGACACCCCGCGCGGCCGCGGTGTCTAATATCGGGAATGATCGTAAATATGGTCATTCCTACCAACTTTACGAGGAAACCATGACGGCCACCACCGAACACGTTCACGCGGGGCGCTACGAGCTCAGTCACCTGCGGTCATTGGAAGCCGAGGCCATCCACATCATCCGCGAGGTGGCCGCAGAGTTCGAGCGGCCCGTGCTGCTGTTCTCCGGCGGCAAGGACTCCATCGTGATGCTGCACCTTGCGCTCAAGGCATTCCGGCCGGGCCGGCTGCCGTTCCCGGTCATGCACGTCGACACCGGGCACAACTTCGACGAGGTGCTGCAGACGCGCGACGAACTCGTCGAGGAGTTCGGCGTCCGGCTGGTCGTCGCCAAAGTGCAGGACGACATCGACGCCGGGCGTGTGGTCGAGACGATCCCGTCGCGCAATCCGCTGCAGACGGTGACCCTGCTGCGGGCCATCCGCGAGAACAAGTTCGACGCCGCGTTCGGCGGCGCGCGCCGCGACGAGGAGAAGGCGCGCGCCAAGGAGCGGGTGTTTTCCTTCCGCGACGAGTTCGGTCAGTGGGACCCCAAGGCCCAGCGACCGGAGCTGTGGAACCTCTACAACGGCCGTCACCACAAGGGCGAGCACATCCGCGTGTTCCCGTTGTCGAACTGGACCGAGTTCGACATCTGGTCCTATATCGGTGCAGAGAAGATCAAACTGCCCTCGATTTACTATGCACACCGCCGCAAGGTCTTCGAACGCGACGGAATGCTGCTGGCCGTGCACCGGTACCTGCAGCCGCGCAAGGACGAAGAGGTTGTCGAGAAGACCGTTCGGTTCCGCACCGTCGGCGATGTCACCTGCACCGGGTGTGTGGAGTCCCGCGCCGCAACGGTTTCCGAGGTCATCGCCGAGACGGCGGTGTCGCGGCTGACTGAACGCGGCGCCACGCGCGCCGACGACCGCATTTCCGAGGCCGGCATGGAGGACCGCAAGCGAGAGGGCTACTTCTGATGACTAGCACCAGCGAGCGGCCCGCCCCCAATGCGCGGTCCGCCGCGACGCTGTTGCGGATCGCCACCGCGGGTTCCGTCGACGACGGCAAGTCGACCCTGATCGGCCGGTTGCTGTTCGACTCCAAGGCCGTCATGGAAGACCAATTGGCGTCTGTCGAGCGGACATCCAAGGAACGCGGTCACGACTACACCGATCTCGCGCTGGTGACCGACGGCCTGCGGGCCGAGCGTGAGCAGGGCATCACGATCGACGTCGCCTATCGCTACTTCGCTACGCCCAGGCGCAAATTCATCATTGCCGACACTCCGGGCCACATTCAGTACACGCGCAACATGGTCACGGGTACGTCGACCGCGCAGCTGGCCATCGTCCTGGTCGATGCGCGCCACGGCCTGCTCGAGCAGTCGCGCCGTCACGCGTTCCTCGCATCGCTGCTCGGCATCCGGCACATCGTGCTCGCCGTGAACAAGATGGACCTGATCGATTGGGACAGAGAGCGGTTCGAGAAGATCCGCGATGACTTTCATGACTTCGCCGCGCGCCTGGACATCCACGATGTGACGACGATTCCGCTGTCGGCCCTCAACGGCGACAACGTGGTGACCAAGTCCGACAAGACACCGTGGTACGAGGGTCCGCCGCTGCTGACGCACCTCGAAGAGGTGTACATCGCCGGCGACCGCAATCTTGTCGACGTCCGTTTTCCCGTCCAGTACGTGATCCGCCCGCAGTCGCTGGAACACCACGACCACCGCAGTTACGCAGGCACCGTCGCCAGCGGCGTGATGAAGGTCGGTGACGACGTCGTCGTGCTGCCCGCGGGTCTGACATCACGCATCTCGGCGATCGAGGGTCCCAACGGTCCTGTCGACGAGGCGTTCCCGCCCATGGCGGTGGCGATCAGCCTGACCGACGACATCGACATCTCGCGCGGCGACCTGATCGCGCGTCCGAACAACCAACCCCGGGGGGCACAGGAATTCGACGCCACCGTCTGCTGGATGGCCGACGGGTCCGCGTTGGAGCCCGGCCGCGACTACCTGATCAAGCACACCACCCGCACGACACGGGCGCGGGTGACGGCGCTGGATTACCGGCTCGACGTCAACACCCTGCACCGGGACAAAGAGGCGACCGCGCTCAAACTCAATGAGCTGGGCCGTGTCTCGCTGCGGACGCAGACGCCGCTGCTGCTCGACGAGTACAGCCGCAACGCGACCACCGGCTCGTTCATCCTGATCGACCCGAACACCAACGGCACGGTCGCCGCAGGCATGATCCTGCCGCAGGTAACCGCGCGCACCTCGAGTCCGAACACCGTGCGGCACGAGTCGTTGTGCAAGGCCGAGGACCGGCTGAGCAAGGGCAGGACGGTGTGGTTCACCGGCCTATCGGGGTCGGGTAAGTCGTCGGTGGCGATGCTGGTGGAGCAGAAGCTGATCGAAAAGGGCGTTCCCGCCTATGTTCTCGACGGTGACAACCTGCGCCACGGGCTCAACGCCGATCTCGGCTTCTCGATGGCCGACCGTGCCGAGAACCAGCGCAGGTTGGCTCACGTCGCGGCGATCCTCGCCGATTCCGGACAGGTGGTGCTGGTGCCCGCGATCAGTCCGCTCGAGGAACACCGCGCCCTGGCGCGAAAGGTGACCACCGAGGCGGGCCTCGACTTCTTCGAGGTCTTCTGCGACACGCCCCTGGAGGACTGCGAACGACGCGACCCGAAGGGCTTGTACGCCAAGGCCCGCGCCGGGAAGATCACCCACTTCACCGGAATCGACAGTCCCTATCAGCGACCGAAGAACCCGGACCTGCGGTTGACCCCCGACCGCGACCCCGAGGAGTTGGCGGACATGGTGATCGAGCTGCTGGAAAGCCGCCAGTGAGCGATCACGATCTCGCTGCACAGCTGGCCACGGCGGCTGGAGAGCTTCTGCTCGGCGTGCGCACGGAGCTGGCCGACGCCACCGGACCCGAGCGAAAAGCCGCCGGGGACAAGCGTTCCCACGACTTCCTGATGGAAGCGCTGGCGACCGAACGGCCGGATGACGCGGTGCTGTCGGAGGAGGGTGCTGACAACCCCGTCCGCTTGAGCGCCGAACGCGTCTGGATCGTCGATCCCCTCGACGGCACTCGCGAGTTCTCCGAACTCGGGCGCGACGACTGGGCCGTGCACGTCGCGCTGTGGGTACGGGGGGAACTGGTCGCGGGCGCGGTGGCGCTCCCGGCCCAGCACATCACGTTGGCCACGCCCGCGGTCGCGCCGCCGCCTGCCGCCCCCGATACGCCGCGGATCGTCGTGTCGCGCACACGGCCGCCTGCAATCGCGCTCGCGGTGCGCGACGCGCTTGGCGGCACGTTGGTCGAGATGGGCTCGGCGGGGGCGAAGGTCGCGTCCGTCGTACAGGGTCTCTCGGATGTCTACGTGCACGCGGGTGGGCAGTACGAGTGGGATTCGGCGGCGCCTGTCGCCGTCGCCCGCGTCGCCGGCCTGCACACCTCCCGCATCGACGGGTCCCCGTTGCTCTACAACCGTCCCGACCCGCTGCTGCCTGACCTCATCGTCTGCCGGCCGGAGCTCGCCGAAGCGGTGCTGGCCGTCACTAGTGATTGACTGTGTCCATGCGCATGTCGGCCAAAGCGGAGTACGCCGTTCGCGCGATGGTGCAGCTGGCCACCGCTGACGACGGCGTCCTCGTCACGACCGACGACCTCGCCAAAGCGCAGGGCATCCCGCCGCAGTTTCTCGTCGACATCCTTGCGGCGCTGCGGACCGACCGCCTCGTGCGCAGCCACCGCGGCCGTGAGGGCGGCTACGAGCTGGCCCGCCCGGCGAAGGACATCAGCCTCGCCGATGTATTGCGCTGCATCGACGGTCCGCTGGCCAGCGTCCGTGACATCGGGCTCGGAGACCTGCCCTACACCGGGCCGACGACGCCGCTGACCGACGTCTGGCGTGCACTGCGCGCGAGCATGCGATCGGTGCTCGAACGGACGAGCCTTGCCGATGTGGCCGCCGATGCGCTGCCCAAACACGTCCGCAAGCTCGCCGACGACTACCGCGATCAGGAAAGCAAACGCGGGCACTCACTCAGGTAGCGGGTCAGCCCGCGCCGGATCCGTAAGGCCGGGTGATGATCTCGAGGTAGTGGCCCGCCGGATCCTGAAAGTAGACGCCGCGACCGCCGTCGTTGTGATTGATCTCGCCCGGCCGCATGCCGCGGGGGTCGGCCCAGTGCTGCAGGTCCCGCTCGCGGATGCGGCCGTAGATCTCGGAGAACTCGTCCTCGGACACCAGGAAGGCGTAATGCTGCGGGCGGATCTCCTCATCAGGACCGACCTGCGCGAAGTCGAGGCTCGCGTCATGCGCCAATCCGACGGCCAGGAAATGGCCGAACTCTTTGGCGGCGGGTAGGCCGAACAACTCGGTGAAGAACCGGGCCGATTCCTCACGGTCTCTTGCGGCCACGATGGTGTGGTTGAACGTGATCGCCATACCGATTCAGTCAACCACCGTGGTGGTGAACCCGGCAACGATGCACGATGTACCCATGGCGGACATCGAGGTGCTCAACGGCCCGAGGATCGCGTTGCGTGCGCCGAACCTCGACGACGCGGAGCCCCTCTTCGAGCGGGTCGCGTCGGATCCGGAGGTGACGCACTACATGGCGTGGCGAACGCACCGCGACGTCGGCGAAACCCGACGCGTCCTCACCGAAGTGTTCAACGTCGGTGGCGAGACGACCTGGCTGATCGATCTGCGCGGAGAGGGCCCGATCGGGGCGATCGGCTGGCGGCGACCACAGCCGCACCACATCGACTTCGGCTACTACCTGGGTCGGCCGTGGTGGAAGCAGGGTTTCATGTCCGAGGCGGTTCGCCTGTTGTTCGACAAGGCGCACCGTGATCCGACCGTCTACCGCATCTCGGCGTACTGCCACGTCGACAACGAGGCATCGGCGAACCTGCTCCGGCGCAATGGGCTCCGCCTGGAGGGTCGCCTGGCCCGCTACGCGTTGCTGCCGAACATCAGCGACGAACCGCAGGACTGCCTGCTCTTCGCTAAGGCGGTGCGCTGATGTTCGATCTGCGCGACCTCACCGCGGCGATTCTCGTCGCACCGATGGCCGGCGGTCCGTCGACCCCCGAGCTCGCCGCCGGAGGTAGCGCGGCCGGTGGCTTGGGATTCGTGGCCGGGGGCTACCTCACGGCGCAGGTGTTCGCCGAACGCATCAGCGTTGCACAGAGCCTGACCACCGGCCCGGTGGGCGCGAATGTCTTTGTCCCGCAACCATCTGCAGCCACACCCCAGGCGATTGCCGATTATGCCGCGGCTTTGGGCCCCGACGCCGAACGTTACGACGCCGCGCTCGACGGCCTGCCGAGCCTCGGCCAACGTCGTCACGGTGCCCACCGTCGTGATACCTGCCGCACGCAGGCGCTGTATCTCCTCGGCGCTGGGCAGGCCGAAGGTGAACGACGCCACCGCGGGCCTCAGATCGAGCAGAACGTCGAGCTTGCCCGCCCAGGCGTCGTCGTCGAACCGGGGCTCACCGAGCGCGGCGTCGTAACGTTCGGCGTCGGGGCCCAAAGCCGCGGCATAATCGGCAATCGCCTGGGGTGTGGCTGC